>ONIO01000002.1 GCA_900317915.1 uncultured Lachnospiraceae bacterium | reverse complement strand
CATAACGCGTTCTTTAAAAAATTCTCATTAGAATCTTTCAAGGTTGTTTCATTGTTCAGTTATCAAGGTTCTTTTTGTTCAACGCTCTCTCGCGCCGACTTCATTGATGATACTCTCTTTTCCTGTATCTGTCAAGAAGTTTTTTAATTTCATTTTCAAACATTTCTTTAAGTTGTATTAAAGTTGTCTGAATTGTTCCAAACTTGTTTGTCTCGGAACAGTTAGTATAATATCATCTAGAATCACTCCCGTCAACACAAAATCCAGCATTTTCAAGAAGTAAATCGATTTGTTACTATTTTATGAAATTGTCTGAATTGTAGACACATTTTATAATCATATCATTTATATATCAGCCATAAACTCCTGCTGTCTAAAATCCATCATACTACCTATTGGCACAGAACAAGCAAAAACTCTCCCCCCCTAGTTACCTACTACCGCAAGAACCGCCTCTTTCACATTAGACACTCCCACTAGTTTAATTCCCTCTTTCTCCTTAACAGAGGATAAGCACGACTTTGGCAGAATACAGGTTTTAAAGCCAAGTTTTCTTGCTTCGTTAACTCTCTGCTCTGCCATTGGAACGGATCTTACCTCTCCAGATAATCCAACTTCTCCAAAACAGATTGTAGATTCATCTATAACTGCATCCTTCACAGAAGATACTAAGGCCATAACAATTCCAAGGTCTATCGCAGGTTCATTCATACGTATTCCACCTGCAATATTCACATAGGCATCATACTCGCTAAGATGAATCCCCAAGCGCTTTTCCAATACAGCCATTAATAGATTTACTCGATTATAATCGCAGCCTGCTGCTGTTCGGCGCGGCATGCCAAAATTACTTCTGCAAACAAGTGCCTGGATCTCAATTAGAATAGGACGCGTACCTTCCATGGAACATGCCACAACGGATCCGGAGGCATTTTCCGGCTTTCCTTCTAGCATAAACTCAGAAGGATTCTGGACTTCTCTCAGTCCATCCTGTTCCATCTCAAACACACCAATTTCATCTGTGGAACCAAATCGATTCTTCACGCTACGTAGAATTCGATAGGACGCATGACGGTCACCCTCTAAGTAAAGCACTGTATCCACCATATGCTCTAATACACGAGGGCCAGCAACAACCCCTTCCTTAGTAACATGTCCCACTACGAAGATTGTTATATTAAGTCCCTTTGCAATCTTCATTAACGTGGCCGTCGCCTCTCTAACCTGAGACACACTTCCTGGTGCAGAGTCCACAGAATCCGAAAACATGGTCTGGATAGAATCTATGATTACGATTTCTGGTTTTTCTTTTCGAATCACTCCATCAATCAGTTCCAGATTCGTCTCACAGAGCAGTGCAAGCTTATCATTGAATTGGCCCATTCGATCTGCTCTTAATTTGATCTGTTGAAGAGATTCCTCTCCAGAAATATAGAGCATTCTAAGGTTATCTTCACAAATATTACGGCACATCTGCAGCAAAAGAGTGGATTTTCCGATACCTGGATCTCCTCCTACAAGAACAAGGGATCCTGTAACGATGCCCCCGCCTAATACACGGTCCATCTCCTCCATGTGTGTAGATGTTCGTATTTCCTCTTCAATTTGAATCTGCGAAAGCTTTGTAGGCTTTCTATCAGAAACTTCTTGTGCGTGATTCTTAAGTGTTTTCTTATCCACTTCTGCTTCTACAAAGGTATTCCACTCTTTACATCCTGGACACTGACCCATCCATTTTCCAGACTCGTATCCACACTCCTTGCAAAAGAATAAGATTTTCGTTCCCTTCGCCATAATGCTCCTTTGAAAACAAAACTGGCTGATTCGAACCATAAGGGTAATCAAAATCAGCCAGTCATTATAAATAATAGTTACAGAAAATAAATTATTTCTTTTTAATAGATACTTCAACGCGACTCTTAGGGTCAAGTTCAACACTTAGGCTTAACTTTCCGCCGAGATTCGTTTTCATCGTTCCTGCGTCTTTGCCATTTACAGTAATATCATACTCAGTCTCTGCTTCTAATTCTAATGTGATCTGAGCATCCTCAAAGCCCTCTACAAAGAATTTAATCTCCTCATTACTATTAGAGAACTTTTCAACAGCTGTACCTGGTACAGATTCATAAACAAACATCTCATTACGTTCAAGTTTGGTAATTTCTTTGAATGTTTTAATCTTGTAAGTATCACCGTTATATTCAAAATCACTTTTCTTGGCCTTCTCTCCAAGTTCGTAATTTCCAAAGCTAATGGTACCATCTGATTCTTTGCGGATCAGTTCCTCTACGACTGCCATTTCGTGCTCCTCTCAAATTATTGGTGACTTGTGTCTGTTATGAAAACCTATCGGTTTTCATTTATTATATTACTTCCCTATTTGTTTTTCTATTATTTCTTCTTTTTTGATACAGTTTTCTTGACTACAGATGATGCACCATTTTTCTTTTTGCTTGTAGACTTCTTGGTTCTCTTCTCTGGCTTCTTACTTGTCTTCTTCGTAGAAGGCTTTGCACTCTTTTTTGAAGAAGTCTTTGGCTTCTCAGACTTGAATACAAGCTTTCCAGCCACTGCAGAAACAACCAGAATATCTCCAGCCTTCACGTTACCAGATAATAGTTCATCTGATAAACGGTCTTCAATATCCATCTGAATTCTTCTACGCAACGGACGTGCTCCATACTTCGGATCATATGCCTTATCGACAATATAGTTTTCAGCGCTTGGCTGAATTTTTAATTCAATAGAAAGATTGTCTTTTGCACGCTTAATTAATGATGTAGCCATCAGCCGTACGATTTGCTTCAAATCATCCTTTGTAAGCATTCTAAATACAATGGTCTCATCAATTCGATTTAAAAACTCAGGGCGGAAAATCTGTTTCACTTCTGTCATCACATTGGACTTCATGCGATTATAGTTTTCCTTTGCTGAATCTGTTCCACCAAATCCAAGATGCTTAGGTTCTACGATTTCCTGAGCTCCAGCATTGGAGGTCATAATAATAATCGTATTTTTGAAATCAACACGACGGCCTTGCGAGTCCGTGATATGTCCATCATCTAAAACCTGTAGAAGCACATTAAATACATCTGGATGTGCCTTTTCAATCTCATCAAACAAGACTACAGAATATGGATGTCTCCGAACCTGTTCGCTAAGCTGACCACCTTCTTCATATCCAACATAACCCGGTGCAGATCCAATCATCTTATTAACGCTAGTCTTATCCATGTACTCTGACATATCGACACGGATCATAGCACTTTCATCGCCAAATACCGCTTCTGCAAGAGCTTTCGATACTTCTGTTTTTCCAACACCAGTTGGACCTAAGAATAAGAAAGATCCAACTGGACGATTTGGTTCTTTTAATCCAACTCTACCACGTCGAACAGCTCTTGAAACAGCGCCAACTGCTTCCTCCTGGCCGATCACACGCTTATGAAGAGTCTTTTCTAGATTACGAAGGCGTGTCGCTTCTGTCTCTGTCAGTTTCGCAACTGGAATATTGGTCCATTGAGATACAACCAATGCAACGTCATCCTCAGACAAAATCAGTTTCTTTGCAGAGGAACGTCTCGCCTGCTTCTTTTCTGCAGATAGAAGTTCCTTCTTTAATTCTTTTTGATGCGCGCGGATTTCAAGAGCCCGATTCATATCGTCATCCATTAAAGCCTGCTCTAACTCCGCCTCTGATTCCTCGATGGAACGGCGAAGCATAGACATGTTTTCTGGAGCCTTTACCGCACTTAGTCTCAAACGTGCAGCTGCTTCATCCATTAAATCAATGGCTTTGTCTGGTAAAAATCGATCCGAAATGTATCGCTCTGCTAATTGTACCGATGCATCAATTGCCTCATCTGTAATCTGAACATTATGATGTTTTTCATATAGAGAGCGAATTCCCTTAAGAATTAAAACGGTATCTTCTTTGGACGGTTCCTCTACCATCACTGACTGGAATCTACGCGCAAGTGCTGCATCCTTCTCAACATGCTTACGATACTCATCAATGGTTGTGGCACCAATCACCTGAATCTCTCCACGAGCAAGCGCTGGCTTTAGAATGTTGGACGCATCCAAGGCCCCCTCTGCTCCACCGGCACCAATCAGAGTATGTAGCTCATCAATAAACAAAATGATATTACCCAGAGAAACTACTTCTGCAATTACCTTTTTAATTCGTTCCTCAAATTCTCCACGATACTTAGAGCCAGCAACCATCCCGGATAAATCAAGGGATAAGACTCTTTTGTCAGCAACAGAATCTGGAACATTTCCATTCACAATGCGCTCTGCCAGTCCTTCAACGATTGCTGTTTTTCCAACACCTGGCTCACCAATTAAGCATGGATTATTCTTTCCTCTTCGAGATAGAATCTGAACCACACGTGAAATCTCTGTCTCTCTGCCAATAACTGGATCTAACTGGCCCATCGCAGCTAGTTCTGTTAAATCTCTAGCATATTGATCTAAGGCTGGAGATTCACCAAAAGAATGCTGTCCAGAAACAGAATTCATTTCTTCCTTGTAGATATCTCCTGCACGCCCCATTGCTTCTAAGATATTCTGGAACAATCTCTGTGCATTCACATCCATGGAGTTTAAGAGTCTCGCACCTGCGCAGTCTTGAATTTTCAACAGTGCAAGGAGAAGATGCTCTGTTCCAACTTCCTCGGAATGACTATACTCTGCTTCTAATTCAGCCTGCTCTAAGAGCTGCTCCATCTTAGGTGTATAACCAGAGCGATCCATTATTGCGCTCCCACTCTCCGGAGCGATTAATTCGGAAATCAGACGAATCACATCTTCTTTCATGATTTTTTCATGATGAAGTACTCGACAAGCAACAGAGTCCTCCTGTTGGAGCAAGCCAACCAGTAGATGCTCTGTTCCAACATAGTTGTGATTTAATCTTTTTGATATTCTCTTTCCGTAGGCTAATGCCTGCTTAGCCGTTACTGTATAGTTCATTACAATCCCTCTATTTCTATACTTCTCAGTATATTCTACAACACATCAAATTATAGATTATTCAAATCCATAAAATCGTCATCTGATCCCATCTTCGCCTTACGATTTTCTGCGGATTCAAGAATCTGATCATCAAAATTGCTTGTGCTTTCCTCATCCTCAGTTGGGTCATCCTCCCAGACTTCCTCTTCCTTATGGAAGAAGAAGCGGTGCTTTTTCTTAGGAGCTGTCTGATCCTCATCATCAAAGTCATAGGACTCTTCAAGGGAGTCAGCATCTTCAGGCTGGGCTACTTGAAGTTCTGTTTCCACAGTTTCAGGTGCAGGAGCCAAATCATTGGCCTCTTCCTCTTCTACCATCTCTGTAGAAGCTGTCTCCTCTGGCATCATCTCTGTTTCTGTCAAAGCGGAAGTTAAGGCCTGCTCTAAATCCAGGCTCCCGTCATCATCCTTATTAATATCTAAATCAGAATCTTTTTCTGCTACAGTATCTGTTACTACATCATCAGGAGTTACTACTTTTTCTCCATTCAGCAGTTCATTATCGATCTGAGTATTTTCCGTCGCTTCATCTGAATCATCCTCTGCTACATCGTTAGAATGATTATTACCCGCAAAGGAATTAGGCAGTGGCTGACTGTTTTCTAATTCATCTACTCTCTTTGCTTGTGAAAGAGCATGTTCTCCACTGAACCAATCATCAGTATCTTCATCCTCTTCATCCTCAAATACATCTTCATTTCTTCTCTTCTTAGAAAAGATTAGATTAATAATAATGATAATGATAATTGCAAGAAGGAGAATGCCTGCAGCAGCCATTACCTTCGTTTTACCGATTTCATTTATTTTATCCTTAATAGCTGCAATGAAGTTGGTATTTGAATCTTTTGTCTTCTTACCTTCCTTGGCCTCTGCTGGCTTATTTTTGTCTTCAGAGCCTGACTTCCCATGAACCAGTTCGAATACATCATCATTGGTCTTTTGTATTGAGCCAGCTGATGAGTCATAGGTATACCAAGAAGCCTCACCATTATCAACAGATGCATACAAATAATAGAAACTTGTATCTGTACCAGACAGGTTATAAGCCGGATAAGTAGCGTCTCCAATCTTCACTTCGCTAGAAACAAGTAACTCCGTAGGAAGCTTCTCTGGTGTCTGTAGTACATACTTCACCTTATTAATGGTAACTTCATTACTATTCTCTGGTGTCTGGTTCGTATCGGTACTTGGATCAGGAGTAGGCGTCTCTGCAGGAGCAGCAGGTGTTGTATCCTGAGTAGCAGCTGCTTGTACGTTAAGCTTTGCACTACATCCAGTTAAGCCAGTCGCAGATACAATAACATTCGCAGAACCAGCTGCAGTCGCTTTAAAGGTTAATGTAGCCTTGGTCCCTGTAAATGTAACTGCATTACCACTTAAGGTATAGCCAGTTGCAGTACAGTTGGTCAGTGTTAATACACTGGTCGTAAAACGTACTTTAATAGTATCAGACCTTGATCCTGTTATGGTAGCCTTCACGCTATCGCCAACTGTAACTGAATTCTTTGAAAAATAAAGTCCTGTTGTTCCTGATGTAGTTGTAGTAGTTGTTGTTGCATTCTTGGTAGTACTAGCAGGCTTAGTTGTTGCCTGGACATTCATGTTTCCGAAAAGGATGGCAACAGATAAAGCACCTACTGCCGTCAATTTGAAAAAGCGATTACCGAAAGTCTTCATTATTTACGTCCTTTCAACGCTTAGTTTATCAATATATATTAAATTATAGGAAACATGAATGAGGCAGTCAACAATTACCATAGAGTAACCCACCCCATATTAAGAAGGAAAGAGCTGAAAATGAGGTGATTCCATGAACTGGATTAATTGACCCAATGTCCACTCCAATAATTGCAAGTCCTAGTAAGAATATTCCAATTGCTGTACATAATGCTAGAATTGCACAAACCAAAATAGTTTCTCTTGTTAATCTCTTTTTCTTCATATTGGCCTCCATCGCTTATCTTTCTTTACATCCTCTGTACGCCTTAGTTTTTTGCTTTACTTTCTTATGGGTGCATCTCTTTATCTGTCTTCCCATGCATGCTTTACTTTCCTTACTTTCTATACATGCATTTTCTTTTGCATATTTTTCGTTTATAAGGAATGTAAAGTTGCTTCAGAAAACCATCTTTTTATTTTTCTCACTAATTTCATTTATTAACAGCATGTAACAATCACTATTTTTTCATCTTCCATTTCTTATTTTCATGTGTTTTATGTAGTTCAATTCTCTATTTTACAAGCAAAAAAGTTGTATTCTATACAACTTTAACTTATGATAAAGAGCGTTGGTATTCACATAAGTAGAAAGGAATTGCATCATGAATTGCATGGTCGCACAATCCGGTGGCCCTACGGTAGCAATTAATGCCTCCCTGGCTGGAGTTCTAGAAATGAATCGTAAGACAAATCATTTCTCAATTGTCTACGGAGCTATTAATGGAATCATTGGGGTATTAGAAGAGCGTTTCTTAAACCTGTCAGAGAAAATGGAAAATGACGCTTCTTTTACCAAACGATTGATCCACTCTCCTGCCATGTATCTGGGTTCTTGCAGATACAAGCTCCCAAAGGGTGATGAGGGACAAGAAAAATATCAGGAGATCTTCAAGGTATTCGAAAAGTTAGAGATCAATACGTTCTTTTACATCGGTGGCAACGACTCTATGGATACAGTGGATAAGCTTTCGCAATACGCAAAGGCCCATGCGCTTCCTGTTAAAATCATTGGCATTCCTAAAACCATAGATAATGACCTAGTAAAGATAGACCACACCCCAGGCTTTGGATCTGCAGCGAAATATGTGGCTGCATCTGTAAGAGAAGTAGCTATGGATGCCTATATCTATGCAGTAAAAAGTGTCACAATCGTTGAGATTATGGGCCGCGATGCAGGGTGGTTAACAGCAGCAAGTGCACTTGCTCGTACTAAGCACTCCCCTGCCCCAGATCTCATCTATCTCCCAGAAGTTCCTTTTGACTTAGACAAATGTATTCAAGATACCAGATCTCTCTTAGAAGGAAAAAATACAGTTGTTATTGCTATGTCCGAAGGAATCCGTGATAAAAATGGCGACTACATTAGTACCGCTGATAGCGCGAGTGATATCTTTGGGCACAACCACCTTAGTGGTGCTGGAAAAACTCTTGAAGGCTTGTTAAAGAATGCCCTTCAGGTAAAGGTTCGTTCCATTGAAATTAACGTATTACAGCGTGCGGCTGCTCATATGGCATCCGAGACGGACCTTATGGAGTCTGAACTTCTTGGAGAAAACGCTTTTTCTCTTGCAATGGAAGGAAAAACCGGGCTGATGTCAATTCTCACTAGAGAAAGCAGAAATCCCTATAAAGTCGCATATAGTTCATGGCCAGTTTCAGAAATTGCAAATCAGGTAAAATCTGTTCCAAGAGAATGGATTAACGAGGACGGAAATGATGTAACCAAAGAAATGGTGGATTATTTAAATCCTCTGATTCAGGGTGAGCCCGATGTCCCTTATGTAGATGGCTTACCAGATTATCTCCCAGTGGAGCATCTATATCCTAATAGATAATGCTTATATACAATTTATAAATGCTAATCTGAAACTGAGTGGCTCAGTTTCAAATTGACAATCATAGCGATTTCTATAGCAAAAATGGTCACCTCAAAATTTGAGGTGACCATTTTCTTATTCATGGAATCTTCTTATGAATAAAATCTTCTTATATATGGAATTTTCCTATATATAGAATTTCCCTATATATGGAATCTTCTTTTCATCTCTGTTCGAGCGGTGGTTCCTCCCAGGATCAAGGTTCCAAGGAAAACAATAATCGCAGATAAAATTGCAATCTCAGATACCAATGGATGCGTAACGACGTGGTAATGAATAAACCCTAGTGGTATGAATGCAACCAAAATCATCAATAACTGGAAAAGCATATAGCCTTGCCAATTCTTATGATTCACAATCATTAACACAATGAATATCACATCAACAAGGAGCATTGCTCCAGGCAATACAAAGTTAATGGACCAACGATGGAATCCTGTCACCCAGTCAATCAGGGCAACTAAAAGGACTGCACCAAGGACTGTAACAAAAATACGATGGAGATAGCCTGCTTCTCTTGCAGACAAGGACAGAATCCATAAAACATACAAAAGTGACCCTACCACAATAAGACTCCACCAAATCTGTTGACTGGTAGTGTAATTGATATATACCGAAATAATGGAAATAGAAACCACCAAAAAGGTAATAATACTTAGCGCTCTGCTAATCAGCTTTTTACGTTTGGTGACATCCGGATAGTTCACACTACCGTGAAAAACACCCTCCTCATCCGTTAAGATATTTTTGCACAAAGGACAGGTATCTGTCTCATCCAATATTTCTACTTTACAATGTTTACAATAGCTCAATTAAATACTCCTTACCCATTCCTCCAAGAAGGATCATTCCATATAAAAATGTCTTACCAATTCATTGCCGTTGGATTATATTGATACGCCACCATTTTACAGCAGTCGGATTATATATTTCCCCTAAAAATGCCCTCTTTTGAAGATGATATAAGCACTATAGAATTTTCAAATAGATCCTATGAAATCACAATATTCAAAACAGACTAGTAAAACACGCCATTGGTCTCAATCTCAATATGTAATCCATCCTCGGACATCTGGCGGAATACATCTCTCACAATAGATGTATCAATCAATGCTGATGTGAATGCCACAATCAATCGATCCTCATAAGAGGTAACTGCAGCTTTCAGATTCTGTCCTAAAGAGAATGGCAGGAAGCTATAAAAGCTTCGAATATATGCCTTATAGTCCTCTTCCACTGTAACTCGCCCAATATTTGTAATGGTTGTAGTATTCGCAGATGCTGTCTTATTATAAATAAACCTCATCGCTGCATTCTTAAGGGGAAGTGGAACTGCTCTTGCCACAAGAATCTTTTGATTGGCTACATTATATGAGAATATTGATTCTAAATTCTCCTTGGTCATCTGCTCTGCCAAGCTACTCTTGGTAATCTCTACAATCTCCTCAAAGCTATAGTCATCCTTCTCTGGAATAAACTCTGCAGAAACCATTACGAAGAAATTCTTAGTAGTCTGAGACTGAAAATATGGTCTCAAATTCACTGGAACAGCCACACGAATTGGGCGATTCTTAGACACCCCATTGGGATAATTACGATAGGTAGAATAGATAAATGCTGCCACGATATAATCATTAATGGTGGTGTGATACTTTTCCTTCACAACCTTCTTTAAATCCTGAACAGATAGAGTTCCGGTAATCACGCCAAAGGCACCGTATGGAAGCTTCTCTCCTGGAATAGTAAAGGCTTTACCAGCCTTATACTGTGCAGGGCTTGCCTTACGGAAATTACGTAGGAAGCTGTCCTCTCGATTTAAGGATGTCTCATCGGACAAGCCATCTCCTAGCTTCTCTGACAATTCAGGGTGTGCCAATCGAAGATACTGATAGGTAAGTTCCCTTAAGAATATAATACCTCCCATACCATCAGCTAATACGTGAAAGACTTCCAGATTAATCCTCTTCTTAAAGTAAGTCACACGGAATAAATAACTGCGATTACGGTTGGGATGAATCAAGCGACAAGGGTATGTACTCTCAAGAACAACCTCTGGTGCCTTCTTTCCATTCTCTTCGAAGTAATACCAAAAGATACCTGTGCGAAGGCGAAGATTAAATCCAGGAAACTTAGGAGTCACAATATCCACTGCTCTCTGTAATAAGTCTGGCTGAATCACCTCATTCAACTCACAACAAATACGATAGGTATTGGTCATTCGCTCTCCCGCGATGACCGGAAATAGATTTGCTGTATTATCTAGTTTTTCCCATTTAATATAATGATCTGACAAAAAATCACTCCTATTATTTAGAATATATCTATTTTCATGCATGTCACGGAATCCGTCAACAGATTTCACAATTTTGTCTTCTTTTCCTGATGCTTTCTAGCAAAATACAAAAGCAGATTCCCTGGAAGTATCTTTGTAAAAGGATAGCTTAATTTCATAAGGGCCCCGGGAATGATCACCTTTTTCTTTCGTGCCATTCCACGAAGGGCCTCCCTAGCACACTGCTCTGCAGTGATTGCACCTAGTCCTTTTTTTACCTGTCCTCCTGCCTTGGTAGAAAAATCAGTTAAAACCGGTCCTGGGCAAAGGGCTCCTATATACACACCCTTCTTCTTGCAGGAATATTCTGTAGCAATGGATCTGGTTAGTGATAAGGCATAGGCCTTGGTTCCATAGTAGACTGCCATCCCCGGACTTCCTGGCATATATCCCGCTGAGGATGCAACATTTAAAATAGAGCCACTTCTCCTCTTCAGCATATCTGGGAGGAATAACTTCATCATGCACATTAAGCCTATACAATTGGTTTCTGTCTCTTCCACTTCCTTTGAAAGATCTGTCTCTAGAAAGTTTCCAATGGTCCCAAATCCTGCAGCATTGATTAAGACATCGATCTCTCTATTTTGCAACTTATCGTATAGTTTCTGGCAATCTCCTGGCTTTGACACATCACAGGAAATGGTTTCAATTGTATTCTTTCTCGCTTTCGATTGATAGGAATCTAGAATGGATGCTCTGCCATCTTCCAGTCGGTTTACATTTCTCCCTACCAAAATCAGGTCATAGGATTCATATAAAATTCTAGCAATCTCTAAGCCGATTCCTGATCCGCCACCAGTGATAAGTGCTAGCATTCGATCGCTCCTCTCACAGCAAATAATGTATACATCTATTGTAATTGTAATTGTAATTGTAATCTATGAAAGCAAAAAACGAAACAAAAAAGAGCCCAGGATAACCTGGGCTCTCGTTCAAGATCCTTCTATGAATTACAGAAGTGCATACTTCAGAACGAAGATGATTGCAAGAACAATCATAAGTGGAGTTACTGGCTCACGATCTTCCTTATTCTTAGTCATTGCATTTGCAATCAGGTTGATGACAACATAAGAGATGATACCAACTGCGATACCCTCAGAGATAGAGTACATCAGAGGCATGCAAAGAACGGTAAGGAATGCTGGAACACCCTGACGAAGGTTCTTAAAGTCTACATCAATAATTGCAGACAGCATCAGGAATCCAACGTAGATCAGAGCTGGAGCAACAGCGAATGTAGGAATTGTTGTAAAAATAGGAGCAAAGAAAATTGCGATTAAGAACATCAGTCCTGTAACAACTGAAGCAAGACCAGTTCTAGCACCTGCACCTACACCTGCAGAAGACTCAACGAATGTTGTAGTGGTTGAAGTACCAAGGATTGCGCCTGCACAGGTTGCGATCGCATCTGCAAGAAGTGCTGGCTTAATCTGAGGAAGCTTTCCATCCTTATCAAGCATACCTGCACGATCAGATACACCGATCAGAGTTCCGATGGTATCGAAAATATCAACGAAGAGGAAGGAGAACATGATAACAATAAAGTCCATGATCTTCACATCGCCAAATGCACCGAAATCAAATGCAGCGCCAAAGGTCTTACCAAGGCTTGCAAAGTTTGTCATATGCATGCTTGGAATTACAGAATAGAAACCAGCTTTTGGATCTGGAACGTATACACCAGCTATCTCTAAAATCATATCTAATACCCAAGTAGCTACGATACCAATTAAGATACCGCCAGGTACTCTCTTATATTCTAAGATTACGATCAGAAGAACACCGATTAATGCTACAAGTGCAACGATGCCTGCTGTATGCCACATATTACGGAAGCTTACATATGTTACCAGTGTAGAATCAGACTTCACAACAAGCTTCGCATCCTGTAATCCGATGAAAGCAACGAAAAGACCGATACCAGCGCCAACACCCTTCTTTAAGCACATTGGAATGGCATTGAAGATTGCCTCACGCACATTGGTAAGTGTCAGAAGGATGAAGATTACACCCTCGACAAATACTGCAAGCAGTGCAACCTGCCAGGAATAGCCCATGCCAAGGCAAACAGAGAATGCGAAGTAAGCATTCAGTCCCATACCTGGTGCAAGCGCAAATGGAAGGTTTGCTAAAAGTGCCATTGCAAGTGTTCCGATGAAGGAAGCAAGACATGTAGCAATCATTACTGCCTCTGCATCCATACCTGCATTGCTAAGAATTGATGGGTTAACAGCCAGAATATAGGCCATTGTCATGAAGGTTGTCAGACCTCCGAGTACCTCTGTTTTAACAGTGGTATTCTTCTCCTTTAATTTAAAGAAGTTTTCCATATAAATCCTCCTAAGAATTTAACTCCCCCACTCACTTATTTGGGGAAGAAACAACTTACAAAAAGAATTATAAGTACAAATAATAACTTTTTCAATACTTATTACCCATCTTTTATTAATATGCCTATTTTATATTTTCATATATATAATTAGTATAACTTATAGGTTTTATTTTGCATCGATTAGTCTCTTTTATAAATACAATGCCAGCCAATAATAACTGAATGATGAACCAATTCATAGCCATTCCATTTGATGATGATCATCTCAGAGTAGCATAAAAAAACACCCAGCCATAACAGCTGGGTGTCATCATCCACTACTTAGGAATTACTTCTTGAAGAAGCCCTTCTTCTTACCAGTATCTTCAGCATCAGGCTTAACTTCCTCAGTCTGAACAGCATCCTCAGGCTTCTCAACTGCAGAGATTGCAGCCTTCTGCATAGGGATACGGCAGTTCTTATTGTTACCGAACTCAACGATTACGGTATCCTCATCTGCAAGATCGATTACTACTCCGTAGAAACCGCTTGTTGTAAGAACAGTATCACCTACTGCTAAGGATTCCATCAGTGCATTCTTCTTCTTCGTCTCTTTCTGCTGTGGACGAATCATGAAGAGATACATAAAACCGAAAAGAATAACAATCCAGACGATCAGGCTGACACCACCTGCTGCTGCGGAATTTAAAAGAATCATTTGTATGCCTCCTAATACTTTATTTCATCATAACGAGTTTATTCTACATAATCAGCGGATGATATGCAATAGTGAACTACTCAGTTACAAGTAATCGAGTAGTTCAAATACGACCTGCTTCCCGATCATATTCCTTCATATTATCAATCATCTCTTCCTTCCACTGATGATAATTGCCATCTTCAATAGCCCCACGGATCTCTTCCATCAGGTGGTTATAGAAGTAGAGATTATGGAGAACTGCAAGACGCATACCCAGCATCTCCTTCGCCTTAAACAGGTGATGGATATAAGCACGGCTATAGGTACGGCAAGCGGGACACTGACAGCCCTCTTCAATTGGGCTCATATCCAGTTCATACTTCTTATTAGACAGATTAATCTTACCCTTATGGGTATAGACATGACCATGACGTCCATTACGAGATGGATATACACAGTCGAAGAAATCTACACCACGCTCGACTGCTTCTAAGATATTCTGAGGCGTACCAACACCCATAAGGTAGGTTGGCTTATCCTTAGGAAGATAAGGTGTCGTCTCTTCAATGATCTCATACATCTGTTCTGCAGTCTCACCTACAGCCAGGCCGCCAATGGCATAACCATCAAGATTCATCTCAGAGATACGCTTGGCATTTTCCACACGAATATCCTTATAGATGGCTCCCTGGTTGATACCGAAAAGTAACTGCTTCGGATTCACAGTACCTTCCATCCCATTCAATTCATTCATCTTATCCTGGCAACGCTTCAGCCAACGCTCTGTACGGGCAACAGACTTCTCAACATACCCACGCTCAGCCACAGAGCTTGGACACTCATCAAATGCCATGGCAATTGTAGAGCCGAGATTGGACTGAATCTGCATAGACTCTTCTGGTCCCATGAAGATACGATGGCCGTCAATATGTGACTGGAAGGATACACCCTCCTCCTTAATCTTACGGAGTTTTGCAAGAGAGAATACCTGGAATCCGCCGGAATCCGTAAGAATCGGGCGATCCCAAACCATAAACTTATGGAGACCACCCAGCTTACGAATCATCTCATCTCCAGTGCGAACATGAAGGTGATAGGTATTGGATAATGCAACCTGTGTATCAATGGAATGTAAGTCATCAGTAGACACACCACCCTTAATGGCAGCAACCGTTGCAACATTCATAAAAAGTGGAGTCTGTACTGTTCCGTGCACCGTTGTAAACTCTGCACGCTTGGCATTGCCATCCGTCTTCAGTATCTTATAGGTACTCTTCTCTGTCATTTCAAATTCCTTAAACTATTTCTTATAAAAATTCTTCAGTGCATCCACCTGGCTAGATGCATTCTGCATCATAAGGTCCAGGATTGTAATTGCAGCCATGCTTTCCACAACCACAACTGCCCTTGGCACAATAATTGGATCATGACGTCCATGGATGACAATCAAAGTGTCATTTCCCTGATCATCCACCGTCTGCTGGGCTTGTGCAATAGAAGGTGTCGGCTTCACAGCGGCACGAAATACCAACTGGCCTCCATCAGACATACCGCCAAGGGTTCCACCTGAATGGTTGGAGGATTTCTTCACCTCATCCCCATCCATATAGAAACCATCATTGTCCTGACTACCATGCAAAAGACTTGACTGGAAGCCATCTCCCACTTCAAATCCCTTAATTGCACCAATAGACATAACAGCCTGTCCAAGCAGGGCATCTAGCTTATCAAAAACCGGTTCTCCAAGTCCCACAGGGAGACCATCCACCCGGCACTCAATAACGCCGCCGATAGAATCCTTTCTCTCCATACAGGCATCTAGATAACTCTGTGCCCGCTCTACCACATTGGGATCTGGTAGACAGAATGGATTCTTAGAAATGTAAACCGGGTCCACATTTTCAGCCACAACTGGACCAATGGACTTGGCGTAACAGGTAAAGGAAATTCCAAACTCCTTCAATACCTGCATGGCAATGGCTCCGCCAATAACACGACCAATGGTCTCTCTGCCAGAGGATCTGCCGCCGCCACGGTAATCTCTAATTCCATACTTCTCTTGAAAGGTATAATCTGCATGCCCAGGTCTATATACATGGGCAATATTGGAATAATCCTTAGAGTGCTGGTCACCATTCCAAACCAAAACAGAAATAGGTGTCCCTGTGGTCTTTCCATCAAATACGCCAGATAGAATCTCACAGCGATCCGCTTCCTTTCGGGCGGTGGTTGCCTTGGACTGTCCTGGCTTTCTTCGGTCCAGATAGCTCTGGATATCTTCTTCTGTAAGTGGAACTCCTGCCGGGCAGCCGTCTACAACTGCTCCTAGTGCCTTTCCGTGGGACTCACCCCAGGTGGTAACACGGTATACCTTTCCAAAGGTAGAACCTGCCATCGAATTGTCTCCTCTTTGTCTTTTTCCTAACTCTTCCCGACTCTCTTATCTCATCTTATGAATGTGAATGCGGTTTGGCTGATTGATTTTCACCGGTGGATTCTTCAGTAAGCAATAATGATCCTTATAATGAATCTTAAAGGTTCTAAGATCATTGGTGTCATGGTTAGCCACTACCAGGAACTCATTTCCTGGAAGGATAGCAATAGACTTTGGATACTCGCCACTGATAAAGGTCATGCCGTCATAACTTAACATACCAGTCTCAGCATCCCTTTTCAGACAAGTTACAGCATTCAATGCATCCACTGCTACAAAGAGGTAATCCTCCGTCTCATTAAAGGTCATATTCATAGAAGCTGCAGCTTCATATGTTTTATTGAGAACAGATACAGTCTGAATCTTTTCAAATACAGGCTCATCTCTGTCATCTACATGATACGCATAAACTTCTACGGAATTATTTAATCCAGTCAATACATATGCATACTTACCATCCTTAGAGAAGCGGATCTCTCTTGCACCACCTCCTAATTCCGGGCGGATAATATCTGCCATGCTAAGGTGTCCCATTTCATAATCCACACGGTAGACCTTCACCTGATTCAGGCCAAAATCTACTGCACAGAGGAACTTCTCATCTGGAGTCAGGCGAACACAGGTTACCTTGGCATGATCAAAATGAGGATCACCAAAACCGATGCCTGCGCCCTTATGGAATACACCATATGCAATGTCACCGATGGTTCCGTCTGCCTTAAGTCGCATCATGGTTACTCGGCCATCGTGATATCCACCAACAAAGAGATAGCGATTCTTAGAATCAACTTCAACGAAGTCGCCACGCATGCCGCCAATCCACTGCTGACTTGTCTTATGTAAGTCACCATTTTCATCAATGGAGAATGAAGCAACACCTTCATCTGCAATGGAGTATAAGGTCTGTCCATCATGAGAAACTGTAAGGTAGGACGGATTATTAATCTCTGCAACCGATCGCTCTGTAAAAACACCAGTCTGGGTATCCACATCATAGACATGGATGCCTAAGCTATTCTCATGTGTGTAAGTGCCAACATATGCTACATATTTATCTTTTGCCATAACATTACCTCCTTCTTAATCTTCCTCTTTATTCTACCCCCGATTGGAAAACTGTCAATCATCTCAGAACAGTTAATGCAAGACCATCTCCTATAGGAAGAATCTCCGTCTGGAGATCTTCGTCATGTGTAAGAGCATATAAGTATTCTCGCACTCTCTTATGAATGGTTCGATTTCTCCTATGGATGGCAAAGTGAGACTCCACCAATTCTCCCTCCTGCAACACATTATCTGTGATTAGAAGGGTATTCTTTTCCATTAGATCCTTCAGCAATGGAAGCCAAACTGGATACTGTCCCTTAGCTGCATCCATGAAGATCAGATCATAGGGTCCATGGAAATGTAAACCGAAGCCTTGATCCCCCTGCTTTTTCTCTTCTCCCATCAATCGAAGAATCTCTCCTGCATCGCCAAAATGTAGGGTGATATAGTCTTCTACACCGCAGGCCTTAAAATTTGCCTCTGCCTCTGGGATACGGACATCATAATTTTCAATCGTATCAATATGAAAATCATCCGAGAATTCCAAAAGATTCTTAGCCATTAGAATGGAGGAGAATCCCACTGCAGTACCGATTTCAAGAATACGCTTAGGGCGTCTGGCCTTCATCTCAAAGGACAGGAAGCGCTGCATAGAGGGACGAATCAATGGGACATACTTCTCTAAGCATGCCTCTTCAATAGACATAAGTTCAGGGTAGCTCTCTAGTGGATCCGTAAGGGAGGACAGAAAACCTTCCATCCTCTCCTCACGGATGGACCGATACTCTCGGTCCTCTCTTGCCTCCTTTAAAGAACTACCCTGTTCAAATACTCTCATTATACTTCCTCGATGACTGGAAGAATCATAGGACGTCTCTGTGTCTCTTTCCAAACGAAGTCAGACAGTGTACCCTTTACCTCATTCTTAATACGAGTCCAATCAGATACATGCTGATCCTGTAAGCGATCCATCAAGTCAATCAGTACATTATGTGCTTCTTCCATCAGATCCTCCGCATCCTTCACGTAAACGAATCCACGAGAGACAATGTCTGGACCAGCAAGGAGAAGTCCATTCTCAGCTGCAAGTGTCATAACAACAATAATAATTCCGTCCTCAGCCAGACGCTGACGGTCACGGAGAACGATATTACCAACGTCACCGACGCCAAGTCCGTCAACCATAACCGCTCCAGTATGAACCTTACCAGTGATCTTAGCATTCTGGTCAGAATCGAACTCAAGGATATCACCAGAGGACATAATAATTCTGTGATCACTGTCATAGCCTAACTGCTTAGCGATATTGGACTGCGCCTGCAGATGCTTATACTCTCCATGAACTGGAATTGCATACTTAGGCTTCACCAGAGAATAAATTAACTTGATATCCTCCTGGCAAGCATGTCCAGATACATGAACATCCTGGAAGATTACATTGGCACCCTTATGGCAAAGTTCATTGATGACACGGCCAACAGACTTCTCATTACCTGGAATTGGGTGAGAAGAAAATACAATAGTATCATTTGGCTGAATCTGAATCTTACGATGAGTTCCATTTGCCATACGTGACAGTGCTGCCATGGACTCTCCCTGAGAACCAGTTGTAATAATACATGTTCTCTCATCCGGGAAGTTCTTCAGCTGATCCGTCTCAATCAGGGTATTCTCTGGAATTGTAATATATCCAAGTTCCGTTGCTGTAGACATGATATTCACCATGCTACGGCCCTCTACTACAACCTTACGATTGAACTTACATGCAGAGTTGATAATCTGCTGAACACGGTCTACATTGGATGCAAAAGTTGCAATAATAATACGGCTGTCCTGATGCTCAGAAAAGATACTATCGATGGTCTTACCAACCGTCTTCTCAGAAGCAGTAAAGCCAGGGCGCTCTGCATTGGTAGAATCACACATCAGAGCAAGTACACCCTTCTGTCCAATAGCAGAAAAGCGCTGTAAGTCAATTGGATCACCATAAACTGGTGTATAGTCCACCTTAAAGTCACCTGTATGAACGATGGTTCCTACTGGAGTATAGATAGCAAGCGCTGCTGCATCCTGAATGGAATGGTTGGTACGAATAAACTCGATGCGGAATGGACCTGCATTGATATTGGTTCCATAATTTACAACCTTCTTGCGGACAGTCTTTAACATATTATGCTCTTCAAGCTTATGGTCAATAATACCCATGGTAAGCTTGGTCGCATAAATTGGTGCATGAATCTTACGCAGTACATAAGGGATCGCACCAATATGGTCCTCATGACCATGGGTGATAAAGAATCCCTTCACCTTCTTCTCATTCTCCTCGAGATATGAGATATCTGGGATCACTAAGTCAACACCCAGCATATCATCCTCTGGGAAAGCCATTCCGCAGTCCACAACGATGATGGTATCCTCATACTCAAAGGCGGTCATATTCATTCCAATCTGCTCTAATCCGCCTAATGGAATCACCTTTAACTTGGATTCAGTATTTTTAGTTTTCTTCAAAATAAAATTTCCTCCATGGAAACTGCACGTAAGAAAATAAACCTGTGACTTAAAAAAAGCCCGGGCATCTTACGATAAGAGAGACTGCCCCTCTACGGCAGTCTCTCCCCAATTTCTAATCAATCTGTCTACCAGTTACAAAAAAATATGATGTATTAGTGCGGCATCATTTCCCATGAAGCCATTGAATAAAGGCTGAATCCATCCCACATCAGAAAAGAAGTGGGATAAAGATTCCTCAATTATTCATACCTATCAGATTCAATCCGAATCTGTATCATCCAAAATAAAAAATCTTAGTGTGGCCATCCCTACAAGAATAGCCACGTAAACCAATATAGGTCTATCGTCAAATATATTATAAAATAGGTATTACTCGAAGTCCGTGTCCTCTAACAATTTTTCGAATACGGACAGAACTGCGTCATACTCCTTATCATCTTCTACTGGAGTATAAGTAGCCTCTTCCTCAGAGTCTGAAGACTCCTCACGGAAGATATAGGCATCTGAATCGCCCTCAGGTTCTTCGCATAGAAGCAAATAATGATTACCAGCTAAGGTAGTCTCTTCTAAGACATACAGCTTTTGCTCTTCGTTATTCTCATCAAAAAGTGTAATCTGCTCCATGCCAAACCTCTTCTATAATTGATCTGCCTCATTTCGATGCAGATAACTCTCTAATATTAAAACCGCTGCAATTTCATCAACGTATTTCTTCTGATCCGCCTTCTTAATTCCCACTTCCTCCATAATGGAGTAGGCATCTACGGTGGTCAGTCTCTCATCCTCAAGGTAAACAGGCAGACCTGTCTTCTCCTCAAGAAGTTCCTTAAACACAAGGGTATCCTCTACACGAAATCCAGAGGAACCGTTCATATTCAAGGGCTTACCCAAAACAATGGAACCCACGTCATACTCTGCAATCAATTCCCGAATGCGAGCAAGGGTCTGACGTAACTTCTTAGGCTTCTCACGACGAATGATCTCAAGTCCCTGGGCAGTTAAGCCTAAGCCATCTGTCACAGCAACTCCTACTGTCTTCGTCCCATAATCCAGTCCAAGAATTCGCTGCATTATTTCTGATTCCAAGCTTCGTTATTGATATATTCCCGCAGGAGCTCCTCAACCAGCTCATCTCTCTCCACCTGAATGATGAGAGATCTGGCATTCTTGTAGCTAGTAATAAAAGTCGGATCACCGGACATAATATATCCAACAATCTGGCTTACAGGGTTGTATCCTTTTTCAGAAAGTGCGGAGTACACCTGACGGAGAATCTCCTTAACACCAACACGTGGTTCCTTTTGAACTTTAAAATACTGTGTATTACCTAAATCCTGCATAATTTCGCCTATCCTTTAAAGTTAATATTTAAAGCAATATCTAACTTATCTTACCCTTTCTAAACTATCTCTGTCAAGAAGCACCATATCTCTGCTTAAAAAGCCTGTTGCTTTTCCAATAACGATTTTATTGGTGAGATCACGATCTGAGGAATAGCCCATTTTAATGTATTCCTTGGTATATCCCTGCCAATAGGTCTCCCCATTCACTTCGACTTGATTCTCAATCAGAATCTCTTGCTCTCGCCCAATGACTTCCTGGCGGAACTCTTCGGACATCCTCTTACCAATCTCAATTAAGATACGACTTCTCTCGGTCTTAACTGCTTCAGGAATCTGATCCTTCATGGTATCTGCCTTGGTCCCTTCTCTTCGAGAGAACTTAAAGACATGAAGTTCATAGAACTTTACCTTCTCAATAAAAGCCTTGGATTCTAAAAACTCTTCTTCGGTCTCACCAGGGAATCCAACAATGACATCTGTAGTAATAGCCGGATGGTCAAATGCCTCTCGAATAATCTGACAAGTCTCAAAGTATTCCTGGGCTGTATACTTTCGATTCATGCGCTTTAAGGTTGCATCACAACCACTTTGCAAAGACAAATGGAAGTGTGGGCAGAATTCCTTTACCTTCTTCACACGATCAATAAAGTCCTGAGTGAAAATCTGTGGCTCTACTGAGCCTAAGCGAACGCGCTCAACTCCATCTACAGAAGCTACCTGTTCAATTAAATCCTGTAAACCATATTCTCCTGGCACACCATATCTCTCCATTCCATAGGAAGATAGGTGAATTCCAGTTAATACAAACTCACGATAGCCAAGCTTCACAAGGTTTTCTACCTCACTTACAACTTGGTCTATCTTTCTCGAACGAATACGACCTCGTGCAAAAGGAATCACGCAATAGCTACAGAACTGGTCGCATCCATCCTGAACCTTTAAAAAGGCTCTGGTATGCTCTGCAGTCTTGGTGAGGTAGAGATTCTCGAATTCCAAATGTCCCTGATTCACATCAATCATGTCGAAGACACGGTTATGCGCCTCTAAATATTTATGAAGTTCTGGAAGCAATTCGTCCTTCTTATTATTACCAATGATAATGTCAACGGACAGATCCTCCTTCAGCTCTTCTGCACCAGTCTGCACATAGCAGCCTGCAGCAATGACCACCCCATCTGGGTTCTGTTTCCTCGCTCTATGAATCATCTGTCTAGACTTATGATCTGCCATGCTTGTGACAGAACAGGTATTAATGACATAAACATCGGCCTCTTCTGAAAATGGTACAATCTCGTAGCCATCAGAAACCAAAAGAGCTTCCATGGCTTCTGTCTCATATGCATTAACTTTACATCCCAAATTGTGGAGTGCTGCTCTCTTCAAATCGATTACCTCTAATTACTTAATTCCTGTATGAATACGATACTCCTCATGCTCTATTTTCATCTTACCTTGTTGAAAGGTTTCCAAAAACATCTACGAAAAGAAGAATTGACTTTCCTTTTGGAATGAACTAGGATTGCAATATAACTTTTAACGCAGATAAAGAAGGAGTTGAATGAGTATGAAAACTGTACAGATCTCTCTGAATTCTATTGATAAGGTAAAGTCTTTCGTAAACACCATTAATCTCATGGATTGTGATTTCGATCTCATCTCTGGTAGATATGTCATCGATGCAAAGAGCATCATGGGTATCTTCAGTCTGGATCTTTCTAAGCCAATTGACTTAGCAATTCATGCTGAGACTGATGTAGATAAGATTCTTGAAGCCTTAAAGCCTTACCTGGTTTAAAAACGAATCTAATGAAAAGGAAGCTCGCTCCAAGGCGAGCTTCTTTTTTTGTTCATTTCTAGAAAATATGAAAGGGGAGGATCTAAAAAGCTATCTTACGTCCTCTGCCTCAACGAGAATGGTCTCTGCGGTCTCAATGGCCTGCTTCATCAGGTCATCAATTACCTCATTTAGATTCTGTTCAGACTTCTTAATTACGTCTAATCTAGGCTTGGTTACCGGATGCTTTGCAACAAAGATGGTACAGCAGTCTTCGAATGGAAGAATAGATGTCTCATAGGTACCAATCTGAAGGGATCGATCAATGATCTCCTGCTTATCAAAACCAATTAATGGACGGAATACAGGCATAGTAGCTGCCTCATTGGTGCAGTAAAGTGACTGCATGGTCTGTGATGCGACCTGTCCAATAGACTCTCCTGTTACAAGACCCATGTCTCCGTCTTCTCTAGCAAAGTGCTCTGCCAGATACATCATGTAACGACGCATGATAATGGTCAACTCATCATGAGGACACTTCTCATAGATTGCCAGCTGAATATCTGTAAAGTTAATAACATGGAGACGGATTGGGCCACTGTAACGAGCTACAATCTTCGCCAAGTCTACAACCTTCTGCTTAGCACGCTCGGAAGTATATGGAGGTGCATGGAAGTAAGTTGCATCAATGGAAACACCACGCTTTGCAATCATATAACCAGCAACCGGGCTATCGATACCGCCTGAAAGTAATAGCATCGCCTTCCCATTGGTTCCAACTGGCATACCACCAAGTCCCTTGAACTTCTCAGAATAGAAGCTAATCTTCTCTCGGATCTCTACATGGATCTCCTTCTCAGGGGTATGTACATCTACCTTCATCTCAGGGAAGCGATCTAAGATACGACCACCCAGTTCCATATTAATCTCCTGAGAATTCATTGGATAATTCTTACGACCACGCTTTGCAAGAACCTTAAAGGTAAAGTTCTTATCGCTATAAGTCTCATCTAAGTAAGAAAGAATCTCATCAGACAATTGATCGAAACCATTGTCCTCTGTTAATACAGCTGGGCAAATCTCAACGATACCAAAGACACGCTGCAGTGCTTCTAATGCGCCCTCATAATCGAACTCACTTAAAGCCTCAACATAGACACGACCCTGTTCACGATCAACGCGAAACTCACCGTCTACATTCTTCAAATTAGCTGTAATGTTGTGGACAAGGGCATCCTCAAATAGATGTCTGTTCTTACCCTTGAGACCAATTTCGCCATACTTAATGACAAATGCCTGATAGGACATAGGGTTCCTCTTTCTAAAACCAATGATTAATGTCTTGTATATTTCCGAAGAATCGGAAGAATGCTCTTGATGGTATCAATCGCATAATCAATCTCTTCTACTGTTGTATGTACAGAAAAGCTGAAACGCAAGGTTTCATCCAGGTATTCCTTTTCTACATGAATCGCAGTTAAGGTACGAGATACAGCTGGGCGATTTGAAGAACATGCGGATCCACTAGACACATAGATGCCCTTATCCTCTAAGGCATGTAACAATACCTCTGCACGAACTCCCTGGAAGGAAACAGAGACAATATGTGGTGCACTATCCTCTCCAGTAAGGCCATTCACATGGATGCCTTCTACCTGTGAGATTGCTGAAACAAAATGCTCCTTCAGAGAAAACAGGTACTCACGATTCTCCTTCAGGTGATCATACATCTCCTGAGCTGCGACGCCAAGACCAGCAATGGCAGGGACATTCTCTGTACCGCTTCGCATACCACTCTCCTGTCCGCCACCAAGAATCTCTGGCTGAAGCAGAACTCCCTCATGGCAGAATAAGAAACCAGATCCCTTAGGTCCATGAATCTTATGACCACTTACAGATAAGAGATCAATGCCCCATCGATCTGGGAGAATCTCATACTTGCCATAGGACTGAATCGCATCCACATGGAAGTAGCACTTCGGATTTTTCTCCTTAATAATCTTCGCAGCTTCCTTAATTGGCATCACTGCACCGATCTCATTATTTACATGCATCATGGATACCAAAATAGTATCTGGGCGAATCATATCCCAAAGAGAGTCAATCAGGACTCGACCATTGGAATCCACTGGGAGAAACTCTACCTCAAATCCATTCTCGGACAAAAACTTCATAGGATTTGCTACAGACGCATGCTCTACTGGGGAAACAATAATGTGCTTTCCTAAACGCTTTCTGGCAAATGCAGTGCCAACGATTGCAAGATTATTGGCCTCAGTACCACCAGAAGTGAAGATAATCTCCTTCTCCTTGGCCTTCAATGTCCTTGCAATAATCTTTCTTGCATCACGAATATAGTTTTCCGCTTCCATACCCTTGGTATGAAGGGATGATGGATTACCAAAATCCACCCGCAAAACCTGCATCATCTTCTCAGCAGCTGCCTCACTACATTGGGTTGTAGCTGAGTTATCCAAATATGCAATCATAAATAATCCTTATCATCTAACTTACTATCTATTGAATGATCTCATTCCACTCAGAAGCCATCATCACCAAAGACAGGGAGGTAATCGCCGCTGTATCTGTGCGAAGGATTCTCTTCCCCAAGGTAATAATCTCACAATCCTCACGAACCATGTCGATTTCCTCTGGAGCAAAGCCTCCTTCTGGTCCAATTAATACACCAACAGACTTCCCTGGAGTTACCTGTGACAATGCATCCTTGGTATGAGACACACCTTGTGCATTTTCGTACGGTACCAGGGAAATGTCAAGTGAAATCAACTCATGAACTGCCTCTTTATAGGACATAACAGGGCGTACAATAGGCAATTTACTGCGCTTGGACTGCTTTGCCGCACTATCAGCAATCTTCTGCCAGCGCTCTACCTTAGACTTCTTTTTCTTATCATCTAGCTTCACAATGCAGAACTTCATGTCCACAGGAACAATTTCAGAAACTCCCAACTCTACTGCCTTTTCAATAATGGTCTCCATACGAGTCCCCTTAGGAATGGCCTGGTAGAGAACAATTCGATTGCTGACTTCTGTATCAGCACTCTCTTCAACAATCTGAAGTTCCATGGTGTTCTTATCAAAGGATACGGCCTCACAGATAAAGTTACGACCCTGATCAGTGCTGACACGAAGGCGCTCACCTGCCTTCATACGAATAGCACGACCTAGGTGATTGGCATCCTCTCCAGTAACAAGAATTCGATTGTCTTCAAGTATATCCGCTTCTTGAACAAAGATTTGCTGCATATCTACCTCATTGGGACGAGAGCAATAGCTAGAAGTGTCCCTTTTATCTATTCTATATTGTTTTGAAGGTTCTCTTCATACCATACGTATGAAAGAATTACTTCTGCGCTGTTACATTCCACCAATCCCCTAAACGATTCTTCTCAACGATGGTTAGTCCTGCATCAGACAGAGCCCTTGCTACATCCTCTTCACGACCATTGATGATACCAGAGGTAAGTACGTAAGCACCCTTCTTCATAGTGTCTGCAATCTGATTGGCCATAGGAATCAATATATCTGCCAGAATATTGGCACAGACCACATCATAGCAGCCATGACCAATCTGATCCTGCAATGTCTTATCGGAAGTAAGATCTCCGATATAAAGCTTCGTCAGAGATTCATCCAGCTTATTATTTAAGAAGTTCTCAGATACCGCCTCTTTACAAAGAGGATCAATATCTGTCTCTGTTACAAAATTTGCTCCATAAAGCAAAGATACAATCGAAAGGATTCCGCTACCACATCCCACATCTAGAACCTGATCACCCTCCTTCAGATACTTCTGAATCTGGGTGATTACAAGATTGGTGGTTTCATGGGCGCCTGTGCCAAAAGCAAGGCCTGGATCAATGCGAAGGAGCTTCTCTGCTCCATCCATCTTTGGATTCTCTTCCCAGGTAGGCTCAATGCGAAGGGATCCAATGGAGAATCCGTGGAAGTAATTCTTCCAGTTATTCTCCCAATCCTCTTCATCGGTCTCATCCCTTGTGATATTGGCAGGACCGATATCCATAACCTTCTTTAATTCCATCATACGAATCTGGATTTCATCCAATAATTTCTGGAAATTACTCTCATTCCAAGGACAAGTATCTGCCTCCTGGATCTCTGTCCCAGAATTTAAAAGGGCAGTATTCTCTGTTCCATCCTTTACTTCCAGATAGAACTTCACCTCTGCAGATCCATCATCCTCTGGAAGGTCTGGATAGAGTTCTGGATAGTCTCCCTGAACCTCTAACCCAAAAACCGGCTGATTATCCACCACTTCAATATTGGTTACATCTAGAGAATAGAGAATTGCTGATACATAATCCTCTGCTTCTACTGTAGTATGGATACTAAAACAAATCCACTTCATACGACACCATTTCTAATTATTTCTTCTTACGTCCAAATGGACCCTTCTTCTTAGCATGCCCTGCATCTGTCTCAGGCTTTTTCAGTGTATCGCCTGTAGCCTGATCAAATTCACGAAGCTTCTCTTTGGCTTCCTGTGATAAGCCCGTTGGAACCTTCACACGAAGATCCACATACTGGTCTCCTCTTACATTGGCATTACGGATGGTTGGGATACCCTTGCCACGAAGGCGGATACGAGTCATTGGCTGTGTTCCAGCCTTCACCTCATAGAGAACCTGTCCATCCAAGGTCTTAATCAGGATCTCTCCGCCAAGTGCCGCCTGAGCAAAGGAAATATCGGCAATAGAATATACATCAAAGCCATGACGCTCAAAGTCTGGAGATGAGCTTACACGAACCTCAACCAAAAGATCTCCTCTTGGGCCACCATTTACACCAGGCTCACCCTTCTCACGGATACGTACACTCTGTCCATCATCAATACCAGCTGGGATGCTAACTGCAATATGCTTCTTCTTAGAGATGAAGCCACTACCACCACAGCTAGAGCACTTTTCCTTAATGATCTGGCCGCTACCGCCACACTCAGGACATGTTGTAACATTCTGAACGGTACCAAAGAAGGATTGCTGTTGCATCACAATACGACCCTTACCACCGCATCGTGTACAAGTCGTCTTCTGTGTGCCAGGCTTAGCTCCAGATCCATGACAGGTTGGACATTCTTCCTTCAGATATAATTCCAATTCCTTCTCACAACCAAATACAGCTTCCTGGAAGGAGATACGAACGGATGCACGTACATTTGCACCCTTTCTTGGAGCATTTGAATTCTGAGATCGTCCGCCACCAAAGATGTCACCAAAGCCGCCGAAGCCACCTCCAAAGAGGTCGCTAAAGATATCGCTGAAGTCGGCTTCGTTAAAGTCGAATCCGCCACCTGCGCCACCATCAAAAGCGGCATGACCAAACTGGTCATACTTTGCTCTCTTATCCTTATCGGACAGTACCGCATAAGCCTCAGAAGCCTCTTTGAACTTTGCCTCAGCTTCCTTATCTCCAGGATTTGCATCTGGATGATACTTCTTAGCTAATTTACGATATGCTCTCTTAATCTCAGCGTCATTTGCAGACTTGTCGACTCCAAGCACTTCGTAATAATCACGTTTCTGTTCTGCCATTTTATTACCCTATCTTTATCTTAGAAATGTAAGGCTAGCCCTACATACCAACTGCATCACCAAAAATTTTTGCCCATCGCAGTATAACACGATGGTCTACATTTATAAAACCCTTCATGTATGCGAAGAGCCATACGCCCAAATTGGGCGTACGGCCATCGCAGTAATCACATGTAATCTAATAATTAAACTTCCTTGAAGTCAGCATCTACAACGCCATCATCAGATGCATCCCCACTAGCTGTAGTATCTGCGCCAGCCTGATTAGCTGTGCCGCCTGTCTGCTGTGCTGCTGCAGCCTGCTGTGCTGCCTCATACATCTTAGTGAATACCTGCTGTGCACCAGTCTGAAGCTTCTCAAGCTGAGTCTTAATCTCTGCAACCTGATCATCTGTAAGGTCGTTATTATCCTTATACTTATCCAGGATGTCACGCATAGCCTTCAGTTCATTCTCAACGCTTGCCTTCTCGTCAGCAGAAACCTTATCGCCAACTTCCTTCAGAGCGTTCTCAGTCTGTACGCAGAAGGAATCCGCTTCGTTCTTAGTATCGATTGCTTCCTTACGCTTCTTATCCTGAGCCTCGAACTCCTGAGCTTCCTTAATAGCCTTATCGATCTCATCGTCAGACATGTTAGAACCGGCAGTAATTGTGATGTGCTGCTCCTTACCTGTTCCAAGATCCTTAGCAGATACATTTACGATACCATTTGCATCGATATCGAAAGTAACCTCGATCTGAGGGATTCCTCTTGGAGCTGGTGCGATACCATCCAGACGGAAGTTACCCAGAGTCTTATTATCCTTAGCAAACTGACGCTCACCCTGTACAACGTGGATATCTACAGCAGTCTGATTGTTCTCTGCAGTAGAGAAGATCTGGCTCTTCTTAGTAGGAATTGTTGTATTACGCTCGATCAGCTTAGTAGCTACGCCACCCATAGTCTCAATAGAAAGAGACAGTGGAGTTACATCCAGAAGAAGGATGTCACCGGCACCTGCATCACCTGCAAGCTTACCACCCTGGATGGAAGCACCAATTGCTACTGCCTCATCAGGATTCAGAGACTTGTTAGGTTCCTTGGCAGTCAGACTCTTAACCTTCTCCTGAACTGCAGGAATACGTGTAGAACCACCAACTAAGAGAACCTTAGAAATATCGTTAGATGTAAGACCAGCATCACGGAGTGCGTTCTGAACTGGAATTGCTGTACGCTCAACTAAGTCAGCTGTCAGCTCATCGAACTTCGCACGTGTCAGATCCATATCCAAATGCTTAGGCATACCATCTACAGCAGTGATGAATGGAAGGTTGATATTCGTTGTTGTAGCTGCGGACAGCTCCTTCTTAGCCTTTTCTGCTGCTTCCTTCAGTCTCTGCATAGCCATCTTATCAGAAGACAGATCTACACCTTCGTTGTTCTTGAACTCATTAATCATCCAGTCAACAATCTTATTATCGAAGTCATCACCACCGAGATGAGTATCACCATTGGTTGCAAGTACTTCGATGACACCATCACCGATTTCAATTACAGATACATCGAAGGTACCACCACCAAGGTCGTATACTAAGATCTTCTGCTCATTCTCATTATCCAGACCATATGCTAATGCAGCTGCTGTAGGCTCGTTGATAATACGCTTAACATCAAGACCTGCAATCTTACCAGCATCCTTCGTTGCCTGACGCTGAGCATCGTTGAAGTATGCAGGAACAGTGATAACTGCCTCTGATACAGTCTCGCCAAGGTAGTTCTCAGCGTCAGCCTTCAGCTTCTGAAGAATCATAGCAGAAATCTGCTGTGGAGAATACTGCTTGCCATCGATTGTTACATGATAATCCTTACCCATCTCACGCTTGATTGATGCGATGGTCTTATCTGCATTGGTTACAGCCTGACGCTTAGCAGGCTCACCTACCAGACGCTCACCATTCTTAGTGAAGGCTACGATAGAAGGAGTTGTACGGGAACCTTCCTGGTTAGGAATAACGGTTGGCTTACCACCTTCCATAACTGCTACACAGCTGTTTGTAGTACCTAAATCAATACCAATAATCTTACTCATAATGATTACCTCCTAATTGGAATCAAGTTTTTCTATTCTAAATGAAAACGAATAATCTATTACTAGTTTGCAACCTTAACCATTGCATGGCGAAGAACTGTGTCATGGAACTTATAGCCCTTCTGCAGAACCTCTGCAATTACATTCTCGCCTAAGGATTCATCCTCAACATGCATAACTGCATTGTGAAACTCAGGATCAAACTCCTTGCCTTCAGATTCGATTTCCTCTACTCCCATATCGGAAAGTGTCTTCTGGAAACCCTTATAGATTTTTTCCATGCCATCTGCGAATGCATCATCCGCTCCTTCTGGACGAAGCGCCAGGGCACGTTCAAAATTATCAACCACTGGAAGGATCTTCTCTAAGACATTCTTCGCACCAGCGTCAAACATCTCACTCTTTTCCTTATCGGAACGCTTACGGAAGTTCTCGAACTCTGCCATCTGACGTGTAACACGATCATTTAATTCAGCAATTTTCTCATCCCTAGGATCCTCCTTATCCTTTTTACCAAAGGTCTTTTTCTTAGAAGAATTCTCCTCCCTTTCCTCAGTTTCCTCAGCAACTGCCTCGGTCTCTGTATCTACTACAGTCTCTTCTGTATCCTCAGTCACTTCTTCTGTAGAGGTCACTTCCTGATCCTCTGGCATATCCTTTAGATTCTTCTCTTCTGCCAAGTGATTACCGCCTTTCTATCCCTACTCTGTATCCAGAGGAGGTTCTGTCTTCATACTAATCTTCGGGCCTGCCAAGGTACCTTCTAGCTTGCTCTTAAGACTTGCCAAGCTATCCATCACCTTCACATAGTCCATACGCTTCGGACCGATAATTCCGATGGTTCCCTTGATGCCATCACCTAATTCATAGGTGGCTGTTACAACGCTGACATCCTTCATATTCTTAACGGGATTCTCATCTCCGATATAAACCTGTAAGCCAGTGCCCTTTTCCAAGGCATCCTCTTCTACTTCAGCAATCAGTGTCGCTAAGTCTTCCTTATCCTCAAACTTCTCGAGGAACTCGCTTGCCTTAGAGGAGTCTGCCAGTTCTGGGTACTTGAAGATATTCGTAGCACCGCTGGTATAGATCTCTAAGTCATCATCTGTAATAGTGGCTGCGACTGTGTCTAACACCTCACCGATGATTGCACTATCCTCTCCTGCCTGTCCCTTAATCTGCTGAATCAGTCCCAGGTTAATATCCTGCACTGTCAAGCCATTCAAGGTGGTATTCAGTAACATGTTCAGCTTCAGCAATTTCTCATTATCAAGAGGCTCCTCTACAGAAATCATCTTGTTACGAACCACATTACCATCCATGACCACAACCGACAGGATATGATTCTCATCTACATGAGACAACTGCACGAACTTCACACGATTCTTCGTAATGGAAGGTGCAGAGATCACTGTTGGAAGCTGAGTGTTCTGAGCCAGGTAACTTACAATCTTCTGTAAGACCTTCTCCATCTTCTCTGTTTGCTGGACCATGAGGTCCTTCACTTCCATCACCTGCTTGTCACGATCCTGAATCAGATGATCTACATAAAAGCGATATCCCTTATCTGTAGGAATTCGACCTGCAGACGTATGTGGGGATTCGATGTATCCCATCTCCTCTAGATCCGACATCTCATTACGAATGGTTGCAGAACTAAGATCTAATCCTGCTGCCTTAGAGATTGTTCGTGATCCAACAGGCTCGCCGCTCTTTAAGTAGGTGTCAATGATGACATTCAGTATTTTTTTCTTACGGCCATCTAATTCATCCATGCCGTTACTCCACTCCCGATTTGTTGTGCTTCACTGTTTGTTAGCACTCATTCGATTGGAGTGCTAATACCTTACGACTGTTAATTTATCACTGCCTTCATTCCCTGTCAACTCCCTAATTCTAATTTCTTTATAAATTATTTGTGAAATGTAAACCAAGCCTTATGATTGGTCTATATTTCCATAGAAATCACCAAACCGCAGGTGATGCAGGCAGAGAAGTTCTTCTTTCAATCATTAAATCGTAAAAATAAAGCTACCTAAGCTCTAGAGATTATCCTACTTGTGGGTAGCATATCACTCTAGACTAAGTAGCTTTTAACATATCAGGAGCCCTTGTGCTGTGCTTCACTTACCTTAACTCTTAGGAAAGCAGATAATCACACAGCACTTCATTGGACACATCGCGTCCTCTCTCTGTGAGATAGATCTGACCAGATTTCATAATAAGTAATCCCTCTGACTCATGCTTACGAAGCACATCACCATATACCCCATAGATCGTTGTCCCAAAGGCTCTTTCAAAATCTGCTGCAGAGACACCTGTCAATAGACGTAGGCCTAGGAACATAAATTCCTCCATAGCATCCTTACGAGACAGTTCCTGGAAATCCGTCATGAAGCCAGGCAAGCCCGTGGACTCCTCTCCTTTTTTTACAGCAAAGGGATCCTGACAGGATGCGATGTAGCTTTCCATATCACGGATATTATTCCAGCGATTCTCACGAACCAAAGAGGCTGCTCCCAGGCCAACGCCTAGGTATTCCTTTCTGGTCCAATAACCAATATTATGCTGGCACTGGTATCCATCCTTAGCAAAGTTGGAAATCTCATACTGATGATAGCCCTTCGACTCTAAGAACTCCTCTGTCAGTCTGGTCATCTGATACTGGGTCTCCTCATCCGGGAGAAACTCTGTAGGCATACCAGCGTGGCGCTTCACCTCATCAAAACAATACTTCTCATAGAATGGAGTCCCCTCTTCAATCATCAGGTCATAGGCGCTGATATGCTTCGGATGAAGCCCTGTCACATTCCGAAGGGTCTTCTCCAGGGACTTCAGATTCTGCCCAGGAATTCCTGTCATAATATCGATATTAATATTGGTAAATCCTGCATCCATTACCTTCTCATAGGAGCGAAGGAACTGGTTATAGTCATGGATCCGTCCCAGAGTCTGAAGCTCCGAATCAATAGAGGACTGTAGGCCGATGGATAAGCGATTGACACCAGATCTTAAATAAATTCCCAGAGACTCCTGGGTAACTGTCCCTGGATTCATCTCCATGGTAAATTCACAGTCTGGGAGAATATGAAACTCCTCTCTTGCTGTGGCAATAATCTCTGCTAGATACTGTGGCTCCATCCAGCTCGGGGTACCACCTCCGATAAAGACTGTCTCAACCTGTGGGTGATCTAATTGCTGGCCCCAGTACTTTAGTTCCTGAATCAAAGCCAGGGCATAGCGCCGTCTATCGTCCTGGTCGGATCCAAAGGACAGAAAGTCACAGTAAGCGCACTTTTTTACGCAAAAGGGAATATGTATATATAATTCCATAGATTCTCCCTGCTTTTACTGATCCGAGTCAAGTTTCAACACAGACATAAATGCTTCCTGAGGAATATCCACAGATCCAACAGAACGCATACGCTTCTTACCTTCCTTCTGCTTCTCTAACAGCTTCTTCTTACGAGAGATATCACCACCATAACACTTAGCCAGGACATCCTTACGGAAGGCACGAATGGTCTCTCTGGCAATGACCTTATTACCAATCGCTGCCTGAATTGGAATCTCAAACATCTGACGTGGGATATTTTCCTTCAGTTTCTCACACATCTTACGTCCACGCTCGTAGGCTGTACCCTCGAATACAATAAAGGACAGGGCATCTACCTGCTCCTTATTTACAAGGATATCTAACTTCACAAGTTTGGACTTTTGATAGCCCTTGAACTCATAATCAAAGGATGCATACCCTCTGGAACGAGACTTCAAGACATCAAAAAAGTCATAAATAATTTCATTTAATGGGAGGTCATACTTTAACAGGGCACGATTCTCCTCTACATATTCCATACTAACGTACTCACCACGCCTCTCCTGACAGAGATCCATAATGGCACCGATATAGTCCTTGGTCACCATGATCTCAGCAGATACAATTGGCTCCTCCATGAACTCGATTTCAGATGGGTCAGGCAGGTTGGATGGATTGGTCAGTTCAAATACCTGTCCATCGGTTTTATGCACCTTATATACTACGCCTGGAGCGGTGGTAACCAGATCCAAGTCGTATTCATTCTCTAAGCGCTCCTGGATTACCTCTAAGTGTAAGAGGCCAAGGAATCCACAACGGAAGCCGAATCCTAAGGCTGCAGAGGTCTCAGGCTCAAACTGAAGGGAGGCATCATTTAGCTGAAGCTTCTCTAAAGCATCTCTTAGATCTGGATAGCGAGCAGAGTCTGCGGGATAGAGTCCGCAGTAAACCATTGGATTGACCTTCTTATAGCCTGGCAGAGCCTGGGCTGCTGGATTGGTCAAAAGCGTCACTGTATCACCTACACGAGCGTCCTGGATATTCTTAATGGATGCAGTGAGATAACCTACGCTACCTGCAGACAGCTCATCTGCAGGGAAGAGCTGACCGGCACCAAAGGTACCCACTTCAACAACATTCATATGGGCTCCAGACTGCATGAATAAGACTTCATCTCCAGCCTTTACACTACCATTTACCACACGCATGAATACGATAACGCCACGGTAAGAATCGTATTTGGAATCGAAAATCAAAGCCTCAAGGGGTGCATTTGCATCTCCTGTTGGTGCAGGCAACTTCTCAACAATGGCTTCTAGAACCTGGTCTACATTTTCCCCTGTCTTCGCTGAGATTCGAGGTGCATCCATGGCCTCGATACCAATGACATCCTCAATCTCATTGGCAACACGATCCGGATCTGCGCTGGGTAAGTCAATCTTATTAATCACCGGCAGGATCTCAAGATCATGGTCAATGGCAAGGTATGCATTGGCCAAAGTCTGCGCCTCTACACCTTGGGCAGCATCTACAATCAGAATAGCCCCATCACAGGCTGCAAGGGCACGGGATACTTCATAGTTAAAGTCCACATGGCCCGGTGTATCAATCAGGTTAAAGATATACTCCTCCCCGTTCTTCGCATGATAGATGAGACGGACTGCCTGGGACTTTACCGTGATTCCACGCTCACGCTCTACATCCATATTGTCTAACACCTGAGACTGCATCTCACGCTCTGTCAGAAGTCCCGTCTTCTCAATCATACGGTCAGCCAGTGTAGACTTACCGTGATCGATATGGGCAATAATACAAAAATTACGAATATGTGACTGATCAATAGCCAATGTGTTTCCTCCTAAATATGAACCGGGTTCTACCCTAACTTCCTAAGCCATAGTCTCTGTGGCTCGATCGTAGGTTCCCAGTAACTATTCTTTATGATCTCCTGAAAAAGCACTTTTGCCTTCAGGTGTCTCCAACCATAAATCATACCAATCCAGAAGAGATTCGGTCAAGGCTTCCTCTGCCTCTTTTTGCTTTTCTCGATTAATGATCTCATCCTCTGGGCTATTCATATATTCTTCTAAGGACATGTAAGAAGAATTCTCTTCACTCTGGCCCTCTCGCATTGCCTCCTCATAAGCCTCGGTAGCAGACTGAATGTCTGCTCGATTCAAATCGAAGTACCAATCTCTGGTTGCCTCCGTGGTGGAGCGTTCTCTTGCTTGGATTCTCGTACCTTTAGGAACTGCCTTCAGCCCTTGGATCAAGCGCTCCTCCTCAGCAGAACGAATCCCTGCCATGTCTAGCCCTGAATCCCCAGCCTGGCTCCTTCTGCAGTAATGCTTATAGTCAAATGGATAATACAGCACTGCAGGGATTCCCTCCTCTGTGCTTGCCCCATCATCAAAGATCATCAGAGACTCTGCCACCTGACTTAGGAAATAGCGATCATGGGATACAAAGAGAATGGTTCCCTTATAAGTTTTAAAAATAGACTCCATGGTCTCCTTGGCAGGGATATCCATATTATTGGTAGGCTCATCCAGCACCAGAAAATTCGGCTGCCTCTGTAAGAGAGTAGCAAGGCAGAGTCTGGACTTCTCTCCTCCTGATAGATTACGAACCGGCTTATGTAAATCATTCCCGTAGAATAAATATCCTGCCAAAATCTGTCGCACTTCCTTTTCCACCAAAGATGGAAAGGCATCATGAAAATAGGAAAAGACAGTGGCATCTGGCAGATCCTGCCCTAAGGCATCTGCCGTTAGCTGGTCAAAGTATGCCATCTCGATATGATTACCCAGGGTGCACTTGCCACTCACCTTAGGAATCGTCCCTGCCAAAGTCCGTAAGAAGGTAGTCTTACCAGATCCATTGCTTCCAATAATTCCAATCTTTTGCCCTCTTCGGATACGAAAGTCGATTTCTCTCACCACATGCTTCCCATAGCCGATCTTTAAGTGCTCACACTCTAGGACCCATTTTGCCCCTAAGTGAGCAGGTAGGATCTCCTGGGTATGGATCACAGCAGACTCCTTTTCAGGCTTAGGAATCCGTTCCATTCGATCTAACATCTTTTGTCGATTCCGAGCAAAGGATGCTTTGGTGGGCTTATGCTTAAAGCGGTTAATCAGATCCTCTTCTCTTTTGATTTCCGCCTGTTGTCTCTCATAGGCCTGTTCCTGTCGAAGCAGAGCCTGATGCTTTGCCTCTCTATAGGCAGTATAGCCACCATGATAGGAGTGAAGCTTTCCATGCTCTACTTCCCAGACCACATCAGCAACCTGGTCAATAAAGAATCGATCGTGAGACACGAAAACCACAGCCTTAGGATAGGTACGGACATAATGCTCTAGCCATTCCACGCTCTCCACATCCAAGTGGTTGGTTGGCTCGTCTAGAATCAGCACATCCGGTTTTTCCAGCATCAATTTGATGAATTGGATCTTCTTCTGCTCCCCACCGGAAAACTCTCGAATCCGTTTTTCTTTCTCCCCAAGGGAAAAGCCAAATCGGGTGAACATCTTATCAAAGTCTACTCCGCCACCTATTTGTGTAGCGAGGCTCTGTTCCGGGTCTAAGTCGAGGCTCTGGGACAGGCTAGCGATGGTGATATCTCTTGCCTTAATAAGTCCTGGGCTGTTTCTCTTATCGTCTCGATCCAGTTGAAGATCCCCTGACAAAACCTGAAGCAGGGTAGACTTTCCCGCTCCATTTCGGCCCACGATTGCGATCTTTTCTCTACCACGAATATGAAAATCAAAATGGGACAGAACCCTTTCTCCACCTCGGTAGACCGATCCGTCTCTAATCTCTAAAAGCATTGTGTTTTTATCCTTTTTTCTTTATCATTCATCCTCTAATGCCTTATTTTATCATAGGCATAGGGAAATATATACCGAGCTTTCCTATGGCTTATCTCCCCTTTCATCTCCTTTTATGGAAAAAGGAGGAGAAAACTATAAGAAAACTCTTGACACAAAACCCCAGCAAAAGTAATATATTACCTGTGTGTCACATCGAACTGTCCGTGTCCGGCCTCGATGGGGAATACACGAAATTAAAATTTCTTTATTCCAATACATGGAGGTGAAAACATTGGCTAACATCAAATCTGCAAAGAAGAGAGTTGTAACAAGCGCAAAGCGTGCTGAGCGTAACAAGGCAATCCGTACAGCTGTTAAGACATATATCAAGAATGTAGAAGCTGCAGTTGCTGAAGGTAACAAGGAAGAAGCTGCAAAGGCTCTGAATGTTGCTATTGCACAGATCTCTAAGGCTGCTAACAAGGGCATCCTTCACAAGAACAACGCTGCACGTAAGGTTTCTCGTCTTACAAAGCTTGTTAACGGCATTCAGTAATTACTGAAAACCAATAAAATATAAATCCGGTTCCTACCGTCATAGGAACCGGATTTTTTTATTGTCTTTTTCATGCTGTTCAAAGCTTTCCTGCTTCCACTTTTCTTCGAACTCCTAGCACCTCAATGGCAATAGGTCATCATCAATACTTCTACTGCTAGTCTCTGATCCATTCGTCCAGACTTGGCTCTCTGTTCTAGATCCTGGGCATCATGAAGGAGCTGTTTCATATCCTTCACCCGGAATCGTCTCGCCAGATTTAGATTACGGCTGAGATAATAAGGATGCATACCAGAGGTCTTTGCTATGGTACTAGAATCATAGTGCTCTGCCTCCATCTCCTTGGCAATCAAGAGCTGTCGGAACTGTCTTTCAATGAGGGCCAGAATTCCAAGGGGCTCTTCCTTGGACTCTAGTAGATCATGATAGAAGCCTAAGACCTTAGCTGCATCCTTTTCAGAGATGGCAGAAATCATATCGAATACCTTAGCCTCTGCAATTCCTGTACATACAGCATCCACATCCTGAATCGTAATCTCAGGTGCATCTCCCACATAGGAAATCAGTTTCTCATACTCTGTATCCATCATATCCATATTCTTAGCTGTTCGGTCATAGAAAGCGGCCCATGCTTCGCGATTCATCAGCTTATGATCACGCCTTAAGCGACCGCCAATCCAAGAGGCCAATTCATTGGCTGTTAGGATATTAAATTCCACAGGCTGACACTGAGGATTCTTCACAAGAGCCTTAAATGCACCATTTCTCTTATCCACCTTACTCTCTACGAAGATATAGATGGTAGAGTCTGGAATCTCCTTCTTCAGATAATCTGCGAATTTATCATGCTTATTCTGGAAGAAGTTGGAATCCTCAACTAAAATCACGCGATGGTCTGCAAAGAAAGGCATGGTGTCAGCAAGATCCATTAACTCCTGCTCTGCCACATCTCTTCCCTGATAGCGGGAGAAATTCATCTCATCCCCCGGATTCACCAGCTTCTTCAAAAGTTTATTTTTATAGGTTCTCTTAAGATATGGTTCTTCCCCATAAAGCAAATAGAGATTATGGAGTTGTCCTTTTTTTAAATCTTCTTCGATTGGATTGGTATACATCGATGATTATTCCCTTATCACTTGGTTTACATTTCCGTAAAATCAATGGTCTTACCTATGCCAGAACTCTTACGGATACTTCCGTCTGACAGAATATAGACACACTCTAACCCTTTAGACTCGGCAAAGGGAATCCCCTGGTCCGGTCCCATTAGAAAGAGGATGGTGCTTAGAGCATCTCCATCCACGGAATTCTTTGTGAATACCGTAGCTGCAGTCACATCTGTTTCCTTAGGATAGCCCGTCTTTAGGTCTAATAAATGGTGATAGATCCTGCCCTGACTCTTAAAGTATCGCTCGTAAGTACCAGAAGTCACCACTGACATATCGTGAACTGTTACAGAGGCTGCCACCTGACCTGCATCGGAGAATGGCTTCTGTAGGCCAATGGTATAGGAGGATCCATCCTCTTTTACCCCTAAGGTAAGCACATTACCGCCTAGATTAATAAGAGCCGCCTTGACTCCATTTTTCTCTAAGTAGTGTCGCATCTGATCTGCGATGTAGCCCTTGGCAATTCCACCTAGGTCAATCTCTGTCTCTGGATCTGTAAGGGTGACCTGGTTTTTTGCAATCTGGATCCTGTGATAATCCACGCTAGACTTGGCTCGGTCCACTTCCTCCTGGGATGGAACCTTCTCTTCTTTTAGAGCAGCCTGCCAGAGCTTGGATAATTTTCCCACGGTGATGTCAAAGGCTCCATGGGATAGTTCTCCATACTTGATTCCCGTTTGAATCAACTGGATGGTCTCCTTAGAAACCTCTACCGGCTGACCCTGAGCCGAATTAATTCGGCTGATATCTGAATCCTTTACCGTGGTGCTAAATAGATTCTCATATTTGGCCGCTAATTTCATACAGCCATCTAGGTACTTTTCCTCTGACTTCTGATACACAGTGACCTGAATGACTGTATCGAAATAGGTACCTGTCTTTTGAAACTTCCCCTTTAGATTACTACTGCCACATGCTGTTACAGATAAGAGAAGTATCATCATCAGAAATAGAGATATTGGTCTTTTTTTCATCTGTTTTCTCTTCATAATATACTGTCTTTATGAACCTATTTAGTATAACAGAATACCTCCACTTGAGCACGCCCTTTACGATAGGTATATCGTTGCATGCCGGTATCCATGGTGACATAATAGGGAATCCTTCTGTCTTCTAACCTCTGGATGGTTTCCTTGGAGGGATGACCATAGGAATTATTCATTCCGGCCGATATCTCCACCATCTTAGGATGAAGCTCATCTAACCACTTGTCGCAGGTAGAGGTGCGAGATCCATGGTGACCTGCAGAGAGGAAATCCACGCCAGTCCTTGGAAGAAATCCCGATGACAGGATTCTCTCCTCTCCCTCTTGGGCTAAATCTCCTGTAAATACCCCTCGGAAGTCCCCATCCCTTAGGAGAAAGGACTGACAAGCCTGATTGCCATCCTCCACACTTGTCATCTCCCTTCCTGGGAATAAAAAGACAAGTTCTGTTGGATTCTTCTTAGGGAAAGCCAAGGATCTGTTCCCTTCCAAATGAAGCACATCTCCAGGCTCTGTATAGAGGACCTGAATATCATAGGTCTTCGCCAATTGAAGGAGTTCTGTCTTCTTCTCATCCTCTTTCATTCCCTTTGCTAGGACCATATGCTTCACCTGATATCCTGATTGAATCACTTCCTCCATACCAGATAGATGATCCAAGTCACCGTGAGTCACAATCCAGTAGTCGAGGGAAGGAATTCCCGTGGACTTTAGATAAGGGAGAATCCGATAGGTTCCTACCTTACTCACGTCACTACTTCCACCATCCACCATGAGATTCTCCCCCTGCCTGGTATGGATGAAGATTCCCTCTCCCTGTCCCACATCCAGAGCATCTATATAGGATCCACTCCACTTGGGATGGATGATTAGAAATGTAAGGCAAGGCAAAAGTAACCAGCGATATCTCTCCCGAATCCTCCACTTAGGAAGATGAATGATGGCCAGCAAAAAAACATAGAAAATTAAAATGACTATTTTCCATGGCTTACCAACAATGACTTGTCCTCCTGGTAACTTAAGAGAAAGGTCTGCCATAAATTCATAGAAATAGAGAATGAAATGAATTGGACCAAAGAGGATAGGAAGAGACAGCCATAGATTCACCAATGCCCCAGATAATGCAGTTATTAGAAGGATGGGGAACAAAGGAAGTACTAGTAGATTTAATAAAAAGACATAGGATGGAACCTCATAGAAGAAGAAAGCAACTAGTGGTAAAGTTCCAAATTGAATCAAAACAGCACCGATTATGCTATTTACCACATGCTCCTTTAAGGATAAGGCAAAGTGGGAATCCGCCTTTCTCCGATAGATTCTATCATATCGGTCCCTACAAAAGCTGATATACTTTTTCTGCACCGGTCTCTGAATCAAGACCACAACCAAAACTGCTCCAAAGGAAAACTGAAAACTTGGATCTAATATGGATAAGGGATTTTGAAATAATAATAGAATTGCAAGTAGTGCTAATCCAGATAAGGTATCATAGGTTCGACCTCTTACATCTCCAAATAGTAAGAGTAAAAACATGCCCACGGCTCGAATCGTGGATACAGAATTCCCACATAAATCACCATACAGTAGTGCCAGTAGTCCTGACAAGAAAGCAGATTGGAATAGTCCGACCCCTCGTCCCTTTAAGAAACGATAGCTGTTAGAGCTTAAGGCAGAGATATGGGTTCCAGAGACAGACAAGAGATGGATAATTCCTGCCATTTGGAATAATAACTTTGCCTCTTCTGACAAGTCATTTTTATCTCCTAGGGACATGGCACTGATGAGACCGGCTTCTTCCCCTGGGAGATTGGAATGATAAACTTGGTTTAGCTTTGTCCGAAGGACAAATAAGGATCGATGGATAGAGAATCCCCTTGGTTTTGTCTCCTGGATAAGGACTGTTCTACGAAGAGAGAATAAGATTCCTCGGGAATGATAAAAGGATTCCTGGTCAAAATTCCCTGGATTTCTAGCCTTAGAAAAGAAAGCGACCTGTCCCTTCGCCTGAACATAAGATCCAATCTGCCATGACCCCTGAGTAGAAGACTCCGGATAGACTAATAGCTGATCCACATGCAGAGTCCCAGTCAAAAGATCTGTGGTGACCTGACTTAGGATGATTTTCGTGCTATTTTCTGTCTCCTGAACAGATTGAACCTGCCCATGAATCGTAATGGTCTCCCCATCTGCCACCTGTGACAGAATGGTCTGATCCATCCTAACCCATTTACTGCTATGAATGATGGAAATAAGTAATGTGAATAAAAATATAAAAAATAGCCACTTGGGGGCAAGGCCCTTCGTCGTCTTATGATGTGAATAGAAATGAATAAATGGTCCAAGGGCTACAAGAATTAGGCCAAGGGCCAGGAAAATGATTCCCTGACCTATGCCGTATAGAATACCTGTGATTAGAACTACCGCTGCATATGCAAGCGGTCGTCTCATTTATTTCGTGCTATCTCCTTCCTCTGGAAGTAAGGCTGTATTTCTAGTGAAAACAGTCTTCATGTCCTCTTCATCTAATTTTAGATTCTCACCATCTACCGAGATCTGAACCCCCTTAATGGAACTAAGCTCTGTCAGAGAGTTCACAATAGCGTACACGGAAGTCCGCATTGGTAGGTTGGAACTCTGGGATGAAAAGGAACTATCAAAATTAATGTAACAAATACCACCCGCCATGGACAAAGATAAAATCTGAGTGGAGGATGGGAATGCAGCCCTTGCCTTCTTACTACTTGGCTTGGTCTGCAAGGTCTCTAGAATCGTACGATAAGCAGGTGTATTACTGCTATAGGAAATGGTTCTCTCCTCTTTGATTAAAGCAGATCCATCCCCATTAGGGTAATAGAGGACAAAGGTCTTCTTCTGCTTCGGGCTGGTCTTAGATGTCATTCCATCTACAAAAGAAGCTGCATCCATAGCACCTACAACATTACCACTAGCATCTGTAAGCTCTGTATGATCCACCTGAAAGTCAATGAGATCAATTCCTTTCACCTGAAGCAGCGTCTTTACAACTGCTGCACGAATCATGGTCTCATCGGATCCATCTAAATCGCTATAGGCACGAGAGAAGGAAATGGTAAGGAGTCCAGTATCCTGATCTAAAGACATGTCCTGAAGGGTAATGTCTCTTGGAAGAGGACGTACTCTCTCCCCCTCCACACTGCCATCGGACAATTTCTTAACCAATTCCTCTGCCTGAGGAAGAGGCTCAGTCTCTTTGGGCTGATACTTCTCTGTGATAAATTCTGTATGCTCCGCATTCAAATTGTACAGGGTAATGCCGGACTTTTTACCATTGTCCTTACCACAGGCCTGCAGTAACATGGACAAAATCATAGCAAAAAGGAGAAGGGATGCAATCCATTTTTTCTTAAATCTGGAATTCATTTTTCATCTCCTTCCTGAATATACTTCAGTGGAATTCGGACGTCAAAGGTAGTTCCCTGATCTAGGATAGAGGCCACCTTGATCTCTCCATGATGTAACATAATGGAGTTCCAAGTAATAGCAAGCCCCAAGCCTGTACCACCGATCTCTCTGGAATGAGACTTATCTACCCGATAGAATCGTTCAAAGATTCGATCCAAAGAGTCCTCTGGGATACCCATACCAGAATCCTTCACCTTAATAAAGCAATACTCATGATCGGAATTCAGAGTAACATGCACCCATCCACCTTCATGGTTATACTTAATACCATTTTCCACCAGATTCATAATCGCCAGGGTAAACTTTACCTCGTCTACGTCACATACAATCGGGCGGAAAGACTCTAATACCAACTCTACACCCTGCTTTTCTGCAAGGGGACGTAATCTCTTTAGGAGATTCTCTAAGAGTTCATTCATATTGAGAGACTGGATATTCAGGCTGACACCAGACTTATCCAACTTCACTAAGGATAAAAGGTCATTAATGATAGATGTCTCTCGATCGATCTCACTGGTAATATCTCCCATGAATTCCTGATACATTTCTAGCGGAGCTTCTCCACCCATGGAATTAATAGAGTCCGCCAAAACCTTCATAGAGGCCAGAGGGGTCTTTAACTCATGTGACACATTGGAAACAAATTCTGCACGAGAATCATCGATATCCTGCATCTTTTCCTTAAAGGTATTAAAGTGCTCTGCGATATCTCTGACTTCTGTATATCCCTTTGTTGGAAGGGTCTCCTCTGCATGATCCTGAATATGAGGAATCAAGTCACGAATCTTACGAAGTGGCCTGGTCATTCGATCCGAGAAAAATGCAGCTGTTACCACAGCAAAAATAAAGACAACCAGAAGAACTTCCCACATCACATCCTGCAAAAAGGTAATGTTTTGAGAGATATCGTCTGTGGACTTCATAATCAATAGAACTCCAAGATATGGTCCCTCCTCCTTTGTACGAAGGGAACTATCGGAATCCGAATCATTGGAAGACAAAAGACTGTTGGAATCACTGGTCTTATCCGAGTCAGAATAGGTCATATTTGGAATTGGGATGGTGACAATGATGTAATTACTCTCTTGGTCCACGTAGTAAGAGGTGGTTCCTCGAGATGCCTTTACCACATTACTCCAGACAACAGACTTGCCTTCCTCTGCACTGTAGGTATCCTTCACCACCTGCAAAGAATTATTAATGACCATCATTCGGCCACCATAGGCATTGGCCATAGCGGTTAATTCCGCATTCAAAAAATCTACGGCACTAGGATCATTCAAGTATCCTGTTGTAGCAATCTGATTGGTGATTAGCTTGGCCTGGCTAGTAATCTGGGAGTAATCCGTCTGAATCTGGCGGTTCTCATAGAGACGCACGAATCCTGTTGTGATAAGAGATGCAGGAATCATTGCGGCTAGAAATATAATTAGAAAAAAATGAATATGAAGGCTTCCAAAGAAGCGAATTAGTTTCTCTTTCATGAATCATCCTATACTTGGTAGAAGTAACCAACGCCCCACTTGGTATGTACATAGCGAGGGTCAGATGGATTAGGTTCTAGCTTCTCACGAAGGCGACGAATATGGACATCTACAGTACGAGCATCACCAGGGTAATCCTCACCCCAAACAGCTGTTAATAATGCATCTCTGGAATATACCTTTCCAGGATTCTGTACAAGTAAAAGAAGAAGGTCAAATTCCTTACCAGTAAGGTTCAACTCCTGCTCCTTCACATAGACTCTTCTACTCTCTGTGCTCATACGAATATCGCCAGAGATAATCTCATCCGTATTCACAGTACCAGTCACTTCCGGATTGGTACGACGCATAATGGCCTTGATTCTAGCCTTCACCTCGAGAATATTAAATGGCTTGGTGATATAATCATCTGCACCATAGTCTAGGCCTAAGATCTTATCCATATCATCAGACTTCGCTGTCAGCATAATAATTGGAACTCTAGAGAACTCGCGAATCTGCTGGCAAACCTCATATCCGTTCATCTTAGGCAGCATAATATCTAAGAGAATCATATCGTAGGCATTCTCCTTGGCATGATTTAAAGCATCCTCGCCATCATATGCGCAGTCTACCTCGTAACCGTCCTGCTCTAAGCTAAAACGGATACCCTTTACGATTAATTTCTCGTCATCTACTACTAGTACCTTCTTCGCCATCTCGCCTAATTCCTCTAGTTTATATAACTACTTTATCTTTAAACTTACTTATGACGCCGTCTTTAATCCCTGAAATCTTCTTCAAATCATCGATCGAACGGAAGCTGCCATTTTCTTCTCGATACTTAATAATGGCATCTGCCTTGGACTCACCAATTCCAGGAAGTGTCATTAATTCTTCCTTACTGGCACGATTCAAGCTTACTTTCCCGCCTGTACTCTTCCCATCCTGTGTCTGGGATTGACTCTGACCGGATACCTCCGGGGAGTTACTAAGCTTTGCTTCTTCTACGGTTAGAATTCGAATCATCTCGCCATCTGAAACCGCCGCTGCTTGATTTAAAGAATCCTGATCTGCATCAGAGCGAAATCCACCAGCCAATTTAATTACTTCATACACTCTCGTGTCTTCCTTCACATGGAAGACTCCAGGCTGATTCACAGCTCCTGTAATGCACACCACCCAAGGTGTATCATCGGACGTCTTTTTTGTCTTTGTCTTTTTTGAATTTGTATTTTTATTGGATTTTTTATCAGACTGTGCTGCGGTATTACTAGACCCCGTAGCCCTACTCCCCTGATGACTATCAGATTGTTGACTCTTCTCACTCTGGGACTTTGTCTCTAAGTAGGATTGCTTTCCACAACCTACCAGGATAAAAATAAGCATAAAAAATACAGTCAGAAGACATTTATGATTTTTCATAAATAACAGAACCTCCTAGGTATAGGAAGTCCCATTGTCTGTGCTGACTGTATTTTATCGAAAAAGCAAGGATATTACAAGACCAATCCGCTCCGAATAAAGAGTAAATGAAATATACTACTCTTCTTCTGGGGCCCTGGTATCCCCTTCTCCTAAGGAATTTAACACATCTGCATAAATCGATGTAGAGGAGTGTTCATTGCTAGAGGCCTTCATTGCATTCGACACAGCGCCAACAGACTTGGCAATTGGTTGAATGGTTCCTGCCCCTGCAACGCAACCACCAGGACAAGCCATTCCTTCTAAGAGATAGCCATTGTACTTTCCAGCTTTGGCCAGCATCAGCATCTTCCTACAATTCTCTAGTCCATCTGCCCTCTCCGTTTGCACTTCTACACCAGGGTAATTCTCCTTAATGTATTCTGCTACTGCGTGGGCTACTCCGCCGCCAACAGCGAATCCACGACCATCTGCTGTTGCACCATGCATGGAATGATCCTCTTCAAGTTCTGCAAAGTTCACATCCTTCGCATCGAACATTCCCATAACTTCTTCGAAGGTTAATACGAAGTCAATATCGGAACGAATGGAACGACGCATAGCTTCTAGTTTCTTCGCCGAGCACGGTCCAATAAATGCCACTTTGCATCCTGGATGATTTTTCTTCAAAAGACGTCCCGTTAATACCATAGGTGTAAGGGCCATGGAAATGCACTTTCCCTGTTCTGGGAAGTCTCTCTTTGCCATAACAGACCAGGCTGGGCAGCAGGATGTGGCCATAAAAGGCTTCTCATCAGGGACTTCTCTCATAAAGTCCTCTGCCTCAGAAATCGTGCATAAATCCGCTCCAATTGCTACCTCTACGGCATCCTCAAATCCCAAAGCCCGAAAGGCAGAACGAATCTTCTTGGGTGTCATCTCTGGGCCAAACTGTCCAATAAATGCTGGTGCAATCGCTGCATAGACTGGAACATCGCTTCGAATGGCCTGAATGGTCTGGAAAATCTGTGCTTTATCTGCGATGGCACCAAATGGGCAATTGGCCAGGCACTGTCCGCAGGATACACATTTGGACTGATCGATCTCAGCGCATCCATTCTCGTCTTCGTGAATGGCTTTGACGCCACAAGCCTTCACACAGGGGCGTTCCATCTTCAATATTGCTCCATAGGAACAAGCCGATTTGCATTTGCCACACTTAATACACTTCTCTTGGTCGATATGGGACTTCCCATCATAGATAGAGACTGCACCCTTAGGACATACTTCCTTACAAGGATGTGCCAGGCACCCCTGGCATGCATCTGTGACCTTCATCACATTATCTGGACACTTATGGCAAGCAAACTTAATGATATTAATAAGAGGTGGCTCATAGTAAGTCTCTGGCTTTGCGGCCTTTATGGCATCTGCAGTCATGGGAATATAATCATCATGATTCTGTACGCTTAAGCCCATGGCGAGACGAATTCTCTCTCGTACAATTGCCCTCTCTAAAAAGGCAGAATCTCGATAGCTGGATACAATTCCCGGAATTACATTGTAGGGAATCTGTCGCATCTGCTCGAGGTCCATGTCCTCCTTATATTCATAGGACAGACGTGCCACTTCAGAAAAGACACGCTTACGTATATCATTTACATTTGTATAGATACCTCTCATACTCTTCCTCCTTCATCCAAAGGAATCTACCTCTCAATTCTTTACAGATATGATTCAATGATCTCTCGATACAAAAGCTAGACGTCTACTCCATTACCTTGGACTTGGACAGGACCTGAATAATGATAAATGCATAAAGAGAACCAATGAGTGCTGTAATGAACTGCACCAGAGAGAATTGCTTTTGCAGTATAGGAAGCATAGGTGCCATCTTCGGTGGTAAGAATGTAGGTAAGATAATAAGAGCAATCAAAAGCCCCATCACAGCGCCCTTACATATGGATCCAAGCACCATGGAGACAGGTAAGCCTGCTTTTCCAAAATGATTTTTTAAAATGTAGACCATGCATACCAAAACTATATTTCCAAGGATAATACACGGAAACATCAGTGGAACTGCAGCCATCACTGGTGAACCTGTAATAAAAAATGCGGTGATCGGTGTAATCACTGAAAGAATCACACCACAGAGCAGGCCACAAAATACAGTGACAATAATAAGTGCCGCATTAACAATCGGCCCTGTAATAAATACGCTGGTATTCTTAAAAAATTGACTAATAATACAAATGGCTAGCATTGCTGCCGTAAGGGTTATTTGCTTTGCTGGAATCTTCATTTTTTTCTCCATTCCAATATACCTCTTAATTGATATTTATTTCACAATCTATTCTATACTTTTTTCTGAAAAAAGAAAGTAAAAAAGACAAGGGTATGTCAAAAAACACAACCCTTGTCTATATTCATGTCCTTATCCCTCTGTGTGACGGACAATTCGATTCTCTGTAACAATACCGCTTGTCAAAAGGGTATTGATAATAAATTCTACAGTTCCATCCATTCCATAGGTACCAGAATTCAAGCACAGATCATAATTAGATGCATGATTACGCTTCTTCCCGGTGAAATAGGTGTAGTACTTGGACTGCTTCTTATCAATCTTATGGAGAAGCTTGGTAGCCTCAATGCGAGACAGATGATCCAACTCCATAACACGCTCTACTCTCTGCTCAAAAGGTGCAGTGATATAGATTGAGATATGAGGAATATCATTATTCTGTAAAACTGCATCTGCACAGCGACCCATAATGACAAAGTCTTCCTTCTGTGCCAAGTCACAGATCAATTCACTCTGGTTAAAGAAAACCGCATCCTTAATTGGAAGTCCATGATAACGGTAGGCCCTCTTCAGTCTCTGCCAAAGGCTTCTCTTCTCATTTTCAAAGCTAACTGGTGGACCTGGAATGATCTTACCATCTGTTTCATCCATTGGCATATTAAAATGCGCATCCTCTACTCCATCCTGCTCTGCCTCTAAGCGGCGAAGTACAGTTTTAAAGATCTCTGAATTGTAGTAATTCAGTTTCAGAGCATCCGCTAAGGCAAAGCCTATCTGTGTACCACCAGATCCATAGGTACGATTAATGGCAATGATCAGATGATTCTTCTCTGTAAATCGCTTCTGTAAGGTCAAGCGATCAAAGGCATCTCTATTGGCATCACTCATGGTGTTCTGATAGATAGACGCATACTTCATCAGTTCCTGGGTGATGATGTCGTACTCCTGCATGATTTCACGGCGTACATTTTTATCTGAAATCGTACGAGCCATATTGGCAATCAGAGCCACCTGTGTCTGGAGATAATGCTCTGTCTCAGAGGAACCCATCTCTTTAATGATACGCTTCACACAGGTCTCTCGATCATCATTATAGACACGGCCTAATGCAGAACCAGTGGTCTGATAGGTTTTATAGTCAAGGTCATAGATTCTACCAGCAAACTCACGTAATTCCTGATCCGTTGGAGTCTTCATTTCTGTATTACTCAAATCTGTCACCTCCTACAAAAAGAATACCAGGGTATCCAGTAAAAGAACTGGAACCAGATAGCAAAAAGACTCCTTCATATAGCCAAAGAAGGATGGCATCTGGACACCATTCTCATCTGAAATTGACTTTACCATGAAATTCGGGGCATTTCCGATATAGGTAATAGCACCCATAAATACCGCACCACAAGAAACCGCCTCTAATACCTTAAGAGGAATGACACCTACACTTGTAGCAAGTCCAGCATGTGCGCCAAGAGTACCTGCTGTGGTAAGGAATACCAGATAGGTCGGTGTATTATCCAAGAAGGAGGACAGAGATCCTGTTGCCCAGAACATCTGCACTGGAGTGGTAATACCTAGGGTTGGTCCAAGGCTCTTCAGTAAAAGAAGGGCTGGCTGCATGGTAATAAAAATACCAATGAAGAGAACTGCTACTTCCTTAATAGCTCCCCAGGTAAAGTGGTTCTTACGGCGAATCTGGACGGAAGTAGTCTTAAAGGATAACCAGGCTGCAAGAAGAATAATGCCGCACTCAATCATTGCTGGGAAGGTTAATACCACGTCCTTATAGATTCGAATACCACGGACACTTCCTTCTGCATCTAAAAATGCAGGGAGGCTTGGTAATACACCACTTAGAATAACTGCTGCCACAATCATAATCAGAAAAATAATATTGTGAAGACCAGCTAATTTAAGCTGGGTACCAGGCTTACTGATATTTGGCTTTCTACCCTCTGCAATATCCTTGCGGTAGTTCCTTTTGTCTAGGAAATAAAAGACAGTCAGTAAGAGAACCATATTAAATAAAAGAATTGGTAATAGCTTCAGACTCCAAAAGAATGGAACGCCTCTCATAAAGCCCATTAAAAGTGGAGGATCTCCAATTGGAGTCAGGCAACCACCCATATTGGATATCAGGAAAATAAAGAATACCATAATATGGGATCTCCTCTTTCTCCAGGAATTCATCTTAATCACAGGACGAACCATAAGCATTGAGGATCCTGTTGTTCCAATCATAGAAGAAAGGAATATTCCTAATATCAAGAGCATTACATTGACTCTTGGAGAACCAGCAAGATCTCCCTCAAATGAGATATTACCGGATACACAATACAGTCCAAACAGAAGTACAATGAATGTTAAATAGTCATTCACCAAACAGTCCAATGTGGTCTCAAAGGAATCAGATACTCCAAATACCACAGAAAACAGGACAAATACTAAAAGGGACCAAAAGGCCACAATGACTGGCTGGAACTTCTCCCAAAACTTTGGATTAATAATGGGAAATAAGGCGATGCATAATAATATGCCCGCAAATGGCAAACAAAGCCAAACTGGAATGCTCATGATAATTTCCTCCTAAAAAGTCTCTACGGGCTACTATATAATAAATAGGAAGAAAAAGCATCAGGAAAGTGAAAAACAATTTGGCCATTTTATATAATTTTCGAAGTTTCCCTTTGGAATGTGTATTATTTTATACTCGTATCAGCAAATACGTGGCAAACCCTCTCCCTGAAGCACATCCAGCTCTCGAAGGCCTCCGATTGAGGTCTTGGCAAGTAGTTTCCCATCCGAGTCCTCTGTGACCTCTCCAATCCATGCCGCATTTTCTCCGTACTTAGAGCTTCTAAGAATCTCTAAAGCCTTCTCACAATCCTCCTTCTCTACGATGACTACCATTTTTCCTTCATTGCCCATGTAGAGTGGATCTAATCCAAGGAGACCGCAGAAGTCTCTGGTCTTAGGAGAAACTGGGATTTTATCATCCTCAATTAAGAAAGTCTTCTTCGAACTTAAGGAAAGTTCCTTCAGGACGGTTCCTATGCCACCTCTGGTAATATCACGTAAGGTATGCACACGAACTCCAGAAGATAGAAGCTTTTCCACCATATCATTTAATGGAGCATTATCACTCTCTATATCCGTTTCAATCTCCATTCGTTGGGACAGAATCGTGGCATGATGATCCCCCATGGTTCCAGACACCAGAATCTGATCACCTACCCTTGCATTTTTTCCGCAGATATCCACACCTTCTGGAACAAATCCCAATCCGGCCGTGTTGATATAGAGCTCCCCATGGCCATTCACCACCTTGGTATCACCTGCCACGATCGTAACTTTCGCTTCTCTTGCAGTCTCTGCCATAGAATGCACTACCCTCTTCAAAAGATCCACAGATAGTCCTTCTTCTAGGATAAATCCGCAGGTAATATACTTTGGCACAGCGCCTCTCATTAAGAGATCATTTACAGTACCACAGATACAGAGCCGGCCGATGTCACCTCCAGGAAATTCCGAAGGTGTTACCACAAAGCTATCGGTTGTCATGGCGATTTTACCCGCTCCTTCTAGAACAGCTGCATCCTCCATCTCATCTAGTGTCTCATTCGAAAATTCCTTATCGAAAATGGTATCAATCAGCTGACCTGTTGCGGATCCACCGCTTCCATGTACCATTAAAATCTTATCCTCAGTCATCTGACTCTCCCTTCTAGTGTCATACGTGCATCCTTTTTATAAATGTAAACCAACCTTAAGATGCCTGTAGGAATCTTTTATTTATCCTGTCTGTGGTTAGAAAAGTAGGAAAAACAGGAGCCTTCTGTCGAAACCATACAAGCACCCTGGGGACTTAAGGGGGTACACACCTTCCCATACAAAGGACACTCATAGGGTCTCATCTTTCCCATCAAAACCCTGTCGCAGGAGCATGCCGGATTGGCCTTATGATCTGCATCCAAGCCACGGCTACCTGCATCAAATCTCTCATATTCTTTTCTAAGAATCTTGCCAGAACCTGCCACCTGACCAATTCCTCTCCAGGCGCCGTCACAGACTTCAAAGTACTTATCAATTAAGGCTCTTGCCTTGGGATTCCCCTCCTCTCTTACCACCGACGGATAGAAATTTAAGACCCTGCCCTTGCCTCTGGACTGTACGATTCCACAGATTGCTGCCAGTAGTTCCTGGCCACCAAATCCTGCCACAGAAAATGGAATCTGAAATTCCTCTGCAATGGGTTCATAAATTTTCGTACCAGTAATCACAGACACATGGCCAGGTGCAAGAAAGGCATCGATGGGTGCACCCGATGCCATCAGATAATGAATCACCTCTGGCATGGTCTTAATAGCGGTGAGAAGCTTTACATTTCTAATATCCAGTCGCTCCAATTCCTGTAGAAGCATGGCATAGACCGGGGTCGTGGTCTCGAATCCCACCGCAGCAAAGATAAAGGTAGTGTCCTTCTCCTTCTCTGCAAGAGAAAGGATATCCATGGGGGAATAAACCATCTCCACCCGGGCACCTTCTCCCCTTGCAGTGGATAAGCTGCGCTTGGTAGAACCTGGGACACGTAAGAGATCCCCGAAGGTCACAATGCAATTTCCCTCTTCCATAGCAAGATCCAGCAGGCGGTCTACATAAGAGGATGGAGTGACACACACAGGGCATCCTGGTCCACTGAGGAGATGGATCCTAGGAGACAGGATGCCAGGGATTCCATACTTTGCAATGGCAGCGGTATGGCTACCGCACACTTCCATGATGCGGATATCCTCTCCGTCGTAAGAAGAGAGATCGTTTTTCATTTCCGTAAGGTTCATCACACACGCTCCTCACAAGCTAATTCCTCAAGGGATGCAAATAGCTCCTCCATCTGGCTGGCTTCATCCTGAGAGATCTTCTGCAGGATACAGCCTGCATGAACCAGCACGGAATCTCCAATGGAGATGGGCACAAAACCACATCTCGCTTCCACCTGGTTCCCGCTAAAGTCTACACGGGCTATTTTCTTATCCTGATCTATGGCCACCACACGGCCTGGTAATGCAACACACATATCTAACTCCTACTATTTCTTTCGTATACTTTTCATACATGCCAGATAGGCCTGACCAAGAGCTAAGCCTCCATCTCCAGGAGGAACAAGGTGATTAAAGTAAGGGGTATAGCCTTCCTTCTCTAAGCCTGCCACCACGCCTCGAAGCAGGATGCGATTCAAGAAGCTTCCTCCAGATAGAAGAATCGGCACATGTTTGTCTACTCGTTTCTTCACCATCTCTATGGTCATCCCAATTAGGCATCTATGGAAATATAAGGCAAGCTCTTCCTTGGTATATTTCCCTTTTTTCTTAAGCTGCAGCAATTGGCAGAGAATCCTTTTCCCATCCATCTCTAGGGTCTGGTCTTCTTTTTCTATTACAGCGCTATGAACCAATGGATGGAAGGACTCCAAGAAATCGGCCTGGTCTACCTTTTTATCTAAAGCAAGAAAGGCATACTTCTCTAATTCCATGGGGCACTGGCCCTCGTAACGGTTCTCATAACAGATATCCAAAGCGGCTGATGCGGCATCAAATAGTCGTCCCATGGAGCGAGAAGGATGGACACCGATGCCCTTATGAAAAGCTGCCTTTAGTAGCTTCATCTGGCCAGGGTCATAGTATTTTGATAGCTGAGAATCCAGCTCCTCCTCAGTAAGGAGGCCAGTCTTTTGACTTTCTAATAGATAGGCTAAGAGCATCCGCTTCCCATCACGGGAGCCGGAGTCTCCGCCCATCTGTCCCACAGGGGAGAGATGACCCCAATTCGTCCAGGTAAGTTCCCCAGTATCTTTTGGAATCTCTACCCAGAGGAATTCACTCCCCCAGATACTTCCCTCTGTCCCATAGCCTGTTCCATCAAAGGAGATGCCTAGGACCTGGCCATGCAGGCCATGCTCTGCAGCCACTGCCATAGTATGGGCTAAGTGATGCTGCACTCCCCGGACATCCCTAAGGCTATCCTCTGCTTCCTTCCTAGACAGGTATAGGGGGTGGAGATCCGTAATCCCTCTCTTGGGATGGATGTCAAGGATTCTCTCCATGTGCCGGATGGCATGGGCTCTTTTCTCTCGACACTCTTGCCACTCCAAATCACCGAAGTGACCAGAGAGATAGAGGGCATCCTCGCGGCATAGGCCAAAGACACTTTTTAGATCCCCACCAGATAGGAAGGTATCCTCCGGAACCTTACAAGGAAGCCAGATAGGCTCTGGCACCAGGCCTCTAGCCCGTCGAAGGATCTGTGTCTCCAGGGAATGGTTCTCCATCTCTACCACCTGATAAATGGAATCATCCAGCGGGGTAAGAATCTCTCTATTATGATCTAAAACTAAATCTGGGAATCCCTCATCCTTCATGGAAGAAAGGAAGGCATCCCCAGTAATATGCATAGGTTCTCCGCCCCGATTTCCGCTGGTCATAAGGAGTGGTCCTAAGGCCCAGGTTAGAAGAAGCTGCAGCGGATCTGCTGGAAGCATGACACCCATTCGCATGCTTCCTCCATTGGCATCATAATAGAGGGATGGATCTATAAGATCTAGAAGTACAATGGGCCGAGCATATCCCTCTAGGAGTTCCTCTTCTACCTCATTGATTCTACAGACCCTTCGGACCTCCTCCACATTGGGATACATCACAGCAAAGGGCTTCTCTTCTCGATTCTTCCACTGACGGAGCCGATTGATGCCTTCCTTAGAATCGGCCTTACAGGCCAAATGAAAACCGCCCACATTCTTTAGGGCGATGACTCCACCCTGACTTAGAATCGAGGTAGCCCGGTCTAGTGCCCCTTGATTCTCATCTATCCTGTCACTTTTCTCATAGGAAGTAAGGGTCGGTCCGCAATCATGACAGGCGATAGTCTGGGCATGGCGGCGTCTGTTATGGGCTGTTACATATTCCTTTTTGCAAGCCGGACACATAGGGAACCTTCCCATGGTAATACGCTCTCTGTCATAGGGGATATCCTCTAGGATGGTAAAGCGTGGTCCACATTTGGTACAGGAGATAAAAGGATAACGATAGCGGCGATTCTTAGGATCAAATAATTCCTTGGCGCACTCCTTACAGATTCCTATATCACTAGGGAGAAAGCGAAGATTCTCCTTCTCATCTCTACTATCTACGATAGAAAAGCGTCCTTCTTTCATCCCAGATATAGGGGAAGAGTCCCTAGAATCATCCCCTGGGGTATCTCCTAAGTCTTCCACCTGAATTCTACTAATATGGGATTCCTTGGGCGCACTTTCATAGATTCTCTCTATAAAAGAATCCAGATCCGCTGCGTCACAAAATGCCTTGATATGGACAATTCCACCCGCATTCTGGACAGTTCCTGCAATATGTAATTCAGTTGCTAGTTCTGCGATGAATGGCCGGAAGCCAACTCCCTGCACCATTCCGTAGACCCGGATCAAAAATCCACTCATGTACATCCCTGCTATCAAAAATCCCCAGGATTGGATTGACGCCGAAGCATCCCTCTCCTAGGGACTCAATTCTTAACACTTACTTTGTCTCTTTGGCTGCTGCCTCAGCAGCTTTTTTCTTCTCCATGGCAGCCTTGATGGCGGCCTGCTTCTTCGCCTCTGCCTCAAGTGCCTTCTGCTTCTCTTCCTCTGTCATAATGTGTTGTTCTGTAACAGAATACTTCTCCTCTCCTGGAGTCTGATACCCAGGTACAATGGATAAGGCCTTGGGAGGACATACCGTTACGCAGTAGCCACACTGGACACAATCAAATCGATTAATGGTCCAGGTCTTCTCTTTACGATCCACCTGAATTGCTCCACAAGGACAGCTCATGGCACAGAGACTGCAGGAGACACATGCCTGTATTTCTACAACAACATGGCCTCTAGAGCCCTCTGGATACTGGATTGGCTCCATTGGATACTTGGTAGTCACCGGCTTCTGAAAGAGCTGCTTTAACATGGTCGGTGCAAACTTCATAATTGCCATCTGCTTCTCCCCCTTATCGCTCGGTACATGAGATGCATGGATCAATGGTAAGAGCCAATACACCTACATCACTATATTCACAATTCTTCAGCATCTCGCAGAGACCTGCCAGGTTGGCAAAGGTCGGTGTGCGGAGACGGAATCGATCCAGTTTCTTACTACCATTGGCCTTAATATAATAGATGGCCTCGCCTCTTGGCTGCTCAATTCTGTTAAAGTACTCTCCTGTTGGATTCCCCTTTACTGAAACTGCGATATCACCAGATGGCATCTTACTAAATGCCTGTCGGATTAAATCAATGGACTGATAGAGCTCATTGATACGGCACTCACAGCGAGCAAAGGAGTCACCCTCTCGTGAGATAATTGGCTCAAAGTCTAGCTCTCCATAGGCTTCATATCCTAACTTACGCATGTCATAGTTCAGTCCGGATGCACGGGCAAATGGTCCGCAGCATCCTAAGTCATGCGCCTGTTCCTTGGTCAGGATACCAACTCCCTTCAGACGACTCTCTACGGAGTAATCCATAAGGAATGAATCAGCAATGGTCTTAATATCCTTTTGAACATCCTTTAGCGTATCGAGAATCACCTTCTCCTGTTCAGAATCTATATCACGAAGGACTCCACCTAGCTGATTTACGGAGAAGATAATACGACCACCTGTGGTCATCTCCTGCAGGTCCAGTACACGCTCTCGAACGCGCCATGCCTGATAAAAGAGGGACTCGAAGCCAAATGCATCTGCCATCAGACCCAGCCACAGAAGATGGCTATGGATACGGGCCATCTCTGCCCAGATGGTACGTAAGTACTTTGCACGGCTTGGCACTTCAACATTCATCATCTTCTCTAAGGTCTCTACATAGCCCATACCGTGACCAAAAGAACAGATACCACATGTACGCTCAATGACATAGGTCATCTGTTTAAAATCACGCTTCTCTGTAAGTCCTTCCAGACCTCTATGTATAAATCCAATATTTGGAATTGCTTCAATTACCTTCTCATCCTCGATTACAAGATCCAGATGCACTGGTTCTGGCAGAACTGGATGCTGTGGCCCGAAAGGAACAACACTTCTCTTACCCATTACTGTTCACCTCCGTCTACCTCTACTCCAGTATCCTCACTTTTTACTTCAGTCTCCATCTCCTCTAACAGCTTCTTACCAGCTGTTGGAAGCATAGGCATCACCTCTTCCATGCGATAGAGATGGTCCTTATAATCGATTCCAATCATCTCAATCTGCACGCCAAAGAGTTCACGCATCTCATTTTCATAGAAGCTTGCAGCAGGATAGATATGAGAAATGGATGGAACCTCTTCCTTTAGTCCAACCACCACACGGAGATTCTCAAACTGATACGCATCATCATCTGAGAAGCTATAGGACAGTTCATACTTCCCATCTGCATAGGCAGCACAGGCCTGATCCAAGCGGAGACCAGCTTGCTTCTTACGCATGACTTCCATAAGGAATTGGTCTAGGCTTATTTCAAGCATCTTATTCTCTGGGCAAATCACTTCAGCCATTGGCTTCCTCCTCCTTATACTCATCATAGGTCTTACCAGCCTTCACTAGAGCATCATGCTCTTTGGAACGCTTCTGGAACAGGTCTCTAGCCTGGATAATACCATCAATAATAGACTGTGGACGAGCAGCGCATCCTGGAACATAGATATCCACAGGAACCACCACATCAGCTCCACCTAGTACGTTATAGCATTCCTTGAAGATTCCACCTGTACATGCGCAGACACCTACTGCTACAACCACCTTAGGGCGAGGCATCTGGTCATAGATCTGCTTTACTACAGGAACTGCCTGAGAATTAATTCCACCAGTGATTAAGAGGATATCCGCCTGCATAGGATCGCCGGTATTCTCTACGCCTAGGCGCTCTGCATCATAGACAGGTGTCATACACGCCAGGACTTCGATATCACATCCATTACAGCTAGATCCATCATAGTGAATCAGCCATGGAGATTTTTTAACATTTGCCATTTTTTCCTCCCATTATTACGAGACTCCCACATGTAAATGTAGACCGGGTTCTAGAACAGGGTTTACATTTATCGAATCAGCATCAGAATTAAGAGATTCACCCCTGCGGAAAACAGGGTAACCATCCAGGTCATCTTCAGCATCAAATGATACTTCACACGGGCACAACTGTTATCAATGAGAATCTCTATGAAGTAAACAAAGAGAATCACCAAAGCACAAGCCAGATAGCTCCATGGATTCTTATTCAGGATAAAGAGAGCAACCACTCCAAAGAGGAAGACATTCTCATACCACTCGGTCACATTGAAGATACCTAAGTTCTTACCACCCATCTCTGTGGTGATACCCTTCACCAGCTCCTGGTGTGGATGATGGGATGCTGCAGTATCAAATGGAGACTTTCGCATCTTAATGGTCATAATGAAAACAAAGGCTACGAAAAAGCCTGGCATCTTCACAATTAAGCTGTAGTCCGACTGGATGATGTCTGCCACATTGAAGGAACCTGTTGCTAAGTAGAAGCCTACGGCTGTCAGCAGTACGGCTGGCTCATAGGACATCATCTGTACCAGTTCTCTCTGGGCTCCAATGGTGGAGTATGGAGAATTGGTAATCACAGCTGCAAAGTATAGGAAGGTCGCTGCTGTGGACAGTACGAAAAAGCAAAGGAGTAAGTCTGCTCCGCCGAAGAACATACTTCCTGTCAGAATCATTAATGCAGAATAGCTTAATAGCAAAAAGTGAACCGAATGATTGACCACAATGTACTGCTTCTTAAAAAGCTTAATCAAATCATAAAAGGGCTGTCGAATTGGAGGTCCAATTCGTCCCTGCATACGTGCAGAAATCTTACGATCAAATCCCTCTAAGATACCACCTAAAAAAGGCGCTAGAAGGATATAACAAAGGATCAGAATAATTCTCTCAACCATCTTACAGTGCACCTCCTAGAATTACGCAGAACATTACCACAATGACAGTGAAGGTAACCAACTGACATGGCAGCATAATCTTTCTCTGGCCAAAGACATCCTTAAAGTAGAAGTTCGATAGCTGTAGCTTCTTCTCTTCTCCAAAGGAATCTGTGAAGGCGTCATTCTTACCTGTATTGATTCCGCTCATATATGCAAGCTTCTGGTTGGCCTTCATATTCTTAGAGAAAACATAAGCGATGGCTGGTGCTAAGAATACAAACACAATCAAAAGAACCAGGATGTAGAGAATGGAGGTTGGAAGTACCTGTGCATTCTTACTTGAAGTGAACATCTCTGCTAAGAGAGGCTGTACATAGGATGTGGTAAGGACTGGCACTAGAACACAGAGGGCGATCATCATGACAGTATGAATCAGAATGGAAATCTTCTCATTCAACTTCGTGATGTCTCGAACAGGTCCCTCATTGGTGGATGCAATAATCTTACCCAGCCACTTGGTCCAGTAGAAGGATGTGGTAGCGGAGCCAAAGACAACCATCAGAACGAGAATAATATTATTCTCATCTACTGCGGCGCGAAGTGCAGACCACTTACTGATCAGCATACCGAATGGTGCAAGGAACATACCTGCGATACCAATGAACATGCAGATTGCCAGCATTGGCAGACGGTACAGTAGGCCATGCATCTCTTCCACATCACGGGTTCCAAGGGAATTCTCTGTAGCTCCCACATCCTGGAAGAGAAGGGACTTACTAACTGCATGGAAGATCATAAGGAAGACACCAGCCCAAATGGTCTCTGGTGTACCTACGCCAGCACAGGCTACCATCAGTCCCAAGTTAGAAATGGTAGACATGGCTAAGACCTTCTTACCATCGCTCTGAGCAATGGCCATGAAGGATGCCGCTAAGAAGGTAAAGCCGCCAGCAAAGGAAATCATCATACCCGTTGTGGTTCCACTCATAGCAGGTGCCAGACGGAATAAGACATAGATACCAGCCTTAACCATAGTTGCACTATGAAGCAGTGCAGAGGATGGTGTCGGCGCAACCATAGCTCCTAGTAACCAAGTGGAGAATGGTAACTGAGCAGCCTTGGTAAGAGCCGCAAATGCAATCAGTGCCACCGGAATCATTGCACTTCCCCGATGAAGCAGAGCATAATCTACTAGATCTCTAAAGGACAGGCTCTTCGCCAAATAATCAAAATAGATAATACCTGCTGTCAGAGCACAACCTCCCAGGAGGTTCATCCATAAAGCCCGGAAGGAGTTCTGAATAGCAATCTCCTCTCTGGTATATCCAATTAAGAGGAAGGAACAAACAGATGTAGTCTCCCAAAACAGCTGGATCCAAGTCAGACTATCGGATAAAACAAAACCAAACATAGCACCCAGGAACAAAAAGAGAATCATGAAGAAATAATTTCTTCGATCCTCAACCCAGCTATGTACGTAATGGTGGTAACCATGCATATAACCAACAGCATAGATAATAATCAGAGAACCGATGATGCCCACAATTACGCACATCAGAACAGATAAGTGGTCCACGCGAACTCGTGTCATAGCTTCAATGCTCTTAGACTTTGGTCCATAGAGCTCTAAGTAGCCGATGGCAAGGGTAGGTACAATAGATAGAATTGCAATCCAGGCCCTCTGATACTTAAAAGCTAAGAAGGTAACCACAATCATTAAGACAACTTCCCCAAGTAAGGTTAATTGATCCACCGTCTCGGTGTGCTTAAACAGATCCATGGTACGGAATCCATTCATGCCCCACTGAAAAATTAAAACTGCAACGCCCCCCATAATTAGTACGGCGCTGAAGTAGGCGATTGTATTCCGCACACGATTTGCTTTCTCATTTACTGGAATCAGTAACATGAAAAGAGCAACAATCATTGGGAATACAATGAGAAAAGGTACTATAGGTAAATTAGACATCTTCTCACAACTCCTTTCAACACTCCTTTTTTATTGTTATTATTTTCACAACTTCAACAATTCTAACTCTAAAATGAAAACGATTCAATAAAATTTTGTATAATTACCACATTTTATCTACTTCTTTTCCAGCCTTCTTCGTAAATGATTTCCATATAATACAAAGGTGTGGCGCAACATCTATTCCATTTTAGAATTGTATTTACAATATACGGGATTTGCTATTTTAAGCATCAAATATGCCTGTTTTAAAGCCATCGTTTTATAGTTGTGTATACAAGGAACAAAATAATACAATTTGACGAAATATTTCCAGGGACACACCCTATTATTTCTACAACCATATGTGATAGGATGAGTAAGATTAGAATCGAGGGACATACTATGCATGAATTAAGTTACATGTCTCGCATGGTGACCACAGCTCTATTGGCCTGCGAGAAAAATGACATAAAAAAAGTGGATGAGCTGGTGATCTCTGTTGGGGAAACCACTGGACTCATTCCACATTATTTAGAAGATTACTATCCCAAATGTACAGAAGGGACCCTCCTAGAAGGATCCCATCTCACTGTTCACTTTATCCCTGTTACAGCCAAGTGCCTAAACTGCGGAGAAGAATATAAGCCAAGTCCGAAGAACCAATACGCCTGTCCTAAGTGTCAGAGCATAAAGGCAAGTTTCATCGCTGGCCGAGAATTTCGCCTAGACCGTATCATTGGGGAGTAAAGGGCTGTATCGAAAAGTCTATTATAAAATCTTATCTAAGATACGAATCATCTCATCGATCTCCTTCTCCTCTGCAATGAGTGGAGGTAAGAGTCGGATGACATTCCCACTGGCAGACAGGATAATTAACCCGTTATCCAGTGCCTTCTGCACCACACTTCCAACAGGGATACTAGAATCTAGAATCAATCCCTGCATATAACCCATACCCCGGCGACCTAAGAGCCATGGCTTCTTCTGAACCAGTTTATCTAGGGCGGCCTCTAAGTACGGGGTCTTTTCCTTTACATGATTTGGAATCTGATACTTCTCCATCAAATCACATACCTTAGATACGGATGCACAGACAAGGGGATTGCCACCATAGGTCGTTCCATGGTCTCCTGGTTCTAGGGAGTTCTTCGCCACCTTCTCTGTTACTAAGAAAGCACCCACCGGCACACCGCAGCCCAAAGCCTTAGCAGAGGTTAGAATATCTGGCTTCACACCATACTTTTGATAGGCAAAGAGGCTTCCTGTTCGGCCCATGCCGCACTGGATCTCATCGAAAATTAATAGGATATCCTTCTCATCACACAGACCTCTCACTTCTTGTAAGAACTCTGGATCTGCCGGGTAGATACCACCCTCTCCCTGGACAGGTTCTAGGAGAATGGCACAGGTATTCTCATTCACAGCCTTTTTCACCGAATCAAAATCATTGAATTCTGCGAAGCTTACACCACCCATGAGCGGATAAAAGGGCTCTCGATAGTGATCCGTTCCTGTGGCAGATAATGCTCCCACTGTACGTCCATGGAAGCTATGCTGCATAGCAACCACTTCATGACCTGCATGTCCATCCCTTTTATAGGCATACTTTTTTGCAACCTTAATCGCACCCTCTATGGCCTCTGCTCCAGAATTGGTAAAGAAGACCTGATCCATGCCAGACATCTTCGTAATCTTCTCTGCAGCTTCAATCATTGGCACATGATAATAGAGATTACTGGTGTGGGTTAACTTATCAATCTGTTTTTTTAAAGTCTGATTTAATTCTGCTACATTATAGCCCAATGCCATGACACCGATGCCAGAGCCAAAGTCTAGATACTTTTTCCCGTCCGTATCATAGAGGTACATCCCATTGCCATGATCGAAGACCACAGGAAAGCGATTATAGACATGAAGCATGACTCCTTCAGCACGATTGATATACTCTTTTTTCTCCATTCCCTTATCCTCCTTATTCTCCGCTGTAGCGAAGAGCATCATTACCGATCAAAGCCGTTCCGATACCACGATTGGTGAAGATCTCAAGGAGGATGCAATGAGCGATACGTCCATCCAGGATATGTACCCGATTAACTCCTGCCTCGATAGCATCAATACAATTATTCAGTTTCGGAAGCATACCACCCTGGACAAAGCCATCACTGATCAGGGCTCTCGCTTCATCTACAGTCAATTCAGAGATCAGTGTGGACTTATCCTTAGGATCCTTACATACCCCTTCGATATCGGTAAGAAAGGCGAGCTTCTCTGCCTTTAGAGCCTTTGCAATAGCGCAGGCTGCATCATCGGCATTGATATTATAGGTTTCGAAAGCATCATCGATTCCAATCGGGCAAACAATTGGTAAGAAGTCCTTCTCTAATAGGTCCTCTAGGATCTTGGGATTTACTTCCTTAACCTCCCCTACATATCCGATATCCTGTCCATCCGAAAGCTTCTTTTCCACCTTTAAGAGGCCGCCGTCCTTACCTGAGATACCTACGGCATTCACTCCTAAGGCCTGCACCATCTGAACAAGGGATTTATTCACACGATTCAGAACCATCTCCGCCACTTCCATGGTGGCTGCATCAGTTTTACGAAGGCCATTTACGAATTCTGGAACCATACCAGCCTTCTTCACCCATTTACTGATCTCCTTACCGCCGCCGTGTACGATAATGGGCTTGAAACCAACCAGCTTCAGAAGGGTTACATCCTGGATGACGTGCTGCTTTAATTCCTCATCCACCATTGCCGAGCCGCCGTACTTGATGACAATAATCTTACGATTAAAGCGTTGGATATAGGGCAGCGCCTCAATCAGCACATTGGCTTTCTCCATACTTTCCTGCATATTCTTGTCCATATTGTCCTCTTTTTCTTTTCCATTCAACTGCTGCAGAAAACTTTCCTGTCTGCAGGTTGTTTTCCCTTGGTTTACATTTATAAAGGTAAACCCATCTATCAGCTGCGGTAATCCGCGTTGATTTTCACATAATCGTAGGTCAAGTCACAGCCCCAGGCAGTGGCCGTATCCTCTCCCTGCTTCATATCACAAATACAAGTCACGGCATCAGAGGATAGAATCTCTGTCGCCAAATCCTCGCTGTAATCCAGTGCCACACCGTTTTCAATCAATTGAATCTGGCCCTTATCACTGACAAAGGTTAGATCCACACGCTCTGGATCAAAATTCACTCCAGAATAGCCTAAGGCACAGAGGATTCGGCCCCAGTTTGCATCCTTACCGAAGATAGCTGCCTTCGTCAGATTCGATGTGATGACTGACTTTGCTAAGACTCTCGCATCCTTTTCACTTGCTGCATGGATGACCTTTGCCTCAAAGAGACGGGAAGCGCCCTCTCCATCTGCTGCCATTTGCTTCGCCAGATCCTTAGTGACTGTACGAATGGCTTCTAAGAAGATGCTATAATCCTCTGACTCTCTGGTAATCAGGGGATTCTCTGCGGCACCATTGGATAAAACAATACAGGTGTCATTGGTGGAAGTATCTCCGTCCACAGAAACCATATTAAAAGAATCCTTCACTGCGTCCTTTAGGGCATCCATAAGGGCCCACTTCTCAATCTCACAGTCCGTGGTTAGAAAGCAAAGCATGGTGCCCATATTGGGGTGGATCATGCCAGCGCCCTTCGTCATGCCGCCCAGGGTACAAGTACGCCCCTGAATCTCAAAGGTCACTGCAGATTCCTTAGGCTTGGTATCCGTAGTCATAATGGCCTCAGCTGCCAGGTGGCCTGCTTCTCTACTGTCTGACAGGATTGGTACCATGGCCTGCACGCCTGCTGCCACCTTATCCATAGGAAGTTGGAAGCCAATCACACCGGTGGATGCCACCAGAATAGAGTCAGAGCGAACCCCTAGAGCCTCTGCTGTTACATCTGCCGTCTCCTGACAGCACTTTAATCCCAGGGCTCCAGTACAAGCATTGGCAATACCTGCATTCACAACCACTGCGTGGATATTCCCAGTATTATCGGTACGCATACGATCAAACTGAACTGGAGCTGCCTTTACCACATTCTTGGTATAGGTGCCAGCCGTCCGGCATGGCAATTCACTATAGATCATTGCCATATCATCTCTTCCGCTATACTTAATCCCTGCTCCTGTATGTGCTGCCTGAAATCCCTTGGCACTTGTAACTCCACCATCGATTTTAATCATCTGATTGATCCCTTCTGTCTATCTTCTGTCTTTAGAACCATCTTCTAGGTATCTTCTTGCTATACCCATTAGGCGTTAAATCTCGTAATGTTATCCTCATTTAATATAAATTCATATTTATTCACATCGGTCCGCTTGGTCCAGCCCTCTGCATTCCAGAACTCATTTCCTATAATATTATTCTGAAATGCCACCAAAGAAATCTTCGATACATGTTCCTCCTGCAAGGCGCGCATGCAAGCTGTCACCATGGCCTTACCGATGCCCTTTTTCCGAAAATCCTCTCGGACACATACATGGTAGAGACAGGCGGTTCTACCATCGTGTCCTGCTAGAATAGACCCTACAATCTCTTCTCCATGGAGGGCCACCACACTACAGGATGGATTTCGCTTCAGGAAACGCTCTACTCCCTCATAGGAATCATCCACGGAACGGATGCCGAATCCATGAATCCCCATCCAAAGGTTATAAACCTTATCATAGTCCTCTAGGGTCATTGGACGAATTGTATAATCTTCATATGCCATTGTCTTCTCTTTTCTTTTTCCTAAATGTAGACCACAAACGTAATTAATCTGACAATCTAAATCAAGTATAGTCCTTCGTCAGAAATATTTCCAATCATTTTCCTTCTTGACCTTTGTATTATTATACATTCCAGTCTTTAGGTATTCAATCTATTTTTCATTAGTTATTCTTAATGTATTTATTTTTATGCATATATATTTGCATAAATTATCACTTGCTTATGGCGGATGTGTGGTGTATATTCAAGTCAGCTGTTGATTCACCTCAAGGAAATTGTGTGAATTCTTATTTCAATAGAATCCCATCCTAAGGGAAGCTACAATCTGGAAAAAAGAAAAGAGGAAAAAACATGGCAAAAGAAAAAGTAATACTCGCATATTCAGGCGGTCTCGACACCACAGCCATTATTCCATGGCTGAAGGAGACCTATAATTATGACGTTGTCTGCTGCTGCGTAGACTGCGGACAGGGCGAAGAGCTAGACGGTCTACAGGAACGTGCGAAGATGTGTGGCGCTACCAAGCTCTACATCGAAGACATCACAGATGAATTCGCAGAGGACTATATTGTTCCTTGTGTAATGGCAGACGCAGTCTATGAGAATAAGTACCTTCTGGGTACTTCTATGGCAAGGCCTGGCATTGCTAAGAAGCTGGTTGAAATTGCACGTAAGGAAGGGGCTGTTGCCATCTGTCATGGTGCAACCGGTAAGGGAAATGACCAGATTCGTTTTGAATTAGGTATCAAGGCTCTGGCTCCCGATATTAAGATCATTGCTCCTTGGCGTGATGACAAGTGGAAGATTGGTTCTCGTCAGGATGAGATTGACTACTGCCATGCCCATGGTATCCATCTCCCATTCTCCGTAGATCAGTCCTATAGCCGTGACCGTAATCTCTGGCATATCTCCCACGAGGGATTGGAATTAGAGGATCCGGGTAATGAGCCTGATTATAGCCACCTTTTAGTGCTTACCACAAGGCCTGAGGAGGCCCCTGACGAGGGCGAATATGTCACCATGGCCTTCGAGGCTGGTGTCCCTGTCTCTGTGAATGGTAAGAAGATGAAGGTTGCTGATATCATCCGTGAGTTGAACCGTCTTGGCGGTAAGCATGGTATTGGTATCATCGATATCGTAGAGAACCGTGTCGTAGGTATGAAGTCCCGTGGTGTCTATGAGACTCCTGGCGGAACCATCCTTATGGAAGCTCATAAGCAGTTAGAAGAGCTGATTCTAGACCGTGAGACGATGGCTGTTAAAAAGGATCTGGGCAATCGCCTGGCTCAGGTTGTCTACGAAGGTAAGTGGTTCACTCCTCTTCGTGAGGCCATCGAAGCTTTTGTAAAATCCACCCAGAAGTACGTCACTGGTGAGGTGAAATTCAAGCTCTATAAGGGCAATATCATCAAGGCTGGCGAAACAAGCCCATACTCTCTCTACAATGAGTCCCTTGCATCCTTTACAACAGGTGATATGTATGACCACCATGATGCAGAAGGTTTTATTACACTCTTCGGTCTTCCGCTGAAGGTTCGTGCAATGAAGATGCAGGAAGTAGAAGAAAAGAATCAGACCAAGTAGAGATTGGTTTACATTTACTAGAAAAGGAGTTCCTATAACGGGAACTCCTTCTTTTTTGATCATTTGGTTTCCTTACCTAAGAAGATGTAAGGGGTTGCCTGATAGACATAATAATTGAGCCAGTTTGTGTAGAGGGTATTGGCATGTCCTCTCCACTGCATAACCGGGCGCTTCTCTGGATTATCCTCTGGGTAATAATTCACCGGCATACGGATGTCCAACCCCTTAGCGAGGTCTCTCTTATACTCTTTATCCAGAGTCATACGATCATACTCCGGATGCCCCATCATGAAGATCTGACTACCGTCTCCATTCATGACTAAAAAGGTCCCGACCTCGTTGGAATCCGCCAGGGTCAATAATTCCTTATTGTGACGAATCTCCTCTGAGATACTCTCTGTGTTACGAGAATGTGGTGCCATGAAGTAATCATCAAAGCCTCGAACCAGAGGCACTCTGCGGTGATACACCTTATGGGCATAGACACCGAACACCTTATGATCCAGTGTCCTCTTTTGAATCCCATAGTGGTAATATAAACCGGCCTGAGCTCCCCAGCACAGATGAAGGGTGCTGGTGACATGGGTCTTTGACCACTCCATAATATGGCAAATCTCTGGCCAATAATCCACTTCCTCAAACTCCATTAATTCAATAGGGGCACCTGTAATAATCATGCCGTCAAAGAACTGATCCTCCACGTCATAGATGGTCTCATAGAACTGATTCAAGTGGCTGAGGGAGGTATTCTTAGAGATATGGCTCTTAATAGCAAGAAAGGTCACATTCACCTGCAAGGGTGTATTGGACAGCATGCGTAAGAGATGTAACTCTGTATCTTCCTTTAGTGGCATCAGGTTCACAATGGCAATATTTAAGGGACGAATATCCTGGTGAGAGGATCTCTCCTCATTCATCACAAAGATATTCTCATTTTCTAGGATTGCCTTAGCAGGCAAATCATTTTTCGTACAGATCGGCATGGATCCTGCCTCCTTGTTTCGTAATCTTTTTTATTTCTTTTTATAAGTTGTATTTTGTAAATGATATTTTGTAAGTTATATTTTTTAAGTTATATCTTTAAAATTATATCTTGGGCCAAAAGCCAGACATACGGATCCTTAGATTCCAAGCATGGTCTTTAATTCTTCCTCTGAAATCACAGCTACTCCCAGGCTCTCAGCCTTGGTAAGCTTACTTCCCGCTGCTTCTCCTGCAAGGAGATAGTCTGTCTTCTTGGAGACAGAACCAGATACCTTACCACCATGGGCTGTAATCAAATCGGCTGCTTCTTTTCTCTTCATGGATGGAAGGGTTCCTGTGATAACAAATGTCTTGCCAGAAAGCTCTTCTCCTGCTGCTTCCTCTTGGATACGGTCCATATTTACTCCCATATCCCGTAAGCGCTGGATGATCTCTTGATTTCCCTCCTGAGAGAAATAGAAGTGGATGCCCTCTGCAGTAACCTGACCTACATCAGGGGTCTCTGTTAATTCCTCAATCGAAGCTGCCATAACTCTGTCAATGGAACCAAACTGGTCCATAATGGTTCGTGCTGCAGTCTTACCAACATTGGGAATACCAAGGCCTGCCAAGAGCTGGTAACCGTCTCTCTCCTTAGAGGATTCAATCTCCCCTAAGAGCTTATCTGTATTCTTTTCCTTACCTACAATTCCAGATCGAATCATAGACTCCCTATGGTCCTTCAGGGTGTAGATATCGGCAATGGACTTTAGATAGCCTGCTTCTACCAGCTTCTCCACTGCCATCTCACCAAATCCATGGATATCCATGGCATCTCTGCCTGTAAAGTAGATAATATGACGCACCAACTGCGCTGGGCAAGTCTGAGATGTGCAGAAGATATTGGCCGTTCCCTCTTCTCGAACAGTCTTCGCTCCACACACCGGACAGGTATCTGGTATCTGGAAAGTCACTGTACCCTCTGGGCGCTTCTCATGAAGCACCTTACGAATCTTAGGGATGATCTCACCAGACTTATAGACAGTGACATGGTCTCCAATTCCAATGTCCATGGAATCAATAAAATCCTGATTATGCAGGGTAGCACGGCTCACCTTGGTTCCACACAAAGGAATGGTATCAAAGATCGCTGTTGGATTGATTCGTCCTGTACGACCAACGGTAAGCTCGATATCACGAATCACCGTCTCCTTCTCCTCTGGTGGATACTTATAGGCAATGGCCCAAGAGGATACCTTATCGGTATGTCCATAGACATCTCTCTCGGTATAACGGTTCAATTTAATAACTGCTCCGTCAATATCATATGGTAGATCGCCTCTTTTTTCACCAATGGCCTGAATGGCTTCCCAGCACTCCTCAGGTGTATGACAGATCCGATAATCCGGAATCATCTTCACACCTTCGGACTTGAGATAGTCATAGAATTCGGTGTGGGTAGCAAACTCACGGCCTCTTGCCTGCTGTAAATTGAAGATGAACATGGATAAACCACGCTCCTTCACCACCTTTGAATCCAGCTGGCGAAGAGTTCCTGCTGCACAATTTCTAGGATTAGCAAATGGCTTCTGTCCTAAGTCTTCCTGCTTCTCATTTACCTTAGAAAAATTGTCTCTTGTCATATAGACCTCGCCACGAATCTCTAGGTATTCTGGAGCATCTGAAAGGGTCTGTACCACATCAGGAATCACAAGGGCATTCTGGGTAACATCCTCACCAAAATTCAATCCATCACCTCTGGTCTCCGCCAGAGCTAACCTACCATTCTCATAGCGAAGGGTCATAGATAGGCCATCGATTTTCTGCTCCACTACAAATTCAGGATTCCCAAGACGCTGTCTCATACCATTGACCCAATTGGTCACCTGTTCCTGATCAAAGATATCATCAAGAGAAAGCATAGGAACATTATGACGAACCTTCACTCCAGCCTCACGCTTGGCACTGCCGCCAACATGCTTGGTTGGAGATGAGGCAGAATCCAGCTCTGGATGTGCTGCCTCTAATTCCTTCAAGCGCTCCATCATCATGTCATATTCATAATCAGAAATCTCTGGCGCATCCTGGTTGTAGTATCTCTCATTGTGATACTCCAGTTTCTGTCTTAGATCTTCAATTTCTGTGCGCACATCCATAGCCATATCTATTCACTCACTATCTATTCGGCAAATCCTATTATTCGTCTCTCTTACCGTAGAAATCACCATGATGGTCTCTATTAGAGTAGCTACCAGACTGATAGCTTCTGCCACTACGGTTCTCTCTATTGTAATTGTAGCCGCTTTCACGGTTATAGCCATTGGAGCGGTTCTCTCTATTGTAATTGTAGCCACCTTCGCGGTTGTAGCTTCCGGAGCGATTCCCTCTATTGTAATTATGGCCGTCCTCACGATTGTAGCCATTGGAGCGATTCTCTCTATTGTAATTGTAACCACCTTCGCGGTTGTAGCTTTCGGAACGATTCCCTTTATTGTAATTGTATCCGCCCTCACGATTGCCGCCTTCGCGATTCGCGATTGTAGCCATCGGAACGATTTCCTCTATTGTAATTGTAGCCACCCTCACGATTGCCACCTTCACGGTTGTAGCCATTGGAACGATTCTCTCTGGTATAGCCGCCCTCACGATTGCCGCCTTCGCGATTATAGCCATTGGAGCGATTCCCTCTATTGTAATTATAGCCACCCTCACGATTGCCGCCGCGATAGCCGCCATTCTTGTGTCCATTTGGACGTCTACCATAGGACTTTCTCTCACCATATGGCTTTGGATCACTGTAGGAATCCTTCAGACTGGCAATCAGATGATTCTTCTCTTCCTCCGTAAGTTCTCTGTAAGCACCCTCTTCTAGGTCACCAATATTTAAGTCCATAATACGGATGCGAAGCAGATCCTTTACATTCACACCACACATCTCACACATTCTACGAATCTGACGATTCAGTCCCTGTGTCAGAATGATGTGGAAGGTATCATAGCTGGTCTTCCAAACCTTACATGGGCGAGTCTTCACATGAAGCTCTGTCAGATAGACTCCACGAGACATACGCTCAACAAAGTCTGCCGTAACTTCCTGGTCAATTTTCACCACATATTCCTTCTCGTGATAGTTGCCACCACGATTCAGTTTATTCACCAGATCTCCCTGATTTGTTAAGAGGATCAGTCCTCTTGAATCCTTATCCAAACGGCCAACAGGATATACACGAACTGGGTAATTTAAATAATCAACGATATTATTCTTCTCTTTTTTCTCTGCTGTGCAAACAATTCCCCGTGGCTTATTCAGAAGCAGTAATACTTCTGGCTCCTTGTGCTCAACCACTTTCTCACGAAAGATTACCGTCTCCCCTTCCTGTACACGATCACCTAGTACAGCAACACGGCCATCGATCATAACCTCCCCCGCTTCAATTGCAAGATCTGCCTCACGGCGAGAACACACACCAGCTTCACTGAGATACTTATTCAGGCGGACGCCGGTTCTACTTGTTTCTTCCATAATTCTTCTCCTTTATAATATCATGCCTGCTTCATCAGCAGCCTATAGAAACCCACATTGCACTTCCCATTTTATCAGATTATGAGGCTATATGACGAAGGAATTTTTATATTTCTACATAAAAAAACAATGCATAGGGCATTTGCTCTATGCATTGTACATATGATCTTATGAATTGCACTATCTTCCTTACTTCAGGAGATCGGTACGAACATATCCAGAAGCACCGCTATAGGTTGTAACTGCTGTCCAACCAGTGTCATAGCTTGCGCCAATGGTAATTGGTTCGCTGGTATATGCTACTGCTGCGATGGATGCTGTCTCATTCATATCAGAACGAACACGAACGGTCTGAGTTAAGGTCTTGGTGCTACCATTTGCTAATCCATCAACAGTAACTTCCTTCGGACCAGTTGTAGCTGGAGTCTCCGTTGTTGTCTCAGAGGACTTATTCTCATCCTCTTTTCCTTCTTCATCCTTCTTCTCATCCGTAGATGCGTCTGCAACCTGTGTCGCATCAGGTTCCACATAAGAAGATGCCCACTGTGTGGTAGCATTTGGAAGTGTGGTTGTAAGAAGTGTATTTAATGCCTCATCCTTAAGAAGAGCCTCATTGAACTTCTGCTGAACCTGCTTCTGGAGATCCACAACGTCATCCTGCTGCTCAAAAGTAGCAATCAATGCAGCTATCTGAGAATCCATCTCATTCTCTCCATCCCCAGTATTAAAGGAGCTATACTGGTTCGCGATATAGAGACCACCATTATCATCTGTCATGACATAGAAGAAGTCCATGCCTGCAGCAGTTGACTCTGCATCCTTAAACTTAATATCCATAACAACAGATACCAGATATGACTTATCGTCTAAGCCACGCTTTGCATAGATGCTAATATTCTGGTACTTGGTTACATACTCGCTGAAGAACTTGATGTAAGAGATCTCCTTATTAGAGATTGGCTTTGCAATCTTCTGTAAGGAATCTGTATCACCAGCTGCATAGAACTTATAATAATTGGTAATCAGCTTATTCAGCTTCTTATCCTGCTCTGTCTGGCTCTTACCAGTGACTTCACTATAGTTCTGATAAGCACCAGCCATAGGATTACTTTCCTGTGCTGTCTGATTGGTACATCTGGTTAAAATAAAAATAATACCTAATAGAACGATGGCCGCCAGATAATAGCGATGGTACTTCTGATCAGATATCTTATTCCATAGGCTTGAAACTTTATCTTTAAAATTCATGGGAACCCCCTAAACTTCAATATTTAAAAGCAATGTAGACGGCGGGATTCGAACCCGCGGTCTTCGGAGTCGGAGTCCGATGCTCTATCCAGCTAAGCCACGCCTACATACCGTTTCAAATCGAAAAATATCGACCCAAACAACTAAGACAGTTTACCAAAGTAAGCCGTAGAAGTCAATGAAAGCCAGTATTTTCTTCCCCGGTGATGCTGTGATGAACGTCGGAAATCACAGCCTTTAAGCGGTCATATTCAATCTGTCCTGGCGCTGATGATTTCCCACTTTTTCCGAAGGTAACTGCTGAGCCAAATATCTCTCCAGAAATCCGTGTTAGTTCTCCTAGATTCCCCATTGCCATAGAAATAATTGGGATACTTGGATGCTCCTTATGGAATCTCACAGTCACCGATAATAGATCTAGTAGATCCTGGGCTTCATCGGGTGTATATGCGATCTTCACCACATCCGCTCCACTTTGCCGCATCTTATTTACCAGTTCCCACATCACATTACTTTTCTGGGTTTTCATATAATCATGCTGACTGGTCAATACCCGATTCCCGTAAGAATGGATCTCTTGAATCAGGGCCTTTGGATTCTCAACTTCACAGAATTCAACATCGACTAGATCCACTGCCCTACAGTCTGCAGCAACCATCAGCGCATCATGAAGCACTCTGGGAGGAAGTTCAATACGGCCTCCCTGGCTAATGGATTGCAGAGTAAAGAGAAGAATCGTATTCTCTGTATACTGCCCCATCTCTCTTAGGAGGCTTCCCAATCGCTTCAGATCCCCTACATCCTCGTAGTAATCTGCTCGAAACTCAATCATTTTCACTCCAGCCGAAACCAGTCGATTGACTTCACTAAGGATCTGTTCCTTCTTCTGTTCTACAACCGGCACACAAATAATCGGCATCCCCTGTCCAAGGGTCATACCCTTGATTGTAAGCCCGGTTTCCTTTGTTTTATCCATCTTTATATACCTTATCTAAGCAGTCCTTATCCAAAGATCTTTTGCATATAACCTATCAAATCATCCACCGCATTGGTGGTTCTACTTTTTGCAATACGGTCTCTCCCTAGAGGGACATCATCTGTAATGATATTGTCCACACCCATATTAATCATTCGGTCCATATTTTCAGAGGTATCTACTGTCCAGGCATAGACCTCATGACCGCCATTATGCAGTCGTCTTACCAGACTCTCGGTGATAAAGCTGTACTCAATACTAAAGTCATCTGCATCACGGAGCAAACCAATATTGCCGATTGCCACACTCATGACATAGACGGTTCGAATCTGTCGGTCGCATTCCTTCACCCTATGTAATACGGAATAATCCTGGGAGGTAACCACACAATTCTTTTCCATATGATTCTTCTGGACGATTTCCACCACGCTCTTTTCGAAGTCCACCTCATGTCCAGATGGCTTTAATTCGATATTGGCCCGCATACCTGTCTTCTTACAATAGCGAAGAACCGTATTCAGAAGAGGAATTCTCTCTCCCTCAAAGTCTCTACTAAAAGAAGACCCCGCGTCCAATTTCTGGATATCCGCCCAGTCTAACTCCCAGGCTCTCTTGGCGACTCCTGTCGTTCGCTTGAAGGAGGAGTCATGCATGACAAAAATCTTCTCATCCTTACTCTGCTGGACATCTAATTCAATCCAGTCTGCTCCCTGGGCCTCCGCTCCCTTAAATGCCGCCATGGTATTCTCCGGGTAATAATGAGAGGCGCCTCGATGGGCTGTGACCTGAGTCTGCCGTACATGCTCTACATCTAGGCTAAGCTTTCCATGATAAGTCTGATAGATTGTAAATGCAGATAATAGAATCGCCCCAGCAAAGATTAAGGCACCGACCTGAACCATCCTTCGATGAAGTTTCTTAGAAATCCGAGACTCTAATAAGGGGGTTTTACGATGGTCTGGTTCATTTCTCTGCCCCTTTCTCTTGTAATAGAGAACAGAGATGGTAGCAAAGCTGACTGGAAGAGATAGTGCGAAGAAGGAAACCAGAAGGATTCCTAGTAGCACCACAACACCAGAAGAGATAACGATGCCCACCATGCCCATGGCATCACATATTTTCTTAGCCATGAAAATTAAGAAAATTCCTAGAAAGGAAGTGAGGTAATAGAGTCCTGCTAAAATCAGCTGGAGGACAAGGAGAATCAGTCCATCCACAATGTGATGACCGCGGCCCAGTCTGGCAGACTTTCTGGCTCCGAAGAAGAAGCCCCAGCCCTCTAACTCATAATAGTGGAAAATATAGACCCAGCGAAGCCATAGGGCATATAGCAGAACAAACCCAATAGCGAAAGTGATTTGAAGCCACTGATTTCGTACAATAAAATACGTAGCCGCATGAACAAAATTCAAAGAACTAATTAAAGATGATCCAAAGCCCAAATGCAGAAATGGAAGCATAAATAAAGTGACCACAACCATAGGAAGATTCTGTGGTAAGAACATACGACATGCTTTTTTTACAGACCATCGAAAGGCGATTCCTACTGTCGTCTTATGGTTCTGGGAACTCTGATCTAAGATAAAGATCACCGCGCCCATATCAATCAGAGTATAGAAGGTCATCAGAATCAAAATCAATAGGATGCAGATGATTGTTAAGGGACTAGTGAAAAACTGGGGTAAGTTTTGCTTTGTGAGATAAGGGTATCCTGTGATCTTAAGAATGGCATTTAAAAGCAGGCGAAAACCCGGTAATGCCAAGGATACTGTTATCATTTTATATAGTAACTCAAATCCCAGAAGTGCCTTCCAGTTATAGCCTAGTAGGTGTAACCACTTCTTCACATCTTGAAAATTCATGAAAAATCCTTACTTAATAATCCCTTATGTCTCTTCTCAATCCGTCCCATCTTTCCTACAGGACACAATACGAACCTGGTTCTCTTCAATCTGACATCGAAAGAAGAACACTTGAACCCCTGCTGCTCTCGCCCGTCGAAGGGCCTCCCCAAAGGCAGGGTCCATCTCGTCATTGGATCGCACCTCTTTAATGTCTGGCATCTGAATCACAAAGCCAAGGGCAGCATGAAATCCTTGATCCAAGGCCTTCGTTAGTTCCTCTAGATGCTTCGTCCCTCTTATAGTTGGTGCATCGGGAAAGTATCCAATTCCATCTCGCTCAAGAGTACATCCCTTAATCTCAAGGAGAAACTTGTCCTCTCCCTTTTCCATATAAAAATCAATGCGTGAATCCCCGTACTTAAATTCCGGCTTGATGTAATCATAGGACTGCGTCTCTAAGTACTCCTTCACCATAGCATTGGGAGACTGACTGTCCATATTAATGAGACGGCCATCCTCTAAATAGACACTGACCAAATCATAGGGTGTCTTACGTTCTGGATTCTTAGCCTTCTCTAGGATCACTGTGCATCCAGGGCGTAGCAATTCCTTACAGCGCCCAGTATTCTTCACATGGACGGCAATTGGCTCCTCATCCTGACTGATCTTCACATAGGCGATAAAGCGATTGGGGCGACTGACAAAAGTTGCCCGACAGGTATCCACATAACGCATAGCAAATTAAGCCATGTAGTCCATGCAGACTCTAGTCTTGGTATATGGACGGACACGTGAATCTGCCACCGCTACATGTGCAGGATGAATTGCATATCCCTTCAGAGACTCCTCGTCAGTCAGGGTGCAGTCTAAGAGTACATCCGCATTAGAGGAAGCTAATGGATCGATGGTTACATGAACTTCTAGAAGTCCTGGAACCTGTCCTACCAGACCCTCTAAGCCTTCCTTAATACCCTTCTTAACTTCACACTTCTCTTTCTCAGTAAGTTCGTCCTTTAACTGCCATAAGATGATATGCTTAACCATGCGATACCTCCATTTTGATTCACAATTCTTTCTTAATCAGCTAGAATCCCATCTTCTGTCCACAGAAAAGAAACTCTAGAAAACTATTCTCTATTATGGTCTATATTGATCAATAAATCTAGAAAATTATCCCACCAAGTATCGCAGCAAAGCAAGTGGATAATGCCACCACGAAGAGATCCCCAAAGATCCAGGACACCACCACCCCAACTAGAAGGGCAAGTACTCCTGCATAGAGATTGCCAGTGGCTGTGAGAATAGCTGGAAAAGTCATCACAGCTAGAGTCACATAAGGCACATAAAATAAAAAGGACCTGATAAAACGGCTCTGAATCGGCTTCCGCAAAAAGAGAAATGGCGCCACACGAATGGCATAGATTGTGATTGCAAAAACAATCAGTGCTAGATAGATTCTCATTCTACAATCTCCTTTCTCGGTTTAATCCAGGCTGCCAGAGCAGACAGGCTTAGTGTCAATATGATGATTCGAAATCCTGAGGAGATCTTAGAAATGTAAGGCAAGGCGGAAAAGAGCCAGCTCATCCCCATAGATAGGAGCACCAGTAGTCCAATGAAGCGGTCTGTCTTCACCGGAGGCACAATAATGGCTAAAAACATACCGTACATAGCAACCCCTAATGCACTAACCAGCCAGACTGGGAGAATGTTACCAACAATGACGCCTAAGACGGTTCCAATTGTCCACCCAATGACAGAGGGAAAGGCAATGCCATAGGTATAGCAGGGATTCAAATCTCCATCCACTGTGGCAGATAAGCCGAAGATCTCATCTGTAACAAAAAAGGGGATCAGGAGTCTATGAATCCAACTGGTATCACTGGAAAGCTTCTGGGTGAGACTCATACTCATTAAGAAGTAGCGCATATTCACAACCAAGGTAGTCAGCACAATCTCAATAAATCCCGCCATGCCACCGATCAATGTGATTGCAGCAAACTCTCCTGCACTTGCTAACATGGTAAAGGACATAAAGCCAGACTGAATAGCGTCCATACCCACGCTTCGGGCAGATATTCCAAGAGCAAAGGACACTGCAAAGTAACCTAAGCATATTGGAATTCCATTCTTTATTCCCTTAAAAAACCACTGTCGATTCGTCATTCCTAAATAATCTTCCTTCTTTTCCTATATACAAAAGGAGACCGCCTTACGGCGGCCCCACAATTTTTATATATCCCTATGAATTATCTCTGTGGGATTACATTATACTTCTGTGCAAAAGCTTCATCAGACTCGCAGAGAACAACGATTCCACGAATGAAGTTTACGATGCCAGGAATTGTTGTCCAGCAGAAAATGATGTCAACAATACCCAAGCCTATTTTACCCATGTAGAAATTACCTACACCGATACCACCTAGCAGAATATGAAGAAGTCCACATGCGATCTTACTCTTCACTGGAAGAGGCTGACCCATTGGAGCCTGCTGATACATCGGCTGCTGATACTGAGGCTGCTGGTACTGAGACTGCTGGTACTGAGACTGCTGGTACTGAGGCTGCTGATACTGCTGTCCCTGATAATTGTTATCCATAACATTCCTCCCTGAATTGTGGAAACGATAACTCTTTACTACCCAATAATCTATCACTTTTACGCGCTAGTGGGAAGAATTATTTAAAATTTATTGGCCTTGAAAATAAGCATCAATACCATTGGCCATTCCTTGAACCATTTTGACCTGATATGCTGCATCTTCCATATTCTTATCATCCCTTGGATTGGTCATGAAACCAAGTTCAATTAAGGTCATTGGCATAGTAGCCCAGTTTAATCCAGTCATGGTGTCATTGGCCTGAACACCAAGGTTCTTCATGCCTGTGGCCTGACAGTAAGCTGTTAATACATCCTGTGACAGAGTTTTACTTTTAGACGCCAGATTCGCTACATATGGATTGGATGCAGACGGAGTCAGCATCATGGCACCATTGGCAGAGGAACTCCCTGCTCCATTGGCATGAATACGGAAGTAAATATCTGCATTGACCTGAGTGGCATACTGAGCACGCTCCATATTACTGATTTTCACATCATGGGTGTCACGGGTCATATAGACGGTGTAGCCACGTTTCTCAAGTTCTGTCTTTAGTGCCTGAGAGATCGTAAGGGTTAATTCATACTCATAGACTCCAGTGGTGGTTCCTCTGGTGCCACCTGTTACACGAGCCTTCATCGTTTTTGAATTGGGGCCATTGGGTTCCTTCGCACTCTCTCCTGATCTCTGATGACCTGGATCGATACAAACAATATGGCCATTGCCCTTTGCTTCTACTGGCTCTTTTGGCTCTTCTGGCTCTGCTGGTTCTTTTGGCTCTTCTGGCTCTTCTGGCTCTGCCTTTTCTGTACTTTTTGACTCAGCCTTTTTATCCTCTTTTTCTAGAGAAGAATCCTTCTCTTTTTTCTTAGAAGACACTTCTGTCTTAACGCTTTCCTTCCCAGACTGCTTCGTGCTTTTGTCTGGAAGACGAAATAAAAGAATCACAGCTATCACAGCTAGAATCACTACCACAAGGGATAGGATGATTGGGAGTCGATTCCTATTGGATGATACTTTTTTCTTATGATTTGACACGAGAATCCCTTTCCTTAGTAAGCATCTCTTTATTCTGATACTCGATGGTTGTTAGCTCTGCATTGACTTCATCCTGGGTTTTATTCAGGTTCTCATACCAATCCAACTGGCCGTAGTAGTCCTGCATCTCCTTTGTAGTAAATGCATAGCCATGACGCGCATAGATCTCATTAATCGCAAGACGAAGGTCTTTATCGCTAAGTGCCTTGATCTGATCCTCTGTCAGAAGTTCCTCTGCAGAATGAGGGAAGATCTGGCCCTTTACTTCGCCATCTTCAACCTGGGCATCTTCCTTCTCATCCTTGTCCTTATTCTTATCTAGGTCCTTTTTCTTATCTAAGTCCTTTTTCTTAGAATCAGACTTCTTAGAATCGGAATCCTCATCCTCTCTGGACTCCTTGTCAGACTTTTTAGAGTCATCACTCTTACTGGTCTCCGTCTTAGTCTGCCATGGGAGGTTTAAGATTAAAACAGTTCCTACGAGAAGGGCAGCAATCAGAACAACTAAAAGCACAATGAGAGGTGCCTTCGACTTCTTCTTTTCTACTTCCTGATATAGTTCTCCATCCTGTCCCTGGTATGGATTCTGCTGCTGGAATGCCGGGTTCCAGGTCTGCTGTGGCTGCTGCATTGACTGCTGATTCCATGCCTGCTGTGGCTGCTGCATGGACTGCTGGTTCCATGCCTGCTGTGGCTGCTGCATTGACTGCTGATTCCAAGTCTGCTGTGGCTGCTGCATGGACTGCTGGTTCCATGCCTGCTGTGGCTGCTGCATGGACTGCTGATTCCAGGTCTGCTGTGGCTGCTGCATGGACTGCTG
>ONIO01000053.1 GCA_900317915.1 uncultured Lachnospiraceae bacterium | reverse complement strand
GTTAAACGCTCCGCGAGGATGCGCACGGATTCGGACAGGAATTTGTCTGCTGAAGCAGACCCGAATCCGGCGCGCAAGACTCGCGAGCGAGTCTTGACTGTATAGAGTCAGAGTACAGCATGGTTTACATTTTATCTGTGAAATATAAACCATAGGGAAGAATAAAGTACGGCCTAATATATTACAGATCGAAAAAGGCAGATAGAAATATGAAAGATAAGAAATACGAGGAGTGAGCGTTATGAAAAAGCGAATTACGAATAGTGTGTTCTTTATCATTCTAATTGTGGCATTGATCATTCCGGGAATGGTGATGACACCATCCTTCCTAAATAAGCATCATCTGAGATCCACCAAGGATAGCGTATATGATGGCCTGGATCAGGAGAAGCCTGACTCTCTAGATGTCCTAATCATCGGAGACTCTGAGAGCTACACATCCATCTCTCCAATGATGCTATGGAAGGAATACGGAATCACATCCTATGCTGCAGGACAGCCTGGTGCTCGTATCGGTGAGACCAGAGATGTACTGAAGTATGCACTGAAGAAGCAGCAGCCGAAGATGGTTCTCTTAGAGACCAATAATCTCTTCCGCTTCCAGTCGGATTGTAGAAAAAGAGATTCTGATCTCGCTGAGATGTCCTACCAGGTATTCCCATTCCTGAAGCATCATAACTTCTGGAATAATAAGGTGAATTACCTCTGCAATAAGGGTAGGCATGCCTATAAAGGATTCGGTGTTAGCGGTAAGGTGAAGTCCTATAACGGTAAGATTGAGGGCTCTATTGTAACTGGTAATCAGATTACAGGAGAGAGCATTAAGTGCCTGGAGAAAATCAGGGAGGCTTGTGACCAGGCTGGAGCAAGGCTGGTTCTCTACAGTGCACCATCTCCAAAGTGCTATCCAGAGAAGAAGCTAGCCTACTTAAAAAAGTTTGCTAAGGAACAGGGGCTGACCTACTATGACCTCAATAAAGAGTCCAAGTTAATGGGCATCGACTGGAATGTAGATACCAGAGATAGTGGTGATCATCTGAATACCGCTGGTGCCGTGAAGACCACTAAGTATGTAGGTAAATTACTAGAAGAGAATTACGATCTCCCTGATCACTCTAAGGACCCTGAGATCGCAAGTAGCTGGAATAAACTCTATGAGAAGTATAGCCGCGCAGAGGCCAATGCCCTGAAGAAAATCGAAGCTATGAAGACTCCAGTGATCGTTAACGATGAAATTTAGATAAGAAGATAGAGGAATAGTTATGTATAAGAATATCATCGACCTGATCGAGCAGGCCGCTGGACACTATAGTGATAAAGTGTTCTCAACAGATGTATTTGGCCAGATTACTTATGGTGCATTTCGTGAGAAAGCACGTATTGCAGGTAACCGGATTCGTGCAAAACTAGGAACCGATGCCAGTGAGGCAGGTTACCCAATCGCAATCTTCGGAGAGAAGAGTAATGACTTATTAACCTTGATGATGGGTAGTGTCTACGCTGGTGCCTTCTATGTGGTTCTGAATCCAGAGCAGCCAGCCGAGCGTCTGAATCAGATTCTTAGTGTCTTAGATCCTAAGGCTTTGATTGTAAGCCCTGATATGGCTGAGCGTGTATCTGAATTAGATTTTCACTGTGTCACAATGGACTACAGTGATCTATTAGAACCAACTGCTGAGTCAGTGTCCGCTGCTGCTGGAATTGATAGCGAGGGCTATATTTCTCGTATCCCAAATGGTGATACACCACTCTATGGTATCTTCACATCTGGTTCTACTGGTACTCCAAAGTGCGTACTGATTAGCCATCAGGACGTGGTGGACTTCATCGGACACTTCGTTACTGCATTCCACTTCGATGAGACATGTGTCATCGGTAACCAGGCACCATTCGACTTCGATGTATCTGTTAAGGATATCTACACTGCACTGTTCGTAGGAGCCTCTCTTGTTCTGATCCCAAGAGAGTATTTCTCTACACCACCTCGTCTCTTAGACTACCTCTCAGATCATCATGTGACCAACATCACATGGGCAGTGTCTGCCCTCTGCATTATCTCTGGACTGAAGGGATTCTCCTACAGAGTTCCAACCGACATTCGCCGCGTTATGTTCTCTGGTGAGGTGATGCCAATTCGCCAGTTACGTATCTGGCAGGAGAATCTGCCGGAAGCAAGCTTTGTCAATCTCTATGGACCGACAGAGATCACATGTAACTGCATGTACTATGAAATCCCGAATCCATACGTATCTGATCATGCTCTGCCACTGGGTATCCCATTTACAGGCCGCTCAATTGTGCTAGAGGATAATGGACAGGTTGTAGCAGGCCCTGGTGCCCGGGGTGAGATCTGTGTCCGTGGAGAGTCCCTGGCACTGGGCTACTATCATAACCCTGAGCAGACGGACAGTCACTTCATCATGGAGCATGTGACCGGTAAAATGTTGACCAATGGGGAGACTGGTGAGCTGACTGAGATTCCTGCGGCAGATGGTCCTATGGCCCGCACTTACCACACTGGTGACCTGGCAGAGATCGGTCCAGACGGACAGATCTACTTCGCTGGACGTAAGGACTTCCAGATTAAGCATATGGGTCATCGTATCGAGTTAGAGGAGATTGAGAAGGATGTAGAGGAGATCGATGGAGTTACACGCTGCATCTGTTCCTATCATCAGGAGCGTCAGCGCATCAATGCATACTTCACTGGCTCCATCGATAAGAAGGAATTACATCGCAGACTGAAGGTACTCCTCCCTGCATACATGATTCCAAATCGCTTCCATCACGTAGAGGAATTCCGTCTGAATAAAAATGGTAAGGTAGATCGTAAGGTTCTCGAGGAGCTGGTTGAGATCTAAGGAGAGTAGACATGAAATACGAATTATTGAAAGAGGCTGTAGCAACACACGAGACACCTCTCTATATATATGACGAGACAGCATTTACAAAGCGTTTTCAGTATATGCGTAAGGAAATCGGCCCACGTATGGAGCTGACATACTCCATGAAGGCCAATCCATATCTGACCAAGATTGCATCCACCATGGCATCCCGTATCGAGGTATGCTCCTATGGTGAGTTCCTGATTACAAGAGAGCTTGGAATCGCTCCAGAGAAGCTTCTGATCTCCGGCGTCTTAAAACGTCACGACGATATCATGGACATTGTATCCTATGGTAGGGATGAGGCTCTCTACACTGCAGAGAGTGCCCATCAGTATGAGCTGTTAGAAGAGGCTGGTAAGCGCTATGGACTGGTTCTGCCAGTTCTCCTCCGCCTGTCCTCTGGTAACCAGTTTGGAATGGATCAGGATACCATCCTTAAGCTGGTTTTGAATCGTGATGAGATGAAGCATGTTCACATCGTTGGACTCCATTATTTCTCTGGAACCCAGAAGAAGAATCTGAAGAAGATCGAGAAGGAATTAACCAAGCTGGATCTGTTCCTGGCTGAGATCTATGAGCGTTGCGACTATACCATGTCCATGCTGGAGTACGGTACTGGATTTGGCGTTCCATACTTCATGGATCAGGAGGAGGGCGTAACGGCTCCTGAATCCATGGCTGAGTTTAGAGGCCTGGTGGATCACATGGACTTCACAGGGGATATTACTGTTGAGATGGGCCGTGCATTGACCTTCAATGCAGGTACCTACATCACAACCATCCTGGATCAGAAGACCACTGGTAAGAGTCATTACTGCATCCTTGACGGCGGTATGCACCAGATCAATTATGATGGTCAGATGAAGGGCATGTATGTGCCTCATATCCAGGTGATTTCTGGAAATGTAGACCATGTTGAGACCTCTTTAGATGCCACAAGTGACGAAGCAGATGATGAGAACCTTACCAGCTATACTCTGTGTGGATCCCTCTGCACAGGAAATGATGTATTGGTTGGTAACTTCAAGGCGAAGAAGCTCTCTATCGGTGATGCATTGGCATTCGAGAGAACAGGCGCCTACTCTCTCCATGAGGGAATGAGTAACTTCCTGTCCCATGAACTGCCTGAAATCCTCTTCTATAATGAGGAGACAGGATTCCGCTCTGTACGTGAGCGTAGAGAGAGCTATCCATTTAATATGGCAAAGTAGGAAAAAATTAAAAATCCCTCTAGCACATCTGAAAAAAATGTGTATAGTATTATCTAGATTACAAAAATACCATAAAGGAGTTTGGAAAAAATGGATGATTTATTAGAAATCTTAAATGACATCGACGATAGTATTGATTATGAAAATGAAGAGCATCTGATTGATGATCATCTCTTAACATCCTTCGCAATCATCAGCTTAGTTGGTGAGTTAGAGGATAATTTCGACATCACGATTGAAGCATCTGAGATGACAAATGAGAACTTCAATTCTGTTGAAGCAATCTGGGACATGGTTCAGCGTCTTCAGGAAGAAGCATAATTCAGAATGTAAGTGAAAAGCACCTCTGTTATGAGGTGCTTTTTTTAAAGGATAAGGACAGGAGACAAGCATGAATGAGAGGGTTTATCGCATTCTAATTGCAGAGGATGACGGGGATATCGTAGAGGTACTAAAGCTCTACTTAGAGAATCAGGGGTATGAAGTTCTGGCAGCACCGAATGGTCGTATTGCTTATGAGATCATACAGAAGGAAGAAGTGGACATGGGTATCTTCGACATCATGATGCCGGAGATGAATGGCTATGAACTGACCCGTGAGGTTCGTAAGACCAAGAATATCCCGATTATTATCCTGTCTGCAAAGCAGGAGGATAGCGATAAGATCATCGGCCTGGACATCGGTGCAGATGATTATCTCACGAAGCCATTCAACCCATTGGAGGTAGTGGCTCGTGTGAAGGCACAGTTCCGTCGCTACTATCAGCTGAATCCAGAGCAGGTGAAAGTATCTGATGAGGAATTGGTATCTGGAGATCTAAGAATCGACATGCAGAGCCTGACTCTCTATAAGAAGGATGAGGTGGTGAATGCCACTCCAACCGAGCTGAAGATTCTAATCCTCCTTATGCGTCATCCTGGCCGTATCTATACCAAGGTCCAGATCTATGAACATTTGAATGGAGAGTACTTTGAGAATGATGAGAATGCCCTGATGGTGCATATCTCAAATCTTAGAAACCGAATTGAGGATGATCCAAAGCATCCAGAGTATCTTTTAACTGTACGTGGATTAGGCTATAAGTTTCGTGGGGATAAGTAAGAGAGAGTTGGTATCGAAATGAATCGTTTGAAACAGAAAAAGGATAAGGATGTGCCTAAGCCTAAGCACTTCTACTACTTTATTCTAAGAAATTTTGCCATCCTGATTATGATCATTCTGGTCATGGCCTTCCTCCTCAGTAATTTCTATAATAATCTGCCGGAGATGACCAGGCATGTTCCCATTAGTAAGGACATCGAGAAGCAGGAGGACTACCTGGAGTCTGAGAACTATGACATGTTGAAGTTCCCCTCCTCCATCGGTAAGAAGGGCTATTTCGAGGTCTTAGATAAGGATGCTAGGGTAATCTATTGCAGTAGGGAATCAGAGAAGAATACCTATACGAAGACATCGTTGTCCTATATTATTGATCTGGATAAGGATACCTATAGTATGGCTATTCCCTTTACCGATGACTATGGTACTGGATATGTCCTGGTGAAGCTTTCTACCCAAGACTTGGATAAGGATGAGCCTAAGCAGTTACTGCAAGGAATCGCTGTCATCAATGGAAAGCGTGAGATCAAGTATTCCAATCTGGCATTCGCAGATGACCATATTTCTAGTAAGGAATTGGATTATCTCCTAGAGACCTCTGGAGATTCCTCCCGAAATAATACCATCCTGCAGAAGTATCGCTTTAAGACTGCTGATGGAGAGGTGCGCTATCTCTTAATCCATTCTCCAATTGATAACCCTGCAGGTGCAAAGCTTGCACGTAACTGGGAGATCGCGTCTCTCATGCTCTTTATCGCACTGGTTATCATAGCGATTCTTACAGTCGCCTTTATGATTGTGCGCCGCATTAAGCGCCCACTCCAGAAACTAGATACTGCATTAACTGGATTGGCCAGTGGTAATCGTGCCAAGATTATTGAAGAGGACAGTCCGCTAGAACTCTACCAGGTTATTCGAACCTTCAATGCTATGGAGGAGAAACTAGAGGCCAGTGATGTGGAGAAGCAGGAACTAGAGGACCAGCGACGTAAGATGCTGGCAGATATCTCCCATGACCTGAAGACCCCAATTACGGTAATCCAGGGCTATATCAATGCTATGCAGGATGGGTTAATCCCACCCTCTGAGCAGCAGAAGTATCTGAAGATCATGAATGAGAAGGCAGAGATGATGAGTAATCTCATCTCCGGATTCAGTGATTATAGTCGAATGGAGCATCCAGAATATCAGTTCACCCTAGAAAGGGGTGATCTGTCTGAGTATATCCGTGAATATATGGCAGAGCGATATGATGAGCTTAGTTTGTCAGGCTATGACCTGGATGTGAATGTTCCAGAGAAGAGAGTCATGGTGGACTTCGATGAGAAGGAACTTCGCCGTGTATTCGATAATATTCTATCCAATACATTGAAATATACACCATCCGGTACAACCATCTTCGTAGGTCTAGAAACCGAAGCAGATGGTATCATCAGAGGAAAAGATGAGCATAAAAAGCCGACGGTATATAAAGGCGAAATTGCTCGCCTCTGGATTGGTGACAATGGCCCGGGTATACCTGAGGAATTGAAGGCGCATATCTTCGATCCATTTGTCATTGCAGACAACTCAAGAAAGAGTGGCAGAGGAACTGGACTGGGTCTCTCTATCGCCCGTAAGATTGTCAGTGGACATGGTGGTCGAATCCATGTGCTGAATCATCAAGAGACAGAGAAACTCTTCCAGAAATGGGGCAGACATGAGACAGGTACAAGTACAAGTACAAGTACAAGTACAATATATGAGATTATTCTGCCTATGAGCCAGATGTAATAAGTGAACATTGTGAGATGTAGCTAGGACGATCACCTGGTATAAAAAAGCCATAATTTATACAGGAAAATAGATACGAGAAACTGGGATAGATGGAAATAGGAAGGATAGTACAAAAATCTATGGTCATACCAGAAGGACAATACAGAAAGCAGATAATAAGAAGAATGAGAGACCTATAGGATACGTGCTTCTATTAGGGCGATTCATCGCCCTATTTCAGAGAATGATAGATAGGAAAAAGGGACTGCCTGGACACACCAGAAACGAAATATCTACTACAGAAAATGGAAACCCAATATCGAAATATGGATAGAGACATAAATTGAGTAAACAATTATAAAAAAGTTTGTTAAAAAAATAACGGAAAACTATTGCACTCTAAAAATCACAATGCTATAATCCGTTTATCGGGTCGACAGATCAGGTGTAGAAGGAGGTAAAAGCTCCTGATTTCAGACAATACACAGTTGAGGAAATGCAGCTTATTCACTAGGGGAGTAAAATTAAAATGGATTACGCAAATCAGTATAGACAGAAGCTGGTTACTGCAGATCAGGCAGTTGCAACAGTCCAGGATGGTGACTGGATTGATTACGGCTGGTGTGCAGGAACCAACGTCGCTTTTGACAAAGCATTAGCAAAGAGGATGCCAGATCTCTACGATATCAAGATTCGTGGAGCCTTGCTTCTCCATGAGCCAGAGATCTTCAAGGTGGAGAATGCCAAGGAGCATTTCACATGGAATAGCTGGTTTATGAACCCAGTCGAGCGTCACGCTGTATCCAAGGGTTTTTGTTTCATGACTCCGCTCCGTTATTCGGAGCTTCCACGTCTCTATCATGACATGAAGGATCCGCTGAATATTGCAGTTCTTCAGGTTGGACCCATGGATAAAGATGGATACTTCAATGTCGGTCCTGAGACCAGTCACATCTATGCCGTTATCGAGAAGGCAGATCGTGTCATCGTTGAAGTTAATAAGAATATGCCAATTTGCTTAGGCTCTCGTCGCTCCTATGTACACATCAATGATGTTGACATGATTATCGAGGGCGATAACCCTGCCATTGACACCATTCCAGAGGCAGGACCTGCTTCCGAGGTGGATCAGGCAGTCGCTAGACTGGTAGTTCCAGAGATACCAGATGGTGCCTGCTTACAGCTAGGTATCGGTGGTATGCCTAATGCAATCGGTGAAATGATTGCCAAGTCGGATCTTAAGGACTTAGGTGTCCACACAGAGATGTATGTAGATGCATACGTGGCTATGGCAGAAGCAGGTAAGATCACAGGTGCTCGTAAGAATATCGACGTAGGCCGACAGACCTATGCATTCGCAGCTGGTTCCAAGAGACTCTACGACTACATTGATAATAATCCAGAGCTCTATAACGAGACCGTTGACTATGTCAATGATCCGAATGTCATTGCTAAGCTGGATAACTTCATCTCCATTAATAATGCAGTGGATGTCGACCTCTTTGGTCAGGTCAATGCAGAGAGTGCTGGTGTGAAGAATATCTCTGGTGCAGGCGGACAGCAGGACTTCGTATTAGGTGCATATCTCTCGAAGGGCGGTAAGAGCTTCATCTGTCTCTCATCTACTTATAAGAATCGAGAGACTGGCAAGCTAGAGAGCCGTATCCGTCCAACCCTGCAGACTGGTAGCCAGTCCACTGATACCAGAACCAATACCATGTACATCGTTACAGAGTACGGCATGGTTAATTTGAAGGGACTGACCGCTTGGCAGAGAGCCGAGGGACTCATTGGAATCGCTCATCCAGATTGTAGAGACGAGTTGATCCGAGAAGCCGAGAAGATGCATATCTGGCGCCGTAGTAATAAGCGCTAAATGTAAACCAGGCAGATCTCTGGCGCTACATCCCTTGGGTGGTGCTAATCGAGACAACTGCTAAGACAAAGTAGATAAATAATGGCAACCAACCGGTCGCCTTATATTTATAAAAAGAAAATAGTAATTCACCTACACATTTCATTCTTAGGAGGTAAGACAAAATGGGAAAGAGAATCGTAATCGCTGGTGCATGTCGTACAGCAATCGGTAAGATGGGCGGACAGTTCAAGGATGTCCCAGTTGTTGACCTTGGTACAGCTGTTATCAAGGAAGCACTGAAGAGATCTGGTGTTCCTGCAGAGAAGGTTGACATGGTTTACATGGGCTGTGTACTTCAGGCAGGTCAGGGACAGAATGTAGCTCGTCAGTCTGCAGTGAATGCAGGTATTCCAGTTGAGACACCTGCTATGACACTGAATATTCTCTGTGGCTCTGGTCTGGAGGCTGTTAACCTTGCAGCTACACAGATTCTGGCTGGTGAGAGTGAGATCGCTATTGCTGGTGGTATGGAATCTATGGACCAGGCTCCATATCTCATTCCAAAGGGACGTTACGGATATCGCATGGGTCATGCTGAGCTCCAGGATTCTATGATTAAGGATGCTTTAACAGATGCATTCCATGATTATCACATGGGTATCACAGCTGAGAATGTTGCTGAGAAGTATGGCCTGACACGTGAGGAATTAGATGCTTTCGCAGCTGAGTCTCAGCAGAAGGCTTCTAAGGCAATCGAGAATGGCGTATTTAAGGAAGAAATTGTTCCTTTCGAAGTAAAGGGCAGAAAGGGTGCTGTCACTGTAGTTGATACAGATGAGGGACCACGTCCTGGCACAACTGTTGAGGGTCTTAGCAAGCTGAAGGCTTGCTTCAAGAAGGACGGTGTTGTAACTGCTGGTAATGCATCTGGTATCAATGATGGTGCTGCAGCTGTTGTTGTAATGAGCGAAGAGAAGGCTAAGGAACTTGGCGTTACTCCTCTGGCTTACTGGGAAGCTGGTGCTCTTGGTGGTGTTGATCCTGCTATCATGGGTGTTGGACCTATCGCTGCAACAAGAAACCTTCTGAAGAAGACCAACCTTACAATTGATGACTTCGATCTCTATGAGGCAAATGAAGCATTCGCAACTCAGTCCCTGGCTGTAGCTAAGGAACTGGGATTCGATAAGACGAAGCTCAATGTAAACGGTGGTGCAATCGCACTTGGACATCCAGTTGGATGCTCTGGCTGCCGTATCTTAGTAACTCTGATCTACGAGATGAGAAGAAGACAGGCTCATCGTGGACTTGCAACACTGTGTATCGGCGGTGGTATGGGCGCTGCTACATCTGTAACTCTTGACTAATTCTTATGATTCATAGATGCAGCGATTTTTCATACAACAGATACTTACTTCTGCTGCATTTTATGACTATAGCAATCCTTTTGGATGCAAAACACACAAAAAATGGGTGACCTCCTGGGGCATGTCCCCAGGAAGGAATCTCAAACTAAGGAGGAGAACAAATGAAGGTTGGAATTATTGGCGCCGGCACAATGGGTTCAGGAATCGCACAGGCTTTTGCACAGTGCGCTGACGTAGATACAGTCTATCTCTGTGATATCAAAGAAGAATTTGCAGAAAATGGTTTTAATAAGATTAAAAAGCAGCTGGACAAGCGTGTTGCCAAGGGCAAGATGGAGCAGTCTGCTGCTGATCAATTAACGGGCAAGATCAAGACTGGCCTGAACACCATCTGCACAGATGCTGATCTGATTGTTGAGGCTGCTCTTGAGAATATGCAGATTAAGAAGGATCTCTTCAAGGAGCTGCAGGAGAATATCGTTAAGAATCCAAACTGCATCTTCGCATCTAACACATCCTCTCTTTCTATCACTGAAATCGGTGCTGGACTTGAGAAGCCTGTTATCGGTATGCACTTCTTCAACCCAGCTCCAGTCATGAAACTGGTTGAGGTTATTAAGGGTGAGAATACTCCTGATGAAGTAGTAGATCAGGTAAAGGCGATCTCTGAGAAGCTTGGTAAGACACCTGTACAGGTAAATGAGGCTGCTGGTTTCGTTGTAAACCGTATTCTTGTACCAATGATTAATGAAGCAATCTGCGTTAAGGCTGCTGGTGTATCAGACATCGAAGGCATTGATAACGCAATGAAGTTAGGATGCAACCATCCAATGGGACCTCTGGAATTAGGCGATTACATCGGTCTGGACATCATCCTGGCTATTATGGATGTTATCTTCGCTGAGACACATGACAATAAGTACGCTGCATCTCCACTCCTTCGTAAGATGGTTCGTGGTAAGAAACTCGGCGTTAAGACTGGAATCGGCTTCTACAACTATGCAGATGGCAAAAAGGTTCCTACCGACAAGCAGTAAGTAGTTCATTTGGAGGTTCATAACATGGATTTCACGTTAGACAAAAAATATTTAATGGCGAGAGACCTGTTCAGAGACTTCGCTCAGAATGAGGTAAAGCCACTGGCTCAAGAAATCGACGAAGAAGAGAGATTCCCAAGTGAGACATTTGAGAAGCTTGCTAAAAATGGTTTCATGGGAATTACCGTTCCTAAGGAATATGGCGGACAGGGATGTGACGAGCTCACATACGTACTCTGCCTTGAGGAGATTGCTAAGGTTTGTGGTACTACAGCCGTAGCTCTCTCTGCACATACATCCCTTTGTATCGATCCAATCATGACATTCGGTACAGAGGAGCAGAAAAAGAAGTACATTCCAAAGCTTGCATCTGGTGAATGGCTTGGTGCATTCGGTCTGACAGAGCCAGGCGCTGGTACAGATGCTCAGGGTCAGCAGACCAAGGCTGTATTAGATGGAGATGAGTGGGTTCTTAATGGATCGAAGTGCTTCATTACCAATGGTAAGGTAGCTGACGTCTACATCATCGTTGCAGTTACAGGTACTGTCGAGAAGCACGGCAGACTCCAGAAGGAGATCTCTGCATTCATCGTTGAAAAGGGCACACCTGGATTCACCTTCGGTACGAAGGAGAAGAAGATGGGTATCCGCGGATCATCTACCTATGAGCTGATCTTCCAGGATTGCCGTATTCCTAAGGATAATATCCTCGGTGCAAAGGGCAAGGGCTTCGGTATCGCTATGCACTCCCTTGATGGTGGTCGTATCGGTATCGCTACTCAGGCACTTGGCTTAGCAGAGGGCGCATTAGAGCGTACCGTTGCATATACCAAGGAGAGAAAGCAGTTTGGCCGTTCTATTTCTAAGTTCCAGAATACACAGTTCAGACTGGCTGATATGAAGACTCGTTGTGATGCTGCACAGCTGATGGTATATAAGGCTGCACGTGCAAAGGATGCAGCTGGATTTAGTCCAAAGTCTACCTATAGTGTGGAAGCTGCTGAAGCAAAGCTCTTCGCAGCACAGGCAGCTATGGCTGTAACCAGCGAAGCAGTTCAGCTCCACGGCGGTTATGGATATATCAGAGAATATGACGTAGAGCGTATGCTTCGCGATGCGAAGATTACTGAGATCTACGAAGGTACTGCAGAAGTAATGCGTATGGTTATCTCTGCAAACTTACTTGCTTAATTTAGGAGGAATTTTACCGTGAAGATTATTGTTTGTGTGAAACAGGTTCCGGATACCGCCGGCGGCGTAAAATTCAAACCGGATGGAACACTGGATCGTGGAGCAATGCTGGCTATCATGAATCCAGATGATAAAGCTGGTCTCGAGGCTGCACTTCGTCTGAAGGATCAGTATGGCGCAGAAGTAACTGTACTTACCATGGGTCTTCCTAAGGCTGATGCCGTATTAAGAGAAGCTCTTGCTATGGGTGCTGATAAGGCAATCCTTGTTACCGACCGTGTTCTCGGTGGTGCAGATACCTGGGCTACATCTTCTACCATTGCAGCAGCAATCCGTAATATCCCTGACTATGACATCATCATTACTGGTCGTCAGGCTATCGATGGTGATACTGCTCAGGTTGGCCCACAGATCGCTGAGCACTTAGGACTTCCTGTGATCTCTTATGCACAGGATATCAAGGTAGATGAAGCAAAGAAGACAGTAACAGTTCAGCGTCAGTATGATGACCGCTACCATGTTCTGACAGCACAGATGCCAGTACTTATTACAGCACTTTCTGAGTTAAATGAACCTCGTTACATGACTCCAAAGGGAATCTGGGAAGCATGTGATGCTGAGGTAACAGTATGGGGTAGAGCAGATCTCCCTACACTGCAGGATAAGGATATGGGTCTGAATGGTTCTCCAACCAAGATTGCTAAGGCTTCTGATAAGGTTCGTAAGGGTGCAGGTACCATCTATAAGGATCTGGATCCAGACCAGGGAGCTAAGACAATCTGTGACGTATTAGTAGAGAAACATTACATTTAACGAAGGCGGTGAATGAGATGAATTTAGAAGAATATAAGGGTGTATTTATCTATGCACAGCAGGTAGATAACCGTATCGATAACATCGCTTTTGAGTTACTTGGTAAGGCAAAGGACCTGGCTGGTGCCCTGAATGAGAAGGTAACTGCAGTTCTGATTGGATCTGGCATGACAGAGGAGATGACCTCTCAGTTAGCTGAGTATGGTGCAGACCGTGTTATCGTAGTAGATGATCCAGAGTTAAAAGAATACCGTACAGAGCCATATGCAGAGGCACTGGCTGGTGTCATCAATGAGTTCAAGCCAGAGATTGTCCTGGTTGGTGCAACTGCAATCGGTCGTGACTTAGGTCCTACCGTATCTGCAAGAGTTGAGACTGGTCTGACTGCAGACTGTACACAGCTTGAGATCGGTGACTTCCCATTAGAGGCAAGAGAGGGTCAGGAGCAGAAGCATAATCAGCTTCTCATGACTCGTCCTGCCTTCGGTGGTAATACCATCGCTACCATTGCATGTCCTGACAATCGTCCTCAGATGTCCACTGTACGTCCAGGTGTAATGCAGAAGATTACTCCAGTAAAGGGTGCTACAGCAGAGGTTATCAAGTGGAACCATGAGTTCAAGCCAAATAACCGTTATGTAACCATCGATGAAGTTGTTAAGAAGGTAACAGAGACCGTAGATATCCAGAAGGCTAAAGTATTAGTATCTGGTGGTCGTGGAGTTGGAAGTGCTGAGAACTTCAAGATTCTTAGAGACTTAGCTGATGTCCTTGGCGGAGAGGTATCCTGCTCTCGTGCCGTTGTTGATAATGGCTGGCTGCCTAAGGATCTACAGGTTGGACAGACTGGTAAGACTGTACGTCCTCAGATCTACTTCGCAGTAGGTATCTCTGGAGCCATCCAGCATGTAGCTGGTATGGAAGAGTCAGACCTTATCATTGCAATTAATAAGGATGAGACAGCTCCAATCATGGACGTCGCTGATATCGGAATCGTTGGAGATCTGAATAAGATCCTGCCAAAGCTTACCGAAGATATCAAGGCTGAGTTGGCCAAGAAGGACTGAGCTCGGGAGATGTGATTCCTGGATGAGAGATATGCTTTCACCTAAGGAATCCCCATATGAAAAATTATTGAAAATTCTATGAAATAAGAAGAATCCCTTGGATTTGGTGTAGGTAACATCTTGGTTAAACGCTCCGCGAGGATGCGCACGGATTCGGACAGGAATTTGTCTGCTGAAGCAGACCCGAATCCGGCGCGCAAGACTCGCGAGCGAGTCTTGACACGATTCGATTTCGACATATCGATATAAGAATATGGAATAGAGGTCAAAATATATATAGAAATCTAATAATGGTAGTAAGAATACTAACAACTATTTATGAGAATCGTGGCAAATCATATCGTATATTTTGACCAAAAATAGACGTATCTTGTCCATGCGGGGAAGGCAAAATTTTGGATAGTCGGAGAAGATACCATAGTCTGGATTGCGTAATCGATAAAGATGGAAATATGCTTGAATGAGGCTTAAAAAGGCAAAATATAAAGGATTGTGGTACGACACGTGGACATGTGGAATTACCACAAGAAATTTGGAACACAGGAAACCAAATTTGCAATAAAATTATCTGCTGCTGGATATACAAAATATTACATATGTATATTGCTCGTTAATTTCTTAACGGAGTAAAATGTGAAAGTAAAAAATGTTTCCTAATTTATATGAGGAGGATTATTGGTATGATGTTTCAATTATACGGTGAAACAGGCGTAACTCAGATCCTTGGATGGGTCTTAGTATTCGCTGGACTGATTATCATGAATGAAATCGGTCGCCGCACAAAGTTTGGTGGAATTCTTGTATTCGCAATTATCCCACTTGTACTCACAGCTTACTTTATTGCTATCCAGATCGGTGCACATACAGGCGCTGCATGGGCTCTTGGAACCCAGACCTATATGTACATGAATGGTTGGTTCCATTATGCTAAGCTGTACGCAGCTGACATCGGATGCGTAGGTTTCATGATGCTCAAGTATCGTTGGGGCATCGGTGCGAAGGAATGGTTCAAGCCATGGCCTTTCGTAATCGTTGGTATCAATATCCTGATTGCAGTTGGCTCTGACATTGAGTCTGCAGTTAAGGGATTCATGGCTGGCGGCCTTGCAGGCGGCTGGTGGGCTTCCAACGAAGGTGTATTCCTTTACGGTGGCTGGTGGAATATCGTAAATGCGATCGCTGGTCTGATCAACATTATGTGTATGACAGGTTGGTGGGGAATTTACTCTTCCAAGAAGGACAAGGATATGCTGTGGCCTGACATGACTGTTTGGTTCATCGTTGCATATGATGTTTGGAACTTCGAGTATACATATTGCAACCTTCCTACACATACATGGTACTGTGGTGTTGCTCTTCTTCTTGCTCCTACATTCGCTAACGCACTGTGGAACAAGGGTGGCTGGATCCAGAACCGTGCGAACACACTGGCAATCTGGTGCATGTTCGCTCAGGTAGTTCCTATGTTCCAGCTTTCTGATACATTCTCTGTTCTTCCAGTTGTATATGGTGGAGCACAGAAGCATGGCGTAACAGCTCATCAGATGTACAAGGCTGCTATGGATGTTTATAATACTCATGGCGATGCAGCAGCTGAAATTGCTAAGTTCGGTATTAAAGCTAACCCTACAATGCAGGGTGTATGGGCTCTCTTAGCTCTGGCTGCAAACGTAATCTGCATCTCTGTTATTATTAAGAGATCTATCGAGCAGCACAAGAATCCTTACACCAACGAGATCTTCGCTGGCACTAAGGACTACGAAGAGGCAATGGCTAGAAGAGCATAATTCTGAATACAGAATAATGACTCCGTTCTAATCAGAACT
>ONIO01000016.1 GCA_900317915.1 uncultured Lachnospiraceae bacterium | reverse complement strand
CAGTCATATCCAGTCATATCCGGTTACATCCAGTTATTTCCCCCTTATGCCTCAATTACCTGGCGGGTCATGTCTGGATAGTTTGTGATGATGGCGTCCACATGAGCAGCCTTACACATCTCTACATACTCAGGAGTATTAACGGTCCACACATTCAGGGCAAGGCCCTTAGCCTTCGCCTCCTGGACGAATCCAGGGAACTGCAGGTTATATAGTGCAGGATGCAGAGCCTCTACGCCATGCTCCTTACCATAGGCTGGCATATCAATGGTTCCATCCGCATAGAGGAATCCGATGTGTGCCTTCGGATCCAGTTCATGAATCTTCTGGATGGTGTAATGGTTGAAGGAAGAATAGAGGACGCGGTCCTCCATGCCCATCTCCTTAGTTAGTTTTAGGATCTTCTCTTCGATATTTGGATAGAAGACGATGCCAGTCTTCAGTTCGATATTAATAGTAAGATTTGTTGGCTTTAATAGTTCAAACACTTCTCTCATGGTAGGAATCTGCAGGTCATGGTACTCTTCGAACTTACGAGCAGACTCTACTACTTCACCCCCCTGCAGCAGGTTCTGATAAGTAGCATCCAGTTTGCGCAAATCTTCGAAGGTGTAGTCCTTCACCCAACCCTTGCCATTGGTGGTGCGATCTACGGTCTCATCATGGATGACAACCATTTCACCGTCCTTTGTTAACTGGATATCTAATTCGACTCCATCTGCCCCCATATCGACTGCTTCCTGAAATGCAGCAAGTGTATTCTCTGGTGCATAACCACTGGCACCATTGATACAGATTCCGATCCATCTAGAATTCATCATACCACTTTCTTGATGTTTTTTACCCGAAATATCTAGATTATGATAGTATGAAAGTATCATTCAAATGAAATCATAGATAACCGAGGAATCCTATGTACATTCAGCTCAATGGACAAATTATAAGTTACGAAAAGTCAGGGACTGGTCGTCCCCTCATCCTGCTCCACGGCAATGGTGAGGATCATCATATCTTCGACGAACTGGTATCAACTCTGACCAGCGACTTCACCGTCTATGGCATCGATACAAGAGGTCACGGCGGATCCGCTACTCCAGAGGAGTTCCACTATATCAATATGGCTCTGGACATCTCTCGCTTTATCACATCCCTAGAGATTGACCGTCCAATCCTGGTGGGCTTTAGCGACGGCGGCATCATGGCCCTTCTCCTGGCTAGACTCCACTCGGACATGCTGGGTGGCATCATTGTCTGCGGCGCGAATCGATCTCCTAAGGGACTGAAGCGCTCTGCTCTCCGAGAGATCAAGGCACATTATAAGAAGACCAAGAGCCCTCTGGATAAGCTTATGCTAGAGGAGCCTCACATCACCGATGAGGATCTGGCTCGTATCCAGGTCCCAGCCCTGATTATGGCAGGACAGGATGACCTGATTAAGGAGTCTGAGACCCATGCCATTTGTGATGCAATTCCTCATGCGGATCTGGTGATCCTCCCAGGAGAGGACCATGGTTCCTACGTGCTTCATAGTACGGAGCTGTCCGACTTCATCAAGAATTTTGCTCAGACCATCCGGATTCGGGTCTGCTTCAGCAGACAAATTCCTGTCCGAATCCGTGCGCATCCTCGCGGAGCGTTTAACTCAGTCGGAGCTTGTACCCCGACTGAGTAGAATCCAGGATGGTTCCACAGGCGGACCCCAACGCCCTACAGCCATTCGAATCCTCATACCCAGAATACACGAATCCCCTGCAGCTAGGTCTCGTCCTAGATTCAGGGGATTTTTTCATAAATGTAAACCGGTATATCCTTTGCAGCAATTACACTCTAGCATTTCCTTTACAGCAATTACACTCTAGCGTTTACTTTGCAGCAATTACATCTGGCATACCGTACATACCAGCTGGCTTACCAGCTAAAAACTTCGCTGCAGAAACAGCACCATTTGCAAAGATACTCTTAGAATAAGCTGTATGTTGAATGGTAATGACTTCATCAAGTCCAGCAAAGATGACATCATGCTCACCTACAATAGATCCGCCGCGAACGGAAGAGATACCGATTTCCTTAGGATCACGCTTCTGTCTTCTATCATGTCTGTCATATACATATGTATACTGACCATCTGCTGCCTCATTAATAGCATCTGCAAGGGCAATTGCTGTTCCGCTTGGAGCATCTAATTTCTGATTATGATGCTTCTCAACAATCTCCACATCAAATCCTGCAGGAGCAAATACTTCTGTTGCCTTCTTCAAAAGATCCAGGATGGTATTCACACCCAGAGACATATTGGCAGAACGAAGGATTGCAATCTTCTTAGAAGTTTCATCGACACGAGCCAACTGCTCATCGGACAGTCCAGTTGTGCAGAGAACTACAGGGAGGTTTACCTTTTCACAATAATCCAACAAGGCATCTACAGCCTTGGCATTCGAAAAGTCGATAACCACATCTGCCTCTACATCGCAGCTTGCGATGTCTGTGAATACTGGATAATCATTCTGAACACCAGTGTATGGATCGATGCCACAGGCAACCTCTATCTCCGGATCCTTTGAAATGATATCTGTAAGTACGCGGCCCATGTGACCGTTACAACCATTTAAAATAACTCTAGTCATCTTATTTCCTTTCCATCAGGGCTTTTATCTATCACAGCTTTTAAGAATACCCCGGCAGCATCAACTCCCGGGGCACCTACTATCTTATTTTAAGAGGCCGTAGTCCTTCATAGCCTTCTCTAAAATCACTGTCTTCTCAGGAGACATCTCGAACATTGGAGCACGAAGCGGGCCAACATCTAATCCCATCAGATTCATCGCCTTCTTCACAGGGATCGGATTGACCTCAGCAAAAAGTGCACCTACTAATGGCATCAGCTTCAGCTGCATCTTACGAGCCTTCTCTGTGTCACCATTCAGATAAGCCATAATCATCTCATGCTCATCGCGAGGAGCCACGTCAGATACTACGGAGATACATCCGACACCACCCAGGGACAGGATTGGTACAACCAGTCCATCCTCACCAGAGTAGAGGTCGATCTTACCATCGCAGAGATTCATCATACGAGCAGTCTGTGCGATATCACCAACTGCATCCTTGATACCTGCTACATTCTCATACTTACTAGCCAGCTGATATACTGTCTCAGGCTGGATATTCACACCTGTTCTGCCTGGTACATTATATAGAATCAGTGGCAGCTTGGTAGACTCAGCGATCATACCGTAGTGCTTTACCAGACCATCCTGTGTTGCCTTATTGTAGTAAGGAGTTACCACCAATGCGCCATCACAGCCAGCCTCTTCTGCTTCCTTTGTTAATTCAATGGCAGTGCGGGTACAATTCGAACCTGTACCAGCAACTACAGGGACACGACCCTTCGTGAATTCAACTGCTGCCTTAATCACATCGATGTGTTCTTCCATGGTAAGGGTTGCACCCTCGCCTGTTGTACCAGCGATAACGATACAGTCTGTACCCTCTGTAATCTGCCAGTCAATCAACTCCTGGAGCTTATCATAGTTCACTTCCATCTCTGGAGTATTCTTCATTGGCGTTACAATCGCAACACCTGCACCTGTGAAAATTGCCATATTCTTCTCCTCATAAAAAACAGCTCATCATCCAGATGAGCCGTCACACATAAACCTAATAAATCGGTTAAATAGCGCCCCATCTTGCGATGACAGTTATGGATGTCTTCCATCCATACCCAAGCACAACGCCCTGCAGGAGCCGTTGCCTTTCGGCGCCTCACCCTTTCTCCTGCCTTCGTCTGCACCTGCTTGCATCGGATAGGTTACTATTGTTCGGCGCAACCTCTATTAACAAATAAAATATACTATTCTAGCAGGAAGGTGTCAATCCATTCAGCGGTGTCTAGGAAACTTTCTCCGCCAGGATATTCACGATGTCTACGAAACTTTCTCTGCCAGGATATTCACGATTTCATCCGCGCTATCTCTCAGTTCCTCCGGCAATGCTCTGCCTGTCAGAATCACATTGGTGAAAATCGAGCGAACAGACAGCACATTCTTGATCTCATCTGCTGTAATCATATCTTCAGACACAGCCCCCAGCACCTCGTCTAGAATCAAGAGATCGCACTCTTCTGTAGACAGGACCTTTTTAGCAAAATTTAGACCATTCCGAATATTCTGCTTCTCCTCTGCCTTTTCCTCATCCGTTAGTGAGTCGAAGTCAGCATTGCTTCTCTCAAAGCGGAAGAAACGAATCTCAGGCTCTAAACGAGACATAAAGTCTCCCTGATCTGGTCCCTTCAGGAAGGTAATAATAATTGCTTTCTTATCTGTACAGGCATACCGAAGGGCGTTACCTAAAGCCGCAGAGGACTTTCCCTGTCCATTTCCGTAGTAGATCTGTACCTTACCAGCATCTAATGTGCTCATGGATGATACCCTCCATCCTATTGCATGAATATGTCAAGACTCGCTCAATCTATCACAAAAAATCAACGAGTTCAACTGGTGCACCAGGGTAAAATTGTACAAAGAACACCTTCCATTCGGTTTATTTTTATTAAATAAGAAAGAATTCCGCTCTAAGATATTGAAAAGCAAAAAACCTGTGATAGAATTAGTTAGTTGTTTTATGAGTAAAATAAATTTGTATATAGAAAGTGTGGATCATGTTACAGAAGAGAGACGACATTCGTAACGTAGCGATTATTGCCCATGTCGATCACGGCAAAACAACTCTAGTTGATGAATTATTAAAGCAGAGTGGTGTCTTCCGTGATAACCAGGAGGTAGGGGAACGCGTTATGGATTCCAACGCCATCGAGAAAGAGCGTGGAATCACAATTCTGTCTAAGAATACTGCTGTAGAGTACAAGGGAATCAAGATCAATATCATTGATACTCCAGGCCATGCTGACTTCGGTGGTGAGGTTGAGCGTGTATTAAAGATGGTTAACGGCGTTATCTTAGTGGTAGATGCCCGTGAGGGTGTCATGCCTCAGACCAAGTTCGTACTGATGAAGGCTCTGTCCCTGGATCTGCCTGTTATCGTATGTGTTAACAAGTTAGACCGTCCGGATGCTCGTCCTACAGAGGTTGAGGACGAGGTTCTCGAGCTCTTCATGGATCTGGATGCTTCTGATGAGCAGCTGGATGCTCCATTCGTATTCGCTTCTGCAAGAGAAGGTTACGCAATTAAGAATCTGGATGATGAGAAGGTGGATATGAAGCCTCTCTTCGATACCATCATTAACTACATCCCTGCACCAGAGGGTGATCCGGAAGCAAATACACAGACTCTGATCTCCACCATCGACTACAATGAGTTCGTTGGTCGTATCGGTATCGGTAAGGTTGACAATGGTTGCCTGAAGGTTAATCAGGAAGCTGTTGTAGTTAACCATCACGATCCTAGCCGTAAGGAGCGGGTACGTATTACAAAGCTGTTCGAGTTCCAGGGCCTGCAGAGAATTCCTGTTGAGGAAGCGAAGATCGGTTCCATCGTTGCCATCTCTGGTATCGGTGATCTCCACATCGGTGATACCATCTGTGGTGTTGACTCTGAGCCAGTCGCTATTCCTTTCCAGAAGATTTCTGAGCCTACCATCGCAATGAACTTCATCGTTAACGATTCTCCATTCGCTGGTCAGGAAGGTAAGTACGTAACTTCTCGTCACTTAAGAGACAGATTATATAAGGAATTAAATACTGACGTATCTCTCCGTGTTGAGGATACTGAGTCTGCTGATACCTTCAAGGTCTCTGGACGTGGTGAGTTACATCTGTCCGTACTGATCGAGAATATGCGTCGTGAGGGTTATGAGTTCGCTGTATCTAAGCCTGAGGTTATTTACGAAGAGGATGAGAATGGCAAGCGTCTTGAGCCAATCGAAATCGCATACGTAGATGTACCAGATGAATTCTCTGGTTCTGTTATCTCTTCTCTGTCTCAGAGAAAGGGTGAGTTGCAGGGTATGAATCCAATCACTGGAGGATTCACTCGTCTCGAGTTCAGAATTCCTTCCCGTGGTCTCATCGGTTTCCGTGGTGACTTCATGACCATGACTAAGGGTACTGGTATCATCAATACCATCTTCGATGGCTACGAGCCATTCAAGGGCGACATCGAGTTCCGTGAGAATGGATCTCTGATCGCTTTCGAGACGGGTGAGTCCGTTGCATACGGTCTCTTCGCAGCTCAGGATCGTGGTACTCTCTTCATCGGTCCAGGCGAGCGTGTATACTCTGGTATGATCGTTGGTGAGTGCAACCGTCCTGAGGATATCGAGATCAATGTATGTAAGAAGAAGCACCTGACCAATACGCGTACTTCCTCTTCCGATGAAGCTCTGACACTGACTACTCCTACTGTTCTGTCTCTGGAGCAGGCTATGGATTACATCGATGTGGATGAGCTCCTTGAGGTTACACCAGAGAACCTTCGTCTCCGTAAGAAGATCCTGGATCCTCGTGAGCGTAAGAGATCTGCCATGCGTAAGTAATTCCTTGAGATGTAAAAATGTAAACCGACCTCATGGTTGGTGGAAATAGAAAACTGGAGTTGGCGTAATTTGCCAGCTCCAGTTTTTTCTATTCTTCGATTCGTACTTACTTAGACTTCGGTAGGAACATGATATCCAGGTCTACATTTCCATCGATACCATCCACTGTGCCGGTGCTTGAATACTGCCAGCAGAAGTACTTATAAGGGCTCTGTGGAAGAGGTTCATAGTCTGCATACCAGACTGGGATACCAGCCTCTGCGATCTCTGCCATATCCAGTCGGTTTGCCTCCCAGATCATATTGGAATAGACTGCTGTATCATGCTTGGCAGCCTTTATCTTCTTACAGAATGCCAGTGTATTCTTGGTCCACTGATAGCCAGAGACACCGTCGGTACGGGCATCGACGCCCCCTACATTCTCAGGATCATATACGATTGGAAGATCTAGTTCTGTCTTACCCAGAGTGTCTAGGACGAAGTCTGCTTCCTCCTTCGCTTCCTTAATAGTGGTAGCCTGAGAGAAGAAGTAGATGCCTACATCTAAGCCGGCCTTCTTGGCTCCCTTCAGATATTCGTCGAACTTCTCATCCTTGGCCAGGGTTCCCTTATCGGTATATCCGCGATAGCCCATACGGATGTAGACAAATTCTACTCCTGAATTCTTCACCTTGATCCAGTCGATATCTCCCTGATGATAGGACACATCGATTCCACGCTTACTGGTGTAATTACTGTCAGAATAGGTGAGTTCTCCACTATCTAAGAGACCCATATGAGTTCCAGGCATCCCCTTAGATTGAGGATAACTCTGTGCCTTAGCATCTGACAGCACCATACCCTTTAGATCAGCAATCAGGATATCTCCATAGAGTTCATCTACGGATTCCTTACCAAGCTTAAATTTCTTGGTATTGATGTCTGTCTTATAGGCATCCTGATCTAGATTATAGGTGTGGAAATTGCCACTGGCATCCAGATAGGTATATTCCTTCTGATTGCCTACCTTCAGAGCGGCTTCTGCTGCCGCCTTCTCTGCCGCCTTATTGGCTGTGAAGATACGATTTCCTATGATAAGCATGAAAAGTGCAAGAGCAATAACAATCAGTAGGATGATCTTCTGTTTCTTGGACATTGGACCTGGTACTTTAAAATTCATACGGCCTCCCCTTTAGGTTTCGATTATTTCTTCCTTCATCATATACTTTTCACTGGGTGACGTAAACCTTATTCGGAACACCAGGGGACGAAAAAAGTGCCGCAAGGCCATTGCCCTGCGACACTTTCCATTTCATCTGTAGTAATTACATCTCAGTAATCAGTTCCTGTGCACGAGTAGTGTTCAGTTCCTTACATACCTCAACGAACTTATCAACAGGTACATCATGTAACTGCTGCTTCTGTCCACGAATAGTAACAGATACGGTATTGGATTCCACTTCCTTATCACCGATAACGATGGTATATGGATCCTTATACTTACGGAAGTTCTTAATCTTCTCGTTCATATTCTTATCAGCGTAATCAGCCTCTACACGTACGCCTGCATCCAGAAGCTTCTCCTCTAATTCCTGTGCAAATGCATTGTGCTCAGTCCTGATTGGAACGATAGCTACCTGGTATGGAGACATCCAGAATGGGAATGCGCCCTTGTAGTTCTCGATCAGGATACCCATGAAACGCTCGATCGAACCGAAAATTGCACGATGAAGTACAACTGGCTGCTCTAACTTACCTTCCTTATCCTGATAGGTCAGGCCGAAGTTATGAGGAAGTTGGAAGTCGAGCTGTACAGTACCACACTGCCACTCACGACCAAGAGCGTCCTTAATCTGTAGGTCGATCTTAGGACCATAGAAGGCACCATCTCCTTCATTGACCTCGTATCCACCTTCGCCGTAACGCTTATCTAGGATCTTCTTCAGAGCTGCCTCTGCACGATTCCAAACCTCTAAGTCACCCATGTAATCATCTGGACGAGTAGAGAACTCTGCACGGTAGGTGATACCGAATGTGGAGTAGATCTCATCTGCTACTGCAAGGATGTTATCGATCTCCTCTTCGATCTGAGACTCCATTACGAATGTATGATCATCATCCTGACGGAACTCCTGTACACGGAAGAGACCGTTCAACTGGCCAGACTTCTCTTTTCTATGGATGACATCCAGCTCGTTGTAACGAATTGGAAGCTCCTTATAAGAGTGAATGGTACGCTTATAGGTAAGCATGGCATTTGGGCAATTCATTGGCTTTGCTGCCATGGTATCTGCATCATCGATGGTTCCATTAGAGCCAGGCACGATGAACATGTTATTAACATAATGAGCCCAGTGACCAGAGATCAGCCACAGCTTACGGTTATTGATAACTGGTGCAGAGATCTCCTGGTAACCAGCTCTGTCATGAATCTCTCTCCAGTACTTGATCAGGGCACGGTAAGCCTTCCATCCTCTTGGCAACCAGTATGGCATACCAGGTGCAGTCTCAGAGAACATGAACAGGTCCATCTGAGGTCCGATCTTCTTATGATCACGCTCCATAGCCTCCCGGATCAGATTCAGGTGAGCCTTTAACTCATCCTTAGAAGGGAATGCATAGACATAGACACGCTGCATCATGTCATTATGCTCATCACCTCTCCAGTATGCACCAGAGCAGGACTTGATCTTGAATGCTGTCTGCAACAGCTCAGCTGAGTTAGAGATATGAGGTCCACGGCAGAGATCTACGAAGTCATCGCCAGTATAGTAGATGCTGATGGTCTCATCCTCTGGTAGATCATTGATCAGCTCCGTCTTATACTTCTGGCCCTTGAACATCTCAAGAGCTTCCTCACGGGATACTTCCTTACGCTTCCAGTCTTCTTTTCTCTTTAAGATTTCACGCATCTTATTCTCGATGGTCTCGAAATCATCAGAGGAGATATTGTGATCTAATGTAAAGTCATAGTAGAAACCGTCCTCGATCTGAGGTCCGATTGCGTACTGCACGCTCTCTCCATATAATTCAATGATTGCCTTACACAGTACGTGTGCAAGGGAATGTCTATAAAGTCCTAAAAATTCTTCTCTTTCCATAATGGAAATCCTTTCTAAATATCGCAGCAACCGGCTGCAATTCATTTCATCTACAAGCCTTCACTCAATGTTTTGGAACCAGTACTTCTACTCCACCCATGTATGGACGAAGTGCCTCAGGAATCTTCACAGATCCATCAGCCTGTAGGTTATTCTCTAAGAAGGCAATCAGCATTCTTGGAGGTGCGACAACTGTATTATTCAGAGTTGTTGCGAAGTACTTATTACCATCCTTATCCTTTACACGAATCTTCAGACGACGAGCCTGAGCATCACCTAAGTTAGAGCAAGAACCAACCTCGAAGTACTTCTTCTGACGTGGAGACCAAGCCTCGACGTCGCAAGACTTCACCTTCAGATCTGCTAAGTCACCAGAGCAGCACTCTAAGGTACGAACAGGTACATCTAAGCTACGGAAGAGCTCTACTGTGTAGCTCCACAGCTTGTTGTACCAATCCCAAGCCTCATCAGGAGTACATACAACGATCATCTCCTGCTTCTCGAACTGGTGGATACGATATACACCACGCTCTTCGATACCATGAGCGCCCTTCTCCTTACGGAAGCATGGGCTATAGGATGTCAGTGTGTATGGAAGCTTCTCTTCCTCATTGATGGTGTCGATGAACTTACCAATCATAGAGTGCTCCGATGTACCAATCAGATACAGATCCTCGCCCTCAATCTTATACATCATGGCATCCATCTCATCGAAGGACATAACGCCAGTTACCACATTACCATGAATCATGTATGGAGGGATGACATATGTGAATCCCTTATTGATCATGAAATCACGTGCATACGAAAGAACTGCAGAGTGGAGACGAGCAATATCGCCCATCAGATAATAGAATCCATTACCTGCAACCTTACCAGCTGCATCTAAGTCGATTCCATCAAAACGCTCCATAATATCCGTGTGATATGGTACTTCAAAGTCAGGAACCACAGGCTCACCGAACTTCTCAATCTCTACGTTACAAGAGTCATCTGGTCCGATTGGTACAGATGGGTCGATGATATTCGGAATACGCATCATGCGCTCCTGCACACCAGCCTTCGCCTCTTCTGTCTCCTTGGTAAGAGCATCTAATCGAGCAGAGAACTCATTAACCTGGCTCTTTACTGTCTCAGCTTCATCTCTCTTGCCTTCCTTCATGAGCTGACCAATCTGCTTGGACAGATCATTCTTCTTCTTGCGGAGATCGTCTGCTTCTACCTGGGCTGCTCTTGCTTTTTTGTCGAGCTCGATGACCTCATCGACCAGTGGAAGCTTCTGATCCTGGAACTTTTTCTTGATGTTTTCCTTGACCGCTTCTGGGTTTTCTCGTAAGAACTTGATATCAATCATTTCTTCCTCCTAGACTTGCCATCATGCCCTCCGGCGACCGGCCGAATGCTGTGACGGCGACAATTAATCTAAACTACATTATTATACGTTGCGACGTGGCCTTTTTCAAGGATTCATCCCTTATTTCAGCATGGTTTCTATTTAAAATTATGACCATACGAAAAAGACCAGCTGCGTATAGCAACTGGTCTCAATCGAAAGGAGTTCATGAAAAAAAATTTACTTTGCTTAAATTATTTGCTCTCTGCCTTGGACTCTTCTCCTTCTACTGAAGAATCCTCTGTCTCCTCTTCCACCTCTTCTGGGACGTAGACACGTCCATAGAGACGGGAGAGATCATAGAGCTCGCTGGCACGCTTCTTGGTAAGCTTGCCCGGAAGCAGGCGCCATTCCCAGTTTCCACCAAGGGTGGATGGGGTATTAATACGAGCCCTGTCATCAAGTCCTAAGTAATCCTGCAAAGGAATGATTGCAGTATTTGCAGGGGATGCAATCGCTGCACGAACCATCTTTCCACAGATTACTTCATTGGATGCACCCTTTGGGGCATCAACAAAGCGTCGGACATACTCTCTAGTCTCAGAATCTAAGTCATTTAACCAGCCTACCACCGTCTGATTATCATGGGTTCCTGTGTAGGCTACACAGTTATGATTGTAGTTAAATGGCAGATAATCATTGGCAGATCCTGTATCCCTTACATCGAAGGCAAATTCAAGCACCTTCATATTCGGGAAGCCGGTATCTCGAACCAACTTACGAACAGTATCTGTAATGAATCCTAAGTCCTCTGCAATGATATCGGCATCCTTCTCCTTAAGTACTGGATCAAGGGCCTTAAAGAGGTCCATTCCTGGGCCATCTAACCACTCACCGATAACTGCATCCTGAGCGTCTCCCGGAATTGCATAGAACTGATCGAAGCCTCGGAAGTGATCGATACGAATGACATCATAGAGGTCGCAGGACTTCTCGATTCTCATCTTCCACCAAGCATAGTTGGTTTTCTTATGATACTTCCACTTATAGATTGGATTCCCCCACAGCTGACCTGTTGCTGAGAATCCATCTGGAGGACAACCAGCCACACGAATCGGGCGCATATTCTTATCCAATTCAAAGAGCTCTGGATGTGCCCATACATCGGAGCTGTCTGCAGATACATAGATTGGGATATCACCGATGATTCGAATGCCTCTCTCGTTCGCATAGGACTTCAGTGCTTCCCACTCACGGTAGAATTCATACTGCATCCATACATAGAAGTCCACTTCATGGCGATATTCTTCCTGATATCGCTTCATAGCTTCTGGCTTTCTCATACGGATATCATCGTCCCATTCTGAGAGAGCCACATCGTGGAAGGACTTCTTCACAGCCATATAGAGTGCATAGTCTTCTACCCAGTCTGCATTCTTCTGGCGAAATGCTCTGACTTCCTGTACCGTATCAAATGGCAGCTTCTGAAATGCCTTACGGAGAAGCATAAAGCGATTCTCATAGAGCTTGCCGTATTCAATTTTCTCTGGGTTATTGCCCATGTCTGCCATCTCGCACTCATGACGAGACAGTAGCTTCTGATCTACCAATTCATCCAAACTGATAAAGTAAGGATTCCCTGCAAATGTTGAGAAGGACTGATAAGGAGAGTCTCCATAGGAGGTTGGTCCCAGTGGGAGAATCTGCCAATAGGTCTGTCCTGCATCTACTAAAAAGTCAACAAACTTATATGCTTCCTTTGAGAAGCATCCAATTCCATATTTTCCTGGAAGACTAAATACCGGAAATAAAATTCCACTACGTCTCATCTTCTTTTACCCTTTCACTGCTCCAGCCATAACGCCTTGAATAATATACTTCTGTGCTGCTATATAGAAAACTACAATTGGTAAAATGGCTAATAGTAACGCTGCCATCATTGCGCCCCAGTTGATTACACCATGGGACTGTCTCAAATACTGGATGGCAATTGGAATTGTCTTATAGGTATTAATATTCAGAACCAGAGATGGAAGTAAGTAGTCATTCCAGATCCACATCGCCTGCAGGATTGCAATGGTGATGGTGGTAGGTTTCATAATTGGAAATACTACCTGGAAGAAGGTCTGAAGTGGTGTGCAACCATCAATCATTGCTGCTTCCTCGATATCAATTGGCATCGACTTTACGAATCCCGTATACATGAATACAGATAGGCCTGCTCCGAATCCAAGGTAGACAATTACAATTCCCCAAGGAGTTGATAGATGTAACATATTGGAAAATTTACTCAGCGTGAACATTACCATCTGGAATGGAACAATCATAGAAAACAGGCAGAGTACATAGAAGAACTTGGTAAATCCTGTTTTCACTCTGGTAATAAAGTACGCACACATAGAGCAGCATAATACAATCAATGCAACAGATACTACCGTAATAAATAGGGAATAGATAAATGCATGCCAGAAGTCGGTCTGCTCAATTGCATTTCGAATATTGGTAAGAAGCATTCCCTCGCCCTTGGTTCGATTTATCGTTGCCATCGGCAACTGCTCTTTCCACTTTGTAAAGCCTGCCTTGAAAATAGACTGGGTAGACAGTCCAAATGGATTTGCGAAAATGTATGCATTGTTTTTACATGCATTGATGATAACTACGATAATTGGTGCAATCCATGCTAATGATAAGACAGCGAAAATAACTGTCAGCACATTCTGCCATGGCTTATATTTACGAATCTTCTTGGTGGATACAACTTCCTGTGCCATTACTGCTCTACCTCCTTTCTGGTTGTAAGCTTATTCTGCAGAACGGAGATTACTGCAACAATAATAAAGAAAATAACTGCCTTAGCCTGTCCGACGCCTTCCCAGCCGGTCTTACCGTAGAAGGTGTTATAGATATTCAGTGCAAGGAGTTCTGACTGATGTGCTGGATTACCGCCAGTCATTGCCAGGTTCTGGTCGAAGAGCTTGAAGCCATTGGTCAGAGTCAGGAATGTACAGATGGTAATGGTTGGCATCAGCATTGGGAGGATGACACTTTTCAGCATCTTCCAGCCGCTGGCACCATCGATTTTCGCTGCCTCAATGACATCGGTTGGGACGTTCTGCAAACCTGCGATATAGATGATCATCATATATCCAATCTGCTGCCAGCTTACTACGATAACCAGACCCCAGAAGGCTGTCCATGGTGTAGACACAATTGTCTTATGATATCCCTGCAATACAGCATTAAAAATCATGAGCCAGATATAGGACAGGACAATTCCACCGATCAGATTTGGAAGGAAGAATGCGGTTCTGAAAAGATTGGTTCCACGAATTCCCTTGGTCAGTGCAAAAGCAATGGCAAAGGATACCACATTAATAATCAATACGGTTACCACTGTAAATAGTACGGTATACCATAAGCTATGTAAGAAAGAGGTGTCTAATTTACCGCCTACATAGAGTATCTTCTTATAATTTTCCAATCCCGTGAATTTAAAGTCTACAACCGTCGTAAAGTCGCAAAATGATAAGAAAATACCATATACGAATGGAATTAAAAAACCAATTGCGAAGGCGATCATAGTCGGGATCATAAAGATTGGAAAATACTTCTTCATTGCTTTTTCCATTTTATCATCGTCCTTTTCTACTAATCTGTCTTATGTGTTCCTCATGCAAAGATAAGTCCGTTCTTATCTTCTTCATACGTTGCTGATACTACTTTCCAGCAACAAAACAGGAGGGAAAGTTTTGCCTCCCCCTCCCGTGAATCTCAAATCTTATGTATTGAATGAGCGATGATCACTCCATCCATTCATGGATTCGAAATGAATTATTCATTTGCAAGCTTCCACTGAGTAGCCCAGCCATCAACGAATGCTGTCTTAACGCCATCCCAGCTTCCAGAACCATCTGTGTAAGCGGTCAGTGCAGATACAACATCCTTTCTCCAATCATCTACATTAGGAGTAGCGTTGAATGCCCACTGAACTGTCTCTTTGCCATCAGCCATCATCTTAGTAGCAACCTTAGCAAAGCCGTTCTTAGTCTCATACTTGCCAGTGAAGGTATCAAATGGGCAAGTCAGACCCATTGTATTTGTCATTGCATCACGACCATCATCAGAAGTGATTACCCACTCAAGGAAGTCAAGAGTTGCCTTCTGGTCCTTCTTAGAAGCCTTAGCATTTACTGCCCAGTGGTTCTCAGTTCCACAAGCAAGACCCTCATTCGCATCATCGATACCCATGTAGATAGGCATCATAGATACGTCCTTATCAGTTAAAACGTAACCGTTATCTGCTCCGTTGGTTACAAGGTTTGCATATTCCCAGTCACCATTCTGATAGAATACAGCCTGTCCCATACCGAATTCCTGCTCAGCATTGAAGGAACCAGAAGTAAGTGTTCCCTTATCAGCTGCAGAATCATTTACATACATATCCCAGATAGCCTTGTAGTTATCTAAGTACTTACCAGTGATTGTAGCCTCACCAGCAGTCGTATCTGTCACTCCGTCATCCTTAAACTCATAGTAGAGTGGCATGTTAGCAAGGTGTCCAGAGAATCTCCAAGAGGAACCATCATCCAGGCCAGCTGATGCGAATGCTTCCGTCAGGTTCTCACAGCCAGGCTGCTTCTTTAATTCCTCAACACGCTTCTGAATATCATCAGCAACAGCAATCAGAGTTGCCTGATCCTTAATGTCATCTACGCTAGAGATCTTAGCTCCATCCAGCTTAGTGTAAGCTTCAAGCATTGTCTTGTTATAGATTAAGCCGAAGCTCTCGAAACAGTTTGCTACAGCGGCAACCTTATCATTGTAATTAACTACCAGAGACTTATCTGTCAGGTGCTTGTAGATAGCGGAATCCTTCAGGTCAACAGTGTAATCATCCCAGGTCTTAGCAGCTGCAGCGTTACCAATATTGAAGATAGTAGGTGCATTAGACTTAGCCATCTCAGACTTTAATGTGTCATTGTACTTACCATCTGCTGCTGTGAGGACCTTAACCTCAACTCCTTTTTCGTCCTGGTACTTCTTAGCCAGATTCTGCCAAGCCTTATCTGTCTCAGGCTTGAAGTTTAAGAGATATACCTTACCCTTTTTTGGATCAACCTTCTTACCAGATGCCCCACATCCAGCGAATGCTGTAACTGCAGTTGTAGCGAGAAGTACGCCAGTGATCAATTTCTTTTTCATAAATACCCTCCAATCATGAAAAATCATTTCTCGAACGTCCCAAGCTGCGTTTTGAATTCCTTTTGGATTCCTTGGAAACGTTCCCTATACGAGGATATTATCATGCGTTGGTAACGTTTTCAATGCCTTTTTATGCTTTGGAAACGTTTTCGTAAAACCCTAACAATTTTCCTCCTGCATTTTTGTGCAAATAGTAAGAGCGGCACCGAATTTCATCGATGCCGCCCCAATTGTCATAGGGAAATGTAAACCATGCTGTGGTCTGCATTTCTATATAAAGTTTCCATAATATCGTGGTATGATATGCCCTTAATCCAAATCCAAGTCTCCACCCTCTTTACGGCTCCTTCGCCTGTGGAATTAGCTTCTGAAATACTCTTTCAATAATCTTAACCCCAAGCCATGCGATCACAGCTGGCATGATTACGATGAAAAATGGAGATACACGAATCACCACTTCATAGGCTCCGATTAGAATCACCAGCATCAGTAAGGACCAGCCGATATTACTGATGAAAATCAAAAGTGCATTCTTCACTGCAGTGAATGCGGTGTCCTCGAAGCGTGAAATGTAGGCGAAGGTGTAGCCCTGCCATACCATAACCCACAGGAGAAGGAAGGCATTGAGATAAAACAGAATCATGTAGAGCTGACCTCTTGGGATGAAGGCTCCGATAATTAATTGATCCAGGAATAGAACTACAAAGATTAGTAATTCAATCAGCCAGGCAATGGTGGACTCCTTGAAATTATTCTTAAAGGATGTCATGAACGTCTTCACCACATAACCTCTTCCCTCATCTAACACCCGGCGTACAGAATCGTACAGGGCGGTGGTGGCTGCACCTGCGGTCACAACTGGCACGCAGAAAACAAACCACAGAAGGCTTAGGATAAATACATCTACAAGATGAGACAGAAAAGTCTGAAAAGGTCCTTCAAAAGAAAAAAATCCGTTTCTCATATCACTTCAACTCCTACTAAGCTGTAAAAACTATCTCACCAAGTGTACCATTTGTCCTGGCATCCGAAAAGCCTCTATCCCTTAGAACTGTGCGGACAAAGGATATTTATCTGTCAGAGTCTTCACAATGGATCTCGCCTCTTCGATTCCTGCATCTCCCTTCAGGACAACCTTAGAAATCGCCTCAGCTACCTGATCAAAGTCCTCCGTTTTCAGGCCACGAGTGGTTGCTGCAGGTGTTCCTAAGCGGATTCCTGATGTGACAAATGGGCTCTTTGGATCATTTGGAATGGTGTTCTTATTCGCAGTGATGTGTGCTGCATCTAACTGCTTCTCTACTTCCTTACCTGTCTTATCCTGTGGTGTCAGGTCTAAAAGCATCAAGTGGTTATCGGTTCCGCCAGACACAATAGACAGGCCACGATTCATCAGGCCCTTTGACAGTGCCTGGGCATTATCGATGATATTCTGTCCATAGACTTTGAATTCTGGAGACAGGGCTTCCTTGAAGCAAACTGCCTTGGCTGCAATGACATGCATGAGGGGTCCACCCTGTACCCCTGGGAATACTGCCTTATTGAAATTATACTTTTCATTAGCAGCTGCTGTAGACATAATCAATCCACCACGTGGTCCTCTCAGGGTCTTATGTGTGGTTGTGGTAACAATGTCTGCATATGGCACCGGGCTCTGGTGTAAACCGGCAGCAACAAGTCCTGCAATATGGGCCATATCCACCATGAGAACTGCACCCACTTCATCTGCGATCTCTCTAAACTTCTTAAAATCGATGGCACGGGCATAGGCAGATGCCCCTGCAATGATCATCTTTGGTTTACATTCCTTCGCTATGCGAAGCACCTCATCATAATCAAGGAAGCCATCATCTGTAACACCATAAGGCACACACTTAAAGTACTTACCAGAGAAATTCACTGGTGAGCCATGGGTTAAGTGGCCACCATGATCTAAGCTCATGCCCATAAAGGTATCTCCCGGCTCTAATACAGCCATCTCAACTGCCATATTGGCCTGGGCACCAGAATGAGGCTGGACATTGACATACTCGCATCCGAAGAGTTTCTTGGCACGCTCACGAGCTAGATTCTCTACAATATCCACGTCTTCACAGCCACCGTAGTAACGCTTTCCAGGATATCCCTCTGCATACTTATTGGTGAGAATAGATCCCATGGCAGACATCACTGCTGGGCTTACCCAGTTTTCAGATGCAATCAGCTCAATGTGCTGTGACTGACGGTCGAATTCCTTACGGATTGCTTCAGCGATCTCAGGATCCTGGGCCATGATGTCATCAAATGTGTACATACTTTTTCTCCTTTACTTCTTCCTTATCTTTTTCCTTATCTTCTATTCGAATGGGTAGCGAACCCCCATTTGCATACGAATGGCATCCATAAGTTCCATCATATGGACAGTCTCCTTATGAGGCATCTCTGGGCACTCCAATCTGCCCTCCTCAATGGTGCGATGCATGGAGCGAATCTGATACTCATATCCTGAGATCTGCTGTGGTGCGTCATAGGTTGCCTTCACCTGACGGGACAGGTCAAATACAGTAATGTGATGTGGATTATTGATATTATCCACCACCAGATAGCCCTCGTCTCCATATACGATTCCCTGACGATCTGACATAACACGGGTTCCTGCTGTTAAGACAGCCATCCTACCATCCTTATAGTGGAGAGTGATGCTATCACTTTCATCCACACCAGTCTCCCCCATGGTGCAGGAGGCCTGTACCCGGTCAGGATGACCGAATACCATCTCTGCGAAGTTCAAGGTATAGACACCTACATCTAGAAGAGCTCCGCCGGCAAGTTCTGGATTATGAATTCTCTCATTGTCCCAGATATTATAAGACAGGTTCGCTGTCAGGGTTCTCGGTTCGCCAATCTCACCAGACTCGATAATATCCTGGATGGTCTGTCGAATTGGCATATAGCGTGTCCAGATGGCTTCTGTCACAGGTACCTTTTTTAGATTGGCAATCATCAGCGCCTTTCTGGCCTGATCCGCATTGGCTGTAAATGCTTTCTCACATAGAACTGGCTTATTGTATTTTAAGCAAAGGAGAATCTGGGCATAGTGACAGGAATGAGGAGTCGCTATATAGACCAGGTCGACACCACTATCCCGAAGTAAATTCTCATAGCCAGTATAGGCCTTATGAATTCCGAAGCGAGCAGCGAAGGATGTAGCCTTCATCTCATCACGAGAAGCAACGGCGTAGAGAGCCACATCTTCTCCTGCGATATTCATCTGTCGAATGGTCTCTGCCATGGTTGCTGCAATATTACCAGCACCTAATATTCCTATATTCATATCCCGCCTCCTACGCTAGGTTGATTTCGCATTTGAATTTAGTATAACCTATTTTTCCCTCGAGCAACTTATTAATTCTACAAATCTCATTCTGTATCTATAGGAATAAAAACAGCCCTACACATAAAGTGTAGAGCCATTCTCATTTCTTTTCTTTTTCGAATCAAATGAACTTAATGATTAGAAGTGTCCATACGTAACTCTGGTGCCTTATCACGAAGATGCATCATGAACCAGAGCTCTGTTGCGATACAGATACTAGAGTATGTACCGCAGAGGATACCCACAGTCAGTGGAAGTGCGAATTCACGGATCGATGCAACACCGAAGATCAAGAGCATGATTGTCATTACAGCAGTGGTGAAGGATGTAGACATAGAACGTGACAATGTATCTGTAATAGACTTATTAGACAGAGCCTTCAATGTCTCTGGGTTACGCTTATCCTTAGGCAGATTCTCTAAGTTCTCACGGATACGGTCGAAGATAACGATGGTATCGTTGATGGAGTAACCGATAATCGTCAGGATACAAGCAATGAATGAAGATCCAACTGACAAACGGAATACTGCATATACAGCAAGTGTTACCAGTACGTCATGTGCCAGAGCGATGACAGCAGCGCCACCGAATCTTACATCACGGAATCTGAACCAGATGTAGATCAGCATCAGAATAACTGCCACGATGACAGCAATGAGAGAAGTACGTCTCATCTCTCCTGAGATGGTAGAACTAATATTCTCAGATGTGATGCTTGATTCCTTAACACCCAACTTATCCTTCAGGAGAGCATTTAACTGTTCTCGCTCCTTCAGGCTTAATGTACGAGTCTTTAAAAGTACTGCATGGTCTGTAGACAGAACCTGTGCCTGTACATCAGCATCTCCAGTAATCTGTCTGAAGAGAGGAGAGATCTCCTTCTCTACCTGAGCCAGAGTGTAGTCCTTATCAACAGCGATTGTTGTAGAAGTACCACCAGAGAACTCCAGGCTGTAATTCAGCGCCTTCTTGGTAGTTACCTTGTATGCAACCATTCCAATGATACCAGCTGCGATGAGTGCAAGAGAAACGGTAAAGAAGATCACTCTCTTTTCAATGAACTTCTTCGCATCACCCAGAACCTTCTTACCGTAGAGCTTCTCATTACGAACACCAATTGCATAGAAAGAGCGAACCAGTGTCTTAGAGATAAACAGTGCTGTGAACATAGACAGTACGACACCAAGTGCAAGGGTAATTGCGAAGCCCTTAACAGTACCAGTACCGATCAGTCCAAGTACAGCTGCTGCAATCAGTGTGGTTACATTACCATCGATGATGGCTGACAGAGCCTTATGGAAACCAGCCTCAATTGCGGATGCAACTGTATGACCAGTTCCGATCTCTTCCTTGATACGAGCGAAGATAATCGAATTGGCATCAACCGCCATACCAATAGAAAGGATAATACCTGCAATACCAGGAAGTGTCAGTGTAATATCAAACTGATCCAGAATTGCAATGATAAGCTCTGTATACAGTGCAAGTGCAATAGATGCACTGACACCAAGCATACGATATGCAATCATAAGGAAGATCATGATAATAATCAGACCAACACCAGCTGCAATCAGGGAAGTCTTCAGCGCATTGCCACCTAAGGAAGCAGATACGACCTGAGAGGATACTTCCTTCAGATTCAGCTTCAGTCCACCGATTCGGATATAAGAAGCTAACTGCTTTGCATCCTCGATAGACATAGAACCGTTATTACCAGAGATCTCACAGCTACCGCCGGTAATTGGCTCATTAACACTTGGTACAGATACGAACTTACCATCATAGTAGATACCGATGGTCTGATTACTTGCTGCTGCAGTTGTTGTAGCCTCACCGAACTTTGTCGCACCGCTCTTCTTGAAGGTTACGCTAACAGCAGGCTCATTATTATTAGTAGTAGAATCCTGCTTGTAACCAGCCTTAGCAGTCTTGACGTCCGTACCAGTCAGGATGACATCGCCACTTTTAATCAGACCCTCAATGGTCTTACCTTCAGCTAATGCATATGCCTTCTTGGTTGAGTCATAGGTATAGTTCTCAGAACCATTGGCATCCTTCTGACGGATGAAATACAGATTACCAGGTGTTCCCAGTTCATCTAAGATTGCATTTGCATCTTTTACACCAGGGATCTCAACACCGATACGGTTATCACCGATTTTGTAGACATTGGCCTCTGTTGTAGATGCCTTATCAGATAAGTCATTCTCAATACGGGACTGTAACTTCTGGATGGTATCTTCCATGTCCTGTGTACTTGGGTGTGCCTTGTCTGCCTCATAAGTAATAGATACACCGCCGGCCAGATCCAGACCAAGCTTCAGTCCTTTTTGATTTCCTTTGATGGTATTTGTTAATACACCAGATGTGTACCACCCCAGGAATCCGATGATTACGGCAAGAATCACAAGGACTAGGATTCCTGTCTTTTTCTTCATCCGCTTCATTTCTTCTTTTACCTCTCCTACATCTTAATCTTTATTATTTCAAAGGAAGACCATTAGCAAGGTAACTTCTCTGGCTGAGCCAGTGTGTTATCGCTATCTGCTTCCTCATCCATCTCTGCTTCTGCAGCCTTAATCATAATTGCGCACTCAACACGCTTACGCTGGAGCTCACAACCGATCTTGTAATTGCCCTTGATGTCGCCGTCGAAATTGTATGCATTGGCCTGGCAACCACCAGAACAATAGAAGCGAGCAAAACAGTCACGGCATGCAGGTTTCGCATAAACATTACAGCACTTGAACTCATCGCGAAGTGCTTCATTCTTAACGCCATGCCATACATCACCCATCAAAAACTCTGTATTACCAACGAACTGGTGGCAAGGATACAGCTCACCAGAAGGTGTAACTGCTAAGTACTCTGTTCCTGATCCACATCCAGACAGTCTCTTATAGACACAAGGGCCACCCTCTAAGTCAATCATGAAATGGAAGAAATTAAATTCCTTATCTGTATTGTGACGCTTCACCATCTCTGCTGCTAACTTATCGTACTCAGCGAACAGTGTTGGCAGATCCTCTTCCCGAAGTGCGTAGTCTGCATCATTAGGTGCAACTACAGGCTCAACAGAAATCTGCTTGAAGCCCTCGTCTGCAAGACGAAGCACATCCTGTGAGAAGTCTAGGTTGTAGTGGGTAAAGGTTCCTCGTGCATAGTACTTATCCTGATTTCTAGAATCAGCAAACTTCTTAAACTTAGGAAGAATAATATCGTAAGCACTCTTACCATTTCTGGTAGGACGCATCATGTCATTGACTTCCTTACGTCCATCGATGGACAGAACCACATTGCCCATTTCCTTATTACAGAACTCCATGATCTCATCATTTAAAAGGAGACCATTGGTGGTTAATGTGAAACGGAACTTCTTATTGTGTGCTGCTTCCTGAGAGCGACCGTACTGAACCAGCTGCTTTACAACATCCCAGTTCATGGTAGGCTCACCACCGAAGAAGTCAACTTCCAGATTTACACGATTGCCAGAATTGGCGATGAGGAAGTCTAAGGCCTGCTTACCTACTTCGTAGGACATAAGCTCTGCCTTCTTACCGTGGTACATGCCCTCTTCTGCGAAGCAATACTTACAAGACAGATTACAGTCATGTGCGATATGTAAGCACAGTGCCTTTACAACATTTGGGCGCTTGGTAAAATCTTCCACCTTATCCTTATAGATATCATTGGTGAATAGTGCACCATCATCTACTAGTCCCTGCACCTCATCATATGCTTCAAAGATTTCAGCCTTTGTGGCATTTGGGTACTTCTCCTGGAGGAGATCTGCGATCTCACTCTTCTTATGCTCGCTATAGAGAGCAATTAAGTCATAGGTAATGTCATCAACGACGTGAATCGCTCCACTATCGATATCCATTACGATGTTATATCCATTATTTTTGTACTGATGAATCACGGGTACAAAATCCTTCCTAAAAAAATCACAAAAAGAAAAAGGACCGCACAATGCGGCCCTCTGCTTTTCCATACCAACAAAGCCTGTCCTATCGGACAAGCCTGTTCTCAGAAAATCATTAGTTCTTGTGCTCGCAGCTCTGATTACCTACTGTGCAGCTTGTCTTACAAGCGGACTGGCAGGATGTCTGGCACTCGCCACAACCACCGGTCTTAACGGTATTCTGAAGTCTCTTGGTATTTAATGTCTTCACATGCTTCATGATAATTCTCCCTTCTCATGTAGTCAGTTCCGAACTTCGTCCTGAACAGAAATCCTTAGAATTATAGCATACTAATAGATATGATGTCAAAATCTTACCATGTATTTTCCGCCCTATCTTGGGTCTAAATACAGGACAATTTACTGACTTGTTTCCGTACTCGTTTCTGTACTTTTCTCTGCTGTCTCGACAGTCACCTTTGCCTTATCCACGCAGAAGTCACAAGCCTTCTGATCCACATACATCTTCTTCAGATACTTTTCACCAGCATCCTCTGTGGCAGCAAGAAGCTTATAGAGTTCCTTCTTCTTGGTGACATTATTGTTGTCCATCAGGTTCTTCACGTACTTGTCATAGCCCTTCTGATCGAACTTGATATTCTCCTTTTCAGCTACAGCCTCAAGAGCCATCTCTAGCTGGAGATTCTCCTTCAGAGTTGCCTTCACCTGGGACTCAAACTGTGCCTTGGTCATATTGTAGTTCTGAGACAGATAATCCTCTAGGGAAGTGCCATCCTTCAAGTACTGTTTCTTGAAGCGAGTCTCATACTCCTCTAAGCGCATCTTCAGCATGTCCTTAGGGAACTTAATCTTAGCATTCTTAACAAGCTGCTTCGTAACTGCCTCACGAATATCTGCAGTCTTACTGCTCTCTGCACGTTCACGGGCGCTTTCCTTCAGTTCATCTACAGAGTTCAGGTTGAAGTTCTGCTTCACATACTCATCGGTAAGGGTATCTATGCTACTCTTTTTTGCGATGTAATTCACAGTGAAGGTAAATACAACTTCCTTACCAGCCAGATTCGTACTCTGATAATCTGCTGGGAAGGTCACATTACAGTCTACGGTGCTACCAACCTTCGCCCCAACCAGTCCATCGGTGAATCCTGGCACAAAGCTTGTGCTACCATCTGCCATACTATTATTCCCAACATCCAGTGTCTGATCTGTTGCAGTGCCACCATCAAATGCAGTGCCATCTAATTTACCTACATAGTCTACATTCACAATGGAGTCCTTCTGTACAATGGTCTGGCTCTCATCCTTAGCGTAGGAACCAGCAGACTGAATCATGCTAGCCAGAGCAGTCTCTGTGGAGTAGTCACCAGTAACAGTTACTTCCAAGCCCTTATACTTTCCCAGAGTCACATAGTCGCTTACCTTATAGTCGATATCCATGCTGGTCTTTGGCTTACCGCAGGCCATCATACTTACTGCCATAAGAGCCGCAAGTCCGCCTGCTACCATACGCTTCATTTTCATTATCTTCTCCCTTACTTTTACCTTATAATCCACTCCAATCGCATCCCGCTCACAGGCAGCCATTCAAGTGTTTTTTCATATCTATTAGAAAATATAAACCAATCCCAGGTTTCCGTAAAGAATTTCCAACAGATTCATCCTATTATCCACAAGAAAAATGCGGTGAGAAATCATGATATTTCCCACGCTTCGCATTGCAATTTTCCCAGGCATTTGATAAGATTACAAAAGACTTTTTAGAAAATTTGGAGGGTTATCATGCCAGGTTATGTAATTGTAATTCTGATTATCACAGCGATCATGGTCGCAACCACCATTGTCCTCTACTTCCTTGGTAAGAAGGCTGATAAGAAGCGCGCCGAGCAGGAGCAGGAAATCAAGGCTGCACAGCAGCAGACAACCATGCTGATTATTGACAAGAAGAAGGTGAAACTTAAGAATTCTGGTCTTCCAGAGCAGGTGATTGCATCCACCCCTTGGTATGCAAAACGTGCAAAGCTTCCTGTTGTCAAGGCGAAGGTTGGTCCTAAGGTTGTTACCTTAATTGCCGCTGCTGAGATCTACGAGGATATCCCAGTGAAGAAAGAGGTGAAGGCAACTGTATCTGGTCTCTATATCACTGGTGTAAAGGGTCTTCATGGTAAGATTGAGCACAAGCCTCATAAAAAGACATTCCGTGAGAAAATGATGGATAAGCTAAATGCGAATCGCTAATCCGGCATTTCTCAACTGTCAATTTCATAGGTAATAGAAGAAGCTGCGAAGGATTCTGATATCATTCCGATATGATTCCCTTCACAGCTTCTTTTTCGCTCTAGTCAAGACTCGCTCGCCCCGATCCTTGGCACGGTCTACATTATCCCATGGTCTTAACAATCATACGAACCTTATGACGGCCCAGGTCCATGCCATGGGTAGACAGGCGATAGGAGAGTCGGATGCGTAGCTCCTGGTCTACCTCAAGTACAGACACCCTGGTCTCAGAGATTTCCATAGGAATCACTCCATGGGCCGTGGGATATGGACAGTGGGTTTTGACCCCTGACTCAAAGGGCATGGTATACTCTGCCCCATCTCGCCAGGTATGGATCTCTGCACTGGTTCCTGTGATTTTCACCAGGGTGCGCACACCATCTGTCTCGTAGCGGAGAAAGGTCCGCCCCTTATTCTCATAGCGAGTCCCCTGATACTCCATCTTCTGGATATCCTGTTCTCCACCGAGATCTGTTTCTGATTTGACGGAAATGAAGACCGATCGTCTCTCTACTGTATTATGCATTTTCCTCCTGCTCGCGGATTACCTCCCGGACACCTTCCATCTGATTCTCCAAATGGGTATGCATGACTCCCTTAACATATTTCTTATCATGACGACGCAAGCCATCCATAATACGTGCATGCTCCTGAACCAGCTGCTCATAGTCTGCATTATCCTTGACATATTCATAGCGGTAGCGATACATCTGCTCACGGAGATTCAAAACGATATTCACAAGCTTTGGATTATCGGTTGCACGATAGATCACATCGTGGAACTTCTCATCGGTCTGGACGATTTCACGGACGTCACCGCTCTTAACCGCATCCTCAAATGCAGCCATAGCATCTTCGAGATCCTGGTAGCCTGTCTCTGTGATCTTCTCACAAGCCTTGCTAACTGCCAGCTCGTCTAAGGCATCACGTACCTCAAGCACATCCTCTAGGTCCTTCTCAGTCATGGATGCAACCTGAGCTCCCTTTCTAGGGATGGTTACAGCCAAGCCTTCCTGCTCTAGCATACGGATCGCCTCACGGATTGGTGTGCGGCTTACACCTAACTTCTCTGCTAAGTGCATCTCCATCAGTCTCTCGCCTGGTTTTAACTCCCCCTTCAGAATGGCATCTCTCAGTGTATGAAAGACAACATCACGAAGTGGCAGGAAGGCGTCCATATTCAGTGTCAATTCATCTGTCATATTACTTCTCCTTTTAATTCCAAGTGGCCTCAGTAAAGTGAGCCATAAATATTTCAAATCCAGGATACTGAAGAGATAAGTGATTATATGCTACCTTGCAGCGCTCTTCTGTATCGAATAAACCGAAAACAGTTGGACCAGAACCACTCATCATGGAACCATAGGCACCATTCTTACGAAGAGCAACTTCTAGTTCATTGATAATTGGATGCTTCGGTGCTGTAACCTGCTCTAGTACATTTTTCATGTGCTCAGCGAAGGAATGCATCTGTCCATCCATTGCTTTATTAATTAGCAGTTCTGTATCGGGGTGGTCTACATTATCACAAGAATCATATGCCTCGTAGACTTCCTTCGTACTTACTCCCACTGGAGGCTTCATTAGAAGCACATGGGTTCTCGGGATTCCTTGGATCGGAGTTAGAATCTCTCCGATTCCCTCACATAACATGCCACCGCCAGTGAGACAATAGGGCACATCAGCGCCAAGCTTCACTGCGATCTCTTCTAATTCCCTGGTCTTGGTCTCGATTCCCTCAAGGGTCTCTAGTGCACGGATAACAGCTGCTGCATCTGCAGAGCCGCCTGCGAGACCTGCTGCCATCGGGATCTTCTTCTCCAAATGGATGTGATAGTTACCTGTGAGATGAAAGTGCTCCTTCATGCGGCGGAGTGCCTTCATACAGAGATTACTGTCATCGATCTCTAGCCCTTTCACGCTGCAGGTCATGTAGTCTGCTTCCCGGCAACGACTCAGGGTAACTCGATCATAGAGGGAGATGGTCTGCATCAGCATATTCACCAGATGATAGCCATCGGCTCTCTGACCTGTAATATCTAAATAGAGATTAATCTTCGCAGGTACATCATAGGATATCTCGGAAGTATTATGATTCGTCATGATCCAATCCTCTTCTTGTACATGGTCAGTTTTTTGTATACATCGATTGTATTCTAACACGAACAATCCAGATTCGCAACTCTCTGTTAGTTGATGCGAACCTTTGCAAGATTTCAGGGTGAATTTGCAAATGGAAGGGGATGAAGGGGGTGATTCTATGGAGGCAGGATATCTGTATGCAAGCATCCATTCCCTTGCCGGTCTTCTTCAGTCTGATAAGTGAATAGCCATTATATGTATTTGACATTATATGTATTTGATGTGAGTCCTATATGATCGGAAATTCGGTGTGTATCACCCAGATTCGGATTTCCAAGCAAATAAGGTGAAACAAATTTAAAACACGATTTAAATCTCGCAGGTTCATTTTGTATGTGTCATCCAAATTCGACAGACCGTCT
>ONIO01000027.1 GCA_900317915.1 uncultured Lachnospiraceae bacterium | reverse complement strand
AGTTGTAATAAGAATTGAAAAAAATAAAAGCACTAATTTTGATAGACGAAATGTAGACGTAAAAAAACGGGAGTCCGCTATTTATGCGGGCACCCGTAGTTTTTCTACTACTCCATCTCCGTAAGGAGACCTATAGATGTATTATTTTTGATTATAGATATTAACATTTTTGTTAATATTTCCTCTAAATTGCTCTGTATTTATTAGTTTTCATTACTCAAACAGTTCTGTGACAGTACTTCAATACTTATTCAGGCATTAAACTTTTCTCTCCATTTGCACATCTGTAACATACACTTTTAATGAATTGAATAAATCCTTTATTTTCATCCTCTTTAGTTCCTCTAACTGTATAGTCTACAATTAAAATCAATGTATATCCCACAATTCCTCCGATTACATTACATATTAAATCATTTACATCAAAGAATATGTCTATAGGCTTAAAAATGTAGAGTATTAACAACTGCAATAATTCGAATAAGGATGAGAGGATAATAATTACAGCTAATCTACTTTTATTCTTCATATTAGTTATAAACTGTAGTCCGATTCCAAGAGGAATCGTTAGAAGAATATTTAACAAAAGATGCTTCATCCCCTGTCTAAAGTAAAGTAATGATAGCGAAATATTATTCTCAACAGAAAATCCTTCAACATCAATAAATGTCATAGGAAAAAATGTTACAGAAATTGCCAAATTTACATATGCGATCCCTATAATTGCACATACAAAGTATGGTACAGGCAATTTTTTCTTTAGCCCATAAATTCCAAATCCAGTTAACAAAACAACTGAAATTGGAACATAAAAAATTGGTCCATAATAAAATCCCATAATAAAAGATCTCCAAATCTTTAGTATTTTATAGTTCCAGAAATACTCATATTGAAGCCATCATTCAATATCCAGTCTACGATTAAGTGGAAGCCTAAGAGTTGCACCAAGAACAGCAATAATCCAGTACATATCGCAAAGAACTATCTGAACCGGGATTTTCATGCTGACGTAATAAGACGGGCGGTTTTGTCTACCATCTTCCCTTTCCTCCTTCAGCGGCTACAATATAGCATGGAATTAAATTGCATGAAAGATGCTTTGCAGAAAACGGACATTTCATTGCAGAAAACGGACAAAAAAACAGGATTTCAACTTTATCAAAGTCAAAATCCTGCTTAAAAGTAATTCTTTCATTTCACTTTTTCTACACAACATCCTCATCCGGTATGAGAACCGAAAAAGAAAATATATTATCCTCCGTGTCGATATCATACGTCCCATGATATCGATCAATCACTTTGAGAACATTTTTTATCCCGACTCCATGCATATTTTTCCCATGCCTTTTTGTGGTAAGGAATCCACCCTCCACCTTAATCAGTGGTTCCTCGTAATGATTTTTAACCGAAAGAATAATATTTCCATATTCTTTGATCAATTTTACATGAATAACCTTATCCTTCTCGCATTTTCCCGCTGCTTCAATCGCATTGTTTAATAAATTGGAAAGCAGCACAACCAAATCTCTTTCTTCCATTTTGATCTGTGACAGATCATTCACACGCAAAGCTACAACGATATGTTTTTTGGCTGCCTCCATATATTTTGTATTAATTACTGCATTAACAATATCATTATTCGTATCAATCATCATGCTACCTGGCAGCACATCCCCATTCATCTTTTTCACGTATCTTTGCAGCTCGTCATATTTCTGCGCCTCTGCCAGTGACTGTATACACATAAGATGGTTCTTGAACTCATGCGCCTCAGATTTTTGAATCTCGAAATTCTCCTGCATCTTACGGTACATTTCCATCTGATTTTTCCCTTGAATTTCAAGAACTTCCCTTTCTCTTGCATCCTCCTCTCGACTTATCATATCCTCTAAAAGGAAGAACACCAAAAAGTTCATTATAACCAGCCCCAGTCCGACACCACACAGAACCTGCAGCTCACCTATATCCTTCTCATCTTGAAATGTTTTAAGAATTGCAGAAAGCATGATGACTGTAATAACAGGGAACAGTACATATTTAAGCCATTCTTCGCTGTACATAATCGGATTCTTATGTCCCCGGAATATCCGCTTGATCAAAAGAATTGTCACAAAACAAAAAAACAGACTGATAACAATAAGAGCTCTACCAATTACTTCCTGTTTCGCATCCATGCTCTCTATATCAGGAATCACAATTTCTACAAAAATCAGTGCAAGGTATTCCATTACCCCCAGCATTCCCTGAAAAAGCAATGAACATACTGCTGCCTTTTTATATGGTACATTCTGAACAAGCGTCATGATACTTACGAAAAGAAGAAATATGACCATCTGTTTTATCAAAATCATATCGTAAAACAGTCTTGCAGATATAAAAGACAAAACACTCAAAAGCAATACTGACATAATTTTTTTGTGAAAACGACGCCTTCCGGTATCATTTTTGTTTTGAAACACATCAAAGAACATCTGGCAGCATACAGCCTCAAGTACAATAATGGCAAAATCCATAAACAGGTAATACATCGTGTCACACATCTCCTTTGTATTTGATAAAGGCTTTCTTAATATCTCCGTACCGGACTTTCGGAACCATCATTTCTTCACCGTTATCAAGATACACGATATAATGATTTACCGTCTTTATATGCCTGATATTAACAAGAAAGCTCTGATGCACACGTAGGAACGTATGGTATCCTGCCAATTCCCGTTCTATTGTATTCAAAGTCTGATACATGGTAAGCACATCACTATGATCTATCAGATGAAACGCCAGTTTATGCAGAGTACTTTCCACATACAAGATCTGATTGATCGGTACCTCTTTTATCCCTTCATTAAAATGCAGCTGCAACACAGGTTCCCGGACAGCCATTTTTTTCAAAATAGCTTCCATGCATTCCGTTAAACCGTCTTCCAGATTATCACTATCCTTTAAAACATATCTGATGGCATTTACTTTATATCCTTCAATAGAATAATCTATGTAAGCCGTCACAAACACGATATATGCATTCTCTGAAAATTTTCTGATTGCCTTAGCCGTCTCTATGCCATTGACATCCTTCATACCGATATCCAGGAAAAATATATCAAAATTTCGGATAGCACTTCCCTGCTGTACAATTTCGTTACCAGAGTCAAACAACTCCACGTTATATTCTATCTTCTTTGAGGCGAGATACTTCTCCAGAAAAACGCCGATTCTACGTCTGAACTCCTCCTCATCATCTGCTATTGCTATATGTAACACCCCATCACCTCCCGGTTTTCTACCGCTCTTATGATTCCTGTTTATTCATGCTGTACTTTTAGCGGTTCAAAATAATGTTCCATTCATATTTCATCCAACCGTGCAGGATCAAAAATCCGCTCATTGACGTCGATCCCCTTCAAATACAAGAAACCTAAAAACAATCCGATGGCCAACAAGGACCATCGGATTGTATCATTACTCCGTAAATTCTCTACACGAGGTAGGATTTCCCTCGACAGGTTTTTTGTAATCATATTGTAATTCGAAGGACGTCAGCTTCTGAAGCAATTACTCCTCAGTCGCCTCTTCGGTAGCTGTCACCTGGATATGAAGCTCTTCTAACTGCTGATCAGTTACATATCCTGGAGCACCCATCATGATATCCTGTGCATTCTTATTCATAGGGAATGGGATGATCTCACGGATCGAATCCTCACCAGCTAAGAGCATAACCATACGATCGATTCCAGGAGCGATACCAGCATGTGGAGGTGCTCCGTAGCAGAATGCGTTGTACATTGCAGGGAACTTCTTCTTCACATCCTCTTCGCCCATACGAACCATCTCGAATGCCTTTACCATGATCTCAGGATCGTGGTTACGTACAGCACCAGAGGACAGCTCGATACCATTAACAACCAAATCATACTGATCAGCCATAATGGTCAGAGGATCGATTTCGCCACGCTCAGCCTTCTCGATGGTAGCAATGCCACCCTTAGGCATAGAGAATGGATTATGACAGAACTCTAACTCGCCAGACTCTTCACCTATTTCATACATAGGGAAGTCAACAATCCAGCAGAATGCATACTGCTCACGGTCGATATGACCAGGAACTGCAGCACCGAATGTCTTAATAACAACACCAGCAACCTTCTGTGCCAGAGTCTTCTTACCAGCAGAGAGAACAACCAGAGTATCCTTCTCTAATCCAAGACTAGATACGATCTCCTCCTTCTTATCCTGCAGGAACTTAGCGATACCACCAACGATGTCGCCATTCTCATCGATACGGAACCAGTATGGCTTGCTACCAGCCTGAACGCCAACTTCTTCAACGTGCTTATCGATGAACTTACGACTCTCATGGAAGTTATCGATCTTCACAGCCTTAATGATTGCACCCTCTTCATCGAATGGTCCAAATCCAAGGCCCTTTAAGAGATCTGTTGCATCCTGTGCAGTCAGATCGATACGAAGGTCAGGCTTATCAGAGCCATATTTATCCAGTGCAGTCAGATAAGGGATACGAGTGAAAGGAGCCTCAGATGCCCTATCATAAGTACCATACTTAGCAAATACTGGAGGCAGAACATCCTCTAATACAGCGAATACATCTTCCTGAGAAGCGAATGCCATCTCCATATCCAGCTGATAGAACTCTCCTGGAGAACGATCTCCACGAGCATCCTCATCTCTGAAGCAAGGAGCGATCTGGAAGTAACGATCGATGCCAGAAACCATGAGAAGCTGCTTGAACTGCTGTGGAGCCTGTGGCAGAGCATAGAACTGACCTGGATGCTTACGAGCAGGTACCAGATAGTCTCTTGCGCCCTCTGGGCTAGATGCAGTCAGGATTGGGGTTGTGATCTCTATGAATCCATGTGCATTCATAGAGTCTCTCAGGGCCTTGATGACATTGGAACGGAGAACCAGGTTCTTCTTCACCTCTGGATTACGAAGATCCAGATAACGATACTTGAGACGAGTCGTCTCATCTGCTTCACGAGAACGATTAATCTCGAATGGCAGCTCGTTATAACGGCACTTACCTAATACTTCAACCTTGCTAGGAACCACTTCGATCTCACCAGTCTCCTGCTTAGGGTTCTTAGAGCTTCTCTCCCGAACAGTTCCCTCTACAGCGATGGTAGACTCCTTGGTGATTTCCTTAAAGGTCTTCACCATCTCCTCTGTATCAGCAGTGATCTGTGTGGTTCCATAGAAATCACGGATAACGACGAATGCCAGATTGGCACCGACTTCACGCATATTTTCAAGCCAACCTGCTAAGCGAACAGACTTGCCTGCATCCGCAATGCGGAGCTCGCCACAGGTATGGGTACGTGACTGCATCATGTTACTTTCCTCCTAAATCAACTTCTATTACAAATGTAAACCAAGCTTCAAGCTGGTCTATATTTCATCTATGTGTCCATCCAAGTGATGGAAAATTAGCGGTTGAAAAACTCTACGATCTCCTCGTAGCCCTGCTCAGACAGGTTTTCCTTCTGGAACTTGGCATTCTTATTACGACGAACAACTAAGACTTCCTTACCATTTTTTCTCTCTGCCTTCGCCTGGTTCATAACCTCTACAAGCTTCTCAACCGGGTAGTTCTTCTCAACTAAGTAAGCGACCTTCTTGGCACGATTAGGAATCTGGAAGCCACTCTCCATAAGGAGAAGGATGATTCGCTCGAAACCAATGGAGAATCCACAAGCTGGTACATCATGACCTGCGAACTTGCCAACCATATGGTCATAACGTCCGCCGCCACCACAGCTACCACCAAACTCAGGGATAGCAATCTCGAAAATAGTACCCGTATAATAACCCATACCACGTACCAGTGTAGGATCGAATACCAGCTCAAACTCAGCTTCCTTAGAAGCATTGACTGCAGTCTCGATCTCCTCTAATGACTTAGCGATCTCAGGATCTAAGAAGTCGCCTAAGGTATCCATCAGGAATGCACATCCCTCCGCTACAGACCTCTTATCATGGAGTCCAGAGAAAAGTGCTACATACTTATCTACAGAAGCAGCATCAAAGTGCTCCTTTAATTCCTCGGTGACACCATCTAAGCCGATCTTGTCCATCTTATCAAGGATGATGAATACTTCCTCTGTATCCTCTTCCTTGAATCCTGCATAAGCAGCCATAGCCTTAAGGATTCTTCTCTCATTGATACGAATCTCGAAATTCTTAAATCCGATGCGGCCTAAGGTGGTTGTGGTTGCAAGGATCAATTCGATCTCAGCTAAGTTACTTGGCTCACCTAGGATATCGATATCACACTGGGTGAACTGTCTGTAACGACCGCGCTGTGGACGGTCTGCACGCCATACATTACCAATCTGTAAAGCCTTAAATGGAGATGGCAGATCATTTGCATTATTTGCATAGAAACGTGACAGAGGAAGAGTCAGGTCATAACGCATGCCAAAGTCGACAACGTCTGCTTCTGTCTCTGCTTCCTTAATATGGAGCTTCTCGCCCCTCTTTAACACCTTAAAAATCAGCTTCTCATTGTCTCCACCCTGATTGGACTGGAGATTATTGATATTCTCCATACATGGTGTCTCAATCGGTGTGAAGCCGAAGCTACGATAGGTTTCCTTAATGATGCCCGTAACATAGTCACGGATTTCCATCTCCCGTGGAAGGATTTCTTTCATTCCATTCACAGGCTTCTTAGATAATGTCGATCCCATTTTTACTCCACTCTATCTATCACAATTACTTTAAGTACTTAGAACTTATGTGCTTTCTTAACTTAGAATATAAGAGAAAAACCAATCTCTATTCATAAGCAAAAAAAGTACGGACTCTGCATTCCACAGAATCCGTACTATTATAAGACAATTTTTTTGATTCGTCTAGGGATTGGCCCCTATTCCTTAATCAACTTTGATCTCGTGAACCCATCCCTCTGGTGCTTCGATGGTACCCATCTGTACGCCAGTCAGAGTATCGTAGAGTTTCTTGGTCTGAGGTCCCATTTCCTCCATACCAGCCTTGATATTAATCTCCTTGCCGTGGTCATTGATTCGGCCAACTGGAGAGATCACTGCTGCTGTACCGCAGAGACCCATCTCATCGAACTCGCCATTCTCTACTTCCTCTAAGAGAACCTCTCTGTGCTCTACCTTCATATCCAGATAGTTCTCAGCCAGGTAGCAGATGCTACGTCTGGTGATGGATGGAAGGATGGAATCAGACTTTGGAGTAACCAGAGTCTTACCATTGTCTTTGATGAAGATGATATTCGCTCCACCTGTCTCCTCAACCTTGGTTCTAGTTGCAGGATCCAGATACATATTCTCATTAAAACCAGCACGATGTGCCTCCATAATTGGGTGGAGAGACATAGCATAGTTCAGACCAGCCTTGATTCCGCCAGTACCATGAGGAGCTGCACGGTCAAAGTCAGGAATACGTAATTCTACAGGCTTCGCACCACCCTTGAAGTATGGTCCAACTGGTGTAACCAGAATACGGAACATATACTCATCTGCTGGCTTAACACCGATTACAGGGTTAAAACCGAACATATATGGACGGATGTAAAGGGTAGCACCTGAGCCAAAAGGAGGTACCCAGTCTGCATTGGCCTTAACCACTTCCTCAACAGCCTTTACAAAACGGTCTACCGGGAATGGTGGCATCTCCAGACGTAGGCAAGAGTCATGCATACGCTCTGCATTCAGGTCAGGACGGAAGCATACAATCTTACCATCCTCTGTTGTGTATGCCTTGAGTCCCTCAAAACAGGACTGGGAATACTGTAACACGCCTGCACACTCATTCATGGTAATGTTGTGGTCCTTAGTCAGAGTTCCTTCATCCCACTTACCATCCTTATACATGGACACATAACTATAGTCCGTCTCCATATAACCGAATCCCAGGCTGCCCCAGTCGATATCCTTCTTTGCCATAACTTTTCCTCCTTGTTGCAGTAATCTTCTTGAATATAATTCATTTCTCATTTGAATATTTTTCAATTATTATACACCTTTTGAAAATAATAATCGTACTTATTTCAGTCCAATGCACATTTTTCAAGTATTACTGCTGATACTCCCGAAAGAATTCACTTATTCTTTCTATTCCTATTCTATCTTCAGCAGGGCTTACATTTACTGTAATTGTAATTGTAGTTTCTGCATCTTACGATCAATCATCTCTTCGATTCTCTCGATATAGGTAGTCACGTCCTTCACATTTTCCGTGCGGTCTACCTTTTTCCCACCAGCTGACACATACTTGGATGAAGTACCTGCGCCCAGAGCCAGGATGGTCTCCTTCTCCTCCATGATCAGGATATTATAGAGCCCCTCTAAGCCAGGCTTAGAGAATCCTACATTCTCTAGATTACCAATCATATTCTTCTGGCGGTAGAGATAGTAAGGATGAAGACCTAGATCTGCTGCTGCCTTATGGGCCATCTGCATCAGAGCATCGGAATTCTCCATAGCATAGTCCTGGTAGGCTTCCCACTCATGATTGAGACGGGACTTGGCCTTAATAGCCAGGGAGTGAATGGTGAGATTATCCGGCCCCATCAAAGCCACTTGATCCAGAGTCTCCTGTACATCCGAAGTGGTCTCCCCTGGAAGTCCTAGGATCAGGTCCATATTGATGTCATGGAATCCCTCTTCTCTTGCCATCCGAAAGGCATCTCTTAATTGCTCTGAGGTATGGTGTCGTCCGATGAGTTTCAGGGTCTTATCCTGCATGGTCTGTGGATTGATAGAGATTCGGCTAACGGCATGGGCCTTCATAACCTCTAGCTTCTCTCTGGTAATGGAGTCTGGTCGACCGGCCTCTACAGTGAACTCACGAATTCCATCCATTGGAAGTGCATCCTCTAGTACCTTGAAGAGCCTCTCCAGCTCCAGATGAGTCAGAGCTGTCGGCGTACCGCCGCCAATGTAAACCGTGTCCAAGGTGCGGTCTAGTTCTGCCATACGTGCCCCTACAGCGCGAATCTCCCGCTCCAGGGCATCTAAATAGCGATCCACCTGCCCCTCAAAGGAGGCTCTGGCATAGCTGGGAAAGCTACAATAGAGACATGTGGTTGGACAGAAAGGGATACCAATGTAGATGCTGTAGCCCTTCTCTAAGTCCATAGAATGTAGGATATGATGCTCTGTGTGAGCAATCTCTGTAGCGGTAGCAATCTTCTCATCAGAGGTCTCATAGGCATCCTTCATATACTGGCGGATCTCATCATCCGAAGCACCCTCTTCTAACATACGAAGAGGCACCTTGGTCGGACGAATGCCAGTAAGAGTTCCCCATGGAAGGGTCTTTCCAGTAACCTGAGACAGTAATTTATAGACCAGGCGCTTTAGAATATTTTTCATCTCTGGGCGAGTGACCTTATCCCGGGCAGGATTCTCTGGCCACTCCTCTGGAAGCTTTGCACTGATTTCCTGGCTTGGTTTACCTTTTTCCTGATAGATTAATTGAATCTGTCCAGGGAGATAATTTACCCGGAGACTAGCCTCACGGCTGTCGCTTCTTCCATCCGGCTGCTTCTCATCCTTCTCTGTAGTCTCACCTACTAAACGATGTCTGCTCTGATAAGGGAGTCTATCCCTCTCCTCTGGCGGTACGTCATAAACCGTTTCTAATTCCTCATGGGGAAAGAGGGCCTGTACCAGGCCATAGACATCATACTCAAATTCCGGATGGTTATAGATAATCTCAATCATATAAAACGATATGTTCCCTTCGCTTCATTCTTCACACGATAGAGGACCTGATCGGCCTCTTTAATTAGTTCCTGTACATCCAGGTTATCACTGTAAATATCCTGGGATGCGATGCCGATGGAGCAGGAGATATCCAGTGGTCCTTCCTCAATTGGATCATGACCAAGCAGTTTCTCAAGTTCTCTTCGGAATCCATTTGCGGCTCTTAGTTTATCATAGATCTCCTCAGCGATGTCGGATAGAATCTCTCTCTGATCTGCATGAACCAGGAGGATGAATTCATCTCCGCCGTAACGTGCCACGATACCAAGCTTACCCACTGCCTTGGTGAAGATCTCTGCCACTCTTTCAAGCACCAGATCTCCTGCCTTATGACCGAAGGTATCATTATAGGGCTTGAAATTATCCAGGTCAATGAACATGACAGAGATCCCATTCTGGAAATCAGGATTCTTCCCTGCCACAATGTCATCAATGTATAAAAAGAGTCCATTTCGATTCAAGGCATGGGTCAATTGATCCGTTACCGCAGACTCATAGAGGGCCTGATTCATCTTCTGGATTCGCTTAGAGTTCTCAATTCGCTTCAGTGCCATATTCATCTCTCGTAATAGCACCTCGAAGAAGCTTCGATCCTCTTCATCTAAGAGGTAATGATTCACCAGAGAGAACCAACTATCACGCATCATAACGCAGGTCATAAAAATGGTATCTAAGTGATTCCCTGTAAAGTAAGGGAGTAGTACCAGAGAACATACACTCTCTCCACCAAAGCACTGTAAGAGAGACTGATAGTTGGCATAGTCATTGGACACCTTTGAGATTACCAGTCCATGAGGGTTGAGACGAATGGCCTGCTTCAATGCATCCATCTCCATATAGTGGATCTCATAGCCTGTATTGTTATAAAGTACCTGGCCCTGATTATCCTCTCCAAAATGGATAAAGAGACAGTTATCCACAGAGAAAAAGCCCTGGAATCTACGCATAGCCGTGCTTAGAATCCGATCCTCATCCATGGTATTACTATTTAGAAGCTGCTGCCAATTCTGTAGGAAGTCCATCTGACGACGGAGGGTCTTACTCAGATTACGGTTCTCCTCTTGGTGGATGAGATCATTCACCTCATCAATAGAGATTCTATTATGAGTCATCTTCTCTGTCTGAGGGAGATAGTCTAGTCCAGTGATATCAATGGATCGCCTCTTTTTCTGCTCCTCCAGGTAGGACCACTCCTCATCCTCTAACAACTTCAAATCCGCTGCATGCTTCTTTCCAGAGCGATGCAAGAAGTCAATGCAGCGCTCGAAGAAGATCCCCTTACAAAAGTAGCAATTGCCCCCTTCGATTCTCAGGTAGTTTCCAGCAATCCGGAAGTGCTCCTCTGCTTCCTTTTTATGATTTCTCATATCCGAAACCACTGCCTTGCTTAGGTGATAGAGCAGAATCTCGTCATCATAATTCTCATAATCTGACTGGGTAAGTTCCTCGGAGCCAGCCTCCTGATTCATATAGTAGCTTAAGAAGTTCTCGCAGCGATCTAGATACTGGTCTGCACTAGATAGATTGCCCTCTAGTGCCTTTACCAGAGACAACATGCCAAACATCTTAGAGATATTACATACGCGGATACGGCTCAGTCTCAGGTGACGGATGATCTTCAGACACATATTCAGTGCATCCTCTGCCTCATAGTAGTGCGCCATGGCAATACGATTCATGGCCGTATTGTAATAGGCCTCGCAGACATCCTCTAGGGACTTCTCCTTACAGAAGAGCTGCAAGGCCTTACGATAAGCATCCTCAGCATCATCGAAGTGCCCAAGGGCTGAGAGATTATAACCGATGCCATTATAGGTCTCTGCCACCAACCTTTCCTCTGGATCATGCATAGCCTGGATCCCCTGATTCAAATAGTAGAGAGCAATATGATTCATCCCATAGGAGGATGCCATCATGATATTCTTCTCAAAGCAGAGATTTAAGAAATAGGTATTATCTAGTTCCGTTGCAATCTTTTTTCCTCTTACAAAGTGTGGTGACTCCTGGGGCAAAGCACTGCTTAATTTCTTCGGATCATTATCATAACCATAGATCTCAATATAGGCCAGATGATTTCGATAGTTCTTACGACAAAGTTCGTCTAAGAGTTCCTCTCTGATTGAAGCCTCTCCTCTGCAAAAGAAGATATGATTCCAGCCACTCATCTGCAGCATGACATCTAAAAGCTGAAACTGGAAAGTCCATTCGCTAGGTACACTCGGGTCCATACTCACAGCATCGATAATCACCCTGGCATCAGACAGAGCATTCTGATACATATAGAGTCGCACCTGATCCACCAGATAGCGAAGCAGCATCTCTTGCAAGCGATCCGGAGAGATCGGACTAACCTGCCTACGGTCTGTAGCCTGGTCCATAAACTGATTTAAGAGCAAGATACGACGGGTGAGATACTCCATGGCATTGGATAGATCCTCGTCAAAAAAGGCTATTGAAAAGGCCACCTCATAGAATCTCTCCTCCATCTCAGGACTAAGGGAGAGGTAGGAGTCCTTCTCCATCAGTCTTACAATCTGCTTTAAGTAAAAGTCAGCCGTCAGCACATCCATAAAGGTAGCGAGATTCTGTATCTCCTCTAAGTGCCTCTGGCCAAAGTCCCGGTAGGATGGGATATTCTCTAAGCTACCTGGCTGTGTCCCCGAGCTACCGATGGATACTACGCTTCCAAGGTCGTCCATTCCCTCGATGATATCCTCCCAGACACGTCTGGTGTAATTTGGAATAGGCACTGTGTCACTCATCGCAAGAACCAGACCGAAGTTCCCGTGCTCCATGGCACGTCCCTTGCTGGTCTCCTGCAGCTCGATGAATCGCTTGATGATCCACAGAGTACCTGCACTTGCAATCTGCATTCGATTCACCACAATCAGCACTGGATGCAGCTTCACTGCCTCTTCGAATACCAAGAAAGCATCACGAATAAACCGCTCCCTCTCATAGGAGAGCTCGGTCCTTATCATTGGCTCTTCTCTCTCTGCAATTCCCTTGGTCCAATAGGACTTGAAGATGCTTCGATGAAGGGGATATACCTGGCATCGATCTAAGAAGCCATCGATATCTCCATTGTCATATTCTTGGATTAATTGATAGATGATATCTAGAAATGGTTCCCCTGGTTTCTGAATCCTACGATAGTCCAGATCGTGGAAGTAGACCCATGGTCCATCCTGGTCTACATTCTCACCCAAAACTGACTTCTCTAATTCACTAACACTAAACTCATTATTGTAACGAACCAGAATCATATTCTGGCCGCCGGATACTACCCTCTGATACTCCTGTGACAGGATCTCTTGAAATTCCCTCTGAATCATATTACCCCCAACTATTCACTACACAAGTAGTCTTCTGTCCTATTTACCCCTCGGACACTATGGACTGTCCCGATACGAATCACGCCCGCAGACAAATTCCTGTCCGAATCCGTGCGCGTTAAACGTAGGGATTCATCTCCCTCTCATCACCGATACTTGTGCCAGGTCCATGGCCTGGCAGCACCTCTGTCTCATCTGGAAGTGGCACCAGCTTCTCTCGGATGCTTCGCACCAACTGTGACATACTGCCTCCTGGGAAGTCTGTTCGTCCCACAGAGTACTGAAAGAGGGTGTCTCCCGAGAAGAGAACTCCCTCCTCCGGGAAGTAGAAGCAGGCGCCTCCTGGCGTATGTCCTGGTGTGGATAGACAGACGAAGTGGAGATTCTCACTCAATCGAACCTCCTCATCATCCCTTAGGAAGACATCTGCCTGATAGGACCTAGTCTGCCCACTTAGTTCTTCCGACAGATTAATCCCGGCATCCGTCAGGGTATCTCTCTCCTTCTCAGAAATGTAGACCGGTATATCATATGCCGCCTTCAGCCCAGCACACCCATTGATGTGGTCCCAATGAGCATGGGTCAAAAGTATCCCACACGGAAGCAGGCCCAGTTCATGAATCACCTGCTGAATCCGTTCTGGTTCAGCGCCGGGATCCACAATCAGGGCCTCTTTACTGTCTACATCTGAGATGAGATAACAGTTGGTCTGAATTGGGCCAACCATCATTCCATGAATTTCTAATCTACTCATACCGTACTCTCCCCTACACGTTCCGGTAGATAGAGCTCCTGGCCAATCAGCCAGTTGCTCGCTGAATATCTATTACATTCTCAATCATTCGAATCTTCTGAATCATCAGTTGTAACTGGTCACGCCCCCGAATTGCAAACTTCAACTCGATGGTAGCCACTCCCGCCTTACTGATTCTGGTATTGATGTACTGGATATCGATATCCTGCTCCGTGAATACCTTTGACAGGTCTACTAAGAGACCTGTACGGTTATTAGCAAATACACGAAGGGTGACATCGAAGGTCTCATCCGTCTTATTGTCTAAGACATCTGCTTCCCATTCGCACTCAATCATGCGGTTCTTCTCAAGTTCTGGGATACTCATCACATTCACACAGTCTGTGCGATGGATGGTAATTCCTCGGCCACGTGTGATATAGCCTACAATCTCATCTCCTGGAACCGGATTACAGCACTTACTAAAGTGAACTGGTAGATCTGGAGTTCCCTTGATACGTACGCCATTGGTGGAATGCTTCCTTGGCTTGATCTGAGGCTTCTGCTGCGTCGCACCTTCCGCTGAAGCAGAGTCACCTTCCACTTGGTTTACATTTCTAAGGACATCCTCATCTGTCGCCAGTAGTGGATGATCCTTCTCATACTCCTGCAGCATACGTGTGATGACACGGGTCTCGGTCAGACCGCCATGGCCGACAGTTGCAAGAAGGGCATTCCAGTCATGGAACCCATAGCGTCTCAGAGCAGCTTCTCTATATTCCTTCACATCCAGCTTGGACCACTCGATACCCTTTTCCTTCGCCTTGGCTGCTAAGAGGTCCTTACCATGGAGGATATTTTCCTCCTTCTCAGCCTGTCGGAACCACTGATTGATCTTATTCTTCGCCTGGGTGGAATGTACATTCTTCAGCCAGTCTGTGGATGGTCCCTTGGAGTTCTGAGAGGTGATGACCTCGATTCGGTCACCATTCTTGATCTCATAGTCCAGTGGAACCAGACGACCATTGACCTTAGCTCCCACCATGCGGTTACCAACTGCAGAGTGGATGGAATAGGCGAAGTCGATGGTGGTGGATCCCTTAGGCAGGTTCTTAACATCTCCTGTTGGAGTGAAGCAGAATACCGTGTCTGAGAAGAGGTTCAAATCGCTCTTTAAGAGGCTCATGAACTCCTTATTATCCGACATGTCCTGCTGCCACTCTAGAATCTGACGGAGCCAGGACAGCTTGGCCTCTTCATTATTAATAGAAGAGCCCTCGCCAGACTCCTTATACTTCCAATGGGCTGCGATACCGTACTCACTGGTACGATGCATCTCATAGGTACGAATCTGTACTTCGAATGGCTGACCATCTGGTCCAATCACTGTGGTGTGAAGGGACTGGTACATATTAGGCTTCGGCATAGCGATATAGTCCTTGAAACGTCCCGGAATTGGGGTATACATCTCATGGATAATACCAAGTGCCGCATAGCAATCCTTAATGGTATCCACAATAATACGCACTGCGAAGAGATCATAGATCTGATCCAGGGTCTTATTCTGATTCTTCATCTTCTTATAGATACTGAAGATATGCTTGGCACGGCCCTCTACAGTGGCCTCGATCTCATTCTTCTTCACAGCCTTACGGACTTCCTCGATCAGATGCTCTGTATAGTCCTCTCTCTCGGCCCAGCGAAGGTTGATCTCATAGGTGAGATCCCTATAGGCCTGAGGCTCTAGATACTTCAGTGCCAGGTCATCTAGTTCCACCTTAATCTTACTAATGCCAAGACGCTGTGCCAGAGGTGCATAGATCTCCTGCGTCTCTCTAGACTTCTCGATCTGCTTCTCTGGGCGCATGTACTTCAAGGTACGCATATTATGAAGTCGATCCGCCAGCTTAATTAAGATTACACGGATATCCTTAGCCATAGCCAGGAACATCTTACGCAGGTTCTCTGCCTGAATCTCTACGCGGTCCTTATCGAAGTCCAACTGACCTAACTTGGTGACACCGTCAACTAAGAGGGCAACTTCGGCAGAAAACTCTCTGGTGATATCCTCAACTGTCTCGTCCGTATCCTCAACTACGTCATGGAGAATACCAGCAACGATGGTCTCCTTATCCAGCTCCAGGTCAGAGAGGATGAGACCAACAGAAAGTGGATGAATAATGTAAGGCTCGCCCGACTTTCTCCGCTGATTGCCATGGGCCTCCTCAGCGTAATGATAAGCCTTCTCAATCATGGAGATATCTGTATTCGGGTGATACATCCGGACACGCTTAATTAGGCGATCATAGATTTCGTCCGGATCCTCAAAGTCCGCTGTAGAGATAATTCCCTTCGTATCATGGCCGATTTTCATCTGCATATTCTGAAGTTCCTGAGGGCGCATATCTAGCTGGGCCTTCTCAATACGCTCTTTTGCAGCACGGGCCTTCTGGACATCCTCTTTTGACTTCACCTGTTTATTATTCTTGCTATCCAGGTCCGCCATAGGGATTCCTCCTTTCTCACAACGGAATTCGTTCCAAATCAATAAATAAAAGCAAATTATAATATTTAATAATAGTTCAAAAACAGGCTTAAATCAACGGCTTTCGATAGGTTAATAAGCCATTCTCCCGTTTATTTTCAGAAACATTTTGAAAGCCAAGTCGTAAAAGCATAGCGATGGACCATTGATTCATGGGATCCACCTCTGCAATCACACAGGACTTCTCTAATACATCCCTACTATAGTCTAAGATAGCGCTGCATACCTCTGTGGCATAGCCCTGGTGCCAGAGATGGGGTGCAATGGCATAGCCTAGTTCTACTGTATCTAGGGGAAGATCGGGCTTAGACTCCACTCCTGCTCTACCAATCAGTTCATTGGTCTCCTTATCCCGAATGATCCAGATCCCATAGTCATAGAGGCCATACACATTACGGATATAGTTCTCCTCATAGGTTATCTCCTCCTCATAAGGATAGAGATCCTCCATATAGTCTGTCATGTGATCCTCTTGATAGATCTGAAAGAGTTCTGGCGTATCCTCTAGAGACAGTTCCCTTACAAGGGTCCGCTTGGTCTCTAGGATTTCCATAGGAATCCCATGGAATCGGGCATAGACCCGAAGTAGATCCCCTGTCTCTAATTCATAGGAGGTGTCATAGATGTAGGGGCAATTTTTTAGGTGGCAAGGCTCCTCCTGAGAGGGGGGCGCCTGAGAGGGGGTCTCCTGGAAGGGGTTCTCCTGGAAGGATTCCTCCTGGGATATGTTCTCCTGAGATATGGCTCCTTGGGACAGGTCCTCTAGGCCGAGGTATGCTACCTGATCACCAATGGCCCGGTCCACTTCCTCCTGCTTCCTACAGATTCGCACTGCCTCTGGATGGCTCTCGATATATGCAATTAATTCCTTCCATTCCTTATGAAGCATGTGTTTTTCCTTTATGTTTGATTCCTTGTCCTGATAGATCATATGTCTGCTTTTTTCGCGGCAGACTATCTGCCATACTTCTCTGCCAGATTCCTATAGGAGAGGTCTCCACCGAATAGGTCTAGCGCTGAACCAACCGTGAAGTCCAAGTGACCCTGTCCAGCCTCTTCAATGGCTTCGATATCTGAGAGATTATGGATACCACCTGCGTAGGTCACAGGAAGTGCATCCCGGCTTGCAGCATAGCGACCTAAAAGGCATGCAATCTCTCGATCAATTCCAGCACGATTTCCCTCCACATCTGCTGCGTGAATCAGGAATTCTCTACAATCTCTTGCCAGATCCTTCAGAAGGCTCTCTGTGACCTCTACCTGGGTAAAAGTCTGCCAGCGATCCGTCACAATATAGTACTTGCCATCCTTCTTCCTACAGGAGAGGTCTAGGATAATATGACTACTTCCAATTTCAGACACCAGTTTCTGTAGATTCTCTTCGTGAAAAATTCCATTTTGAAAGATGAAGGATGTGACAATCACAGCATATGCACCAGCATCTAGAAATTCCGCTGCATTGTCATCTCGGATGCCACCGCCCACCTGCATACCTCCCGGATATGCATGCAAGGCCTGCTTTGCAGCCTGCTTGGTCTTTTCATAGTAATCGCTCTCTCTGCTATTTAATAGGATGACATGTCCCCCAGGGAGCTGATCTGCCTGGTACATCTGGCTATAGTATGCTGCCGGATGACTTGCCACGAAGTTCTCCTTGGCCTGATCTCCTGCATCCCTTAAGCTACCGCCGACAATCTGTTTTACTCTCCCATTATGGATATCGATACATGGTCGAAACTGCATAGAGCACCTCTTTCTTCTTTTTCTTTTCATCCTTTTTTATATTCGACTGAAGCGGGGTATCTATCATCCCCTTCAGTTTCCATAATTCATCACTGCATAATACCTATCTAACATATAGAATACTTTAAATTCTTCCCCTTTGGAAATAATAATGTCATTTTCCTGCTATTATTTCTGTTCACATTTCTATTAAGATTTCTATTAAAATTTCTATTGAGGTTTCTCAAAAGGCGAACTTGTTTTTTTCATCCAAACATGACTATATTGAACTTATATGAAAAGGAGACAGATTATGGACATCAAATCAGTATGCGTCCTCGGGGCAGGTGCCGTCGGCTCCTACTTCATCTGGGGACTATCCGAAAAACTCGGCAACAATCTCTCTGTCTGTGCAGATGGAGAGCGCTATCAGAGGCTTTCTAGCCAGGGTCTCACCATCAACGGTCAGCACTATGATGTAAATGTAAGTCGACCGGACGAACTACATGGAGTGGACCTACTTCTCATTGCAACGAAGTATAACGCTCTTGAGGAAATCCTGCCTAGCATCAAAAAGATCGTGGACCCTGAGCACACCATTGTACTATCCCTTCTAAATGGAATCGATTCAGAGGATGTCATCTCAGACTATGTACATCCTAAGCATCTCATTCATTCCTGTATGAAGATTCAGTCTACCAGGACCAAGTCAGATATCATCTTTGATCCAGACAGAACCCTCGGTCTCTACTATGGCATCCCTGGGATCCGTAAGGAAGAGGATGATCCTGCCCTCCTAGCAATCCGGGACTTTTTCAAGTCTACAGACATCCGTATCAACTTCTGCCCAGATATCCTAGAAACACTGTGGAGCAAGTTCCTACTAAATGTATCCAGTAATCTCCCCCAGGCCATCCTAGACGTAGGCGTAGGTGCCGCCGAGGACTCTATCTATGTGAAGGAACTCACCGATGGATTGGCAAATGAAGTGGCAGCCATTGCAGAGGCTAAGGGCATCCACCTAGGAGATATCTCCGCAAGTCCAATTAATAAAAGGGTCTCAGACAAGAATGCCATGTATTCCACTCTGCAGGATGTCAAGGCCAAACGGCACACTGAGGTAGATGTTTTCGCCGGCCGCGTTATTGCGATGGGAGAAGAATTAGGGATTAAAACACCATTTAACAAAGTGGTTTATCTTTTAATTAAAGCCATTGAGGAGAAGAATGACGGAAAGTTCGACTACAATTCGTAAACTTTTATGTAGTAACGTATTAAAAGATTGTGCCCGAATTAGACCATAAGGTGTTATAATCTCTGATTGAAGCACCATAATTATAATGCTATGATTTTTTCTAATAACCGAAGAGATATGCCTATTAGACAACAAATCATGGTCTATGGTGTATGAGTTATTCCTCTATCGGGGAATTCGTACAATGAAAAAAATGTTTTACAGAGAATAGAAAGAGAGGAAAAAAATGGCACAGATTATTGGTGAAGGTATTACATTCGATGATGTACTTCTTGTACCACAGTATTCTGAAGTTACTCCGGATATGATCGACCTTACCACTCATCTCACGAACAAAATCAAACTGAATATTCCTATGATGAGTGCAGCAATGGATACTGTAACAGAACACCGCATGGCAATCGCTATGGCCCGTCAGGGTGGTATCGGTATCATTCATAAGAATATGTCTATCCAGGCTCAGGCCGAGGAAGTTGATAAGGTTAAGCGTTCTGAGAACGGTGTCATCACGGATCCATTCTACCTCTCTCCTGAACAGACTCTGCAGGATGCCGAGGATCTGATGCATCAGTTCCGCATCTCTGGTGTACCTATTGTAGATGATGATAAGAAGCTTGTTGGTATCATTACCAACCGTGATCTGAAGTTCGAAGAGGACTACACTCGTCCCATTAAGGAGTGCATGACATCTGAGAATCTGGTAACTGCTCCAGTTGGTATCACACTTGACCAGGCGAAAAAGATCCTGGGTGATGCTCGTAAGGAAAAGCTCCCAATCGTTGATGATGAGGGCCGTCTCTGCGGTCTCATCACGATTAAGGATATCGAGAAGCAGATCCAGTATCCAAACTCTGCTAAGGACGATCAGGGTCGCCTCCTGTGTGGTGCTGCTGTTGGTATCACTTCTAATATGTTAGATCGAGTAGAGGCTCTGAACGATGCCCATGTAGATGTCATCGTTGTAGACTCTGCTCATGGCCATTCTAAGAATATCGGCGAAGCAATTAAGAAGATCAAGGGTGTATATCCAGACCTTCAGGTTATCGCTGGTAATGTGGCTACATACGAAGGAGCTAAGTTCCTCTTCGAGTGTGGCGCAGATGCTGTTAAGATTGGTATCGGACCTGGTTCTATCTGCACAACTCGTGTGGTTGCTGGTATCGGTGTACCTCAGGTTACTGCTCTCATGGAGGCTTACAAGGCCGCTAAAGAATTCAATCGTCCAATCATCGCTGATGGTGGTCTGAAGCTGTCTGGCGATATGGTTAAGGCTCTTGCAGCTGGTGGTTCTGTATGTATGATGGGCTCCATGCTCGCAGGTTGTGATGAAGCTCCTGGCGAATTCGAGCTCTACCAGGGACGTAAGTTCAAGGTATACAGAGGCATGGGTTCTATCGCAGCTATGAAGAAGGGCTCTGCAGACCGTTACTTCCAGGAAGGTCATCAGAAGCTGGTACCAGAGGGTGTCGAAGGTCGTGTTGCTTATAAGGGATCCCTTGAGGATGTCATCTTCCAGCTGGTTGGTGGTATCCGTTCTGGTATGGGTTACAACGGTGCTCCTACCATCCCTGAGCTCCAGGAGAATGGTAAGTTCGTTAAGATCACAACCGCTTCTCTGAAGGAATCTCATCCTCATGATATTAATATCACTAAGGAAGCTCCGAACTACTCTATGGATAACCATTGATACATCTCCCAATTTGTTTGGTGTAGTACGAATATTTGGATAAAACAAAGGTCCCGAGGATTTTTTCCTCAGGACCTTTCTTGTCAGCTAATTTTTTATAGTCGGCTACTTTTTATCAGTCATCTTCCTTCTCACGGAAGCAATTGGCAATGATATCGAAAGCACACCAGATTCCACCTCCCGCTGTTGCAGCCATTGCAACTGAGATGACCACATTCACCAGATCTCGGAAGGTCACGGTATGATTCTGAAACTGCTTGTAAATAGACCAGAGAGGCTCTAGAAACATGAGCCAGCCAGCCACATAGATTGCAAGTACGGTTCCTCCAAAACTAAATAGGAAAACCAGAAGTCGTCTTACCTTATGGTTCAATCCCTTCTTTTTCACTTTTTCACTCATTATATCTTCCCCAAATCAAAAAATAAGATAGAAACCAAGGCGGCCCATTAGGATACCTAGAAGCGCACCTGCCACAACATCCTTAATGAAGTGCACGCCGCCCATCACACGAATACAAGCAAGCACCAATCCAAAGATCAGAAAGTTTCTCCCTAGGATTGGACTCACCTGCATGAAAGCCATAGCAATCATAAAGATGCTGAATACATGACGGCTTGGAAAACTATGAGCCACCGTCTCTTTCTTAATCACAGGTTCAAAACCATAGACCTCATAGGGACGCCTCGCTCCCAGGAGATCTCTTGCAATGGTAACCAGCACAAAGGATACTCCAGGTACCAGGATCTCTGCATACAACAAGTTCCTGCTGTATTTATAGATATAGCATAAGAGAACCAGGTAAGAGATTCCTGTAATAATGGTAATCATCTTATCCAGTAAGCGGACAAGCGTCCCTCCGAATCGGCTCTTTTTCACCGCCTCTGTAAGTTTGCAATAGATATTTTCATTCATATGCTAAGCGCTAACCTCTCCAGTTCCAATGCGAAACATATTCTTCACATCATCATTGTAATCGTCCTCAGCCTCATAGCGGTCCAGGAGAACCTTCAGGTACTTCTCCGTTTCATCCTCCGTCTCCCAACCTGCAATGATTTCACGCACAATCGGCTCAATCTCATGAGGTGCCACATCAGCGGACAGTCGCTCATCCCCAGTCATTCTCTTCAGGCAGCCTACTGCATAGTAGTATTCCAGATTACCCACCAGCGTGGAGATCTGTCGATTCATTTTCATATCCACTGCCATTTTTACCACATATGGTACCATGCACTACTCTTTTCTATGTATCTAATAATTAACAACGAATTCCTTGGATTTGTCAGGATTTCATGCCGATCGTCTCCTCATTTCATTCTAAGAAGCCTCACGAAAGATCCTACATCTATTGTAATTGTAATTGTAATTGTAAT
>ONIO01000117.1 GCA_900317915.1 uncultured Lachnospiraceae bacterium | reverse complement strand
TGCCTCTTCTCTTTCAGCTGCCTCCTGCTTCCGTAGGTCTTCCCATCTTTCCTCTTCTCTTTCAGCTGTCTCTTGCCTCTGAAGTTCGATCTGCTCCTCCGCGGAAATCCCATCTCTTGTCTCGACTCCCTGTAGTGCAGATACACTTCTGGCTAGAATCCGCTGGCTCTCCTTCTCCATACGCATCTCTTCCACCACCTGGCGGACTTCTCTCTCCTCTGGTGATAGTGCTGCCTCTGTTCGATGTATGAGCTTTGGAACTTCTACTCCAGCATCCTGAAATTTCCGTAGGATTCCCTCTGGAATCTCGCTTGGCAGCATCTGTCCATTCTCCGCCACCATATGGATGCGGTTTACATTTCCATCACGATCAAAGAAGCAAATCTGATCGATATATCGCTTAACAGAGATGAATCCTGTGGCATTCTTCACCTCTCTACGCTTCAAGAGAACTGCCACATCTACAAAGGCATAGGTGTCATTCAAGATACGATTTGTCTGCTCCTGCCCTGCCATATTCACAATACGATCTGGAACCTTACGGACATCATCGGTGTGAAGGGTGGTCATCCCTCGGACGCCTGTAGAAAAACCTTCTAACAGGTAACGCACCTCTGTGGATCTGGCCTCTGACAGGAACATCCAGGTGGGATTCAATCGAAGACTGGTCTTAATGGCCTGGGTGTAGTCCATGGATGGTGAGATCTTGAACTCGATACAATCCTTGCCTGGATTCACACTACTGTAATGCCACTCGGGCGTATCCTCGATGGTAATGACACGATCCTTTGCCGGGATGTACTGAGAGAAAAACTTGGCACATTCCGTCTTACCCACTCCTGGGTTACCTGCAAATACCATATTTAAGCGCGCTCTCACACAGGACTTCAAAAAGTCGATCATCTCCCGACTTGCATAGCCTGTATCAATGGCGGACTCCTCTGTCAGTCGAACCGTCGGTAAGGACTTACGAATACAGAAAGCTCTGACACCCTGGCACACACTCTCATGGACAATGGTGATTCGAAGAGTATCGGTCTCTGCCTCAAGTACGGGAGCCATCTTATGAAACGGCTTACTCACTGCATTACTGATTCTCTTCGTGAACTGATCCACAAATTCGGATGTAAGATTCACATCTCCCATAGTGCGTTCATTCTTACAATTGGTAAGCCAGATCTCTCGACCATTAAAGTCGATGTCTGTAATGTCTCGATCCATAATGTATGGATACAAGGGTCCAAAGTAGTCCTCCGACTCCTCTGGACGAATACGAATATTCTCCTGTCCCATAATCAGCCACCCTGTGCAGCACTATTTACACTGGTAAAAAAGTTACTGATCAGCTGTGAGAATGCCCGACCTACAGTGCTACTCTCATCGGTTCCTACCACAACACGGATGACAATCACCAGTGCTACAACTGCTACAACCGTAATAATGGCTGGACCATATTCCTTAATAATTTCCTGCATGTTAAATACTCCTTTTCGTTTTGGATTTTTGTTACGGTGCCCATTTTAGACAGTAGAAAAAGAGATTTCCATTAAAAAAGAATAAAGAAAAAAGGGATTATAAACTGTTTCTAAACCAATTCGAAACAGTTCTTATGAATTCGAAAGTGAATCTAAAAAGACTATGAAGATTCCGTACTTTTCTATACTTTCGTGGTGAAATCATATAAAATGTACTTCGGTCATATAATTTAGAAAAGAGGTATATCTATGGCACAGAATCCTATTGTTACAATTACTATGGAGAATGGCGATGTCATGAAGGCTGAACTGTATCCAGCATCGTGTAATTAAGAACTTCATGCTGCAGGGCGGCGATCCAGATGGTACTGGTATGGGTGGCCCTGACTACTCCATCAGAGGTGAGTTCGCTTCCAACGGTTTTAAGAATGATCTGAAGCATGAGCCAGGCGTTCTGTCTATGGCTCGTACGATGATGCCTAACTCCGCTGGTTCTCAGTTCTTCATTATGCATAAGAACGCTCCACACTTAGATGGTGAGTATGCAGCCTTCGGTAAGGTAATCGAGGGTATGGATGTGGTTAATAAGATTGCAGAGGTTGAGACCGACTGGAATGATAAGCCACTGACTCCACAGGTTATGAAGTCTGTAACCGTTGAGACTTTTGGTGTGGACTACCCAGAGCCAGAGAAGTGCTAATTGCATTTGATACGAACTTTATAGACGTAGAAAGGGGGGCTGTGAAAAAATGAGAAGATACTTCATTGGATGCAACAACTGCTCCACCATTAGAAAGCATCTACTCCAAATTGGAGCAGGGTTTACATTTCCTCCAGACTCTTCAGTACTTCTACTGCAGGATTCAGATATGTATTGTCATTCTCATAGATCTTACCAGCATCTGCAAGAGCTGCATTCTTAGGATCCAATGGCATCTTACCAAGAATTGGGAGGTCGTACTCCTTAGCAATCTCATCAATATGGCTCTCGCCGAAGAGATTGATATGCTTGCCACAATCTGGGCACTCTAAATAGGAATAGTTTTCGACCAGGCCAAGTACTGGGATATTCATCATGCCAGCCATATTGATGGCCTTCTTCACAATCATGGATACCAGATCCTGAGGGCTGGTTACAATGATGATGCCGTCTACTGGCAGGGACTGGAATACAGTCAGAGGAACATCACCTGTTCCTGGAGGCATATCCACGAACATGTAGTCTACATCGCCCCACATGATATCCGTCCAGAACTGCTTTACAACACCTGCGACTACAGGGCCACGCCATACAACTGGATCCTCATCATGGTCGAGCATGAGATTCATGGAAATGATCTTCGTTCCATCCTCAGCCTCAACTGGGTATGCACCATCCTCGGTACCAGTTACTGGGCCGTGTACGCCAAACATCTTAGGAATGGATGGTCCAGTAATATCTGCATCCATAATTGCAGTCTTCTTACCCTCACGAGCCATCTTATTGGCAAGGCTTGCAGTGACGAAGGACTTACCTACACCACCCTTACCAGATACGATACCGATGACATGCTTTACATGTGAATGTGGATTGGCTTCCTCTGCAAAGATTGGACCATTGCCACTATGATCTGGGACACGCTCTTCCTGCTTTGGCTGAGGTGTGGTTCTCTTGATTCTTGCCGCACGCTCCTCTGGTGTCAGATGCTTCTTCTCTTCTGCCATTTTGTTACTCCTTTATATATCTATTATTACTTCTTACGACTCTTCTGATTCTTCTGCCAGATGATACCCAGTCCCTTTAAGAGCAGCATAGGGTCATGCTTGATCTCATGCTTACAATATGGGCAAACCAGCTTACCAAGTCCACCAGTAGATACGATCGATGCTGGCTTACCGATTTCCTTCTCGAATTCATCGAGGATACCATCGATGGACCCTGCATTACCATAAATCAGGCCTGCCTTCATAGCATCGGATGTGGCTTTAGCAATTGCCTTCTTAGGAGCCTTAATCTCAATAGAAGGAAGAAGGCTGGTTCCCTGAGTCAGGGCATTCAGCGAAGTGAAAATGCCTGGCATAATTGCACCACCGATATAGGAGCCCTTCTCATCCACTACCGTAACAGTTGTTGCGGTACCCATGTCGATAATGACACAAGGCAGAGGATACTCCTCCTTCGCAGCAACAGCTGTTGCAATCAAGTCTGCTGCCAAAGTTCCTGGATCATCGAGTTCGATTTTAATACCAGACTTAAGTCCAGGCCCGACAATCAGAGGATCGAATCCGCAGATTAGCTTCACAGCTCGCTTCATCATCTCTGTTATCTGAGGCACAACTGAGGATACAATTGCGCCCTGGAACTGACTACGATCTACCCCAGACAGATCTAATATCTCATGCATCTTCACCGCATAACCAAACTCAGTCTCGCGTAAGTCCGTTGGAATACGAAGTACTGGCTCTGCCTGATTCTCATCATTTAAGCAGCCAAAAGTGATATGTGTATTTCCAACATCTATTGCCAGGATCATATCCTGTACCTCCTATAACTTATCAATTCATTCCTTCAGAATCGGTTGGATATCCCACCGAATTATCCAACTTTACGAGCACCCATTGCCTTCTTCACTGCCACAATTACGATTGGAGCGATGATAACAGTTGTGGCAACCTCTGCGATAAAGTTCGTCGCAATCATTGCCATAATCGTTGCAAATACAGCACCGATGCCCTGAATCTTATATGCATTCTCCATGAGTCCCTTGAAGATGGTGATGACCATAAGGACATAGAATCCAGTATTCATAATTGGAGCACATGCGGATGCAAGCACATAACCTGTTTTCTTTTTCTTAGTCTTAGCAAACATCTTATATACCAGGCCAGAAACCAGACCTGCCAGGATACCCTTTACCATACAGGTAATGACAGTACCAACTGCATTAAACTGCATCATTAACATACTTGCCGGATCCATTCCGACAACAATCATAATAATTACAATGAGGCCAAATACGCCACCTAAGAATGCACCGATTGCCGGTCCATAGAGAACTGCTCCTACTACAATTGGGATGAGTACCAGAGAGATTGGCACTGGTCCGATGCGGAGACCGCTTGCGAATAACTGGAGTAGGATAATGATACCCATTAAGAGACCTGTTCCAACGAATTTTTCCATTTTAGAATGTGAATACATATGATTTTCCTTTCTGCTACTGTTTTAGCCATTGCTAAATATAGTGCTTACCTACACATGGTCTGATTATAACACTTCTCATGTG
>ONIO01000093.1 GCA_900317915.1 uncultured Lachnospiraceae bacterium | reverse complement strand
GCCGGATTCGGGTCTGCTTCAGCAGACAAATTCCTGTCCGAATCCGTGCGCATCCTCGCGGAGCGTTTAACGCAGTCGGAGCTTGTACCCCGACTGAGTTAAAACATAGACTTTCTGCATTCTGTGTAGAAAAGTCGAACATATTTATCGTAATTTGATTCCTCTGGGATTGTCTCTGGATGAAAACCTAGATTCTTTTTCGAATTCGTGAGGAAAGTCTATATTTCTTGCGGTAAAACCAGCCAAACAAATCTTAAAACTGAAATTTTATTAGATTTCTTGGCATAATTTGCAGAAAGTCTATGATTTGGAGATTATCAGCTACACGTTGGAAGCAAAAAGGATAGAGAAGCCATTGAGATCACAAGGGACGACCTGGCATAAGGAGTATAAATGAGACCAGAAGAATTATTACAAATCATGGGGCAGGCAGCGAAATTAAAGCAGGCCACTCGCCATTGCTGGATCGAGGCGGACCGTAAGGAAAGTGTGGTGGCGGATGGCGTTAATGGCTATGCTTGTGTCTCATGAAGAGGAATTTGCTATGCTGGATATGAATCGAGTGATTCGCATGTGTCTGATTCATGATCTAGGCGAGTCATTCACAGGGGATATCCCTACATTTGTAAAGACTGGGCAGGATGCGAAGACGGAGGATGATATCTATCTGGAGTGGGTTGGATCCTTCCCTGAGGAGATCCGCATAGAGTGGATGGAACTTCTAGATGAGATGATTGCCCTTGAGACACCAGAGGCGAAGCTCTATAAGGCCCTGGATAAGCTAGAGGCGGTACTTACCCATGATGAGACGTCTATTGATACCTGGCTTCCATTGGAATATGAATTGCAGTTTACCTATGGCGCAGACAACGTGAAGCATTCGAGATTCTTGTCAGAATTGAAGGCCGCAATCGATCAGATGACCCGAGAGAAGATCACTAAGGAAGGCGATAGGGCACAGTAGATGGATTTTTTGCCACTAGAGAAAATGAGAGAGAACGATAGATGAATTAGCAGTTTGCCAGCTTGGTTCTAAAACCCCATGGTCTGCTAACAGATTGGGAGATTTCTATGAAAGTTGTAACAGCAATTGACTCCTTTAAGGGGAGCCTCACATCGATACAGGCTGGACAGGCTACCCAGATTGGAATCCAACGAGTAGATCCTACAATCCATGTGGTGGTACGCCCTCTTGCAGATGGCGGCGAGGGAACCGTAGATGCCCTGACGTCTGGTATGCAGGGACAGCTTGTGACAGTTGAGGTGACTGGCCCTCTTGGGGATCCTCTGGAGTGTAGTTATGGCATCATCCCAGACTCGATGACTGCCGTTATAGAGATGAGTGCTGCGGCTGGAATCACACTACTTCCCCAGGAGAAGCGGAATCCTCTCTATACCACCACATTCGGCGTAGGTCAGATGATTCGTCATGCCATAGGTCAAGGCTGTCGCCACTTTATCATTGGAATCGGCGGAAGTGCCACAAATGATGGTGGGGTTGGCATGCTGCAGGCCCTTGGCTTCGATTTTCTGGATCAGAAGGGCGATAAGATCCCAAATGGCGCCCTTGGTCTACATTTCCTAACAGGGATAGGTGTGGATCATGTGATGTCAGAGCTGGCGGAGTGCACCTTCCGCGTGGCTTGTGACGTGACCAATCCTCTGTGTGGGCCAGAGGGCTGCAGTGCTATCTATGGCCCTCAGAAGGGCGCCACTCCAGAGATGGTTCAGGACATGGACCAGTGGCTGAGACACTATGCTGACCTGGCTGGGGAGAGTCTGCCTCAGAGGGCGAAGAGTGCAGAGTCCCGGGATCAGAGGCCACTTCGCAAATGTAAACCAAGTCCAAGCCTTGCAGATACGCCAGGCGCTGGTGCAGCAGGCGGTATGGGTTTCGCATTTCTAGCCTTCTTAAATGCATCCTTAGAGTCGGGAATCGACATCGTCCTAGATGAGACAGACTTAGAGTCTGAGATTAAGGATGCAGACCTTGTGATTACTGGAGAGGGTATGCTAGATCGGCAGACTTCTATGGGGAAGGCACCAATTGGTGTAGCACGGATCGCAAGGAAGTATCAGAAGCCAGTGATTGCCTTCGCTGGCGCAGTTACTCCAGACGCGAGGGCATGTAATGCGGCTGGAATCGATGCATTCTTCCCGATTCTCCGTGGGGTGACAAGCCTCGCTGATGCTATGGAGACAGAGACCGCTATGCAGAATCTGTCTGACACAGCAGAGCAGGTGATGCGATTATGGATGCTGGGGCATATTATGTCAGTGCATTAGATTTTTTGTAGCCGACGTCCGATGGCGTGCATTACATTAAGAGAGGAGAAGTGTCCAACCACTCTTCCGAGATGATGGTTGGAATCTTTCATACGAAGGTTTTGACGAAGACTACAGTTGCTTATAATTAAGAAAAACTTTAGAATTGTATCAAGGGTATAGTTCTATAATTAAAACAATAGATAGAAACTAATTAAATTGCTAATTAGAAATGAGGGAGCTATGGGTAAGAAAAAAGAATCAACCATGAGGCAGTCAAATAAGCAAAATATCATGCGGCAGGGTAAAATATCTATGTTTGTAACCTTGCTTTTATTTGCAATGGTTCCAATGCTTACACTCGGACTGATTGTAGGTACATTTGCAGCGATTCAGGCGAAGAGGGGCTTAAAGAATCTGACATTTAACTACATGTATTCCATGGCGAATACGGAAGGCACCGGAATAGAAGATGAGGTTGCTAATGTTGGTAAAGACAAATTCTTCACTACAGTGTCACTGAGAGATTACTGTGCTGATATCAAATTGAAGGATATTCCTTCCTCCTACGCATATGTTGCGAACGCAGATGGCACCATGCTCTATCATCCTACAGCAGAAAAAATCGGACAGCCTGTAGCCAATGAGGTCATCCAGAAGGTCTGCGCCGATATGAAGTCGGGCAAGAGAGATAAGCCACATGTGGTGGCTTACAACTTTAAAGGCGAGGAAAAATATGCAGCATATTATGTGGCTCAGGATAAGTCCTTTGTAGTCGTTATCTCTGCAGATGAGCGAGATGTCATGAGACCTGTTCAGAATATTGTGATTATAATCCTAGTTGCAGGTATCATCTGTGCAATCTTATCTTCAATTTTTGTCGTTCTCACTGGCCGTAAGGTTTCTAAGCCGATTCAGACCATGGCAGAGAGTATGGCGAAGTTGTCTAAAGGTGACTTACGTGTTAATTTCGAAGCCGAGTCCGATATCCATGAAATCAAGGCTATGGTCACTGCGTGTCAGAATATGAAGGCGGCTCTGTCCGAATCTATATCCACCATTAAGGGCAATTCCAATCCATTAAGCGGCGCAGTTATCGATGTAGATACGAAGACTAGCAAGAATGTTAGCGCTATTAATCAGATCTCCCAGACAATTAATGAAGTAGCAGACACTTCTCAAGATGTCGCTAAGAATGCTCAGGATATGGCCGAGAAGGCAGTTGTCTTAGGCGGAAATATAGACCAACTTACAGAGAATGTGAAGCGCCTGAGAGATGCCTCAGCAGAAATTGATGAGGCCAATAAGGATGCAACGGACAATATGAATACTGTAATGCAATCCAGTGACGAGTCTGTACAGGCAGCTCACGATATCTCAGAAAAGGTTGCTGCGACTAATAGTGCGGTTGCAAATATCTCTGAGTGTGTACAGATGATCGAGGATATCTCTAGTCAGACCAATCTCTTGTCTCTGAATGCTAGTATTGAGGCGGCTCGTGCAGGTGAGGCAGGACGTGGATTTGCAGTTGTAGCAGAAGAGATTCGCCAGCTTGCAGATGATTCTGCTAAGTCTGCTAATGAGATTCGTGTTATCGTGGAGTCCATCACAGGTATTTCTCGTGAGACCGTAGATGCAGCTACAAGAGTTGCAGATATTATTACGAAGGAGCAGGAGTACATCGGAGAGACTCAGAGCAAGTTCGAAACTCTCTCCAATGCCGTAGATATCTCTACTGCTGAGATTGAGCACATCAATGAGATGGCTAAAGAACTTGATTCAATCAAGGAAGAGTTTACCAATGCGACAGCAAATCTCGGTGCAATCTCCGAAGAATTAGGAGCAAGTGCACAGGAAGTAAGTGCGTCCTGTGAGCAGGTTGCAGCTGCATGTAC
>ONIO01000029.1 GCA_900317915.1 uncultured Lachnospiraceae bacterium | reverse complement strand
TGGAAGTGCAGTAATGCATGGAGCTGACTGTCACTAATCGATCGAAGGCTTGATCAAGGACGTCATTCCATCGGAAATCTGTATGAAGTTTTGAAGGTATGTAAATGCCAAGCGTTTTCGCTTGGTTTTTTTATGAATATCTAGTTATGCAATTAGTTGGGTTAAGGGGATTTAAATTTATATAGTGCTTGACACTGGAAGCAAAGTCCTTTAAACTACTAGATGTTGTGTGACAATATTTAGGGCTATAGTTCAGTTGGTAGAACGTTGGTCTCCAAAACCATGTTTTTCTTGAAAACGTTTCCAAAACGTGTTATATTATTTCCCGGTGCGATGATTATATCAACGTACTGTAATATATGTGGCAGTGGACATTCTTTATCTTCGTTCCAAGCTACCGAAAGGAGTTCTATTTATGAAGAAATTTACTATTATGCTGAATTCACCGGAAGATGCACAAGAGTTTGTAAATGCTGCATCTCAGTGTAACTTTGATATCGATCTATATAGCGGAAGCATTTCATTAGATGCCAAGTCTCTTCTCGGAGTACTGACAATGGGAACCAAACGGCTCCTTCAGGTTGTAGCCCAGAAGAGAGATGCTGAATTCGAGAGAGCTGCTTCGAAGTTTATCGTTGCTGCCTGATTTTTCAGACTTGCAAGGATTAAAATTTTTCATCAAACTTTTAATAGCCGGTGCCTTTTAAAGCACTGGCTATTTGTATGTGAACAAGATATACCTTAGATGATTTCCGGTAAAGTGGAATAGCTTTGAATCATTAAGGTTGGATTATTGATCTTGCGAATGATCATTTCGCCGACTTGCATTCCGAGTTCATAAACATTTATGTCTATAACATCCGGACGCGGATCCAGAATTGTGGTATACGGATAGATATCAAATGTTAGGAATACAATTTCATTGGATTTTTCGTCTGAAAGTTCCCGAAGTGCTCGAGCTGCACCAACTGCAAGTGTGTTGTTTTCGGTTACAATTGCCTTGGGAATAGTTGATCTATTGAGAAATTCTTTTGTAGTCTGATACGCCATTTCCCACGATGAATCTGTATAAGCTACATCTGTATTTTGAAGAGAGTATCCATTATGTCTCAGACACTTTCGAAATCCATTTTCACGCTCTTTTGAAATGAAATCAGTTTTTCGACCAGCAATAAAAACCGCAGGGAGAGCCTTGCGCCTAATTAGGTAAGCAGCAGCATGCTGGCCTGCCAATGCGTGGTTTGTGTCGATCCAGCAGAGACGATTATCAAAGTCCGGATGACCGATAACGATATGTGGGAACTGATGATCAACAATCAAGTTTGCAACTTCTTGATTTATTACAGATCCGTGTATTACAATTCCATCGGCACTTTTTTCTTTAATAATGTTCTCAATTGTTTCATTAGGATGATCTTCGTTAGAAATATCCATAAGAGTCATGGTATAGCCATTCTTGGCAAGGCTGGAAAATACACCACACATGATGTCGAATAGATGTGGATTTTGGTACGCCGCTCCTTTTTTTAAGTCAGATAGGTATATGACGTTATGCGTATTACCACGTGCAAAATTTACTGCTCTGGCATTGGGAGTGTAGCCAAGCTTTGTGGCAGCATCTTGAACCCGCTCAACGGTTTCTTGAGAAATCGTTTTCCAATGATTCATTACTTTTGATACAGTTGAAATAGATACTCCCGCTTCTCTTGCAACATCGCGAATCGTAGCTTTCATAGTCAATCATACTCCATTAGAACACTTCATTTACTTAGATAACTATATCATAACAATGCAAATGAAACTTGCACAAAATCAAATTTTTAGTATAGCGTTTTCCTAATAAACATGGATGCAAAATTGGCTTATTCATTGACTCATGTAAAATTGGGGCTTTATAATCAGACTTGTTAAGAGAACATGCAAGAATTAAGGAAAATTTTCTTGCATCCGCATTGGATAACTGATGTTTTATTATGAGGAGGAAGTTGAGAATGAAGAAGAAACTATTAAGCCTTTTGCTTGCCGTTTCTATGGTAGGAACTTTAGGAGCATGTGGCAAAAACAGTACAGATAATACCGCTGCAAAGCAGAAGAAGACGTCTAAAGATCCGGTTCAATCTTTGATTGATAATACAAAGGGACCGGTAGACCTTACTCTCTGGTGCTCAGAGACAGATCAATATCAGTCTGTTATGAAAGAAATCACCGAAGACTTCAAGAAAAAGTATTCGAAGGTTAATTTTAACATTACAATTGGGTCTGAGTCTGAGGCAAATTGTAAAGATGATGTATTAAAGGATGTTGAGGCAGCAGCCGATGTTTTCGTCTTTCCGGATGATCAGCTGCAAGGTTTGGTAGATGCGGGTGCTTTGCAGAGTGTAGATGCAAGCTATACCTATGATCCGAAAAAGACGAATTCAGAGCAGACGGTTAAAGCTGCATCTGTCGATGGTAAACTTTATGCTTATCCTATGACAGCATCCAATGGATATTTCTTGTTCTATGACAAAAATGTTTTTTCCGATGATGATGTAAAAACCATGGATGGCCTTTTGAAAAAAGCAGGAGAGTCCGGAAAGACCGTTGGTATGGAGGCAAGCGGTGCTTGGTATCTCTATAGTTTCTTCAAAGGCGCAGGCTTGGATATGACCATGAATAAGGATGGTTCAAATTCCTGTAATTGGAACGCAACGGACACAAAGTACAAGGGCTCTGATGTTGCTAAAGCAGTAACGGATATTTGTAAAAATAGTGCTTTTGTGAATTGTAAAAATGAAGATGCTCAGGCCTATGCGTTGGATGGCAAGATGGCAGCAGATGTTAATGGTACATGGGCATCAGAAGCTTTCAAAAAAGCTTATGGAGATGGATACGCTGCTACAAAGCTTCCAACTTATACTGTAAACGGCGATCAAGTTCAAATGGCTTCTTTTGCCGGCTATAAATTTGCAGGTGTTAATGCGTATTCTAAGCAGACCGGATGGGCTATGCTTCTCGCTGAATTTATCACAAATCAGGAGAATCAGACAAAGATCTTCAATGCAACCGGTGATGGACCTGCGAATATTGAGGCTGTGAAAGGAGCATCTTCTCCTGCATTGGATGCCTTGAGTGCACAGTCACCATATTCATCCCTTCAGCGAGTAGGCAATGCTTATTGGGATCCGGCCGCATCTTTAGGTGAATCCCTGGTAGAAGGTAATTATTCTGATGCGCAGAAGTTGTTGGATGACGCTGTAAAGGGAATTTGCCAAAAGGCTCAGTAACAATAGTAATTTGAAATATAATTGAAACTGCGGAAAGAAATTTCCGCAGTTTTGATTATGGGTCGTGACCCAGTTGAGCGCGCGAAGCGTGCGAAATATAAACCACCCGCTATGCGGGTGCGCGGTGTTTGTTATACAAAAAAATCACCTTTCCGTTATAATTTTGGATGTTCAAGCCTAAATTATAACGAAAGGAAAGGTGATTTTAATGGCCAACAAGGCAAATAGTTTAGCACACACTAAATGGATGTGTAAGTACCATATAGTGTTCACACCCAAGTATAGGAGAAAAATTATTTATAATCAATACAAGGCCAGTATAAGGGATATACTGAAACAGCTTTGCGCATACAAAGGAGTAGAGATTATTGAAGGTCATCTGATGCCAGATCATGTACATATGCTAGTCAGTATCCCTCCGAAGCTAAGTGTTTCACAGTTTATGGGGTATTTAAAAGGGAAAAGTGCATTGATGATATTTGATCAGCACGCAAACTTGAAGTATAAGTTCGGAAACAGACACTTCTGGGCAGAAGGATACTATGTGAGTACAGTAGGACTTAATGAGGCAACAATAAAGAAGTACATTCAGGAACAGGAAAAACATGATATAGCAATGGATAAACTGAGTGTGAAAGAGTATGAGGACCCCTTCAAGGGGTAGCCGGTATTACAAGCGCCCTTTTAAGGGCTGCGACGAGTCAAAGGCGATAAAGGCTTGAACAAAGTGAAAGCCAGCGTCTTTAGGCGCTGGCCGGTAACAGCCCCTTATAGGGGCGAGCAAACCACCCGTTGGACGGGTGGTCATGATTAATAAGGATGGGGGACATATGAAGAAAGCAGTGACCGGGCTAAAAGATTATTTCTTGCATTTTGGTAAGGCATTTGCTAATGGAGATATTTGGACAAAGATGTCTGTTCTTTTTATGGGAGCCGGACATATTCGAAATGGACAGATATTCAAAGGTGTACTGGTACAGGCCGTTCAAATTATTTTTTATTTGTTCACTGTACAGGTTACATTAAAATATTTGCCCAAATTGAGTACTTTAGGTACTGTGCAGAGAGAGGAACAATTTGATCCTCTGACAATGACTAAAACGGTGAATCACTATGATAATTCGCTTTTGATCCTTTTATTCAGTCTCGTAGGCATTGTATTTACTGTCATATTTATCCTGTTCTTTATCCAAAATGAGAAACATATTTATCAGGTACAAAGAAACAGAGAAGCGGGAAAACATATTAACAATTTCAGGGAAGATTTGAAGGAACTGATTAATGGTAAGTTCTATATAACCCTCCTAGGTCTTCCGGCGATCGGTGTCTTATTAGTAAATATTATTCCTATTTTATTCATGATTTGTATTGCATTTACAAATTATGATAAAGATCATCAACCCCCGACCTATTTATTTACCTGGGTGGGACTGAGTAATTTTAAAACGCTCTTTACTACAAGTATTACAGATTCATTTGGATATGTTTTCGTAAGAATACTTCTTTGGACTTTAATCTGGGCTTTTTGTTCCACATTTACAACTTATTTCGGTGGGATTTTTCTAGCCAAATTTATCAATGATAAGCGTACTCACTGGCAAAAAATGTGGCGGTCTTTATTTGTTATAACGATTGCAATTCCGCAATTTGTTTCTCTGCTTTTGATTGGTAAAATGTTTAGCAACCATGGGATAGTGAATGCTTTCTGTAATACAAGCGGGCTAACTGGCTTTCTACAGAATATAGGTTTGGTGTCACGTGGCCTGAATTATGTACCGTTTTTGTCAAAACCAATCTGGGCGCATATCATGGTGATATTAATAAATATTTGGGTCGGCGTTCCGTATCAGATGCTGTCTGCTACAGGAATTTTGATGAATATTCCTCAGGATCAATTCGAAGCCGCTAAGATTGATGGCGCCAGTGAGAGGCAGATTTTCTGGAAAATAACAATGCCCTATGTACTGTTTGTGACTGGACCCAGTTTGTTGACGGCTTTCATCGCAAACATTAATAACTTCAATGTGATTTACCTTCTTACTACTGATTTTACGACTACTAACATGAAGTTTGCGAATGCAAATGCCAAAGAAGTAGATCTCCTTGTAACATGGCTTTTTAATTTGACAAACAACTATTCGAATTTCAAGATGGCTTCCGTTATAGGAATTTGTTGCTTTGTGATTTGCGTCTTTTTGACTTTGATTAATTTTGCCAGATTCATTCGGGATAACAGAGAGGAGGAATTTCAATGATTTCCAAAAAGGTTGTGAGACCAATCCTCAGGCATCTGGTTTTAGGAATGCTTGCCTTGTTTTGGCTGATACCGATCATTTGGTTATTTGTTACCTCATTGTCTGCTTATAAGGGCATCAATACGATGCATTTTTTCCCGACAGAATGGTCTCTGGGTAACTATCATCAGTTATTTTTTCAGCCGGATACCGTAGCTAATTTTCCTGCCTGGTTCCGAAATTCTATGATTATAGGTGTTTTTACCTGCCTGATCTCAAGTGCATTTGTATTAATGACAGCATATGCATTTTCATGCATGAGATTCCGTGGTAGAAAGCAACTGATGAGCTTTTCCATTATTCTCGGAATGTTTCCGGGTGTTCTATCTATGATTGCCATCTACTTTGTAATGAAGATGATTGGACTGACAAATAGTATTGTAGGTTTGATTCTTATTTATTCTGCGGGATCGGGTCTTGGATTTCTGATTTTAAAAGGATTCTTTGATACTATTCCGTCATCGCTACGTGAGTCAGCAAAACTAGATGGAGCATCAGAGCTGACAATCTTTTCTGTCATTGTTATTCCTTTATCGAAACCAATGATTGTATACACAGTAATCAATTCTTTTTTGGCACCTTGGATGGACTTTGTTATGGCTCAGTTAATGATTCGATCCAGGGATCCTCGTGATTGGACTGTGGCAATGGGATTATACAATCTGGTTCAGAAGTCTTTGGTTGGTAAATACTTCTCACTGTTCTGCGCGGGCGGCATTGTGGTTGCTGTTCCGATTTCTATTCTTTTTGTTATTATGCAGAAATTTTATGTGGAAGGCGTTACAGGAGGAGCAGTGAAAGGATAATTATGAATTATAGTGCAGTTTTGCATCAGCCGATTTCAAAAGATGCTTATATCAATTCAAATGGATATTTGACGATACGCCTTTCTGCTGCAAGGGGAGATTTAGAGAGTTGTGTGTTATTTTTTGGCGATAGAGTGTGCCCGAGGAAACCAATTGAAATGACCCCCATTTCTATGGAATTAGTAGCGAGTGACCTGCTTCGCGATTACTATGAAGTTGAAGTGGTTTCAGATTATACCAGAATTTGCTACTTTTTTGAGCTTTGTGATCGAAAAAGAGAAAAAATATATTTTAGTGAATATGGTTTTTCGAAAGAAATTGATTTCGATCGGACACAGTTTTTCCAATATCCTTATCTTCATAGAGATGATGCACTTCGTTTCCCTGAGTGGTCGAGAAATATGGTTATGTATCATATTTTTCCTGACAGTTTTGCTTCTGGTAGACGTGAGATTTCAAAACAAGGGAAAAAAATTGACCTAGGTAATGGCCTGGTCTCCGAATGTCGGAATGGAGGTACATTGCAGGGAATCATTCAAAATATGGATTATATTCGAAATCTTGGAATTACTTGTATATACCTTAATCCGATTTTTAAGGCAGCCTCCTATCACAAATATGACACGATTGATTATAAACAGATAGATCCTTGCATTGGGACAATAGAGGAATTAAAAGAACTGGTCAGAATCTGTCATAAGTCAGGTATCCACGTTATTTTGGATGGCGTATTTAACCATTGTGGAAGCGGATTTTTTGCCTTTCAAGATTTACTCAAGAATGGATTGGATTCAAAATATCGTGATTGGTTTTATAGAGTGGAATATCCCGTATCTTTCACAGATCCTCCTAATTATGAAACCTATGCCTATGTCAAGGAAATGCCAAAGCTTGACACGTCGAACCCTGAGGTTTTGCAGTATTTTTGTGAGGTGGGTCGATACTGGATCCGCGAAGCAGATATCGATGGATGGCGCTTAGACGTGGCCAATGAAATTAATCATAACTTCTGGAGGGAATTTCGCAGGGCAATTCATGAGGAGAAAGAGGATACTTTTCTAATTGGTGAGATTTGGGAGGATTCGACGGTATGGTTGAGAGGTGATCAATTTGATTCGACTATGAATTATTCTTTTTGCTACAATTGCAGGGAGTTTTTTGCGAAAAACACAATTCAGGTATCGGAGTTTGATGCAAAGATGCAGCATATGTTTATGCGGTATCCTGATATGGTGATGAAAGCACAAATGAATTTCCTTGACACCCATGATGTTCCAAGATTTTTAAGTTACTGCAATGGAGACAGGCGGAAATTAAAACTAGCTGCATTTTATATGTTTTGCACCGAAGGCATACCATCTGTCTTCTATGGCGATGAACTAGGATGTCAGGGGGTTACTGAGGCTGAGTACAGAATGCCAATGCCATGGAACAGAACACAGTCTGAAGATTACCAGTTTTACAGATCTTTGATTCATTTGCGAAATGAACATAGAGCGCTATCTGAAGGGATATATCGGACAATTATATGTGATGATTCGACTGGCATCTACGCATTTATCCGTAGAAATGATGAAGAGACACTATTAGTTGTAATTAACAACAGTGATAAAAAAGAAAGATTTCAATTGCCAAGGAATCTTCAGAGTAAGAAATGGGAGGCGTTGTTTCTAAGAACTGCAGAAATTGGCGTATTAGATGCTTACAGTGGGAATATTTATGAATTGGAGGCATAGCATGAAAAAAAGAAGATTAGGGCTGATTCTTGCAAGCTCGATTGTTGTCTCGTCTTTATTGCAAAATAGTCTATGTACTCATGCTCAGAATACTGTAGCAGAGACAGTGAAATCGCTAGAAGGTGAGAGTGTTTACCAGATCATGGTTGATCGTTTTTATGACGGTGATCCATCAAACAATGCTAAGGGTGAAGCATTTAGATATACCGAAAATAATCAAGATGATTTTCGATATATGCACGGTGGAGATTGGCAGGGTGTCATCGATAAGATTCCTTATATCAAGGGAATGGGATATACAGCAATTTGGATTTCTCCAGTAGCAGATCCACAGCTATGGGGAATGCCGGATGCAAATGGTAAGCAATGGCCTACTGCATATCATGGTTACAATGTCTATGATCCAAATCGGGCGAACAGGTATTTTGGAACAGATGATCCGATTCAGAGCAAGAAAAAGTTGAAAGAACTGGTTGATGAATGTCATAAGAATGGTATGAAAGTTATTCTTGATGTCGTTCCGAATCATGTTGGTGATTATTTACAAGGGCAGGGAACTAATGCACATTATTTAAATGCCTTTCTTAGCATGAAGAATGGAACTCAGTTACAGCCAGTTGCACCATTCAATAACATCAATTGGTACAATAATAAGGGCGACATCGATTTCTCTAATGAACATCCTCATTCAGATTGGAAGTCAGCTAAAATTGAAAACCACGATTTGGGTGGATTAGATGATTTGAACTATGATAATGCGTCTGCTAAACAGGCAATGTTTCAATCCATCAAATCATGGTTTGACTATACTGGGGCAGATGCGGCGCGTGTTGATGCAGCCAAATGTATGAGACCATCTGACGTCCATGATTTGGAAGAATATATTGGAGTTCCAACTTTTGGAGAGAATTTTGATATGTGTCCCGAATATGTTTCTAAGTGGGTTGGCTCAAATGGAGAAACAGGAATGTTAGATTTTCCCCTGTTTCAGTCTGTGGTAAATGATTTTGGTTATGGCAAAAATTTTGATAATACAAGTGAGATTTCGCTAAAATCTATTTTTGACAAGGATTATTATTATGGAAATAATGTTAATGAAATGGTTACTTTTATTGACAATCATGATAGGAATAGATTTCTCACAGAAGCATCGGGTGATGTCAGAAAATTGAAGAACGCACTGACTTTTATTTATTCTTGCCGAGGAGTGCCTGTCGTATTTCAGGGAACAGAGCAGGAAAGAGGAAATGCGAATGGCTCTTTGATTAACGGTATCGCTGATACTTATAATAGATGGAGCATGCAGACGAAGGATAAACAGGGTAATATCCTTCATGATTACTTTAATACTGACACAGGTACTTATCAAACAATTGCACATTTAAATAAATTGAGGAGTAAGTATTCAGCTTTGCGTAATGGTACGCAGAGAGAAATGTGGTCATCTCCACATCTATATGCGTTTTCAAGAAGAATTGATAGTGGCAAAGAAAAAGGACAGGAGTTAATTTGTGCATTCAATAATTCTGAACAGACTCAGTCCGCGAATATGCAGATAAGAACTGAAAGTTCTATATTACCTGGAGCAACTCTTGTGAATGTAGATGACCCATCTGATACTGTAGTTGTCACAAGCGATGGAAGAGTTAATATTTCAGTTTTGCCACAAAATAATAAAATATATACCTTGAAAACACAAGGTGAGGTGAATGTATCGAATTTTGTGGATATGACATTTACAGTTCGAAATGCAACAACAACATGGGGAGAGAATATTTATCTTGTAGGAAATTGCAAGGAACTTGGAAATTGGAATCCGGATTTGGCAGTTGGACCAGGGAGTTGCACAAATTATCCTAATTGGGAGGTAAAAGTTAAGCTTCCAAAAAATAAAGATATAGAGTTCAAAGCAATCAAGAAAGATGGTTCAGGTCATGTGGTATGGGAAAGCGGTAGCAACCATACTTTGCATGTAAAACAAGGTCAAAATAACTATTCATTTGATTGGTAACCTGATCTTTCTCATATACCCTTCAAAGACCAGGGCAAACCAATGCCCTGGTCATTTTCTGACTTAAAATAGGACAATGAAATTTTACCCATTGGCTTTTTATAGGAATTAAGCAGTCATTTCTGTATCCTTGTGCTATCATAGTTACCATGAATACAAGAATGGATACACAAACGAGGCCTGTCCTCCATATTTCTGTTCGGAATCTCGTGGAATTTCTACTCCGCTCCGGAGACATCGATGATCGAGTTGGCTCTCGAGATCCCTATAAGTCCATGCAGGCGGGGACCAGGATTCATCGGAAGATTCAGAGAAAAATGGGTTCTGATTATCATGCAGAGGTGCCTTTATCTACGAGTGTAGATATGGGAGACTATGACATTGTTATCGAGGGAAGAGCAGATGGCGTCTTTTATCGGACTATTCCTGTAGAACAGGGATTGCGTGCGAATCCTTCCCTAACCGAAGAACTGGAATTGAAATCAAATTCTTCCGAAAATGTAGAACAGGGATTGCATGCGAATCCTTCCCTAACCGAAGAACTGGAATTGAAATCAAATTCTTCCGATACCGTAGAACAGGGATTGGGGTCGAATCTTACTTTATCGGATGAGATGAATGTTGATGACTTTGAGATTCCATATGGAATTGATGAAACCGATTGAGGTTCACCTGGCTCAGGCCAAAGTCTATGCCTATATTATTGGTTTACAGAATCGACTTGAAGAACTGACGGTTCAGATGACGTACTGTAATTTAGATGATGAGGATATTCGGAGATTTCGATACGAATATTCTTTTGATGAATTACATGAGTGGTTTTCGAATCTGATTTCTCAGTACAAGAAGTGGTCGGATTTCCAAATGGAATGGAAGAGAGAATCCTTGGATTCTATACATGCTTTGGAATTCCCGTACGACTATCGGCCAGGGCAAAAAAGACTGGCAGGTGATGTCTATCACACAGTGCAGGAGCATAAGATTCTTTTTATTCAGGCGCCAACTGGTTCGGGTAAGACGCTTGCAACGATTTTCCCTACATTGAAGGCTGTAGGGGAGGGATTATGCCAGCGTTTATTTTATCTCACCTCTAAGAATGTTACGAAAAAAGTTGCCTTGGATACCTATCAGCTATTGATGGAGAAGGGCTATCGAGGTAAAACCGTTGATATCACTGCAAAGGATCGAGTTTGTCCGCTGGAGGAGAGACAGTGTAATCCGGATCATTGCTCTTATGCGAAGGGCCACTTTGACCGTGTAAATGATGCAGTTTATGATTTATTGACCACAGAAGATCTATATACCATGGACCGTATTCAGGAGTTCGCTGAGAGTAGAAATGTATGTCCATTTGAGTTTAGCCTGGATCTATCCAATTGGTGCGATAATATCATTTGCGACTATAATTATGTATTTGACCCAACCGCCTACTTAAGGCGTTTTTTTGCAGAAGGAGAGCGAAACGATTCTGTTTTCCTAGTGGACGAGGCGCATAATTTAGTGGACCGGGGTCGACGGATGTATTCTGCAAGCTTAATTAAGGAGGATTGCCTTCGTATTAAGAAGATTCTCAAGGACAAAAGTAAGAAGACCGCTACACAATTAGATCGAGTGAATCGAGTCCTTTTGGAATGGAAGAAAAACTGTAGCAAGATCCTGATCCTTCCGGAAATTGATGAGTTTGTTTTTAAATTAATGAATCTTGCTTCGGAGATGGAGAAGTTCCTGGAGAATCGAATTCCATTTCCTGAGAGAGATGATGTGGTGGAGTTCTACTTTAATCTTCGAAACTTCCTAGATCGAACGGAGGAGTTAGACCAGAGATATAAGATTTTCTGCGACTATACAGATGATGGCGAGTTTCGAATTAATCTCTTTTGCATGGATCCATCTCGACAGTTGCAGGAACGTTTGGACCGAGGAGTAGGTACGATTTTCTTCTCCGCAACCTTCCTGCCAGTTCGCTATTACAAGAATCTGCTTTGTACAGAAGAGAATCCTTACGCTGTATACGCGGATACGGTTTTTCAGCCAGAGCAATCCGCGGTCCTTATTGGCCGAGATGTTACAACCCGCTACACACAACGCTCCCCTGGGATGTATAAGACCTATGCAGATTACTTGTATCACATGATTCAAGGGAAGACAGGGAATTACATGGCTTTCTTCCCATCCTATAAGTTCTTGGGAAATGTATACCAAGCTTTTATGGACAGCTATGAGCTTACAACGGATGTCATCGTACAGTCCTCTGGCATGCGTGAGAAAGATAGAGATGAATTTCTGGCAGCCTTTGAAGAGGAACATGAAAAGGGCTTGCTTGGATTCTGCGTTATGGGAGGATTATTTGCGGAAGGAATTGATCTTACAGCTGAACGATTGATTGGAGCTGCAATTATTGGAACGGGTTTGCCTCAGGTTAATCCAGAACAAAATATTCTAAAAGACTATTTTGATCAGCCAGAGGATACTGAGAGCGGAAGTACTGGTGAGGGATTCTCATATGCCTATACCTATCCTGGAATGGCTAAGGTGTTGCAAGCTGCAGGCCGTGTGATTCGTACAGAAGATGATCGAGGGGTGATACTATTACTTGATCAGAGATTCCTATGGTCAGAATACCGAAGAATCATGCCAAGAGAGTGGAGTGGCCTCCATGAGGTAACGGTAGATTCTGTGTCATATGAACTGAAGAAATTCTGGGAAGAGAACTAGTAAATAGTACATATTACGATGATATAGGCTCCTTAGAAAATCCCATCCAACTGAATCAGGGAAACAACTACTGCTCAATCTTAGGAAGCAGGTCTAAGAAGGCCTGAATAGAAGAATTTGTTGGTAGATTAGGGTCGGTTGCTGCAACCATACGTCTGGTTGGAATCTGCTCGGTTGTCTCTAATACCTTCAGGGATTTATTTCTCTTAGCGGTGACACAATAATCTGGAACAAATGCAACACCGAGACCGATTTTTGCTAAGTCAATTAATAAGTCATTACTGGATAAGGAGATCTCTGGAACCAGTTCTAACTGATGCTTTAAAAAGAGCTTATGGAGATATTGACTTGTGGTACTTTTCTGATCCAGCATCATAATAGGAAATTTATTGATCTGGCGAAGAGTCATTGGCTTATCCCCTACATCAAACTGATCTGGATTTGCTACAAACACGTCGCGGAATTCCAATACCGTTTGGTTAATAAAGGAAGGACTTAGTTTTGTATTCGGGTAATTTACGATGATAAGGTCTACATTTCCATGCTCTAATAAGTCTACACAACCGTATGATGTGGCGTTGGTAATCTTGATTGGGACGTCTGGATACTTCTTATGGAATTTCTCTAGGTATGGTACCAGGAAATAGCGGCAGATGGTGTCGCTGGCACCGATGTGGAGCTGACCGAATTGCATGGCAGACTCATCGGAGATGGTGTCTTCACCACGACGAATGAGATTGATGGCTGGCTCGACATGCTTAAGTAATAATTCGCCGGCAGGAGTGAGGGCTACCTTCTTAGTCGTTCGATAGAAGAGTGGCTGTCCTAACTTCTTCTCAAGGGTCTTAACAGACTGTGATACGGCGGACTGAGAAATAAATAGTTCCTTACTTGCTTCAGAGAAGCTTAAAGTGGTTGCTACATGGTAGAAGACTTTGTATAACTCGTAATTAATATCCATTGTACTTCCATTTCTATTACAATACATCCTGACGATTCATTATTATATTAGTAATTTTTATAGATTGCAAGCGTTCATATAAATTAGTCTAATAAGTGAAATAAATATATTTAATTATAATCACGAGAAATGAATGTGCTATACTATCAACAGATACTAATAAATAGGCCTGCATTTATTAGCAGGAGCATCTGCTGATCAATGGAAACTATCGGCAGGAACTGTTGCTGAGAAAGTGGCCTACATTTATTAGCAGAAGCATCTACTAATCAATGGAAATTATCGGTAGGAACTGTTGCTGAAAAAGTGGCCTACATTTAATTAGTAAGAATGGAAACCGGCGTTTTGGTGAAAACTGGGAGGCAATCATGGGAAACGTTAGACGTATCTATGTAGAAAAGAAGGCGGAATATGCGGTAAAAGCGAAGGAACTGAATGTGGAATTCAAGAACTTCCTTGGCATCACTGATGTGGTGAATGTACGTGTTCTGAATCGCTATGACATCGAAAACTTATCTAATGAGACCTACAAGAAGGCAGTGCGCACCATCTTCTCTGAGCCACCAGTTGATGATGTATATGAAGAGACCTTCGAATACACAGGTCGTACCTTCTCCGTAGAGTCTCTGCCTGGTCAGTTCGATCAGAGAGCAGATTCTGCTGTACAGTGCATTCGTATCCTGAAAGAGGACGAAGAGCCTGTTATTAAGACTGCTATTACTTATGTCATCGAGGGTGACATCTCTGATGAGGAGTATGAAGCAATTAAGAAGCACTGCATCAATCCGGTGGATTCTCGAGAGACTGGTTTAGAGAAGCCTGAGACTCTGCAGGATCAGTTTGATGAGCCTGAGGATGTGGCTATTATCGATGGATTTAGAAACATGGAGGAGGCACCTCTGAAGGAACTCTATGATTCACTGAATCTGGCCATGACCTTCAAGGACTTCCTACATATCCAGAACTATTTTAATAATGACGAGAAGAGAGATCCTTCTATGACCGAGATTCGTGTCTTAGATACCTATTGGTCTGACCATTGCCGTCATACCACTTTCTCCACAGAGCTTACCTCTGTAAAATTCGATGAGGGATTCTATAGGAAGCCAATCGAAGATACATTTCATGATTATAAGGATAGCTTCAAGGTTCTCTATAAGGACCGTGATGATAAGTTCGTCTGCCTGATGGACATCGCTCTTATCGCTGCAAAGCGTCTGAAGGCTGAGGGCAAGCTTACTGATCAGGAAGAGTCCGATGAGATCAATGCCTGCTCTATTGTTGTCCCTGTGAAGGTGGACGGCAAAGAGGAAGAGTGGCTTGTGAATTTCAAGAATGAGACCCACAACCATCCAACGGAAATCGAGCCTTTTGGTGGTGCAGCAACTTGCTTAGGTGGCGCAATCCGCGATCCATTATCTGGCCGTACCTATGTGTACCAGGCAATGCGTATCTCAGGCGCTGCAGATCCAACCAAGTCTGTGAAGGATACCTTAGAGGGTAAGCTTCCTCAGAAGAAGCTGGTTCGTGAGGCGGCTCATGGTTATTCCTCCTATGGTAACCAGATCGGTTTGGCTACTGGCTTCGTCCATGAGGTATATCATCCGAATTATGTAGCAAAGCGTATGGAGTTAGGTGCTGTTATGGGTGCGGCTCCTCGCCGTGCTGTTCAGCGTCTGAATTCTGATCCAGGAGACCGTATCATCCTCCTGGGTGGACGTACAGGTCGTGATGGTATCGGTGGTGCAACTGGTTCCTCTAAGGCCCATAACACCCAGTCCACAGCTGTATGTGGTGCAGAAGTCCAGAAGGGTAATCCTCCAACCGAGCGTAAGATCCAGCGTCTCTTTAAGAGAGAGGAAGTTTCCTACATTATTAAGAAATGTAATGACTTCGGCGCAGGCGGTGTGTCAGTGGCCATCGGTGAGCTGGCTCCTGGCCTACGTGTAGACTTGGATAAGGTTCCTAAGAAGTATGCTGGTCTCGATGGAACCGAACTTGCAATCTCTGAGTCTCAGGAGCGTATGGCGGTTGTTGTCTCTCCTGAAAATGTAGACCAATTCCTTTCTTATGCAGCAGAGGAGAACTTAGAGGCAACCGAGGTTGCTATTGTAACAGAAGAGCCACGTATGGTTCTCACCTGGAGAGGCAAGGAAATTGTAAATATGTCTCGTGCCTTCATTGATACCAATGGAGCCCATCAGGAGACTTCTGTCGAAGTTGAGATGCCAGATGAGAAGGCGAATTTCTTTAAGACTGAGACCAATGAAAAGGTTCGTGAGGCCCTCAGTCAGAATGATGTGAAGACTGCATGGCTTGAGACTCTGTCTGATATTAATGTGGCTTCTCAGAAGGGACTTGTTGAGATGTTCGATGGTTCTATCGGTGCAGCCAGCGTCTACATGCCTTTCGGTGGTAAGTATCAGTTGACCGAGACCCAGTCTATGGTTGCGAAACTTCCAGTTGGGAATCATCAGTGTGATGCAGTAACCATGATGGCGTATGGATATGATCCATATCTCACCACATGGAGCCCATTCCATGGCGCTCAGTATGCGGTTCTGTCTTCCCTTGCGAAGATTGTGGCCGCAGGTGGTGATTATAAGAAGATTCACTTTACATTCCAGGAATTCTTCCGCAGAATGTCCGCTGATCCAAAGCGCTGGAGCCAGCCTTTTGCTTCACTTCTTGGTGCATACCGTGCCCAGATGAAGCTCGGTTTAGCTTCTATTGGTGGTAAGGACTCCATGTCTGGAACCTTCAATGATATTGACGTACCTCCAACACTTGTATCCTTTGCGGTAGATGTGGCAGACGAGCATGATGTGATTACTCCTGAGTTTAAGCAGGCCGGCGATCGGGTTGTTCTCTTTAGACTTGCTCATGATGACTATGATCAGCCGGACTATGAGCAGGCAATGGATACCTATGAGAAGGTGCACGACCTGATTCAGAAGGGTATCATCGTCTCTGCCTATGTAGTAGAGGGATACGGCGTGGCAGCAGCACTGTCTAAGATGGGCTTCGGTAATGGACTTGGTGTTTCTGTAAATAAAGACCTTGCCAAAGAGGATCTTTTCCGTCCATTCATTGGTGAAATCGTAGCAGAAATTGCACCAGATCATGAGGACGCACTTGAAATCCCTCCAGAGGGTGTCGTTGTGGCAAAGCTTGGCCAGGTTACAGATGATGGGAAGTTCACTTACGGTGATGTTTCAATCTCTCTTTCTGAGGCGGTAGAAGCTTGGAAGACACCACTTGAGAAGGTTTTCCCTACCATCGCAGAGCACGATGAATCCCTAGTAGATACGAAGCTGTATGATGCCAAGTCGGTTTACATTTGTAAGCATAAGGTAGCGAAGCCTAGGGTATTCATCCCAGTATTTCCTGGTACCAATACAGAGTATGACTGTGAGAAGGCCTTCTTAGAGGCTGGCGCTGATGTGAATACAGTCATCTTTAGAAATAGAAATACCCAGGATATCGTAGAGTCTGTAGATGCCTTTGCAAAAGCTGTTCGGGATTCTCAGATTGTATTCTTCCCTGGTGGATTCTCTGGTGGTGATGAGCCTGAGGGTTCTGCGAAGTTCTTCGCAACTGCATTCCGTAATGGGAAGATTAAGGATGAGATCAATGCTCTCTTAAATGAGAGAGATGGTCTGGCACTTGGTATCTGTAACGGTTTCCAGGCACTGATTAAGCTGGGCTTAGTTCCATTCGGCGAAGTCCACACCCAGAAGCCAGATTCTCCTACACTGACCTATAACACCATTGGCCGTCATATCTCTAAGGAAGCTTACCTGAAGGTTGTATCGAATAAGAGCCCATGGATGAAGAATGCAGAATTAGGTGGAGTCTATGTAAACCCTGCATCCCATGGTGAGGGTCGCTTTGTTTGTAATGAGGAATGGCTGAATCAGCTCTTCTTAAATGGTCAGGTTGCTCTGCAGTACTGTGATCCAGAGGGGAATGTCTCTATGAATGAAGAGTGGAATATCAATGGTTCCTATCGCGCAATCGAGGGAATTACAAGCCCAGATGGCCGTGTCCTTGGTAAGATGTGTCATAGTGAGCGCCGCGGCGATCATGTGGCTATGAATATCTATGGCAACCAGGATCTGAAGATTTTCCAGAGCGGTGTAGAGTACTTTAAGTAAAAAGAATGCTCCCCGGGAGAGTACCTGGGGAGCAAATTTTGCGTCTATATGGTTTACGTAACCAAGACATTGTGATAGACTTTTATAAGTTTAGGGATTTTTAGAAATAAGGTCTAGAAATCCGAAAAAAAGATCAGATTTGATAGAAATCATCGATTTGTTTTCTGAGAAGTTTTTATACTATCACAGATTTCTATTTCATGCAAGTGTGGATTTAAAAATAGGTGTTTTACTTGATAATTTTCTCCACACCGGCGTCTGATCCTTCAGCAATATTCACCTATATAACGAAAGGAATGGCGTAAATGAAAGCATTTCTCATTTTAGAAGATGGAACAGTTTTCACAGGAAAAAGCATTGGTTCCACCAGAGAAGTAATCAGTGAGATCGTCTTCAACACTTCCATGACAGGATACTTAGAGGTCCTAACAGACCCTTCTTATGCTGGACAGGCAGTTACGATGACCTACCCTCTGATTGGTAATTACGGTATCACTCCAGACATGGAATCCGAGAGATCATGGGTGGATGGCTATATCGTTCGCGAGCTTTCAAGAATTCCTTCTAATTTCCGATGCCAGGGTACCATTCAGGACTTCCTTGTAAAACAGGATATCCCAGGAATTGCTGGTATCGATACCCGTGCTCTTACGAAGATTCTTCGTGAGAAGGGCACAATGAATGGAATGATCACAACCAATCAGAACTACGACTTAGAAGAAATCATCCCAAGACTAAAAGCATATACAGTAGGTGATGTGGTGACAAAGGTTACTTGCACAGAGAAGAAGGTTCTGCCTGGCAAGGGCAAGAAGGTAGCTTTACTTGATCTAGGCGCTAAGAATAATATCGCCAAGTCTCTGAATGAGAGAGGCTGCGAAGTTACAATCTATCCTGCACATACTTCTGCAGAGGAGATTCTGGCAAGTAATCCCGATGGCATTATGTTAAGTAATGGCCCTGGAGATCCTAAGACCAATGTAGATATCATTTTGAATATTAAGAAATTATATGCAAGTGATATACCGATATTTGCAATCTGCCTAGGACATCAGCTGATGGCACTTGCTACTGGTGCAGATACTTATAAGATGAAGTACGGCCACAGAGGCGGTAACCATCCGGTGAAGGACCTAGAGACGGGCAGGGTTTACATTTCCTCCCAGAACCATGGATATGCAGTTGATACAGAGACACTGGATCCTAAGGTTTGTGTCCCTGCATTTACCAATGTCAATGATGGCACCAATGAGGGCCTGAAGTATGTAGGTAAGAATATCTTCACCGTACAGTTCCACCCAGAGGCTTGCCCTGGTCCACAGGACAGTGGTTACTTATTTGATCGTTTTCTTAAGATGATGGGAGGAGAGCAGTAATGCCAAGAGATAATAGTATTAAAAAGGTTCTCGTAATTGGTTCCGGTCCTATCGTCATCGGACAGGCAGCAGAGTTTGACTATGCTGGTACACAGGCTTGCCGTTCCCTTAGAGAAGAGGGCGTCGAAGTATGCCTGGTGAATTCCAATCCGGCTACGATTATGACCGATAAGCAGATTGCAGATCAGGTTTATATCGAATCTCTTACCATTGAGACACTGCAGCAGATTATCCTGAAGGAGAAGCCAGACTCGATTCTCCCTACCATCGGTGGTCAGGCTGGACTGAATCTGGGCATGGAGCTTGCAGATAGCGGCTTTTTAGCTGAGCATAATGTTCGATTAATTGGTACAAGCCGTGACACCATCTTCAGAGCTGAGGATCGTCAGGCATTTAAGGATACCATGGAGAAATTAGGAGAGCCTGTTGCAGCTTCTCATGTGGTTCATAATGTTGAGGATGGTGTGCAGTTTACCAATACCATTGGTTATCCTGTTGTGCTTCGTCCTGCTTACACCCTGGGTGGCTCAGGGGGTGGTATTGCCCATGACGAGTCGGAGCTTCGTGAGATTTTGGAGAATGGACTCCGTCTGTCTCGTGTCCATGAGGTTCTAGTAGAGCGTTCTATCGCTGGCTGGAAGGAAGTCGAGTACGAAGTAATGCGTGATGCAGCAGGTAACTGTATCACGGTATGTAATATGGAAAATATAGACCCTGTTGGTGTCCACACTGGTGACTCTATTGTTGTGGCTCCATCTCAGACGCTTGGTGATAAGGAATACCAGATGCTTCGTACATCTGCTTTGAATATCATCACAGAGCTTGGCATTACAGGTGGATGTAATGTACAGTACGCTCTGAATCCGGATTCCTTCGAGTACTGTGTCATCGAAGTAAATCCTCGTGTATCCCGTTCCTCTGCACTGGCTTCTAAGGCCACAGGTTATCCAATTGCTAAGGTATCCGCTAAGATTGCACTGGGCTATACATTAGATGAGATTAAGAATGTCATTACCGGTAAGACTTACGCATGCTTTGAGCCAATGCTGGACTACTGCGTGGTTAAGATTCCACGTCTGCCTTTTGATAAGTTCATTACAGCGAAGCGTACTCTGACTACTCAGATGAAGGCAACTGGTGAGGTTATGAGTATTGCGAATAACTTCGAAGGCGGCCTGATGAAGGCAATTCGTTCCCTGGAGCAGCATGTTGACTCACTGAAGAGCTATGACTTTACCATGCTCTCTATGGATGAGCTAGAGGATCAGCTCAAGGTGGTAGATGATCGCCGTATCTGGGTGATTGCGGAGGCTCTTCGCAGACATATTCCCAAGGAACACATCCACGATATTACGAAGATTGATCTCTGGTTCATTGATAAAATCGATATCCTGGTTGGTATGGAATATCGTCTGTCAAGCGAGCCAATGACAGCAGAACTCTTGGCAGAAGCAAAGCGCATGGAGTTCCCTGATCATGTCATTGCAGAACTGTCTGGTAAGACTGAGGATGAAATCCATAAGATGCGTATGGAGAATGGTATCATCGCTGGATTTAAGATGGTTGATACCTGTGCGGCTGAGTTCGAAGCAACCACTCCATATTATTATTCTGTCTTCGGCTCTGAGAATGAAGCCATTGAGACAAAGGATAAGAAGAAAATCCTAGTACTTGGTTCTGGCCCAATTCGTATCGGACAGGGTATTGAGTTTGACTTCTGTTCTGTACATGCCACATGGGCATTCTCAAAACGTGGTTATGAGACCATCATCGTCAATAATAATCCAGAGACAGTATCTACTGACTTTGATATTGCAGATAAGCTTTACTTTGAGCCTCTGACAGCAGAGGATGTACGTAATATTGTGGACTTCGAAAAGCCAGATGCAGCAGTTGTCCAGTTTGGTGGACAGACCGCGATTAAGCTTACCCAGGATCTGATGGAGATGGGAGTACCTATTTTAGGAACCAAGGCTGAAGATGTGGATGCTGCTGAGGATAGAGAACTCTTTGACGAGATTCTTCAGAAGACTGGAATCCCAAGAGCTTCAGGTGGAACGGTTTATACTGCAGAGGAAGCAAAAGCAGTTGCAAACCGTATCGGTTATCCGGTATTGGTTCGTCCTTCCTATGTCCTTGGTGGACAGGGTATGCAGATTGCCTTTAATGATCAAGAAATTGAGCAGTTTATTGATATCATCAACCGAATCGCACAGGATCATCCAATCCTTGTAGATAAGTATCTCCAGGGTAAGGAAGTAGAAGTTGATGCGGTATGTGATGGTGAGAATATCCTGATTCCTGGAATTATGGAGCATATTGAGCGTACTGGTATTCATTCTGGTGACTCTATCTCTGTATATCCTGCACCAACGATCTCTGACGAGATCAAGGCGAAGATCGCTAAGGATACAGAACTCTTAGCACAGGCTCTTCACGTAAAGGGTATGATTAATATCCAGTTTATTGTTATGGATGGGGAAGTCTATGTCATCGAGGTAAATCCTAGATCCTCACGTACTGTTCCATATATCTCTAAAGTAACAGGTATTCCAATTGTGGACCTGGCGGTACAGGTTATGCTTGGTAAGAAGATTCCAGAACTGGGTTATGCACCTGGACTTCAGCCAGAAGCAGATTACTATGCAATTAAGATGCCAGTATTCTCCTTTGAGAAGCTTCGTGGAGCTGAGATTGCTATGGGCCCTGAGATGAAGTCTACTGGTGAGTGCCTGGGTATCTCTCCAGACTTCAATGAAGCTCTGTATAAGGCTTTCCAGGGAGCTGGTGTACGTCTGCCAAAGTATAAGCAGATGATTATGACCATTAAGGATTCCGATAAGGCAGAGTCTGTTGATGTGGCAAAGCGCTTTGCAAATCTTGGATATACCATCTATGCAACGCGTTCAACAGCCCGCTACTTGAATGATCATGGAGTAGAGGCTCGTTGGGTCAATAAGATCTCCCAGGAATCTCCAAATGTAATGGACTTGATCCTTGGTCATAAGATTGACGTGGTAGTAGATATCCCAACCCAGGGACATGGAGATAAGTCTCGTGATGGATTCCAGATCCGCCGTAATGCCATCGAGACAGGCGTCTACTGTATCACTGCATTAGACACAGCCAATGCATTAGCTCATGCCTTAGAGACTGTAAATGGCGATCATGAACTGTCTATTATCGACATCGCAAAGATCCAGAGTCGCGGTGGTAATGTAGAGGCATAAGACGAAAACCATAAAAATATAAAAAATATGAAAAAGAGTGTTGACACAACTCTAGGGTTTTAGTAATATATAACTCGGCTGTTGAAGAGATTCGACAGCCCAGCAATGGGATCTTAGCTCAGCTGGGAGAGCATCTGCCTTACAAGCAGAGGGTCACAGGTTCGAGCCCTGTAGGTCCCATTTATCTTTTGAATTGATAGATATAAAATAATCAGTTCGGATCAACCACCCTTCGGGGCCTTGATATATATGGCGAGGTAGCTCAGCTGGCTAGAGCACGCGGTTCATACCCGCGGTGTCGAGAGTTCAAGTCTCCCCCTCGCTACGCAATGGGATCTTAGCTCAGCTGGGAGAGCATCTGCCTTACAAGCAGAGGGTCACAGGTTCGAGCCCTGTAGGTCCCATTATTTTTTGCTAATTTACAAGTTACGCATCAATCGCTCTTAGAGCGTTGATATATATGGCGAGATAGCTCAGCTGGCTAGAGCACGCGGTTCATACCCGCGGTGTCGAGAGTTCAAGTCTCCCTCTCGCTACGAATCAAGACTCCGGAATTTTCCGGAGTCTTTTTTACATGTGAGTTTTTATCTAAAAATGATCAATAAATATGGTAGAATAAAAAAAGAGTTTGGCTTTTATCCATTATAAATTGCAAAGGGGACTCTATGAAGAATAAACGTTTGGGAGAAATGCTTGTTGATGTTGGGGTTTTGTCTGAGGCGCAATTACAGGAAGCACTGACAAAGCAGGTGGGCTCAGGAAAGCGACTTGGTACCGTACTGATTGACGAGCACTATATTACGGAGACACAGTTAATTGATACCCTACGTATGCAGTTAGGTATTGATTATATTGACTTAAATAAGGCAACAATAGACCCTGCAATGGCTGCGATTGTGCCTAAAGCATTAGCGCAGCAGTATCGCATTGTCCCAGTGAAGATGGTGGATGACCGCCTGTATCTAGCCATGGAGGATCCGCTGAATTTCATCGCGGTAAAGCAGGTAAAGGACCTGACTCGAAAAAAGGTCACTCCTATGATTGCTTATTCCTCGGCGATTAGCCGTGCAATCTCTGTTCTCTATGAGAATGAGGGAGCAATGGCGGCTATCGAGGACATGAAGGAAGAGAGAGCCCTCACCATTGGCGAGAGAGCAGAAGAGAATACTTCTCAGGGGGAGAATCAGGATGCACCAACC
>ONIO01000033.1 GCA_900317915.1 uncultured Lachnospiraceae bacterium | reverse complement strand
GAGGAGATTGCAGAGCGTCTGGAAAAGGCCAAGGAATCCCGTAATGGACTTGGACGAAAGGGGCGTAAATCAGATGAGAAGACAGAGAGCCGCATGGGACTAAAGCATGGCTGGGGTGCATCCATTTATTTCTGGAAGCCTATGCATGAGCGAATGATCGGTAAGGGCTACGGTATCCTAACCAAAACCAGTCTGACCTATCTGGTATTCTCTGTGATGGCAGGCTTCCTTGGAGATATGATGTGGGGAATAAATGGTGGAATTAGTTCCCTGGTTCTCCTGGGGGTCTTTGTCTTCTATCGCTCCATGGGTAATCCCTTGATGCAGGATACCGGCACTAGCTACTTTGTCATGGTACCAGAGAGCACTTGGTTGAAATTGTTCTATTCTCTGCTTTCAGGAACCGTGAACTGTATCTTCGATCTGCTGCCATCCCTTATTGTATTAGCAGTGCTATATCGTCCACCGGTTTACATTTTCCTATGTGGCATACTGATCCTCCTATCACTGGATTACTATGCTACGGTTGTGAGCGTCTTCATCGACTCAGCAATCTCAGAGTCCATCTCTAAGATGGTGAAGCAGATGGTCCAGATCGTCTTCATCTATGTGGGACTGCTGCCGGATATCATCCTCCTTGTAGTGGGATATGTGACAGATAGTATCCTGGACATCCTGCCCTATATGGCGATTCTTAACTGCTCTGTAGGCGTGATCCTCTATGCCCTGACACCACTGGTTATTGACCCTATGGGTGTGAAGGCATCTAAGCCCAGTCCAGAAGAGGCTGTGGGAAATGTAAACCAAGCCAAAAAGGACTTCACATGGATTGGCTGTGGTGCCATCGTTATGATTCTAGGAACGATTCTCGCCCAGATTGGAGTCAGCCTCTTGGCGGATCATATCTGCCCAGAAGTGTTAAATACTTCTTACGGAACCTGGCTCTTAACCTTCCTGCCGGAGTATCTCATCGCCTTTCCGATTGGTGTGTTCTTAATCTGTCGGGTAAAGAATCGCGGGCTTAGCAAGGCAAAAGAGGCTCCACTTGGTTATGGAAATACCTTGAAGGCTATTCCGGCACTTGCCTTTATGCTATTAAGCGGTTCTCTTGTAGGTGGTGGATTGAATCTCCTGTTCAATAAGCTCTTAGATAAGGGCGGCGGTAATCCTGTGGTGAGTCTCATTGCAGATGATTCCATTCTCCTACGGGTGATTTTCATGGCGGTTCTAGCACCAATCATCGAGGAGTTTATCTTCCGTAAAGTGCTGATTGATCGCCTCCGTCCCTATGGAGATCTGCTTGCAGTGGTGACGTCTGCATTGATCTTCGGACTGATCCATGGCAATCTGTCCCAGATGTTCTATGCCTTTGGTATCGGATTGGTATTGGGCCTGATCTATTTAGAGACAGGTAGACTACGCTATACCATTCCATTTCATATGGGCATCAATCTCTTAGGTGCTGTCATCATGCCGGAACTCCTAAAGCAGATTGATATGAAGAGTATCTATGCAGGAAAAGTATCCCTGCCTCTTATCATCTTAGTGATCTATTTGGTCCTCTACTATGTATTGGCTATGATTGGATTTGTTGTGATTTGTATTACAGCTGTAAGACATCGCTACATTCGTAGAGAGATGGAACTGCCTCGATTCGGTGTGATCACCGTGGTCTGGGGTAATCCTGGGATGCTTTTATTCCTAGTTACCATTCTTGGGGTAATCATCTATAGCGTGGTGGGATAGAGATCTATCTAAAAATAGACAATTTACTTCACAGCCCAGCGAAGCTTGGTGGAGTGGGCTCTTGGATTGCGGTAGCACTCCTCCCTGGATGGACGTGTGACGTCACGGCTTATCTCAGAATAGAGGCCAGCCTTCAGTCCGTCCTTAAAGGCCTTCTTCACCAGACGATCCTCTCCCGAGTGGAAGGTGAGGATGGCAGCCTTACCCTGATCAGACAGGACATAAGGGAGCTTTTCTAGGAATTCATATAAGACCTCGAACTCGGAATTGACATCGATTCGAAGAGCCTGGAAGACTCTGGTACAGGACTTCCTAATAGCTTCCTTCTGGTCCTCTTTGGAGGCATACTTTACTTCCTTCTGGGACAGAACCACATGGGTAATGATGCTTCGAAGTTCCTGGGTCGTATCGATCCTCTTCGCACTGCGGTAGGCCTTCTCAATGGCCACTGCAATATCATGGGCATATGGCTCATCAGAATTCTCAATAAAGAGGGACTCCATCTCAGGACGGGATAGAGAACGGAGGCGATCTGCAGCAGACTCACCCTTCTCTGGATCGAATCTTAGATCCAGAGGACCCTCTGCCTTCCAGGAGAATCCTCTCTCTGGATTATCTATCTGCATAGAGGAGACACCTAGATCTGCCAGAACGAAGTCGAATGGACCATACTCCTTAGCCACTTCATCGATATTACGGAAGTTGGTGTGAATAGGAGTGAAGAGGTCCTGGCCGAAGCCACGGTCTCTCAGACGCTGTGTGGTTTTCTCAATTTCAATTGGATCCACATCCAGAGAATAGAGATGACCATTTCCTTCTAATTTCTGAAGCATGGCAGTGGAGTGTCCGCCGTAGCCTAAGGTACAGTCTAGACCCTTCATACCAGGCTTGATATCTAATACATCAAGGATCTCATCCACCATAATGGAGATGTGCATGCCTGCAGGAGTGTTCCCCTTGCTGATGACATGGGCAATCTCATCCTGATACTTTTCTGGATTCTTCTCCTTATACTTTTCGGAGAACTTCTTAGGATACTTACCGCTATAGTGAGGGCGTCTCTTGTGAGGCTTCTCACCTTCTGTGCTGGCTGTAGGATTTGTATTGGAATTGTTGATATCTCTATCTGACATAATCTACCCCTGTGGAAAACATTTTTTGGAAGGAATTCTTGTTTCCCTATTCTACCATGAATTCCATGGAATTTCTGATATAATCTTTTTAGAGATTAGGATGTAGGAACTATGGAACCCAAGCCTGTAGAGATGGGCATGGTTTGCAATACTATGTGAGCGAGAAAGCCCACATAGTATTGTAAACCGTGGGATGAAAGCATTTTATAGATGGATAGAAATCCGATTATTAGGATGATATGATTCGGAAATATAGGGCAAGGAGTTTGTATGCAGGGGAAGAGATTGCAGGTGACAGGTGGCGTATTGAAAATAATCGCTATCATTACGATGACGATTGATCACATCGGTGCGTCTGTATTAGAGGGCCGTCTCTACAATGGAGAGGGTGTGTCCGAGGCCAATTATGATCTATTGTCTCAGGGGGATAATGTGCTTCGAATCATTGGACGACTGGCATTTCCGATTTTTATCTTCCTCTTAGTGGAGGGATTTCGTCATACCCATAGCAAGGGAAAGTATGCCCTCCGTCTGGGACTTTTCTGTCTGATCTCTGAGATTCCCTTTGATCTGGCCATCTATCACAGACCTTGGAATTCTTATTCTCAAAATGTATTCTTTACCCTTGTAATTGGCTTCTTAGTGATCTGGGGTATGGATACCGTGGCCAATCGATTCCCAGATGTGAATCCAGAGACGGGACACATTCTCCCTGGGAATTTATTGACACGGATGACCATTGATCTCCTTCTTTTAGCCCTTGGATCCTATGTGGCTCTGACTCTGCATACAGACTATGATGCGGGAGGCGTCATTGCTATTGCAACGATGTATCTCTTCTCCCGCATGGATAATATCAATGCAGACTATACGAAGAGCAGGAGACTTACGGCCTTTGGTATGATGGTATTAATTCTGGCGATGTCCGCTGGAACCATTGAGCTCTGGGCCTTAGTCGATCTGGTATTCATCTGGGCATATAATGGAGAGAGAGGAAGACAGATGAAGTACTTCTTCTATGCATATTACCCTGCCCATTTACTGCTCCTATCTGGTATCGCTTATCTGGTGATGCCTATGATTCGGTAAATGGATGCTTGACAGATCCTGTATGATAGAGAGTGGATGAATAGTCTAGAATAATAGTAGGAATTAAAGAGGTTATATATAGATGGCATTAAATCAGTTTTCAAGAACCCAATTGGTCCTGGGACAGGACGCAATGGAGATCCTTAAGAATAGCCGTGTTGCTGTATTCGGCGTAGGCGGTGTAGGTGGCTATACAGTGGAAGCCCTGGCTCGTAGTGGTGTGGGTACCATTGATCTAATCGATGATGATAAGGTGTGTCTCACCAATCTCAATCGTCAGATTATTGCAACCCGTAGCACAGTTGGTAAGTATAAGGCCGATGTATGTGCGGAGCGTATCCATGATATCAATCCAGACTGTGTGGTGAATATTCATAAGACCTTCTTTTTACCAGAGACCAAGGATGAGTTCGACTTCGCATCCTACGATTATGTAGTAGATGCAGTTGATACTGTAACTGCAAAGATTGAGCTGGTAATGGCTTGTCAGGAGACAGGAACCAAGATGATCTCCTCTATGGGAGCTGGTAATAAGATTCATCCAGAGATGTTCGAAGTGGCAGATATCTATAAGACTTCTATGGATCCTCTGGCTAAGGTTATGCGTCGTGAGATGAAGAAGCGCAGAGTAAAGCGCCTGAAGGTAGTCTACTCTAAGGAGAAGCCTCTTCGTCCAATCGAGGATATGGGCATCAGCTGTCGTACCCATTGTATCTGTCCTCCTGGTGCAGCACATAAGTGCACTGAGAGACGTGATATCCCTGGTTCTACAGCCTTTGTACCTTCTGTTGCAGGTTTAATCATTGCATCCGAGGTGATTCGTGATCTGACCTATGACGCTATGATGAGGGCAAGAGAGGAAGCCGGTCTCTTATAAAATCGGTTTACATTTATTGGGGGAACACATTGCCTGTCGGTGTCTGGAAATGGTATGCTAGAAGCAGGGAGAATTCGTACTATTTCAGGGAATATTTGGGGGAAAACTATGATTGAAATTCGACACCTGACAAAACAATTTGGCAGGGTGTTTGCAGTCTCGGATATCAGTCTCACCATCCGAGACCATCAGATTTTTGGCCTGCTTGGAACCAATGGGGCGGGGAAGTCTACCACCCTCCGTATGATTGCAGATGTACTGAAGCCTGACAGCGGATCTATCCATATGGATGGACAGGACATCTATGACAATCCAGAGACCAAGCGGGACATCTTTTTCGTGTCAGATGACGCGTATTTCTTACCAGGCTATCGTCCTATGGATATGGCAGAGTACTATGCCGGTATCTATGCTGGATTTGACCTGGATCGTTTCAAAAAACTCCTGAATCAATTTCTAAATTATCAGGACAGGGATATCCAGACCTATTCTAAGGGTATGCGAAAGCAACTGTCGATTATGCTGGGACTGTGTGCTGGCACACGTTATCTCTTACTAGATGAGACCTTCGACGGATTGGATCCGATTATGCGACAGCGTGTATCTGTCCTCCTTCGTAATGCAGTGAAGGAGCAGGGTCTTACTATTATTATTACTTCCCATAATCTCCAGGAATTAGATCAGCTCTGTGATAGCATTGGCTTCCTACATGAAGGGGGACTGCTTCTGTCAGAGGATGCTCCCAGACGAATCCAGGCCCTTACCAAGGTCCAGGTGGTTTATCAGACACAGGAGGATCAGATTTCCACAGAGCGACGATTGAAGATACTGAGGGCGACATCCCAGGGTCAGCTCATGGTCTACATTTTAGATGGTGACGAAGAGGATATCTGCCGGGAGATTGAGCATGCGAAGCCAGTCTACTATGAATTCTTACCACTCTCCACAGGTGAGATGCTGATTTCTGAAATGGAGGTGGCAGGATATGATATCCGTAAATACATCCAGGGCTAAGAATGGACAGAATAAAAATGTAAGGCGATATGGAAATACCCTGCACTTTCAGAAGATTCTCTTTAAGAATCGAAGCTGGGTGGTATTCCTATCCTCCTTACTCCTCTTCCTTTTCTATGTGGTTGGGACGCCACTTCTTATTATCTACCAGAGAAGTACCCCCTATTATGTGCAGTTGTCACAGGATAAGGAACTGGCACGGATGTATCTCTCTCAGAAGATTTTTCAGGAGATGCAGTTGGGTGGCGTGATTCTACTGATCACTACAGTGCTTGCCATGATTAATGGACTACAGGTCTTCTCCTATCAGTTTTCTACTAAGGAAGTGGACTTCTATGCCAGTCTCCCAGTGAAGCGCTCTACACGATTTGTGCAGCGCTACTTAAATGGTGCTCTGGTCTATATCCTGCCCCTGATTCTATGCAGCGGATTATCCTGGATGATTGCCAGTGGACTGGATGCCACCACCAGGCTAACCCTTCGGGCAGCAGCCTACGGGATGTTTCGACTCATCGTCTATTACCTTAGCATGTACAGTCTGTCGGTGCTGGCAGCGATGCTGTCTGGACGAATGATCTATGCCAATCTCATGCTGGCTTTCCTGTCTCTGGTTGAGGCTGCGCTGAATCTATTGATTGCAATGTGCCGAAGCATGTATCTCCATACCTATTATGCTAGGAATGAGAGCTTCTATGACCAGTATCGCCTCTTTACCTCCCCTGTGTACTCTATGCTCCTGGGGCGGCATCGCATGCTGGATATCATTACACCAGATGGAGTGGTGGATTCCGGCTATCATCTGGTGCAGGTAGACATGCCATCCTTCCTCTGGATGCTTGGCCTGGCGGTTGTCTTTACGGCACTTTCGGTGGTTACCTTCTACCTTCGTAAGCCAGAATTAGCTGGAGCGAGCCTTACATTTCAACCAGTGCGTATTGCCATGCGAATTTTCGTGGGAGTCTTCGGTGGTCTGTTCATCGGAATCATTATGGACCAGGCCTTCTATCATCTCACCAGCCGAATTGCTACCATTCTGGTATTTTTGGGAGCGGTGGTATCCACCATGCTTCTCACCGTGGCATTCGATGCCATCACCAGGGTGAATCTGAAGCAAGGACTGAAAAAGTGGTATATCACTGCTGTTAGCTGTGGCCTGGTAATCTTCAGCATGGTGTGCTTCCGCTTCGATGTCTTCGGCTATGATTCTTACGTGCCTGCCCTGTCACGGGTACAGGATGTGGGATTCTATCTCTTATCCACCCAGGATGTCCGGATGCGTGGAAGTAAGGATACCAATTCGGTAATGCACATTAAGGATGTGGAGACGGTTGAGAAATTAGCAGAACTCGGACAGAAGCATCTAAGAGAAGTGACTGGCGGAACCAGAGGGGACCTGGCCATGATGAATCCCAATTCCTATTCCTACTATGGAAGTGGTGCGGATACGGAAGGGGAGGGCTTCGGTGCACTGGTGGTCTACCATATGAAAAATGGTAAGAATATCTATCGTAGACTCCTGATCCCATTCGATGTGGATCCGGATCTGATGGATCAGGTGCTGTCCTCCGAGGAGTATAAGGCTGCCTGGTATCGCTTGCCAGAGGCATCTCAGCTAGGAGAAGAGTCTAATCTCAGCATCTCCTATGATGTTCAGGGCTCATGGAGGACTTCGTCCATGCCTACAATACGGATCTCACCCTCTATAGTTATAGTTTTGTACAGAAGGCAGACCCTGTTGGTACGGTGAAGTGGACCACCAATCAGTCGGAGTTCCAGTACGAGGTCTATCCGTCCTATACCAATACCATCGCCTTTTTGCAGAAGCATGACCTCTATCTGCCAGCGGTGCCATCCTATAAGATTCTAAGGAAGCTGACTCTGAGCAGGAATCTTTTGGTAAACGGTGAGAGCAAAGAGACCACCATGGACTCTATCGAGAATAGCGCCCAGATGAAGCTGACTCTAGAGGATGCTGTGTATAATGACCAGATCTTCGCTGACTGGAAGGATAATTATTCCAAGCATACAAATGCCTGGGTGAGAGAGGGAGATAGCTGGATCTCCTATAGTCTCTTTGGTGAGAGAAAGGTAGACCAGGATGGAGATTACAGCCTAAGCCTTCGATTCCATGGATCGCCATCGAAGGAGACACTGAATCTATTCTCTGGGGAATAAATAAATATTTTATAAAATATAATTTTATTCCTTGCTTTTAATACAAGGGGGTGGTAATATCCCTATAGACCCAAGTGAGTTATAAGGAGGTTGTATTATGGCAGCTGAACAGATTAAAAAAGCAGATTTTAATGAGAAGGTTTTACAGTCCGACAAGCCGGTACTGATTGATTTCTGGGCAACCTGGTGTGGACCATGCCAGATGCAGGGCCCTATCGTAGAGGAATTGTCCGAGGAACTGACCGACGTACTTGTTGGTAAGGTGAATGTAGACGAGGAGCCAGACTTAGCAGAGAGATATAATGTTATGTCTATTCCTACACTGTTAGTATTTAAGAACGGTGAAGTTGTACAGAAGGCGGTTGGACTCCAGTCTAAGGAAAATCTCTTAGATATGCTGGGTAAGTAATTCGAACTCGCGAGCGAGTCTTGACATGCAAAGGGACGCTGGTTTAGCCAGCGTCCTTTTTTCTGATGGATAGATGATCATGGGATAACTGTGATCGAAGTAGATGCCGCTAGGATAATTGGGGAGAAGAAATGAGTCGAAAAGGACACAATACTAAGACACGTAGAAGAAATAAGACGCTAAATACAGCAGCGGTTTTAATCATTGCACTTTTTGTGATGATTGGAGAGCACTTCTGGAATAATCCAGGAAGTAAGAACCCCATCTCTCTAGATGAGATTCCTGCCTATAGTGGCACAGCAGCCATTGTGATTAATAATAATGAGCCCTTTTTTAAGGAGAAGGATCTAACAGAGAAGGCCTTTGAGAAGTATAGTTCATTGGATAGCCTGGGTCGCAGCGGCGTAGCCTATGCCAATATCTGTAAGGACACCATGCCAACCACCCAGCGTGGAGAAATCGGTGCTGTGCATCCATCAGGCTGGCATACAGTGAAGTATACCGACCGAATCGATGGAAATTACCTCTTCAACCGCTGCCACCTGATCGGTTACCAATTGGCAGGAGAGAATGCCAATGAGAAGAATCTCATTACAGGAACCAGATATATGAATGTTACAGGTATGGAGTCCTATGAGAATCTGGTGGCCAAGTATGTCCGCTACAAAAAGGGACACGTATTATACCGGGTGACTCCAATCTATGAAGGCAAGAATCTGGTAGCCTCTGGAGTACTTATGGAGGCTGAGTCTGTGGAGGATAAGGGCGAGGGCATCCGCTTCTGTGTCTACTGCTACAATGTAGAACCGGGAGTCATCATCGACTACAAAAGTGGCACAAGTAAGCAGGATACATCCTACCAGGGAGAGAGCCAGGGAGGTCAACTGGAGGAGGCCATGAATGCAGGTTCCTTCCGGGACCGAAGCTGGGATCGCTATAATAAGTAATTGGGGGAAATTTCTGCTGATTATTAGAATATATGCTAAAATATCACAGGAATTTTAAGTATGTATTGGGGAGAATGTAATGCTAAAAAATGAAATATTAAATATCTATGACAAATGTCGTCTGCATTTTTATATGCAAGTCTTTTCTCGCTTTGAGAATCGTGAAGCCACTCTAACAACAGTGGAATCCTTCAGTATGGAATGTATTATGGCTTTGGATCATCCGACCATTGCGGAGTTTGCAAATATGATGAATATCTCTTCTCCCAATGCAGCCTATAGGGTAAACAGCCTGGTACAGAAGGGCTATGTGAAGAAGGTGCGCTCCAAAGAGGATGCACGAATCTACTTCCTTGAGCCTACGAAGAAGTATCTGTCCTATTATCGAATAAATGCCTCCTACGTAGATACTGTAGTAGAGCGTTGTAAGGAGAGATTCTCAGAGGAAGAATTCAATCAGTTTACAGAATATCTACATATTGTGAACAACGAATTGATGCCAGAATTGGATCTGTCTCGATTCAAAAGAGAGAGATAATACCATCTCTACAGAAAGGCTGTAATTCTTCTAAAATCTTTATTAAGAAAACAGTCAACATATTGTATTACTATGTGTAGCAAGCTATAATCGACCCGTGAGGTGAAAGAGCCTCATGGGAGACAGTTGACTAGTTTGTTTACAGATGTAATTTCTCTGTTAGAAAAGTGGAGGAAAAAGATGGCAAAGTGGGTATGTAGTGTTTGTGGTTATGTATACGAAGGCGAGCAGCCACCAGAACAGTGTCCTGTATGTAAGGTTGGACCAGAGAAGTTCAAAAAGATGGATGATGAGCTGACTTGGGCAGCAGAGCATGTTGTTGGTGTTGCACAGGGCGTACGTGAGGATATCGTAACTGATCTCCGTGCTAATTTCGAGGGCGAGTGCTCTGAGGTTGGTATGTACTTAGCAATGTCTCGCCAGGCTTTCCGTGAGGGTTATCCTGAGATCGGTGAGTACTATAAGACAGCAGCTTTCGAAGAGGCTGAGCATGCAGCAAAGTTTGCAGAGCTTTTAGGTGAGGTTCTTACAACTTCTACTAAGAAGAATCTGGAGATGAGAATTGATGCTGAGAACGGTGCTACCGCTGGTAAGACTGATCTGGCTAAGAGAGCTAAGGAACTGAATCTGGACGCAATCCATGATACTGTTCATGAGATGGCTCGTGACGAGGCTCGTCATGGTAGGGCTTTCAAGGGTCTGCATGACAGATACTTCGGTAAGTAATCTCTGATCATAAGACAATAGACAATAAAGAAGCCACTGGCCTTTCCTGTATGGGATTTGCCAGTGGCTATTTCTTTTTCACAAGGATGATTTTGCCTTAGTCCTCTGTGGGGAGAATTCACCATTATCTTGCCTTAGTCCTCTGTAGGGAGAATTCATCATTTTTTGCCCTAGTCCCCTGTGGGGAGAACCCAGTCCCTGGCCTCTTGTCTTCTTAGAATGGCTTCATCTTCTAGTCCGCACTTCTCTAAGGATTCTGCCCAGGCCACTAAGGCCTGATCGCCAGCAGAGTGGATATCTAATAGAGGGTTGGTCTCCCGGGCTGCATTTTCAAACCAAACAGATGCCTCCACATAGTCCTTACATTCCATATAATAGCGGCCCAGTTCCATACAGCACTCGCTACATGGATTCATGAGAAGGATCTTCATCATGTATTTAAAGAAGTCTGAGACACGGTGATCTAGAATTGCTTCTTTTCCCAGGATGAGACAGGCCTCCAAATAGGGATCTGAACCAGGGACCAGGGTGCTGTTCATGAGATGCTGGTATACATTTCTCGCGTCAGCGAAGTCCTCTGTACGACCGTAGCGCCACAGCTCCTTGGCATACATCGATGCGATGCGAGTGGATAGGGTATGATCTCTCTCAAAAGCCTTCTGGAAAGTGGCGAAGTCTCTCTGGCTATGGCCGCCTGCTGGCTTATGATCAATGATGATATCCGAGTCGAAGACCACAGGCTCTGTGCGAATCGTCTCATGAATCGGATCGATCCAGGAGAAGGTACGGAGTCTCTTAAAGAGCTTGGGACGGTACTCCATCTGTGCATTCAGGGTAGTCTCGGCGCCGGTAGCTTCCCGGTATTTCATCTGGACCAACTCGATCTCAGGGAGAAGGAGAGACTTTAAGTCTAAGAAGCGCTGTAGATTTTCAGAATCCAGCACCTCATCCGCGTCGCAGGAATAGATGTAGTCTGATGTAGCTAAGGAAAATGCGTAGTTTCTGGCCGCTGAGAAGTCATTGACCCAGGTGAAGTCGTAGACCTTATCCGTATACTGGGCTGCCACGTCCTTCGTATTGTCTGTGGACCCAGTATCAACAATGATGATTTCATCTGCAACAAGGCGGAAACTATCTAGGCAGCGAGCCAGAATATTCCCTTCATTTTTTACAATCATACATAAGCTGATGCTGATCATTTTATTTCCTCTTTTTTATAGATCTGATGATTAAAATAGCCATATGTAAAGGAAAACCATATGGAAACTTTCCTTGCTTTTAAATGTACTACATTATGCATCGAAAATAATAGTTATTTGATTAAAAATATATAAATGTTAGAAAGTTTCTTGAAAAGGTATAAAACATAAGGAATTAATTCCAAATAGAAAATACTGTTACCCCTAAGCAGATAGACATGTAGACAAATCAGGAGTAAAATGAATAAAAAAACTATGAAAATGCCTAGGGTGGCATGTTATAATGTGTCGATGCTTTTCACGGAAAAGGTGAAGTAGGAGGTTGACATGGAGAAGGTCAAACAGATTCGATTTAGTGGATTAGTTACAGCAGTATTGGTTATCGCAGCAGGTATCCTGATGATGATTTTCCAGGATCAGATGATTTATATGCTGGCACGTGTCATTGGGGCAGTGGTTGCACTGGTGGGTATCCTCCAGTTGATTCGCGGATTGACAGATCATGAGCACAGTCCAATTTTACTTTCTGTATCAGCAGTGATTACTGCATTTGGACTGTGGATGCTATTTTTCCCAGGCCCAATTTCAAAGTTTATTCCAATTGTATTAGGTGTACTCCTAGTGATTCATGGTATTGATACCGTGTCTACCGCATGGACGGGTAAGAGACTAGAGACATCTCGATGGATTCTCATGCTACTCAGTGGAATCATCAGTATCGTTCTCGGTGCTGTATGCATCCTGAAGGCCAACTGGTTACTGAAGGCTGGTATGATTGTCCTAGGCATCATGCTAGTCTATGACGGTGTATCTGCACTGGTTGTTAATGGACGGGTTGCACATGCACAGCGTGTGATTGATAGTACGGCACGTGACATAGATGAGGATGAGGAAGTATGAGACAGATGGAATTCAAGATGGAGCGCCCAGGATTAACCAAGCCGGGAGATGTGCTTCATGTCAAAGAGACCAAGCTGCCCAATTCCTATTTCTATACATTGGAGCATGCCATTGGTATGTCGGGGAATTACCCCACAATTGAGCGATTGAAGTCAACAGAAGGAACTGTGACAGATATTCAGGAAACCCCGAGAGGGTTCTTTGTAACAGTAGAATTTGACGAGTAATAAGAGGAATAATTTTGAAGTTATATAAGATGTCTGCCCTGAGACCTGGTATGGTTGTTGGTCAAGATGTAACAGACCCCTCTGGAAATATTATTCTGAATAAGTTCAGTAAGTTATCCATTGATAATATTTCCTATCTTTCATTTCTTGGAATTCCAAGCGTATATATTGATGACTCCTTTTCGGAGGCGACGGCAATGGACGAGATTTTAACACCGGAGATACGTCAGTGTGCGGTACGCACAGTACGGGATTTCTTTCGAAAGGCAGAGGGATTGCCAATCCCAGAGACTGAGGAACGCCTAGAGCGTACAGTATCCTTAGTGGTTGAAGAGGTACTAAATAATAAGGATGTAGCGCATAATCTGGCTGAGGTGCGTACCTATGATGAATATACCTATACACACTCTGTAAATGTAGGTGTGTTAGCGGGTGTCATCGGTGGTAAGTGCGGCGTCGGCGTTGATATGATGCGTGAGCTGGTGATGGCAGGCTTCCTCCATGATGTGGGTAAGGTCTTTGTAGACCTGGGCATTATTCATGCCCCTCGTCGCTTAACAGAGGAGGAGCGTGTCCAGATGATGGCTCATCCGAGACTGGGTTACGAGTATCTGACACAGAACTATAATTTCTCAGAGACTGTGAATCGCGCAGTATTTGAGCACCATGAATGGTACAACGGTTACGGTTATCCAAATAGTAAGGCGGGAGAGAATCTCCTCCCTCATTCTAGAATCCTGAAGGCTGCAGATGTGTATGATGCAATGACTTCCACACGTCCATATCATCCAGCCTATTTGCCTTCTGAGGTATTAGAGTATATTATGGGTAGGTCTGGCATGGAATTTGACCCACGTATTGTGGATGTCATGGCCAAGACCTTCTGTGTATACCCTGTTGGAGCAGAGATCGAATTATCCGATGGTCGTCACGGAATCGTCATTGAGAATCATGCCGGATATGTGATGCGTCCAACGGTAAAAACTCTATCCAATGGAACTGTCATCGACCTGAAGGCAGATCGTACAGCTCGTTCTCTTACGATCGTAAAGCTTATGATGTAAGGTGCACCTATGAATGTACAGAACAGAAATAATGCCATCGATACGCTTCTGGCGGATAGCTTGAAGGAATTAGCGGCATCGAAGCCAATCGAAAAGATTACAATCAAAGAGATTACAGATAAGGCAGGAGTTATCCGGCCCACTTTTTATAATCATTTCCAGGACAAGTATGAGCTCCTAGAGTGGATTGTTCAGAATGAACTGATCACTCCTATGGAACCATTTCTCAAGCGTCGTATGCTGAAGGAAAGCATGTCCTATGCCTTGACCAGTATGGAGAAGGAACGTGACTTCTATATCCAGGCAGTGCATCTCACTGGTCAGAATTCCTTTTCGGATATTTTGAAAAAAGCGATTCGAACATTACTTCTGAAGTTCTTGTCCGAGGATACCATTGAGAAGAAGAGAGACTACCCTTGGCTTACATCCCAGAAAATTGCGGATTTCTACGCTGAGTCCATCAGCTATGTCATCACATCCTGGGCCAATGAAGGAATGAAAATTCCGGAAACGGAATTGGCGGACACCTTTGTATTCCTTTATTCTCACTCTATTTTCGAAGTGATCGAAGAGAGCAAGGGCAAGTAGTAACTACATTTCTTAAGAAATGTATACCGACTTGCTACATGGAGTTCTATTTGAATATGTTGCAGCAGTTGGTGAATGAGTAGACTATAGTCTGTTAATATGTGTGTAATGTGGATGATCCGGTTCCATAAAAATTCCGGATCGGCTGGAGGAAGTTAATGAAATGGCTTGAGTGTATACTGATTATTGCGGGAATCAGTTTTGATATGTTGGCATCTATGGAAGTTCAGGGTGCTATGCTGCAGGAGATTAAGAAGAAGAAACTCTTGGGAGTGACATCCCTCGTGGTACTGTTACAGTGTATTTTTTTCATTGGAGGATACCTGGGAAGTTATCTCCTTTCCAAAGTGACTCCATTGAAGGATGCGAATCAGGTGGGTTACTTTATATCAGCAGTCATCTTCCTCCTATTAGGACTTCGTCTCCTAGTGAAGGCCATTCGAAGAGAATTCGTAGACGAGTGCCGAAAAGAGATTACTGTGAAGCAGTATGTGCGTATTATTGCTGTATCTAGTATCTACACCATCTTCGCAGGGATTGGTTGTCAGATGCTTGGAGCAAACCTTCTCTACATGGTGATCATCATCATTGCCTTCTCTTTCCTGGATGTATTTGCAGGCATCTACGGGGGATATCACTTTGGATTCGAAGCTAAGACCAAGTGGTATGCAGTTGGTACAATTATTCTCTGGTTCACTGGAGTTGAGATTATCGTAAGAAACCTTATGACGATTATGTAAAATATGGTTATAATCAAACTGTCATGGCCTATGCCATGGCGGTTTTTTTCATATTCCCTAGTCAAAATGTAGCTCAGAAAGGAGAGAGCTATGACAAAAAAAGAGAAATTACAAGGGATTCTAGATACCCTTGATCAAGTATATGGCCCTATGGATGAGCCAACTCTAGACTACAGAACTCCCTGGGAGCTTCTGGTTGCCACCATGCTGTCTGCCCAGTGTACAGATGCCCGGGTCAATATGGTGACCCCTGGACTCTTTGCAAAGTACCCAAGTGTAGAGGACTTCGCCCAGGCGGATCCATTGGAATTAGAAGAGGCCATCCATTCGGTAGGCTTCTACCACAATAAGGCGAAGAATCTAATCGCCTGTGCCAAGCGGCTGATTCTAGAGTACGGCGGGGAAGTTCCCTCCTCGGTGGAGGATCTAACCTCCCTGGCTGGTGTTGGAAGAAAGACCGCCAATGTCATTCGTGGACATATCTTTCATGAGCCCAGTATCGTAGTAGACACCCATGTGGGACGAATCTCAAGACGCTTAGGTCTTACTAAGAATGAGGACCCTAAGGCAGTAGAATTCGATCTCATGAAGATCCTACCCAAGGACCACTGGATTCGCTGGAATATGCAGCTCATCACCTTTGGACGAGAGACCTGTCGCTCGAGAGCTCCTAAGTGTATGACCTGCCCCATCAGTCAGTATTGTAAGTCTAAGGACAGAACAGATAAGAAGGTAGCGAGATGACAGATTATGTAGCAATTGATCTAGAGATGACAGGACTCACCCCTCGCCTGGATCGAATCATAGAGATCGGCGCCATTAAGCATAAGGCTGGTTCAATCGAGACCTTTCAGACACTGGTGGATCCAGAGATGCCATTAACAGAGAAGGTGACAGAGATTACAGGAATCACCAATGATATGCTAGAGGGTGCTACAGACATAGACTCTGCCATGACCTCCTTTATGGAATTTGTAGGAGATCTGCCGCTGGTCGCCCATTGCGTCTCAATGGACTATGCCTTTCTAAAGCAGTGGGCACTGAATCATAAGGTAGATATGGCCTATCAGGGAGTGGATACCCTCTATCTGTCTCGTCGCCTCTGCCCAGACACGGAGAAGCATACCCTTCTTGCCATGCAGGAGTATTTTGGCATTAAAAATGACAAGCAGCATCGTGCCCTAGGCGATGCGGTTGCCTGTGATGAACTGTATCAAAAGTTATTGGAAAAATTCGGTGACCAGGATCCATCCATCTTCGCGCCACGTCCGCTTCACTATAGCGGTAAGAAGCAGACCCCTGCCACACAGAGACAGTTGAAGTATCTGAAGGAACTCTTAGCCTATCATAATCTGACGCCAGAGAGTCAGGATATTGTCTTTGAGAAGCTAACCAGATCCGAAGCCTCTCGTAAGACGGATCAGTTACTGTCCACTTATGGTCGTATGAATGAAAAGTAGCTCATTCAGATGCTCCCTCACCTGATCCTCCATGGTGAGATTCAGAAGAGGTAGCATCTCTAGGATGTGCTCAATCTTACGATCCTGTCCTAAGGCATGGTAGCAGTCCCCTAAGAGGGTGTAATTCTTATTAATACCGGACTTAATAGAGGCAGCATATTCTAGGAAAGATAAGGCGTGCTCGTAGTCCCCCTCTTCGTATCTGGCCTTGCCGAGACAGTAGAGAGCCTCCTCTAGTTGAACGAAGTTCTCGCCAATCTCTGTCAGGGCAGACAGATTCCCAGGACCGTATTCTTCCTTTAGTTGGGTATTGGTCTTCTGATTCAGATTCAGTAATTTCTTATTTGATAAATCCCGGATTCGGTTTACATTATCCAACTCAATGGATGAAGTGCAGGAATCGAATGGTAATTTATCCAATGGAATGGTAATATAGGAAAGATTCGAGATGTCACGATTGGTAGCCAGATTGGCATCCCGCTCTCGCTTCCAGAAGTCCTCTTCTACGGCCGCTTCCTTCTGTCTTAAAGAACGGATGCGGACAGCGATAATGATGGACAGTGATATAACAATAATAACTCCGATAGGCATGATCTATCCCCCTAAGAAAGGTAATACAATGTATAAGAATTCTAATAAATTTCGTCGTATCTTTGCAATTCTCGCTCTGGTTCTCATCGTATGTATGCTTGGAACCATGGTTCTTGCAAACTTAGCATAAAAGCCAGGCTTGACAAGAGAAGGGCCTCGCCCTGGAGCGGGATGTGGTCTATATTTCTCTCATATTTATTGTAGTGAAAGCCGTCCCGCAGTACAATATATTGTTAGAAATAATGGATGGTAAAAATAGGAGATTCTCAATATGACAGGAATACGTGGCATGAAAGCGGCTTGGGCTGCAGGCATCATGACATGTGCAGCGCTGCTTCTCTTCGGGACAAGTAGTGTAAAAGCAAGTAAAAAGACAAACAGGATTCCTAAGGGGATTCAAATCCAGAATACGGATGTGTCTGGTATGACAGCCGAAGAGGCCCAGGCGGTAGTAGATAATTACATGAATGAATTTCGTGGGGTAGAGATCACACTAGCGGCTAAGGATAAGTCCATCACAGCCAAGGCTGGAGATCTGGGACTGATGGCTCGAAACAATGAAGTGGTGGAACAGGCTATGAACTATGGCACCACTGGTAATCCAGCGGAGCAGTACATCCATCAACAGACCATAAAGAAGGGGAAGAACTATAAGATCTCCTTCGGAATGGATGAAGCCACGCTGAAGCAATACTTAACAGATCATAATGCAGAGATTACAACCCCTGCAGTGAATAATGGTCTGACCCATACAGGTGGTAAGTTCACCTATGTGAAGGGTAAGGCAGGTAGCACTCTTGAAATCAACAAGTCTGTATCTCGCATCGAGAAATACATGAATACCAAGTGGGATGGCAAGTCTGCGAAGCTTGAGCTTCCAACAGTTGATGTGAAGCCTGAGGGAGACGAGGAGCAGATCCTCTATCCGGGAGAAACCCTGTCTCTCTATCACACAGTTGCACCACTGAATGCATCCAATGGCTATGAGACAGCAGGTGCTTATGCCAATGGTGAAGTGGTCTCAGCTGAGGGCGGCGGTATCTGTCAGGTTGCCACAACCACCTATAATGCAGTGCTGTTAAGTGAGCTGGCCATCGAGAACCGTGCGGCACATTCTCTACCAGTACATTATGTAGAAAAGTCCTTCGACGCAGCCATTGCAAGTTCAACAGACGGTAAAGAGGTCCTGAAGAATCTGGAATTCAAGAATAATCAGGAGTATCCAGTCTATATCGAGGCCAGCACCAATGGAGCCACCATTACGGTATCCATCTATGGTAAGGAGACTCGCCCTAGCAATCGTAAGGTAACCTACGAGAACCATCTGGTTTCAGAGACACCTATTACCAATAAGTACACAGCAGACCCAACTCTGCCAGCAGGAACTCTGACGAAGACTAAGAGTGGAGATACCGGATATAAGTATCAGCTGATTAAGATTGTGACTGTGGATGGCGTGGAGCAGAGCCGTAAGGTTCAGAATAATTCCAACTATATGTCCTCCCAGGCGGAGTATCAGGTAGGTATCGCCTCTGAGGATCCAGCAGTTACTGCCGCTATCCAGGCTGCAGTTGCCAGCAATGATGATGCTACGATTATGGCGGCAATCCAGCAGGCTACAGGAGTTTCTGTGGCTCCAACCAGCACCAATGCAGCCAACCAGCTGAAGGCACTAAAGGATGTGGCTGAGGCGAATCCAGATGATGCTAAGGCGCAGGAAGCCTATAATAACGCCAAGGCAGCCAGTGCTCCAGAAGCACCAGCACAGTAATTTGTAAACCAAGCCCAATTGATCCCATGAGAGAGGATTGGGATTATCGAGGTAGGATATGGATATCGTAATTGCAGGCTTCGCAGGCCTGTCAGGTACAAAACTTCTCCTAGAAAATGAGAAGACCAAAACTGAATTAGAAAAGCGATTTCCCAAGCGCTACCTTTTAGAGGCGGAAAGACAGGCTGGAGTCTCCGATGGATGGGAGATTGAAGCCATAGCCAGAAGGGCTCTCTATGGTCTACATTTCAAAGAGGTTCCATGTGGACTCGGTGGAATTAAGAAGGCCCTTTGGGATCTGGGCGCAGCCTTAGATACGGGGCTGTCCATTGATCTAGAGGAGGTTCCTATCCGACAGGAGACCATTGAAATCGCGGAATACTTCAATCTGAACCCTTATCGGATTCAGTCGAATCATATGTATATCTATGCTACGGACCAGGCTACGACTCTGGTGCGGGAGCTTGATCGAGCGGGAATCCCGGCCTCTATCGCCGGGTACACAACGCTGGATAATGACCGTGTGATTTATTTTGATCACGGGAGAGAGAAGAGATTCCTAGAGCCGGTAAAAAGAGATGAATTAGACCGGATTCTGAAATAGGAATGGGAAAATGAGGAGGAAAAAGAAATGCAGGAAAAGATCTTAAACTACATTGAGAAAAACAGCCGCATCGACTTACACGAGCTGGCGGTGATTCTGGGAGAGGACGAGGCAGCAGTTCTAAATTGTCTCGAGGAGATGGAACAGAACCATGTCATCTGTGGCTATCATACACTGATTAACTGGGAGAAGGCTGGTGTAGAGAAGGCCAAGGCTATGATCGAGGTCCGTGTTACACCTCAGCGTGGAACTGGATTTGATAAGATCGCACAGCGTATCTACAACTTCCCAGAGGTGAGTGATGTCTATCTCATCTCTGGTGGATTCGACTTCATGGTTATCATCCAGGGTAAGACTCTTCGGGAAATCGCAGACTTTGTATCACAGAAGCTGTCTGTTTTAGATTCTGTATTTTCTACCAAGACCAATTTCATCCTGAAAAACTACAAGGAACAGGGTACCATTATGGTGGATGTACCTAAGGAAGAAAGGATGAAGATGTCCCTATGAGAAGTATGGTAAATAAGACGATTACCGGCATCGCACCATCCGGTATCCGTAAGTTTTTCGACATTGTAAATGAGATGGATGATGCCATCTCACTAGGCGTGGGCGAGCCTGATTTTGACACTCCATGGCGTATTCGTGACGAGGCCATCTACTCCCTGGAACAGGGTAGAACCTTCTATACCAGTAATTCTGGCTTAAAGAGCCTGAAGGAGGAGATCTCCAAGTACTTAGAGCGCCGCTATAATCTATACTACAGTCCCAATTCTGAGATCATGGTAACTGTAGGTGGATCTGAAGCAATTGATATCGCACTTCGGGCAATGCTGGATCCAGGTGACGAGGTATTGATCCCTCAGCCATCCTATGTATCCTATGCACCCTGTACCATCTTAGCTGGTGGTAAGCCAGTCTATATCGACCTAAAGGAAGAGGATGAGTTCCGTCTGACCCCGGAGGAATTAGAGGAAGCAGTGACGGATAAGACCAAGGTCTTAATCCTGCCATTTCCTAATAATCCAACGGGTGCTGTTATGGAAAAAGAGGACCTGGAGGCAGTTGCACAATTTGTAATTGACCATGATCTCTTCGTCCTAACGGATGAGATCTATGCAGAACTGACCTACTTAGAGAAGCATGTATCCATCGCATCCTTCCCAGGGATGAGAGAGAGAACCGTCTATATCAATGGTTTCTCTAAGGCCTATGCCATGACTGGATGGAGATTAGGCTATGCCTGTGCACCAGAGGAGCTATTAAAGCAGATGCTGAAGATTCATCAGTATGCCATTATGTGTGCTCCAACCAATAGCCAGTATGCGGCGGTAGAGGCGCTGAGGAACTGTCAGGACGATGTAGATCGGATGAGAGAAGAATATGACCATAGAAGACGCTACTTAATGGATCGCTTCCGTAGCATGAAGCTGCAGTGCTTCGAACCATTCGGCGCATTCTATATCTTCCCGTCTATTCGGGAATTCGGCATGACAAGTGACGAATTTGCAACCAAGTTATTAAAGACCAAGAAGGTAGCAGTGGTTCCAGGAACAGCCTTTGGAGACTGTGGTGAGGGATTCATCCGAATCTCTTATGCATACTCTCTGGAGAATCTCAAGGAAGCTATTGACCGAATAGAGGTCTTTATTCAGGAATTAAGAGCTGGGAAGGAACCAGAGGGAATTAAGTAATGACACCATTTCACATTGTGCTCCATGAGCCGGAGCAGCCAGGGAATACAGCAAATATTGGACGAACCTGTATGGTTGGAGGTGCCCATCTCCATCTGATACAGCCACTTGGATTCATCTTAAGCGATAAGATGATTAAAAGAGCTGGTATGGATTACTGGGATCGCTTGGATAAGACGCTGTATCTGGACTGGGAGGACTTCAAAGAGAAGAATCCTGGGGTACGTATCTGGTATGCAACGACCAAGGCAGAACAGTCCTATACGGACGTGGAGTTCAAGCCTGGAGACTACATAATGTTCGGCGCTGAGTCTGCAGGTATCCCAGAGGAGATCCTAAGAGAGCATCCAGAGCGCTGCATCCGTATCCCAATGATGGAGGGGGAGCGCTCTATGAATCTCTCCAATTCTGTGGCAGTGGTTCTCTATGAGGCCCTTCGCCAGAATGACTTCGCTGGATTAGAAAAGCAGGGTGAATTACATGGTGATATCAAATGGAGTGATGTAGAGCATGCAGGAGCATAAGAATATTATCGAGGCGATTGGCCTCTCACACGAATACATCCAGAGAGATGAAGAGAATAATGTTCAGAGCATCACGACTGCAGTGGATCATGTGGATCTAGATGTATGGCCAGGCCAGTTTATCTCAATCCTAGGACATAATGGATCTGGTAAGTCTACTCTGGCAAAGCACTTGAACGCTCTTCTGACACCTACGGATGGAACTCTTTTAGTGGATGGCAGAGACGCCTCAGCACCAGAGAATATCCTGCCGATTCGTAAGACTGCAGGAATGGTATTCCAGAATCCAGACAATCAGATCATTGCATCGGTTGTAGAAGAGGATGTGGGATTTGGACCAGAGAATATTGGTGTACCAACCGATGAAATCTGGGAGAGAGTAGAGCGTTCTCTTAAGGGCGTTGGCATGTGGGAGTATCGCAGCCATTCTCCGAATAAGCTATCTGGCGGACAGAAGCAGAGAGTAGCTATTGCTGGTGTCCTAGCCATGGAGCCAAAGTGCATTATCATGGATGAACCAACGGCGATGCTTGATCCAGATGGACGTAAGGAAGTTATCGCAGCTGCCCATGAACTAAATAAGAAAAAGGGAATCACCATTATCCTTATTACTCACTACATGGAGGAAGTGGTTGGTTCAGATTATGTCTATGTCATGGATAAGGGGAAGGTCATTATGAGAGGCCAGCCGAGAGATATCTTCTCTCAGGTGGATCTCCTTCAGAAGCATCGCTTAGATGTCCCGCAGGTGACCCTACTTGCTCATGAATTACGCCAGGCAGGAGTGGATATTCCTGCAGGGATTCTGACAAGACAGGAATTGGTTGAGGCCCTTAGAATGGTGGCTGGAGAATAAGGAGTGCAACATGTCATTGATTTTTGATCATGTTACCTATACATACAGTGCAGGCACAGCCTACGAGAAAAAAGCACTGGATGATGTGAATCTGAAAATTGAAGATGGTGAGTTTATTGGAATCATTGGTCACACTGGCTCTGGTAAGTCCACGCTGGTTCAGCATATGAATGGTCTGCTTAAGGCCACAGAGGGACATATCTATTATCAGGGAGAGGATATCTATGATTCCTCCTATGATCTAAGAGACCTAAGAACTCAGGTGGGAATGGTATTCCAGTATCCAGAGCATCAGTTATTTGAGACGACTGTATTTGAGGATGTCTGCTTTGGACCAAGAAATCAGGGCTTGGATGAGAAGACAGTAGCACTCCGTGCCTACGAAGCGATTGAAGCGGTTGGCTTACCCCAGGAATGCTGTGACTCTTCTCCATTTGAACTGTCTGGAGGACAGAAGCGTAGAGCCGCCATTGCTGGCGTGTTAGCAATGAAGCCTGCAGTGCTGATCCTGGATGAGCCCACAGCCGGTCTGGATCCAGCGGGACGTAATGAGATCCTGAATCTCATTAAGGACATGCATGAAAAGAAGGGAAATACCATCATCCTGGTTTCCCATTCCATGGAGGATGTGGCCAACTATGTGGATCGAATTGTTGTCATCGATAAGGGACGCCCCAAGTATGACGGCACTCCCAAGGAAGTATTCCGGCATTATAAGGAGCTTGAGGAGATTGGCTTAGCAGCACCTGAAGTGACCTATGTGATGCATGATCTCAAGAAGGCTGGATTCCCTGTGAGAGGTGACGTCACCACAGTAGATGAAGCAAGAGATGAAATCTTAGCTGCTCTTAGTAAGTTACAGAATCAAGGACAGATCTGATAGAGAGAAAGAGATATGTTTCGAAATATAACATTAGGACAATATTATCCAGCGGACTCTGTACTGCATCGCATGGATCCTCGAACCAAGTTGCTTGCTACATTGCTCTATATTATTGCGCTTTTTATCGCCAATAATCCCGTGGCAATTGCTTTGGTTCTTTCTTGCCTCGTTGTGGTAATCCTGATCTCTAAGGTGCCATTCTCCTTCATGGTGAGAGGCCTTCGAGGAATCGTGATGTTGGTTGTGATTGCGGGTATCTTTAACCTCTTTCTGACACCAGGCGAGACCCTGTGGCACTGGAGTATTTTTACCATTACCCTAGAGGGACTTCGTAGTGCAATTCTTATGACGGTGCGTATGGTATTTTTGATTATTGGTACATCCATTATGACGCTGACCACCACACCGAATCAGTTGACAGACGGACTAGAGACTGGTCTACATTTCCTCACCTATATCAAGGTGCCGGTGCATGAGATTGCCATGATGATGTCGATCGCCCTTCGCTTTATCCCGATTCTAATCGATGAGACGGATAAGATCATGAAGGCCCAGATGGCCCGTGGCGCCAGCTTTGACACTGGGAATCTAATCCAAAGAGCCAAGTCCATGGTGCCACTATTGGTACCGCTATTTGTCAGTGCCTTCCGCCGTGCCTATGATCTGGCTCTGGCTATGGAGGCTCGTTGCTACAATGGTGGCGAGGGCAGAACCAAGATGAAGCCGCTGAAGTATCATATGAGAGATGGAGTGGCATATCTCTGCCTGGCAGGATTCTTCGCAGGAGTTAAACGCTCCGCGAGGATGCGCACGGATTCGGACAGGAATTTGTCTGCTGAAGCAGACCCGAATCCGGCGCGCAAGACTCGCGAGCGAGTCTTGATTTGAGGATAAGTAAAGTCGCTTGTGGATAAGATGGGACAAGACACTCGCGTCATGTTCATAAGTTTAGTTTTGGAGGTTCCATGCGGGTTCTACTTCGAGTGGCCTATGATGGTAGGAGATACGCTGGTTGGCAGATTCAACCAGACCATATGACTGTCCAGGAGGCGGTAGAGGATGCACTGCATGACCTATTTCCCAAGCAGGAGGACCTGAATCTGATTGGTGGAAGCCGCACGGACGCAGGGGTGCACTCCTATGGGAATCCAGTGGTCTTCGACGTGGATACACGGATGGCAGCAGAGCGAATTGCACCTGCCTTAAATGTAAGGCTACCGGAGGATATCCGAGTCATCTCTTCTGTAGAGGTAGCAGCTGATTTCCATCCCCATCATGTGGAGTCGAAAAAGACCTACGAGTATCGGATTATGAACGCTCGTGTAGTGATGCCTACGGACGGTCCATATTTCTATGGAGTCCATGTGCCACTGGACGTGGAGAAGATGAGAGAGGCAGCAGCCTATCTCCTGGGAGAGCATGACTTCACCAGTTTTTCCTCTGTTCATGCCCAGGTGAAGAGCCGGGTTCGCACAATCTATGAACTCAGTGTTACAGAGGATCATGTAGACCGACCGGGACGAGACCTGGTTCCTGGCGCTCGACTCCAGGAGGAGCGAAGGATTACAATCCGCGTAACTGGAAATGGCTTCCTCTATAATATGGTCCGAATCATTGCTGGAACACTGATTGAAGTTGGTCGAGGCGCAATGACACCAGAGGCTGTAAGAGATGCGCTGGCAGGGATGGACCGGGAACTGGCTGGTCCAACAGCGCCACCGGAGGGATTGTTCCTTATTGGAACAGAATTCCTTCGGGTAGAAAAACCTGATGAGAAAAAAGCAGAGAAATAAGTATCGATGCCATACATTGTTACTAATTGCTTCGTTTACTTGAAGAAAATCATTGTAAATTGTGTCTGTATTTAGAAAAATTCATGAAAATAGATTTGACACATTAGAAAACAGGCAATATAATGTAAAGGCTGACGTAGTTTGAGAAGGTCTGTTTCAAAAGCCCCGAAACTCACCTTTGACTATATAAAGCGCAGGAATCCGGTTCGGTACATTTCCGGAGGAATGCACATTTTATTCAATTTAAGGAGGAAATCTCTAATGAACAATTCGACTTTTATGCCGAACCCAAGCAAGGTTGAGAGAAAATGGTATGTAGTTGATGCTGAAGGCCAGACACTTGGTCGTCTTGCTTCTAATATCGCAAGCGTATTAAGAGGTAAGAACAAGCCTATCTTCACTCCTCACGCTGACTGTGGCGATTATGTAATCGTTGTTAACGCTGAGAAGATTAAGGTTACAGGTAAGAAGCTGGAGCAGAAGGTTTACTACAGACATTCTGATTATGTTGGTGGTCTTAAGTCTGCTACTCTGAAGGAGATGCTTCAGAAGCATCCAGAGCGCGTAATCGAGCTGGCTGTTAAGGGAATGCTTCCAAAGGGACCTCTTGGTCGTGAAGAGTACAAGAAGTTATTCGTATATGCTGGTCCTGATCACAAGCATGCTGCTCAGAAGCCAGAGACACTTACATTTTAATCCTTAGGAGGGTATCGAATAATGGCTGATAATAAGTTTTATGGAACCGGTAGAAGAAAGTCTTCTGTAGCAAGAGTTTATCTTGTACCTGGCACAGGCAAAATCACTATCAACAAGAAGGATATCGATGCATATCTTCCACTTGAGACTCTGAAGGTAGTTGTTCGCCAGCCTCTGGAAGCAACTGAGACAACTGATAAGTTTGACGTACTTGTTAACGTAAAGGGCGGCGGACTTACAGGTCAGGCAGGCGCTATCCGTCACGGTATCTCCCGTGCACTGCTCGAGGTTGATGCAGACTATCGTCCAGTTCTGAAGAAGGCTGGATTCCTTACACGTGATCCACGTATGAAAGAGCGTAAGAAGTACGGTCTCAAGAAGGCACGTAGAGCTCCTCAGTTCTCAAAGAGATAATCAGAGAACCGAGAAAGCCCGAAAATACGGCATTTTCACCCCGAAAGGACATCCCTTTCGGGGTATTTTTTTGCCCAAAATCGCTGACATAGTTTGATATAAAAAAGCATAAAATGATGAGAAAAAA
>ONIO01000024.1 GCA_900317915.1 uncultured Lachnospiraceae bacterium | reverse complement strand
ACCAGGATCAGGATCACTTCCACAACACCTACACCATCTTCCTCCCTTAGGAAGTCCTTTAGTCCTTCATTTCTCATCCTGAGATAATTCTTCATTGCAATTATTTTCTTTGTCATCATGGTCTCATCCTTTCTTTTTAGTAAATGTAAACCCATCTATTATTTTCTATTCTAAAATGCATTGGCCTGCATCCCGTGGATTGCCGGGAATATCAGAACCACAAGCACTACCCCAAGAAGCATCATCATTGGTAGCAGAAGTTTTGTACTAATCTTTTCTCCGTCCCCACGGATTAGATCCCCATTTCCTTTCTTCAGATTCTGGACCAATAAGAGTGAGAGCTTTCGAAAGTGCTGCTCTCCTGCATATCGCCCCATATTTTCATAGGCTAACCCTTCCCCCACACCAGACTCCATTTCTCGAACACATCGAATCATTAATTCATATCCTGGACGAGTCCCCACTTGTCCTAGATTCTTTCGATAGATGTAGTCTTTTGCCAGTCTCTGCATGGCACTTTTGGGACCAATTCCTGATTGGACATAGAGGAAAAGCATATTTAAAAGCCCTGGATAGTCCCGAGTAAGCCTAGAATCGACAGCTGTAGTCCAGTATTTTCCTTCTCTAGATGCCAGCTGACCTTCTCTCCTCCTAGACTGCTTGGCAGAGTGACTTTCCCCTTGTCCCCTTCCTTTTCATTGATTTCCTTCCATGCATTTTGAGAGAGTTTTTCTAGTCCCTCCTTTGTTTTTGCATTGGCAGGATAGATGATCACTGCTATGTCATAGCTTTCTGTCACATCCCCAATGGAGAGTTTTGCAGTTAGGGTCACCTCTTCCTTACTAGTAAGGGCAGCATTGGTTACTTTTCCGCTGCTTAGAATCAAGTCTGGATTACTGGATCGATAGATGGCAGTGACTTTTCCCTCCTGATAGGACTCCTTTAGGACGAGATCCCTCTCTACATGAGATAGGTCCTTATTCTCTCCACAGATCGTGTCATCTATTTCCTTCTCAGCCTTTTTGAATATTCCAGCCATCTCTTTTTGGCTATAGGCCTGGTCCTCTAACTTCGTATCCAGAATCACCTGATTTCCAGCACCACTTACCCGGTAGGTTTCCTTCTCATCCTTCTCACCAGCCTTCGGCCGCTTCACCTGATGGACTTCTGTCACTTCTGTCTGCACATAGTGAAAAGCGGATGCAATTAGCCCCATGCATTCCACCACGAGAAGGATTCGCCCTACATTTCTCGGAAGAGGCTTCCCCTTCTTCTTTCGGTAGAAGAGGATTCCATAGGTGATTAGGAGGCATAGGATTGATATAATCATCTACCTGTCCCCTTTCTAATAATTCTCTTTCCTAGCCAGACCGCTAGAGTGTATACTCCCAGGCAGATGGTCATGACCAGGATGCCTGCTGCATTGTGATAGGAACCAGCCAGGAATTCTGGAGAAGCGAGAGTGATGTAGAGGAGAATCCCCACTGGCATCACGCACATGACTCTAAGTTCCATCCGCTTATCTGCAGTTATGGCCTGGATTTCCTGCCTTAGCTCCAGGTGATCCCCAATACTAATGGCAGTTTTTCGGATATTCACGCTGTAGTCTCCGCCTAGTCTCTTTGCGAAGGCGAAGATCTCAGCGAATCCCAGCACTTCCTCATAGGGCCATTTCTTTGCAAATTCTAAGAAGGCGCTTTCCACCGGCATATTGAGATGCACATTGCTATTCAATCGATGGAGATCCTCCTTGAAGACCTGCTTTTCTCCGAAGAGCTCCTCCATCTCCTTCTCTCCCTGGATGAAGGCTCTCTCCACTGAGTATCCAGCACTGATGGATGAGGCTAGGATATTTAGCAGTTCTCGAAACTGCAGATGGAAGGCTTCCTGTTTCTTATCTTCTATTGCCTCTAATCTTCTCTTACGATTGATGTAACCCACAGGGAAAATGTAGACCATGGCCAAAGGTGACCTGTAAAAAAGCCATGCGATGAGAATCGTAATGAGTAGATCCTCTCCCATTTCTGTTAATAGTCCGAAAAGCCCTGGATATCCATTTTCTCTGTATGAATCAACTGTCCTGTTTTCTTCCATATCATTCCATTCTCTTGATCTAGCCTGTATAGGCTATTCAGCTTTACTTCACCATCTTCCATCCCAACCACTTCACAGATTTCTAACAAGCGTCTGCTTCGGTCCTTCAGGCGAGCCAATTGGATTATTAGATCGATTCCTGAGCTGATCTGCTTTCGTATCGCATCTAGAGGGAGTTCCACCCCTCCAGCCATGAGTACCATGGTTTCTAGGCGACTCACCATATCCTTTGCAGAGTTTGCATGACCTGTTGATATGCTTCCTGGATGTCCAGTGCCCATGGCCTGAAGCATCTCCAGTGCCTCCCCACCACGACACTCCCCCACTATAATGCGGTCAGGGCGTAAGCGAAGAGAAGTTTTCACCAGGTCTCGGATGGTTACTTCTAGTTTTCCTTCCAGGGTTGCATTACGGCTCTCCAACCGAACTAGGTTAGGGATTCCCATAATCTGTAGTTCTGCAGAGTCCTCAATGGTAATTACCCTTTGGTCTGCGGGTACATATTCTGTCAGTGCATTTAGGAAGGTTGTCTTTCCGCTTGAGGTACCACCAGAAATGAAGATGTTATAGCGACTCACGACAGCCTTCTTAAGAAATTCCGCGATTTCAGGTGAGATCGAGCCATAGGAGATTAATTTCTCTATGGTAATTGGCTCCTTGGGAAATTTTCGAATAGATACAATGGGATGCTCTAAGCTAACGGGATTCATTACGATGCAGACACGTGTCCCATCTACCTTGGTGTCTAGTATGGGATGGGTCTCATTTACAATCTCATTATTCTGCGCTGCGATTTGCTGGATGACATCATGGAGTCTTTCTCCTGTAGAGAAGGTCTTATCTAGCTTCCTGATTTGACCCTTCTCTTCTACAAAGATGTCCTTAGGCCCATTGATCATGATCTCCGTGATGTCATCATTCTCTAAGAGTTCCTGCAGGATATCTAACTTTCGTAATGAGTTAAATACTCTTCGCTCTAAGGCTTTTCGCTCTTCTATTCCAATAGGGACATTACGTCCCAAGGAGCGAATCTCCCTTCGGACATAGGTCTTGATCTGCTCATCCTCAATGGTTTGACTGAGATCAATCTGGGATAGAACCCTTTGCCTTAATTCATCTTCCAGCCGCGACATTCCTCTGCCCTCCTGCAAAGCTCTTTCGCATATAGACTCCCAGATTTCCTTCCATCATTTCCTCGAAGCGATAGTCATTATTGGCACTTCCTGCTGAGAGTGGCAGTAGTACTTCCTGAATCGAGATATCTGGATTCATCTTCTTCACAGAGGATGCAAATTGAATTGCCCCTGCCTGGTAGTAGTTTCCGGGCTTTCCTAATAGAAGCATCTGATCGATTTCCTTAATCATATTGAGGAATCCCTGGGGGAGAGTTCCAAAGAGCATTACCACATGGTTATAGTGAGCTGCCCTACATGCATCCAAGAGTTTTAGCCACTGACTTTCTACGATATTTACAAGTTCTGAGGGATTGGATACTGGACCAATATAGGCGAAGCCATTAAAGGTCTCGGTACATAGTTCCAGTCGAAAGTTCTTTTTCTGCTGTTCCATTTCATAGATCACATCTAAGAGAGAGCACTCTGGCGTCTTATGGATCATCTGATTTAAGATGCTATTTTCCTCTAGATCGATGAATAGGGTCTTCCCTTTTTCAGACATAATCTGGCTATAGAGTAGTGAGAATGGCAATTCTAATTCATGCCGCATAGGAGAATAGATTCCCGTAAATTCTGTCTTCACCGCGAAACGGGAAGCCTTATGAGGCTCTCTCATCTCGATTCCATCGATTTTTTCTAAGAAGGTCTGCATCGACTGAAACTTATAGATGGTTTCATACATACGATAGCCACTATCCATGCTTCCACAGAGCTGGATGATATGACGCACATGAATTCTCTCCGCATCTCTTCCTTCAAGCATACGGATGTAAGGTTCTGTTAAGAGCCCCACATCATAGGCCTTCTTATCCTTATCGAAAGCATCTGGATCCGTATAATAGGTAATCCCATAACCCTTTCCGCTTCCCAGCAAAAAACGTACCAATGCTTCTACATAACTCTGATCACTGTCTCCAATTAGAATACGGATGTTATCCATGTTTCTCCTCCTATGAATATTAGTTTTTCCACACAATAAGCTACGAATATGTAAGGCCCCAGGCGAATCCTTGTCCTCAGGTATTCATCTCTCTCATTACCCAATGGACTCTTCTCATCACGTCCCAGAAGCACTTGTCCCAATGCAGCAATTCCTCCTATGAATAAGGATAGGAATATGATTTCTAACATGCTCCATCCACTCATGGTGATTGAGAGCAGCGAGAATAGTTTGATGTCTCCTGCACCAAGTCCTTTTCTCTTGTAGGCTGGCCACAGAACTATGACAGGCCAGATCCCACGCCATAATAGAAGCCCTATTGGAGCAGTCCCATCTTGGATTCCGATTCCCATGGCCAGGACATATCCCAGTCCAATTAAGTAGTTCGGGATTCTCCCCCTTCTCTTATCCCATAGGGCAGCTAGCATCAGGAGTAGTAGCCCGAACCATTGCAGCACCATGCATCTCTCCTTTCGGTGATGCCTATTCTAGCTTCGAAAATGTAAACCCACCATGAGTTTTTCTTCCCTTTTTTCAACTTTTCCGACTTTGTAGATTCTGTCTAATTCCTTCGCCGAAAACAAATAAAAAAGAGTGAATTTAGACGAAGCCAAGTCGTTTAAATCCACTCCTATGTATTATTTCTTTATGTTTTCTTTAGAAAGTACCCCTTTTTCTCCATCAAGCGGCAAATTTCTCCCACAAAAAAATCTCCACTTTATTCAATTAAAGTGGAGACTGTTCTATTTTTTTATTTACGCCTTGAACCCACGATTCACATCATAGTTGGTTTCAATTTCATTTAGAGAGGTTCTGCCATAGGTATAACCAGCAGCAACCTGCTGGGCATTGGATAGACCACTATCTCTGGTATCCTCTTTGGCAATCTCTTCAAAGGCTCCTCGTAATTCCTTAATAATACTCTCTGTTTCTTTAATCAGGCTAGAATCCAGCTTCACGCGAAACAAAGCATTCTTTCTCTTACAATAATCATAAAGACTATAGAGATTATTTGAGATCTCATAGGTGAAGTCCAGATCTGCCATGAGATTGTCTAGGACTTTGTCTCCCGCCTTCGATTGACGGTTCATCTCGGATAGGTCTACATCACTTAAGCTAGCCTTATATTTCTCACAAGATGCCTTCGCATCTCTCATACGAATAAGGTAGATATCGTATAGTACCACAACAAGCTCGGTTGGATTGCTCTCTGTTATTCGTCTGGTAAAACTCTGTATCTCTTCCTGTGTCATACTACACCTCTTCTATTATTGGGATTACTTCTGCAGTAACTGTAGTGCCATCTGAGGGATCTGATTGGCCTGAGACAGTACACTGGTCGCTGCCTGCTGCAGGACATTGTATTTGGTGTAGTCTGTTATCTCCTTTGCCATATCCGCATCCTCTATACGGGACAGAGCGGAGGTCATATTCTGCTCTGCTGCGGACAGGTTATCTGTTGTATGCTCCAGACGATTCTCATAAGCACCCAGCTTCGCGCGGGATTTACTTACATAGCTAATGGCTTCATCCAGACGAGAGATTGCTCTTGATGCACCTCCCACCTTACGCATATCGATGGTATCTAAGTACATGCTGTCAGAACTCATATCTGGAATGGTGACATTCATGTCCTGGTTACCATTGGCACCAATTTGCAGAGTCATACCACCGATTTCAGTGGCAACTAAGGTGATATCTCCTGTGGAATTATAGCTGGTGCTTGAGGATGCACCTGTTGTTGAGTTCTTATTGACATACATATTGCCGTCTTTATCTGTATTGGCCTTGAAGTCCATTTCGAATCCATTAGCCCCACTAATAGAGAAGTGTAATCCCTCCTGTTTAATGGTTGCATCTTTTGGGAAGTCACCACCGAGACTTAGGACTGCTTCCCTGCCATTGTAGGTCTCATCGTCAGATGCTAGACCTAAGTATGCGGACAGGGCTGGATTATTGGACTGGATTTTTAATTCGGACTCATTGCCATAGCCCTGAGACTTGAATTGCAGACCTTTTCCTAATTCAGATACAGTCGCATTACCTAGTTCAGCTGCATCACGAATCGCACTATAGACCTGTGCACCAGTCATTCCCTCTTTCACTTCAACAGTCGCACCATTGATATAGAGGATACCGGCCTGATCCTTAGTGACATCACCAGCACTGGATAGATCTGTTCCTACATTTGACTCGGCTCTTGTGGCTGCCTGAGATACAGTTACGATATAGGTACCTGCATCCACAGAACTGCTAGCGCCGATACGAGATACCTGATCAGAATAGACCTTACGATCCAGAGATCCGTCCAAAAGTGTCTTGGTGTTAAATTCTGTGGTATTTGCAATTCGATCCACTTCGCTTCGAAGGGAATCTACCTCTAACTGGATAGCATCTCGCTCTGTCTGAGAGTTGGTATCATTGGCAGCCTGGACAGCCAGCTCACGCATACGCTGCAGGATGCTTGATACCTCATTCAGGGCACCATCTGCAGTCTCGATGACACTCATACCATCATTTGCATTCTGGGTAGCCTTATTGAGACCAGCTACCTGGACCTTCATTCGTCCAGAGATTGCCATACCTGATGGATCATCCTTCGAATGGTTGATTTTCAATCCACTGGACAGACGCTCCATAACATCTGACAGACCGCCCTCTGTACGGAGCAACTGCTTATTTGTAACTACTGCGGAGATATTATTATTAATTCTCACGGCTTAGCCTCGCTTTCTGGCATCATTATCCAGGCTTACATCTTGTTCCTTCAAAATATAAACCAAGTCCTTATGTACGCGCTAAGCCCTCCATGGCTCTCCGACGTTTTCTTTTTACTTACAGTTATTATTTCGGTTAATCTACATCATTTCCTTATGGTAGATTTAACGACTTTCTTTATTTAATAAGCCAAATCCTTGAATCAGTGCCTGTGCTGCACCATACAATCTCTTTGTACTTATAGAAGAAGTATCTTCTGTAGCGACTTCACTTCCTGGATTCATAAAGTAGATGGATTCTGTCTCTACTGACTCGCTCCAGCGGACACTGATTTCTACTGGCATATCTGTCTTTTCAGACAAGAGATCACTGAATACATGGCTTTCTTCCTGGAATAGTTCTGCCGTACTCCGTCTCTCTGTCTGAATCCTTCCGACTCCCTTTTCTCCATGGAATTCGAAGTGTCCACGGATAGCACCTAACTGGCTGGTTTCAAGGGCCAGATCCAATTGTCCCTTTTCTTCCTTACCATTTACAATCTTCAGTGTCAGATTACCGTCTTCACCCATAATCTGAACTGGGATATGATAGGTATGATCTTCTCTTGCCATCTTGGCAAAGAGGCTTAGTTCCTTATGGATTAAGTGGAGACTCTTAAGATCAATGGCGTTTGCCTGATCGCTATCCTCTAGCTTCTCCATGGCAGTTTCTGCAAGATCCGCTAGTTTCTCCTGAGCGATAGCCATATCCGCAGGCTCCTTTATTGCCTCTCCATAGGATTCCATCAGTTCCTCTAACATGGAGGTGATCTCTGGATCCGATACATCCACAATGGATCCGTCTAGATTCTCATGTCTCTCAGTTAATCCTGTGAATACATGGTTGCGACGCTTCAGTATATCCTGCGCCATAAGGATGTTCTCCGTGGTCTGAGGGAGATCCATAGCCTTTAGTAGACAGAATGTCTCATCCTCTGCTGATGCTGCCTGACTTTGCTGCTGCTCCATGATCTCTGCTTGCTTTGCCCGGATATCTTTTGATTGGTCTATATTTGACAGAGCCTGATCCAACTGCTCTGGAGTCATCTCGATATAGTTTTCTTGGCCAATCTCCTGCAACTTATTGGGATGTAATTCCTCCTCAGCATGCTTCAAGTGAGCAGACTGAAATGCGGTCTCAATCTGCTCTGTGATGCTTAGCTTCTTACCAGACAATTCCGTGAGCATACCAGTCGTATCGTCGATGACATAGTCCAGATTCTTAGCCTTCTCAGTTCGAACTGCCGTCATCAGATTACGCATGGTAACTGGTACCTGAGACTGGATCAATTTGCCGAGGGCTGCTCCATCCTTTTTATTCACCTGATGAAGCAAGCGATAGATACCGATGAAGCTCTGGCGCTCCTCTTCGGTAATTCCATCTGTCTGCTCTAACTCCCACAGGAATTCTCCGTAGTTATTGCTCTCCTGCTCCTGATGATTCCACTGATTTCCATTATATTGATCCGCTGTATCAGACAGTTCCTTCATGGTCATATCCAGTGGATTCTCTCCATGACGAATCATCTCGAATACTGTTCCTGGCTTCAGTTTTGCCATGGTCTGATTTACGTAGAAGTCACAATCCTTCACCTGGGCGATGCTTTCTGCCTTAATCTCCATGCCGTTATATCCTAAGATACGGACAGCTCTCTGATTCTCTTCGCTTGTATCTAGGCCAAGGTCCTTTAGGATCTCTGGCACATTACGGAAGGCCTTTTTAATGGAATCTCCTAAATCCCTACGGACTTCTGTTCCAACTGCCTCATAGGTTTTTGTCATTCGGCTGAGTCGGTCCTGATTGTTCATTGTGCTTACAGCTGTAGCACCATTACTTCTTGAAAGAAGGGACACCTGATTACTTGCTTGGATACCCACCAGATTCCCAGGGCTAGCATCTAAGAGACTCTGGAAGGTCACTGTTCGAATCTGTGTAAATTGAGCCAGAACTGCTGCCGGCTTATCTAAAACCGCATCCTTCTTATCCAGCACGTCTTGAACTTTATCATTTATCAACTGGAGGTCTTGGATTTTTCTTGCCTTATCCACAACCTGCTCAAGATGATTGGTGTCGATGTGGATACCTAGCTTCAGCATGGTATAGATGCTATCCTTGGTCATTACCAGCTGAGCCTCCGCCAGCAGAGCCTTTTCCTCAGAATGACTTGGTTCCATTTTCTGGATCTCAGCACTGATTTGCTCTGCCTTTTCATCTAAAGCATATCCCTTGATGAGGGGTGTATCTCCTGGCTGACCGCCTTCGGTCATTGTAGTAATCACCTGCTTTAGCAGCTGATCTTTTGTATGATCAATAGGGTCATTCTGCAGTCCATTTGCCAGAAGGATTGTATCCTTTGTTACAGGTAGATCACTGCTTAGGAGATAGGTGGCTACCTGTAGATTCTCTTTCGACTGGTCTACATTTAGCTCCGCTACCCTATTCTCTAGAGCAGCCTCCGTGATACCCAGACTGCTATCCAGACGCGCTGACTGGATAGCCTCAGAGAGAGACTGGGCACTATCCTTTGCATTTCCTTGACCATTAGAGCCATAGGTAGCCTGATAGAGGTTCTGGATCGTTGGTTCTCTATTCTGACTGAGAAGCAGATTGGCTGCTGCCGGTGCAATTCCGCCTCGATTCTCCATATCCTGGAGGATCTCCTGTCCCTTGTCTATAGCCACACGGACCTGATTGATTGCTTTCGCATCTGTTGGGAGAAGCGCCTGATTCAGAGCTGCCTCAATCCCCTGATCCTGACTTCCTGCAGTATTTGTGATGCCACGCTCAATCTGCTTTGCTGCAGCACTGCTTCCAGTTACGGATTCCAGTGCCGCCTCAGATACGCCTCCCATCATAGAGACATCCGCACCAGCGATGGCTAACTGCGCGCGAATCTGATCTGCAACCGTCACATAGGTCTCATGCTCCATGGACAGAGGATCATAGCCATCATCCTTCATCTTCTGGATCAGGTCTGTGCTGGTGATTTCCATGGTGCGAAGCATGGTATTCTTTTCCAGCTCCGACGTGGACATGATCCCTGTGTCCTTCAGAGCCTCTTCCATTAAGGTAGACCGATCGTATACCTGGGATGTATGGCCCACTTTTTCCCCAGCAGTTGATTCATAGGCAATGGCCGAGGAATTCACCCTGGAGCTTCCCTTTACTTCTTTATGATCCACCGCATCCGCTAGACTAAATACGGACTGCTTCTTATATGCATCTAAGATTGTCTGATTAATTTGCATAGGACCCCCTGTCCTAAATCACCTAATTACACAATACTTTTCGGCAATCCTCACTTGTTTCTTAATCCTAGAAAAAAAAGAAGTAGCAAAACGCTACTTCTTTCTAAGAACTCACTCTAATTATTATTTATGAATCATTACAATTGTGTTCGGCCCTCTAATGCTCTTAGAAGTGTCACTTCATCGATATTCTCTAGGTCACCGCCCACTGGTACACCACTGGCAATTCGTGAGACACGGATGCCTGTTGGCTTCACCAACTTACTGATATACATGGCTGTTGTTTCACCCTCGAGACTGGAATTGGTAGCAATGATAACTTCCTCCACATCCTCCTTTTGCAGACGTGTCATGAGTTCCTTTAACCGGATATCACCAGGTCCAATTCCCTGCATTGGAGAGATCGCACCATGGAGTACATGGTAGACGCCCTCGTACTTACCAGTTTTCTCGTATGCAGCCAGATCCTTGGTTTCCTCTACCACCATAATCTCCTTATGGTTTCGCTTAGGATTTCCACAGATTGGACAGATATCCTGATCTGTTAAGGTACAGCATTCTTTACAATAATGAACATTCTCTCTTGCATCCATTAGGGTATGGGAGAGACGCTGCACATCTTCCTTGGGCATATGTAGAATGTGAAAGGCCAATCTCTGTGCGGATTTTGATCCGATTCCAGGCAGTCTAGACAATTCTCCAATTAGGCTACTGATTTCCTTTGAATAGTATTCCATAGATTCCCTTAGAAGAGGCCACCCATACCACCAGTCAGCTTAGACATAGCAGCCTGAGATTCCTCATCGATTTTCTTGAAGGCTTCGTTAACTGCTGCCATTACCAGATCCTCAAGAGTCTCAACATCCTCTGGATCAACTGCTTCTGGATCGATTTTAACCTTGGTTACTTCCTTCTTACCAGATACAGTTACTTCGATAACTCCGCCGCCTGCAGTTGCAGTTACTTCCTTAGTTTCTAATTCCTTCTGTGCTTCCTCCATCTGACGCTGCATACGCTGTGCCTGCTTCATCAGATTATTCATATTTCCTGGCATACCGCCGCCTGGGAATCCACCTCTTTTAGCCATAAAGACCTCCTCGTCTTAACTCGTTACAGTTACTCTTCTTCCTCTATTACATCCAGATTATGTTCAGATGCAAATTTGCTAATTGCATCTTCATAGAGATCACTGCTACTTTTACCTGTTTCGTTTTTATCAAATACTACAGGAACCTGAGCTCCAGCATAGTCATTGATCATTTCTCTTAATTTTGCCTGATGTTCTTCGGCATGTTCCTTGTCATCAATAAACCAAGTTGCCGCCATATACGCATTGGGTTCAGATATATCCAATATAAGATGTAACTTTCCCTCTTCATTTACAGTGACATAGAAGCGACTCATATATTCTTTTACCAGTCCATCTCTTACTCTGTCAACTAGTCCTCTCCATCCTTCTGCTACACGTTTCACTTCCTCTGGTGTAGCATCGGGGATCATCGCCTTTTTGATGGGCGCCTTTTTCTCATGGCTCTCGGATACAGCCTGGGGACTAGCTAGCTGAGGTGCAATTGCAAGGCCATTCTCTACCTGTTTTTCCAGGTCATCGATACGCTCTATGAGAGAGTCCATATCCTGTTCCATCTGTGGACGGCACATACGGATAATTGCTACCTCTAGAAGAATTCTCTTCTGTGAGGAATACTTCATATCATTGGATAGTTCAGACAGGATGCGGATATATCTGGTTAGAATCTGATCCTCGATTTTATCTGCAGTCTCTTTTAACTGGCGATAGTTTTCTGTAGACATCTCTAAGACATCCTCAGCATTCTCCATACTCTTTGCCAGCAGGAGATTTCGCATATACCATACGAAGTCGTTGACAAACTGCGTTAATTCACGACCTTCATTGACTACATCTTCAATAATAGAGATTGCACCAACGGTATTTTTGCTTCGAATATTACCTAAGAGTTTTTGGAAGATCTCATTATCCACAGCACCTAATTGCTGTAATACACCATCATATGTAATCTTTTGATTCATATAAAAGGCAATGCACTGATCCAACAGGCTGAGACCATCTCGCATGGACCCATCTGCGCATTTCGCGATATAGCGAATAGCCTTGTCTTCTATTTCTATTCCCTCTGCATCCATAAGTTCACGCATACGCGCTGCAATGGTATCAATGGTAATGCGGTGGAAGTCATATCGCTGACAACGAGACAAGATGGTGATTGGAACCATCTGCACTTCTGTTGTCGCTAAGACGAAGATTACATAACTTGGTGGTTCCTCAAGGGTCTTTAAGAGCGCATTGAATGCTGGCTTAGACAGCATATGCACCTCATCGATGATATAGACCTTGTACTTACCCTCCGTTGGTGGATAGGACACTTCCTCAATGATATCACGGATGTTATCCACACCATTATTACTTGCCGCATCGATTTCAATCACATTCATGGAATTACCACTTAGGATATGCTTGCAAGTCTCGCATTCATTACATGGACTTCCATCCTCATTTGGATGCTCACAATTCACTGCACGGGCAAGGATCTTTGCCACTGTTGTCTTACCGGTACCTCGCGTACCTGTAAATAAGTATGCATGACCGATGCGTTCTGTCCGTATCTGATTTTTCAAGGCAGTGACGATATGATCCTGTCCCTTAACGTCATGAAATTCCTGCGGACGGAATTTCCGGTACAATGCCATATAGGACATATTTATTCTCCAAAACTAAAACGATTACTTCTTTTCTTCATCATAGACACCATACTCGCATCCCACATGATGGGCTTCCATATAGTCTACTAATTCCCATTCCCACTTATTCTTTAAGCTGATATTTTTCTTATACAGCTTGATTTCAGCCTCTCCGGTTCCACCATTCCAGAGATTCTTATGACGGAATGCTCCATCAGGAGATTCGTAGCGAATCTTTAGCATCTCAGACTTTGGACACTCTACCTGGATAAGCATTTTAGCTACAGGAGTCTCCTGCAGGATTCTCCAGATCATCTTGGACTTGGTTTCCTTGGTCTTCATTACAGTCTTTGTTAGCGTCCAGAACTTAGAAAAATTAAATTCATAAGCCTGTCCCTCATACCAGAAGGCACTTAATACGGTATTTTCAATGCTGAGAGGACCGACCTTTGGACGACCACCACCGATGTCAAATACGGTATTCTCTAGTCTCTTACCAGTAATCTTACTAACAACATCATTTGATGACAGCCAGATCCATGGGCTGGTAAAGTCAGAGCCCCAGTTTTTATCTGCATAGCCATAACAAGTTTCAGGACTTACTTCATACTGAGTACCATTGAAGACCACCTCACCTGAGAATGCTGTCTTCATACCCTCTGCATGCCAGAACATCTGAAAAGCATCCATGTCGCGAAGCATCTTACCTGCTCCATAGCCCACATTAAAGGCTATTTTTTTATCAATTTTAAGGTCCCAGGTCATTGCACCCGCATCTGTCAGATACTCTGGATGACTCTCAGCCACTTCAGGGGAGATTTCCACCCGACCAAGGGTTCTCGTCTCTGACAGGAAGCAGTTATCTGCACTAATCAGAAATGGTGCTTCTGTCTTGATATTCACCTGGTCCCATCCGAAGAATCGATGCAACTGGCAGGCATCCTTTCCCCAGGTTCCAACCTTCACCATTAAGTAGGACGGCTTCTTTCCATTCTCCTTATTGGCAGGAAGCTGACCTAAAACAGGTTCTTTCCCGCCCAGTTCAGGATTAATAGTGAAAAACTCGATGAAGAAGGATCTCTCTTCCCCAGTGAATTTATTCTTTCCTGTAAAGCTATGCCACCACCAGTCATAACCATTGTTGGCCAGCTGACCCTTCAGCATGCTCACATCACGATTGATATCCGGCTTATTAAAGGAATGATCTATAATATCAAGTGGATTCTTGATATCCACCTTTGGTAATTCCACCTTTGGAAGCTCAATATTCGAAAAATCCAAGTCTTTTAATCCCATCTTTTAACCTCCAGTTCATGCCCCTTCTCATGAATTTCACGAAACACTTTTATTATACCACCAACTGCCTCTATACTACCAAATCAATCTTGCGAAATGAACCTCAATTATGTAATATTAAATACGTTCGCACCTGCTATTTAATTAACAGTTCTGCGATTCGGAGATGTACTCAAGTGGTTCAAGAGGAGGCACTCGAAATGCTTTAGGCCGGTCATCGGTGCGTGGGTTCGAATCCCACCATCTCCGTGTCATGTTGCCCTTGCTTTGCATGGGCTTTTTTAACTCAGTCGGAGAAATCCCCAACCTCTAAGCGTTTAAACGCTCCGCGAGGATGCGCACGGATTCGGACAGGAATTTGTCTGCTGAAGCAGACCCGAATCCGGCGCGCAAGACTCGCGAGCGAGTCTTGACATGTAGACCAATATGGAGGTTTGATATGGCTAGCCGTCAGAAACTGACACCATCCGATGTAGAAAAAATACAAGCTGAGATTCGCAATCGAAAAGTCAATATTCGTCATGAAATCCTTGAGGAAGTTAAGGAGGCCCGTGCCCAGGGTGACTACTCTGAGAACTATGAATTGTATGCAGCCAAGCGTGCCAAGAATCAAAATGAATCCCGCATCCGTTATCTGGAGGGGATTCTTAAGAATGCGATTATCATTAGTGATGAGAGCACAGATGGACAGGTAAGTATGAATAACTTAGTAACCATCTACTTCCCAGAGGATGACTTAGAGGAGACCTATAAAATCACAACCTCTATTCGAAGCAACTCTTCTGAGAATCGCTTAGATATGGAGTCTCCACTTGGTAAGGCGCTCTTACATCATAAGGTTGGAGATACCGTTACTGTTCATGTGAATAAGGATATCTCCTATGATGTAGTTATCCGTGCCATTGATGATTCTCAAGATGGCGACGATGCCATCCAGGAATTCTAACTACAGCTGGATCTTGATCTCTCTTCCAGTTGGTTCATATTTACGAAAATGTACCCCTGATGAAGTCAGCATTCTCTTCGATGCAATCACAGATGGGGTATTTTCATACTTATCATCTGCATAGATTAGTTCCGTAATTCCAGCCTGGATAATTGCCTTTGCACACTCGTTGCAAGGGAAGAGGGTGACATACATCTTCGCCCCTTCTAGAGAACCACCGCGATAGTTTAAGATGGCATTTAGTTCACTATGGGTTACGAAAAAGTATTTGTTCTCTAGTGGATCTCCATCTCTCTTCCATGGGAAGATGTCATCGGAGCATCCCTTCGGAAAACCATTGTAGCCCATAGACAGAATCTTATTATCCTGGCTTACAATACATGCTCCCACCTGAGAGTTCGGATCCTTTGATCGCATACCAGATAGAAAAGCAACGCCCATAAAGTACTCATCCCAAGAAATGTAGTCTTTTCTCTTATCACTCATTCCCATTCTCCTCCAAAATGCGCTTTGCCAATTTCTTCGTTGTTTCCTTCAGAGTCTCATAGCATAGACCGTAGGATTGTAAGGAGCCACCGTAAGGATTCATTGTCTCTAATTCTTCCCCTACATAATATGCAAGGACAAAGGTATTCTCCTCATTTGCTGATGGTAAACGGTCGATAATTTGCACTCTCTGCTTCTCATTCATTGTGAAGATCAGTGTCTTATCGGTGATTTCTCCATTCTTCAATTCCTTGGTTTCAAAGGAATCGAATACAATCCCATCTGCTGCCATAACAGCCTCTGCCTTTTGATTTAATGGTTCTGGGAATTGTACAATCAATCCTCTAGAAAGTATCTCAATTGGCTGTCCAGACAGTTCACGTTTTAATAACTCTGCTGCCATTGGTGCTCTAGATGCACCATTTCCAGTCGCTATAATGATTCTTCTAATTTGCATATAAATTATATTCTCCCCGTTCCAATCGGTTTATACTTGAATCGTTTTATGTCCTGCCGCCTTTAAGAGACGATTCATAATTGCCTGTCCGATCTTTGGTGTCTCAAAGTCCTCGGTGTACATCTTCTGGATTCCTAACTCATCAAATTCTCTCAGGATTCCATATAGATTATGGGCAATCGAATACTCATCTTTTCTTGCGCCAATGGTTAGGATAGTGTCGCAGACATACTTATCTCTGCTTTCCTCAGTCGCTATGACACCCACGCTATATCCATTTGCTTTATCCTCTGCGACTAAGCGATTGATTTCTTCAACCACTTTGTCCTCCTGACCCTCAACAATTGTGAGATCTCCCTTTGGAGCATAGTGTTTATAGCGCATTCCTGGTGCTTTGGGCTTTACCTTTTTTTCTGCATTTATGTCTAGGATGCCAGGATCGATTTCTACATGTCCTACCACTTTTTCTAGCATTTCTTTATTAATGTAGCCCGGTCTAAGGATGGTTGGAAGGCCTTCACTTAGGTCGACAATCGTAGATTCAAGACCAATATCGACTACCCCACCATCAATAATGCAATCAATTTTGCCATCCAGATCCTCTGCCACATGCTGTGCAGTGGTTGGACTTGGTCTGCCAGATGTATTCGCACTTGGTGCAGCGATTTTTATATTACTTAATTCCAGGAATCGTCTAGCAACGGGATGACTAGGCATTCGAATCGCTACCGTATTCAATCCACCTGTTGTGGTAAGTGGAATACGATCATTCTTAGGTAAAATCATGGTCAGAGGTCCTGGCCAAAAAGCATCTGCTAGTTTTCTAGCATTTTCTGGAACACTAGAGACGATTTCTTCTAACTGAGAGAAATCCCAGATATGAACAATCAGTGGATTATCAGATGGACGTCCCTTCGCTGCATAGATTTTCTCTGAAGCTTCTGGATTCTCTGCGTCTCCACCAAGTCCATATACAGTTTCGGTAGGAAAAGCAACCAATCCACCATTTCGGATTATTCTAACAGCTTCTTCTAATTCACCATCTTCTGGTTTTTCACTATCCACGTTAATCAGTATTGTCTTCATTTCTCATGCCTCGAATTCCATCTCATTATTTTCCAATATATTGCTGAATGGTATCCCAAATTGAGGATGGCTCAAATCCAAGCTTCCAGAAAGCACCACCGGCCAGCTTATTATCATCCATTGCCTGGAGTTTTAAGCTCAATGACTTTGCATCCTCAAGCCAGCACTCATATGTCTTATTATCCTTTGTAAAGGAACCGTAATTCTGGCCATATTTATCTGACCAGGAGATTGTAGCCTGGTTCTTACTCAAATAGTCTGCAGCATCCTGCATTCCCAT
>ONIO01000025.1 GCA_900317915.1 uncultured Lachnospiraceae bacterium | reverse complement strand
TTTCGGACGGATAATGCCAGCTCTTTTCCATAAATGTGGAATAAGTAATAGTTATTTTCTTCCTTGCTCATTTTTTTAATGGTGTTTAGAAAACCTTTTCTCTCGACAAAAGTGCCTTTTAGACAAGAAAAAGATCTCTTATAAGCCTTCCCTGGCAAGTTCCATTCAAATCTACCCATGTAGTAATAGTCGTTATGCCCATCCGAATACTGGAATGGGTTTTGCTTCTTCCATCTTCCACTTCTGTTGAAGTAGAGTTCAGCCTGGTTTTCCTTGAAGAACCACCTTGCTTTTTCTAACACACAAATCTCTGGGGCATCCACATCTTCGATTTTCCGATAGCAACAGAAATATCTGGCTACAATTTCATCTTTATCCACCTTTTGGAACATCATCGTTCCTAAACTGTCATAGATTGTCTTTTTTCTGACCGTTTCTAAGAGGAAAACAACCTTTTTGTTGCAATTCGGGCATCTGCCCTCACTAAGGTGCTTTTTCTTCGGAAATTCTACCTCTTTTCCACACCTTGTACACTTTCCAGTCTTGCCGCCTTTTTCCATAAAGATATAGGAGGTTTCATCTGTATCGAAAAGAGTAGTATTGCAAAAGTTCTCGAAAGCCTTAGAGCATGGCTTCATTTTTTTCATCTGCTCATTTATTTGCTTTTCTCTCTTTTTATTTCTTCTTTCTCTTTTCTCTTGTTTTTGCTGCAATGAGATTTCGTAAAAAGAGGCTCCTCCTGTGAATTCAATCTCGGAATCTTTCATTTCCTTCATTTGCTTTCTAAGAGCGATGCACTCGCCCCTATACCATAGGAAATCTCTACGATCCGTGATGTATGTAGCTCGTGTTTTTCCATTCCACAGCGATTCTAATTTTTCTGTGGCTTTGTTTGCTACAAAAAGGTTCTGATTCTGAAGTGATGACAACATTGACAAATGATATATGCCGGTTGCCTCCATAATTATACGAATTTCTCCATCCAGCCGTTGATCATTTGAATCAGATTCGTCAGCTCACTCTCCGTATGCCTCACCTCAAATGGGCTTGCGACAATCTCCCCATAAGGTTTCAGTTAAATGTATAAGAAAGGTGCTAATGTCGGTCGAGACGAGACAAAACGAGTCAAAACGAGACAATGTCGGTCAAAAACACAAACAGGAATTTGCCTACATCTTCAATAAATTCATGACCAATGTTGTCATAATGTCTTTTTCTTCTGGATTTGATTCTGCAATCATAAGTGTAATAGCTACAAGCCATAAAAATAATGCCACCAAAGAAGTTGATGGCATTTTGTGATTACTGATTAAGCAACCTTGCTACCCAAAATGGTAATTAGTTCATTTTCCATAGATGCAATATCCTCTGCCCTATGAGTGAACTTTCTAATGAATTCTAAGCACGCTTTCAAAATTGTGTCACATTTGATTTCAGCATATCTATTGCCACGCTCTCCATTATACACTGTCCAACCATTTATTTCAGATTGTAAACAAATCGCAGCTTCTTGATATCCGCCTATATTATACATTTTTCGAGGATATCTTTTAGAAACAACAATCTCTAAAGCCTCTAAATAGTTTTTTGTAGTCATGACATATCCTCCTGTAAAAATCCATCCTCGCACTCAAGAGCAATCGTCTGTTTATGCATGAATTGAACTGCACCGCCAATGCTTGTAAACTTTGGAGCTACCTTTTGACGGGTAGCACACCACCACCTACAGGAGCAAATATAAACCAATACATGATTATGTCCTTTTAAGGGACAACTTCTGATACAGTTGATTATATTGCTTCGCCAGCTGCCTCTTTTGCATTCTTACGATCTCTAAGAATCATCCAGATGCCTACGAATGTGCTAACAATTGTCATCACGTCGAAGGAGACAGATACGTAGTTGTGGAAATGGAAATCATAGAAGATCCACATGCACTCACTTATGATACATACAGTTTTAATGACGATCTCACTATTGGAATCTACGTACCAGGTAAAGAGACCCGTTGCTACAACAGGTAACCAACCAATCAATCCTGCGGTGTTGAATCTCCAGTTAATGATAACCTGTAACGCGATGAAGAAAATCTTCAGTGGAACATTCAGGTTCCATCGTAAGCAGATGATATTACGAAGGATTCCTACGATATTAACGATGAATCCAGATACACCGCCCAGAATCAGATTACCAAGTCCCATGATCAGGAACTGGATATTCTGTGCAATCAGGATATTACGCTTGGTCTTAATGAATCCAACTAGGACCATAAGGATTGCGCCGATGAAGGCTACGATATTACCAATTACGATAATGTTCATACTAGAAATTCCCTTAAACGAATCAATTGAATTATCTGGTCAATTTACTGGCCGAAGGGAACTATACCAAGTTCAGACGAAACTTGTCAATGGCATATGGCATCTTATACCTCTGTGCCGCCAAATCCCTCATCTGCGATAAAACTATTAATATATTTTTTGATTCGATTGTACTGTTCGGCATTGATCTGGAAGTGTCCTCTGCTATGCTGCACATAGTCCTCTTCCTCAATGGTCTGGATGGCACGATTGACTGTACGAAGGGACAGTCCGGAGAATTCCGATAACTGCTGACGAGTCAAAGTGAATCGGCAGATATCATTATCATCCTTCATTTCCTCATACTCCTTCATGAAAAGCATCATGAGACTGTCCTTACCGGACAGGAAGCGAAGGAGTCGATCCTTACGAGCTTCCTCTAAGAGGTACTCACAGGTCTCTTTAGAGATTAATTTCAGAGCATGAGAATCTGTTTCAGTCCAGCGGGCATAGTCCTCTCTGGTGAGAACCAGAAACTGACAGTCTGTATCTGCAACCAGAGTTGCACGATAGGCATCGTAGTCTAAGAGTATTTCCATAGTTCCGAAGCTCTCGAACGCATTGTAATGGGTGAAGTTATAACTAATTCCCAACACACGATTCTCTACAGCCTGGACTCTACCACGAATTAGGAAGTAGACCTTATCAGCTGGAGCAGTCTCTCGGATGAAGACCTCACCCTTCTTATACTCTTCTAGGCGCATGGCCTGGAAGATGGATAGAGGGGCATTACTAAAGAGATCAGCCATGAAGTTTTTGGTTGTATCAGGCAATGATTCGATGGCTGCTAGGATCTCAGAGAGGTTGGCATTGCCATCGAAGTAGCCTAGGAATTCATTTTTATTCTCCATAGTTCACCATCTTTACACTTCGTCTAGGATGGAGTGACCGATGGTATTCTCTGGCATCTTTACACCGAAGTTATCAGCGATGGTTGCACCGATGACAGCGAAGGTATCCTCATCAGGAAGCTTACCGCCCTCTGTATAGGATGGAGACCATGCGATGAATGGAGTCTTCTCTCTGGTGTGATCTGTACCAGTGTAGGTAGGATCATTACCATGGTCAGCTGTGAGAATCAGGAGATCATCCTCCTTCATGGCATTCATGAGATTCTCTAAGCCTACATCGAACTTCTCTAATTCACGACCATATCCGATTGGATTTCTACGATGGCCCCAGAGCGCATCAAAGTCAACTAGATTGGTAAAGCAGAGACCTGTCCAGTCATCACGCTTAGCTGCATCAACTGTTTGATCCATACCATTAACAGAGCTCTTAGAGCGAACAGCCTCAGTAACACCCTCTCCAACGAAGATATCATTGATCTTACCAACAGACAGGACATCTAATCCAGCGTCCTTCAGTGCATTCATAGCAGTGAGACCTGTTGGCTTCAGAGCATAGTCATGACGGTTAGAAGTACGTACGAATTCACCCTTTTTCTTACCTACATATGGACGTGCAATGACACGACCTACACGCCACTCTTCCTTCATGGTGAGCTCTCTTGCAATCTCACAGCAACGATACAGATTTGCTAAGTCGAAGGTCTCCTCATTACCACAGATCTGCAGCACGGAATCAGCTGATGTATAGACGATCATAGAGCCATCTCTTATTTCTTCCTCAGCTAATTCGTCCAGGATCTCTGTACCAGAGGCGGCCTTATTACCGATGACCTTCTTACCACAGCGCTTCTCTAATTCCTTAATCAGTTCTGGAGGGAATCCTGTCTCTGTAAAGGTCTTAAAAGGCTTATCTGTACGGATACCCATCATCTCCCAGTGTCCAGTCATGGTGTCCTTACCATTGGAAGCCTCAGACAGAACCAAGTACTTACCCATTGGCTTTTCTACTGGAGCGATCTCATCCACTGGATGCAGATTTGCCAGACCCAGCTTTACCAGATTTGGGATATTGAGACTAGGCATCTCCTTTGCAATATGTGCAAAAGTGTCTACTCCTCTATCTCCGAATTTCTCAGCATCAGGCATTGCGCCGATACCAAAAGAATCAAGGACAACAACGAATACTCTCTTATATTTACCCATGTTGCATGCTCTCCTCTCTATTAGCTACTGGATCAAGCCACTAGGCTTCACCCTGTATTCTTATTCATTAACCTATTTTCCTTCCTTAGATCCTTTAAGGATTCATAGGAACTCCTTAAGCACCGATAATCTGAAGTGTTGCACTAGTTCCAAGACGAGTTGCACCAGCATCAACCATGGACTGAGCCTCTTCTGCTGTGTGGATTCCACCAGAAGCCTTAACCTGGAGACGATCACCAACAGTCTTCTTCATAAGAGCTACATCACTAGCCTTAGCTCCACCTGTAGAGAAGCCTGTAGAAGTCTTAACGAAATCAGCCTTGCCTTCCTCAGACAGCTCACAAGCCTTTACAATCTCATCCTCTGTCAGGAGACAGCACTCGATGATAACCTTCAGAGTCTTCCCCTCACATGCAGAACGAACAGCCTTGATGGTATCTAATACCACATCATAGCTTCCTTCCTTCAGAGCGCCCACATTGATAACCATATCGATTTCGTCAGCACCGTCTGCTACTGCGCACTCTGTCTCGAATGCCATAGCCTTCGCATTCATCTGGCCCAAAGGGAAACCTACAACAGTTGTAGTCTTAACATCAGTTCCCTTTAGCTGATCTGCAACGAACTTAGTGTAGTAAGAATTAACACATACAGATGCGAAGTCATACTTCTTCGCTTCGTCTATAATCTTCTGTACGTCAGCCTTAGTTGCATCAGCCTTTAACAGGGTGTGATCGAATAATTTGTTATTTAGCATAGTTTTTCTCCTTATAAATTAACTCCGATCTGCAGAATACTCTAGTGATGCTGCAATTGTCGGATTGGTTTATATTTATCAATAACCTATCGTAGATTCTCAGGGCCAAAGCCGAGGGGAAGAATCTCCTTCAGAGTAAGGGTCTTACGATGCTCCACATCCTTAGCTAGGATAATCTCGAAGTCATTGTCACAGAATTCTCTCAATACCTGTCTACAGACACCACATGGTGCACAGTAGTCTAATTCCTCGGCATCTTCCATGCCACCAACCACAGCAATGGCATCGAATTCCAGCTGTCCCTCACTGACTGCCTTAAATACAGCAGTTCTCTCTGCGCAGTTGGAAGGTGTAAAGGCGGCATTTTCAATATTACAGCCCAGATAGATCTGACCATTCTTACCTAATAATGCAGCTCCTACTTTATGGTGAGAATAGGGAGTATATGCTTTTTCTCTTACTTCAAAAGCCTTCTCCACCAGGGTCTTTTTCATCTCTTCACTAATCATATAGAGTAAAACCTCTTTCGTTGTAAATGGCAGGGCTTTCGCCCTGCCGAATGATGTCTAATGAAATTACTTAGACTTGATATATGGCTTACCATTTGCAGCAGGTACACGAGCGCTTCCTACGAAGAAGATCAGTACCAGGATGGTTACCACATAAGGAATCATAGAAAGCAGGTTTGGTGATACACCGCTACCAGAAGCAGACAGTACAACCTTCACACCGTTACACAGACCGAAGAGCAGGCATCCTAAGAATGCACCCTGTGGAGTGAACTTACCGAAGATTACAGCTGCGATGGCGATGAATCCCTGTCCTACGATAACTGTTGGACGGAACTGAGATACAGTTGCCAGTGTTACGAATGCTCCGCCGAGACCAGCCATGAAGCCAGACAGGAGAACACATGCATAACGAACACGGGTAACATTCACACCAAGTGTCTCACATGCTTCAGGATGCTCACCAGCAGCACGCAGTCTCATTCCGAATCTGGTCTTATAGAATACAAACCAGATCACAACTACAAAAGCAATGCTTAGGTATACTGCAGAGTAGGTTCCGAATACGTTATAGGCAAAGGAGCCAGCCTTGAACTTACCATCGAATAGCTTAGGAAGCTTAGCGGCAGTGTCCAGAGCAGGTGTATCAGAGGAATTATCATTCCACGCCTTACACAGGAACAGTGCGACACCTGGTCCGATAAAGTTAATTGCTGTACCAGCAATGGTCTGATCCGCACCACAGGTAACACATGCGAAGGCATGCATCAGGCCGAGAACCATACCAGCTAAACCACCAGCTAAGAAACCAATCCAGCCATTACCAGTTACATAAGCTACAGTAGCACCGATGAATGCACCGATGGTCATCATTCCCTCGATACCGATATTAACTACACCACTCTTCTCTGAGAATACAGAACCAAGTGCTGCTAGAAGCAATGGAGGCATAGAGATGAGCAGTCCATTGATAATCAGTCCGGAATTTTTAATTATTAAATCCATGATCAATCCTCCTTCTCTGTTACGACAACAGTCTTCTTAGCCTCTTTTTTCTCCTGAGCACTCTTAATCAGTCTCTTGAAGAGAAGGGCAATCGCGATGAAGAAGATGATTGTTCCCATGATGATATTAACAACTTCCTTAGGAGCTCCTACCAGTGTCAGCTTATTACCGCCGTACTTCATTGCACCGTAGAAGATACCAGAGAAGATACATCCAATTGGATTAGACCCAGCAATCAGAGCAACAGTGATACCGTCGAAACCGAAGCTTTCCTGGCCTGCGAACTGGCTGATACGTCCATTGATTCCAAGTGTTAATACAGAACCACCGATACCAGCAAGTACACCAGACAGAGCCATAGAGGTAAGGAATACTCTAGAAGAAGAGATTCCGCCGTACTCAGATGCTGTCTTACTAAGACCAACGGCTCTAAACTGATAACCCATAGTAGTCTTAGAGATTACAAACCAGAGAAGTAATGCTGCAACGATTGCGATTACAATGCCCCAGTTTGCAGAGGAACATCTGGTTGCAATACGAAGGTTCTCCGGGAGAAGAATTCGAGCGGAATCCTTAACCATACGAGTTGCTTCTACAGAATCGTCCTTAATACCAGGCTTAGTTACGACGAAATTGGACAGATAGAACGCAATCCAGTTAAACATAATGTAAGAAAGGACCTCATTGATGCCTCTCTTAACTTTCAAAAGACCAACAATTGCACCCCAGATTCCACCGGCGATTGCAGCTGCAAGGATTGCAACAATACCATGGATTACAGGTGGCAGATCTAAGAAGAGACCTACTAATACTGCAGCCAGAGAACCAACTACAAACTGTCCCTCAGCACCGATATTAAATACGCCAGTCTTGAAGGCAAATGCCACAGACAGACCGGTTAGGATATATGGTGCTGCATATACCAAGTCGTATGTGATGTACTTTTTATCACTAAATACGCCATCCAACAGTGCGGAATAGGTAGCCATTGGATCTACACCTGCGATTACCAGGAGGATAGCTCCAACTAGAAATCCAATAATGATTGAAAAGATAATATAGATGAAATTACCTTCCCAGATATTTTTCTTAGTTTTCATCAGTCTTACCTCCTGCCATCATGTAACCAAGTTCTTTCTCATCAGCATCCTTACCGTTTACTTCACCGGTAATCTGACCCTCGAAGATAACATTGATTCGATCGGAGAGACTCATGATCTCATCTAATTCGAAGGAAACAAGGAGAACTGCTCTTCCCTTATTTCTCTGCTCAACCAGATACTTATGTACGAATTCGATAGCACCTACATCCAGACCACGAGTTGGGTTCATTGCAATGAGGAGGTCCTTATCATTCGTAACCTCACGAGCGATGATAACCTTCTGCTGGTTACCACCAGACAGCTGCCTTGCTAAGCGGTTATTACAACCTCTTGGACGGATATCGAATTTCTCAATTAATTCAGAAGTGAACTTATGAATGCTGTCTTTCTTCAGGATTCCGTGCTTAGAGAACTCAGGACGAGCGAAATTCTGCAGAATCATATTTTCATCTACAGTGAAGTCCATAACCAGACCGTGCTTCTGACGATCCTCTGGGATACAGGAGACACCAGCATCCATGGCTTCTCTTGGTGTCTTATTGAAGATATCGTTGCCATCTACTGTGATGCTACCAGACTCAGCCTTCATGAGGCCTGTCAGAATCTCAACCAGCTCGGACTGTCCGTTACCATCGACACCAGCAATACCAAGAATTTCACCTTCACGAACCTGTAGATTCAGACCATTTAGGATATCTACGCCACGGTAATCCTTAGCATGGAGATCCTTCACATCTAAGACAACCTTACCAGGTTTATTGTCCTTCTTTTCAACCTTAAACTGGACATTACGACCAACCATCATAGCTGCCAGCTTATTCTCATCTACTTCATCCACCTTAACGGTATCGATGTACTTACCCTGACGGATGATGGTGCAGTAATCTGCACATTCTGTGATTTCTTTCAGCTTATGGGTAATCAGGATGATGCTCTTACCATCTGCAGTCAGATTCTTAATAATCTGCATTAACTCTGAGATCTCCTGAGGAGTTAGAGATGATGTAGGCTCATCCAGAATCAGATGCTTCGCACCACGATAGAGAACTTTCAGAATCTCTACTCTCTGCTGCATACCAACGGAGATGTCCTCGATCTTCGCATCAGGATCAACCATGAGGCCGTAGCGATCAGACAGCTCGACAATCTTCTTACGAGCGCTCTCCTTATCAACTACAAGGCCCTTTCTTGGCTCAGCACCTAAGATAATATTCTCAGTTACTGTAAATGGCTGGATCAGCATGAAGTGCTGATGAACCATTCCGATACCAAGGTCAATTGCCTGCTCAGGTCCGTTGATTACAACTTCCTTACCATCAATCGCAATAGATCCTGATGTTGGCTGATAGATACCATAGAGTACATTCATCAGAGTACTTTTACCAGCACCGTTCTCTCCAAGGATTGCATGTACTTCACCCTTGTGAACAGTCAGATTGATGTGGTCATTGGCAACGAAATTACCAAATTTCTTAACGATATCCTTCATTTGGATCGTTACTGTGTTTTCATCCACATTGCTCGTGTCTCTCACCGCAAATTCCTTTCTAGAAATAACGCTTTGTTCCCTCTCCTCTATACATTCACAACCGTTTTGACGCCGATCTTTTTTACCTTATCTGCCAGGTCCCTCATCTGTTCCTGGGAAGGTGGTGTCATTCCGGAATATTCATGTCGTACACCCATGGGTCGATAGGTGATTAGCTTATATCGAATATCACTTACATCTAGATATTTTACAATAGTTTTCGCCGTATTGACCACGGTTTCTTCTATGTCAAACAGTTCTGGAACAATGACTGTTCTGACCTCATATAGCTTGCCGACAGAGGCAAGAAATTCGAGATTCTTAAGAACCATCGAATTATCATAATCCGTCACCTTTTGGTGATCGGACTTACTCCAGGCCTTCACATCCAGCATAACGCCATCTGTGACTGCTAAGAGCTCCGGATCCTTAGAGTAATCATAGGAACCATTGCTATCAATTAATGTGCCTAAGCCCTTGTCCTTACAGAGAATGAATAGATCTCGGATAAAGTCCGCATGGAGACTACACTCACCACCAGAGATGGTTACACCTCTGATATATGGAACCTGTTTCATAATCTCAGCCATGGTCTCCTCAGGACTTAGCTCTCTGATGCGAGGGCTGGCATCAAATCGACATGTTTTAATACAGGTATCGCATGCAACGCACTTGGTATAATCAAATACTACATGCCCTCCCTTTAGATCAAGGGCACCTACGGGACACTTTGGTACACATTCACCGCAGTTTCTGCATTCTTTTCTGGTCTCAGGATTGTGGCAGTACTTACAATCCATATTGCATCCCTGTAGAAAGACCGAGGTGCGGTTTCCTGGGCCATCCACCGAACTAAAGGGAATGATTTTATTCACTGGTGCCATATTAACGCACCTTTCGCTCAAGGATGTGGCCATTATGCTTAGCGCCCATGCCCAGTGCTGTGGTATCCAGCATGACATTCTCGCCTCGCTCTAGCTTCTCGATCTCAGACTTCTTCACCAGATAGCCTGTGATACGGATCACATCGCTATCAGATGCATAGAAGGATAAGTAGCGTAAATCATCTCGGAAAGCACCCTTAATGATATCTAATAGATACTCATGATTCTTATGAACCGTCATATCAATTGGGAAGATATCACCAGTTCCCGATGGGAAGTACTTATGGAATCTAGACAGAACCTTCAGATGATCGATTAATTCCTCTGGCTCTTCACCGATTGGGATTCTGGTTCCTGGTGTCACATTCTGATCGGATGCCAGACCAACCTGTGCGTGAAGCAGGAAGTGTCCACCAGTTGCTTCGCAGTACTTATTATAGTGATTATTATTGAAGTCATTGATGATCTCCATGATCTCAACACCCAGATCATCAGCTTCCTTACTATGGCCAAAACGTAGACCCGTCCGACCTTCCTTCTCTAAGAGGATATTAACCGCATCAGCTAGTCCAACAAGACCATACATGGCAGTGAATTTATCTCTTGAGATAAATCCCTCCTTTGCAAGGAAGTTATTCTCGAAGAATCCACTCTCTTCTACTTCGAATCGGATTCGTTCATCCATATAGCGAGCCTGGATATCGAGTACATATGGCAGGACATTTTCCTTAAAGTCTTCTATATTCTTAGCGCGTTTTGCGATATTACCAAGAATCAAGCGGCACAGTGTATAGGATCCGCCGCCATACTTCAGTCCGTTATAGCAGCTAGCGATGACATAATCCTCACCTAATTCAGACTTGAACATCTTATGATTGGCAAAGGATGGCTTGGCAGACTTCAGTGCTGTCTCAATGCCAAGAATCGCAAAATCATCTGGTGTGATGTCCTCATCATACTTCATAGTCAGATTAGGAACCGCATCCTGAAGCTCTGCTGTTGCCTGCAGGATAATTCGTCCAGCCTTGGTACAATCTGGACCGATATTGCCGTGGCTGAAAGAATCTAAGATGGTTCGATCCATGTGCAGAAGGAACATCTTCGTTAATTTCAAGCATGTTGCATCATCCACATCCTTCATAAAAGGATCTAAGAGATGATCCAGCGCACCTACATATACTGGGTAGTTGGTGACACTTGGTACATTCTTATAGAAAATTAAGAGATGATTCAGTGCTTCGTAGAGGTCTGTTGGAGGATCTAGACGAAGGAACTTACTTCCCTCTCGCATGAATTTCGCATAATCTGGAACGATATAGCGTGGACGAAGTGGCGCATGTCCTTCGCCTAAGTCACAGATACACTGGCGATCAATTGGCGCATTTAATAGTTCATCTAATCCCTCTGGGAGATCTAATACCTCAAGGAGAGAATCTGCTAAGTTTGCCATATTCGCAACCTTCTGCTCATGGGTAAGAGTTGCGCTCTTAACCACATCCAGCATATTCTCTCTAGTCTGATTCACTCTATCCATACTGATTTCTTTCATAAATATGCCCTCCAGTAATAACTGTTGAACCAAATGTACCACTTACATCGCATCTTTGATGGCGGTTTACCTTTTACAAATATAAACCGTTATCGAAAATGTGACTTTTTAAAAACAGCTGCCCAAAGAATCGAGCTTAGGGCAGCTGTCATAAGAGTCAAAGTCTAAATAGATTGTTTAATTATTAGTCATTCAGAGTATAAACCTTGCCGTACTTCGCCTCGAAATCCTTCTTAGTAGAAGGTACTGTTACCTTACCATCAAGGATGTCCTGCTTTACAGCCTCAACCTTCTTCAGAACTTCTGGATCAAGGTTATCTGTTGTAGGAGCGATATCAACACCGCCGTCCTTCAGAGAGAAAGTCTTAACGCCAGGCTTAACTGTGCCTTCCTTAGTCTCCTTAGCAATCTCGTATACAGAGTTATCTACACGCTTCATAGCAGATGTAAGAATTGTCTTAGGAGCAACAGAGCTCTGATCGGAGTCAACACCAATTGCCCAGATACCAGCTTCCTTACAAGCATCAATTACACCAAGGCCTGTAGCACCAGCTGCGTGGAAGATTACATCAGCACCACCAGAAATCATGGTGTTCGCTGCTGTCTTACCAGCTGCAGAATCAGAGAAGCTGTTCGCATTGTTCTGAAGAACCTTTACGTTAGGGTTCGCATCGATTGCACCAGCTGTGTAGCCGTAACCGAACTCGTGCATCATGTCGTTAGACATACCAAGTACGAAACCGATCGTGTTGGTCTTAGTTGTAAGACCAGCTGCATAACCTGCAAGGTAAGAAGACTGGCTAGCCTCGAACATCAGGCAAGTTACATTAGGAAGATCCTTATTAGTTGCATCATCAACGATTGCAAACTTCTGATCAGGATTAGCAGTAGCCTCTTCCTTCAGCGCATCTGCAAGAGCGAATCCGATACAGATGATCATGTCATAGTCATTATCAACAAAAGTCTCAATGTTTGGCTTGTAGTCAGCCTCGTTCTTAGACTCAAGATACTTTACCTCGATACCAAGATCCTTCTCGGCTCTCTGCAGACCTTCCCATGCGGACTGGTTGAAAGAACCATCGTTAACTCCACCAGTATCAGTGATGATACCAACCTTTACGGAGCCACCCTTCTTGCTAGTACTTGCCTTCTTAGAAGAAGATCCGCAAGCAGCCATGGACAGTGTCATAGCGCCAACAAGCAGAAGTGAAAATACCTTCTTAAACTTTTTCATTTCTTTTTTCCTCCTTAAAGAAATATAAATAAACCACTATGGCTTATTATTGAAGTAATCTGAAAAATCCTATTTGGATTTTTCCTTGTCAGCCTTAATAAGTAGTCTCAGTGCTTCAACTGCTGTATGAATTGCTGCATCTGTATCATGGACCTGTGTGTTCTCTAATCCTGCCTTTGCTCTCTCCTGGTTGGCTATTACCAGGAAGCAAGATCCAACTCTTACTCTAAGATAGGATGCTGTAACGAATAATGCTGCTGATTCCATCTCTGATGCAAGGGCTCCACACTTAATCCATGCGTCCCACTTATTAAGGAGGTCGTATCCGACTGGATGCTTTTCTGGCTCGTGCTGTCCATAGAAGGAATCCTTACACTGGACAACTCCCAGATGACTGGTATGTCCTAGCTTATCAGCTGCAGCTTTCAATGCACTGGTCACTTCAAAGTCTGCAACAGCAGGAAATTCAATTGGTGCGTACTCCTTACTGGTTCCTTCCATACGAATGGCTCCAGTAGCGATGACTGTATCTCCGCCCTTGACATCTAACTGCATACCACCGCAGGTTCCTACACGAATAAATGTGTCTGCACCGCAGTGTACCAGTTCCTCAAGAGCAATGGAGGCAGATGGACCGCCGATACCAGTGGATGTAACGCTGACCTTTACTCCGTCTAATGTACCTGTATAGGTTACAAATTCGCGGCTGTCAGCTACAAATACTGGATTGTCGAAGTACTTTGCAATCTTCTCGCATCGTTTCGGATCGCCTGGAAGAATGACATATCTCCCGACATCTCCTTTTCCTACGCCAATATGATATTCCTTACCCGATCCTTCTGTATAATCAACCATAGTTCATATATCCTTTCTATGTTTGTTACTATACCTCTTGCGACCAGTTTGAAAAAGGTCATATGGCATCTTTATGACACTTTATACACATTTCACAGGTTTGTCAAATCAGTTTTATGCATATCTACTAATGAATTTCATAGTTTTTTAATAAGTTGTCCTTATATTTTCTGAAAACACTTTAATGTAAATGAGTGTTGTATGTATGAATTCAACGAGAAATTGCCATTTGGCATTTTGTTT
>ONIO01000060.1 GCA_900317915.1 uncultured Lachnospiraceae bacterium | reverse complement strand
CAGAACCATTGTACAGCTGCTTAACACCCCTAGACAGTGCTGGGATGGAGTTCTTCAGCTGAAGCATACCATTGTTAACCTGGCTTACACCATCAGTGTACTGTACCAGACCACCCTGGAGTGTTCCAAGGCCATCATTAACAGTTGCTACACCACCGGTGTATGTGGTAAGTCCATCCTTAAGAGATGTGTGACCATCATCAACAGACTTCAGTCCATCTGCAACCTGTCCAGAACCATCAGAAAGCTTCTGTGCACCATCGTATAACTGCTGTGCACCATCTCTAAGTTTGCTGACATAGAACAGACCTGCGGCAACGAGTACTACTGCTACGATCAATGTGATCAGCAGTCCCTGCCATAATTTAATTGTCTTTGTCATTTGTAATCCCCTCTCATAACTCTATAAAATTCTGAGAAACTCTATAAAACTTTTTTGAAGTGAATTGACGAAAAGGATTACATACGTTTACACAACACCTCCTTCACAAGATTTCATCCCGTGGGTAGTAGGACGAATTCAAGTAAAAATGGAAACCAACCACAACGTATTGGTTTCCTCTGTGTGATTCTATTATAGCGGAATTTTCGTAAAAAGTAAGCAAATTTTAACAGTTTTCCAATTTTTGGAAACCCTTCACAAAACTTTGGTTTTCAAGTTGTACACATTGCCGAAAACCCCGTTATCATCTCTTATAAGACATTGAAAAAAGCATGTCCTTTCAGGACAAATTTGTCGGCGATTGTCTTACCCTTCATCCAGGATCTTCCCATCTGCTGCGTCAAAGCAGTTGGTGTCATAAAGAAGAGTTGGTTCATATTTCCAGAGCCTGGATTATATCGCGTACCATTAATAGCTGCGGCAGCTGCTGCCTTAGCATCACTACTTACCTTCTCAGGATGTGCCACATAGTACTGGAGTACTGTCTGATTAAGAGTGACATATTTGCCATTTTCTCTCACAACCATCTTACGGGTGACTGGTTCAAACTGGTTCTTGGCATAGACAACGGATGTGATGGTGTTCTGTTTACCGAATCCATAGCCTCGTGTGAGAACGCGGTTCATAATAACAGATCCTACCGCAAGCATACCGTTGTATCCCTGGTTACCTGCTTCAGACTGGATGATTGCTCCTAGTAGAGCCTGCTCTCCTGCCCCTGGACTATAGGGCTGTCCTGCTGTCGACTTAATCTTCGATGCATTCTCTACATCCTGTTTTGCCTGATTTGCAGCTGCATTCTTCTCATCCAATTCCTTCTTGGCAGCATCTGCTTCTGCCTTGGCCTGATCTGCTGCTGCCTTATTCGCATCTGTTGGATTATTATTATAGTCTTGCTGAGCCTTATTCACAGCCTCCTGTTTCTGGTTATAGTCTGTCTCAGCAGCATTCTTCGCAGCCTCTGCAGCCTGAGCCTTCTTCTCAGCCTCTGCCTTCTGGGCTTCTATTTCTGCTGCTGCCTCTGCTGCAGCCTGGGCCTGCGCATCTGCTACCTGCTGCTGGATCTTCTGTACTTCCTGCTTATATCCCTTGATTTCCTGATCAATGGCATTGAGATCTGCAGTAGCCATATCTACTTCATCAGACTTACTATCTAGTTCTGCATTAGCAGTTTCTAAGAGGATTCCAAGTTCCTCCTGCTTGGCAGACAGAGCCTCCTGATAATCAGCTGCTTCCTTCTGGGCGTTTTGTAAAGATGCGGATTTGGACTGAATCGTCTCTTGCAATTCCGTGAGGCTCTCAATCAGATCCTGATTATACTTAGCGATCTCCATTGCATACTCTGCACGATTTAAGAAGTCTCCAATAGAGCCGCTTTCAAGGATATAGGTCAGCATATTCTGCGCGGAATTATGCTCATAGTTATAGACGATCTGCACCTTCATCTTGGCATAGACCTCCTGCTGCTTTTCCTGGGCATCTGACAGTTCCTCTGCGAGATTCTGGATATCCTGACTATTTTGAGCCACCTTATCCTGTACCGACTGTATCTCATTCTGAACGCTTGAGATGTTACCATTCAGTTGGTCTACATTATTCTGGAGCTGGCCCTGTTCCTTCTTCAGTTTGTTCAGGTCGCTTTGTGCGCTCTTCTTCTGAGACTCTGCTTCCTCCTGCTTCTTCTTTAATTCCGCAGTCTTTGAACTCGAGTCCTCTGTGGAAGCCTGCACATGGAGCACTGGCATCCTAACAACTGTAAAAATAAGGGTAAAACTAAGAAGCCCTGCTAGCATAGCAGCGCCATATTTCTTTCCTCGTTTTTCACTTCTACTTCTCTTGAAAAAACGATTCTGCAAATTCAATTACCTCGCTTCTCGTTCTGCAATCCTCTTGTTCCCTTAGAAACCAGCGAATCTACAATATGCAGAGTCACCTCTGTCATTCTCTCATCGCATGCTTGTAGAGATGGACTCTACAGCCACTGCTCCACCTCGAGTCACCTCGATTCGGTGGAATTCCTTCTTTAATAGGGCAACCAACTCATCATTCTTATGAGGAGTGAGTGTGGCCTCGATTAATACCCCATCGGTGCCGATATCCACTGGCTTTACATTGCCAGAGGCTGTGTCGAAGACTGCTGCAATGCGGAAGACCTCTGCCTTACCGCTTGCATCAAGGCCCAGAACCTTGGCATACAGGATCTCATTCATATGCACCGCGGTGTCCGTCAGGTCCAAGACCTTAATGACCTCCACCATGGTATTCAATTGCTTCTTAATCTGCTCGAATGTGATGTCATCACACTGGGCACAAATGGTCATACGAGAGGTATCCTCCCGCTCTGTGGTTCCTACAGTCAGAGACTGCAGGTTATAGGACTTTCCGGAAAAGAGTCCAGATACCTTCGCCAGGACACCCACATCATTTTCTACATAGAGGGCAATCCAGCGTTCCTTTAATGTCTTATTCTCATTCATGCTGCATGCCTCCTATAGAATCATATCGTTCATTGCGCCGCCATTCTTAACCATTGGTAGCACTAGCTCGTCTGATGAAATCATAAATTCAATAAGGGTCGGGGCATGCTTCTCTGCCTTCGCCATGTCCAGAGCACTCTGGATCTCAGATGCTTCTGTGACGCGAACTGCCTTACAGCCATAGCTCTCTGCCCACTTTACGAAGTCTGGCACATAAGGAGGACAGTTTTCATTAGGGCCCTTACAGTCTGGTGGACAGGTATGTCTCTTTCTAAGGCAGGTGATCTCATAGCGCTTGCCGTAGTAGAGCTGCTGCTGCTGACGTACCATGCCCAGATACTGATTATTAAAGAGGCAGATAATGATCGGCAGACCATTGGTAACAGCTGTCGCCATCTCCTGCATATTCATCTGGAAGCCGCCGTCACCTGTCACACAGATGACTGGAGTCTTTGGCTTACCAAGTTTCGCACCAACTGCTGCCGGGAATCCAAATCCCATGGTTCCCAAGCCTCCACTGGTGATGAATTTCTTATGCTCATTCATCTCCAGATACTGAGAGGTCCACATCTGGTGCTGTCCTACATCTGTAGTGACAATTGCCTTAGGGAAGGTCTGATTCAGGGCTTCAATAATCTGCTGAGGAGTCATACCTCTATCATTTCGCATCTTTAATGGATGCTTCAGGTCCCAGGCATGAATCTTCTCAAACCACTTGTCTGTGTCCAGTGGCTCCGCCCATTCATTCAGTTTGGACAGAGCAAGCTTGGCATCGGATACGATTGGCACATCCACCACTACATTACGTGAGATGGAGGATGTATCTACATCCACATGGATGATCTTCGCCTTCGGTGCGAATTCATTTAAATCACCGGTGATTCGGTCATTGAATCTGGTTCCGATGGAGAAGAGTACATCACAGTTACTAACTGCCATATTGGCATCGTATTTGCCATGTAGTCCTAAGTCTCCAATGAAGTGTGGATCATTGGTCGGAATCGCGCCTCGTCCCATGACTGTGGTGACAACTGGCAGATTCATGGTAGATACCAGCTTCAAGAGTTCCTGATTGGCTCCAGCGATATTCACACCACCACCAGCCAAAATCATTGGCTGCTTAGAAGACTTTAGTAGCTTATAGGCCTTCTTCAGTTGTCCGATATGGACAGAATGATTCGGCTTATAGCCTCGGATCTCTACATGCTCAGGATACTCAGGATCTCCACTCTCGGTCTGGATATCCTTAGGAATATCCACCAGAACAGGGCCTGGCTTTCCTGTGGATGCGATGTAGAATGCCATCTTTAATATCCGTCCCAGATCATCTCGATTCTGGACGGTGACACCATACTTCACCACAGAGCGAGTCATGCCCACGATATCCACTTCCTGAAAGGCATCATTACCAATCAGAGACTGGGATACCTGGCCTGTGATAACCACCAGCGGCGTACTGTCATAATGAGCATCTGCGATAGCCGTAATGGTATTCGTAGCTCCTGGTCCACTGGTTACCAGGGCCACTCCACACTTTCCCGTGGCACGGGCATAGCCCTGGGCCTCGTGGACCACCGCCTGCTCGTGTCGGCCCAGTACTACACGGACCTTCTCTGTCTTATACAGTTCATCTGTGAGTTCATTGATCATGCCACCTGGATATGCGAAGAGAGTATCTACTCCCTCCTCTTCCAGGGCCTTTACAAATAATTTTCGTCCTGTAATATTCAATTTTTCTTCTCCCTGCCCATGCGACTTGTCATGGGACTCGACTGTCATTTTCTTTTTCTTTTTTCTTATATCTTTTTATAAATGTAGACCACGCTCTACATTTCTACAGGGTTCTTACGAGTGTAGGTCGTAAAGTGATAGATAATATCGTAGTAAGTCTGTTCCTCAGAGACCTCTGTGCACTCCCAATCCTCATCATTATCCAGATTCGGAAAGTATGCATCTGCCTCGTATTCGTAATCCACCTTGGTTACATAGGCAGTGTCACAATATGGAAGCAGATCCTGATATACCTTCTGTCCACCGATGATATAGACATCATCTAAGTCATAGCCTTCTTCCTTCAGGATTCCAATCAGATCCTCAACGGAACGAGCCATGATGGCATGGCGTACATTGTACTTGGGATTACGTGAGAGAACGATGGTGGTACGATTTGGAAGTGGTACCTGTCCAGGAAAACTCTCCAGGGTATGTCTACCGCAGACCACAACATGATTCTCCGTGTGCTCTCGGAAGAACTTTAAGTCAGCTGGGATACGAACCAGAAGCTGGTTCTTCAGACCGATTCCCCAGTTCTGGTCTACATTTACAATCATTTTCATATTGGTTTCCTCCAGGCAAATCTACAAAAATCAAGCTCTTGACTTGATTGCATCTCCAAGTCTCGTTCTAAGTCTCTTTCTTATACTGCGATTGGAATATTCTTAATCTGAGGGCCAGTTACATAATCATCCAGGCGGATATCATCTGTTGTGAATTCGTAGAAATCATGGATCTCAGGGTTCAGCCAGAACTTTGGTGCTGGATGTGTCTCTCTCTGAATCAGCTCTTCCACCAGTGGAATGTGTCGGTCATAGATATGAGCATCTGCAATCACATGGACGAGTTCTCCTGGAAGCATATCGCATACCTGAGCCAGCATGTATACCAGAACAGAATACTGGCAGACATTCCAGTTATTGGCAGCCAGGATATCCTGAGAACGCTGGTTTAGAATGGCATTCAGTACGTGCTTACCTGTCTCCTTATCAACCGTTACATTGAAGGTCATGGAGTATGCACATGGATAGAGATGCATCTCAGACAGGTCTGCATGGGTATATATATTGGTCATAATACGGCGGCTGAATGGATGGGTCTTCAGATCATAGATCACACGATCCACCTGATCCATGTACCATACGATACCATTGTCGTCAGTCTCCTTGGTTACATGATCCATGTAATTGGGTCCGAATGCTGTCACAAGATCTGCAATATTAATGTCACGGTATGGATGACGCTGGGCCATCTGGTAGCCATAGGCCTTGCCGATGGATCCTGTCTCATCTGCCCATTCATCCCATACAGTGGACTTCAGGTCATGGATATTATTGGACTTACGCTGCCAGATCCACAGCATCTCATCGGTGCAGGACTTAATGGCAGTCTTACGAAGTGTCACGGCTGGGAACTCCTCCCGAAGGTTATAGCGGTTCACTACACCAAACTTCTTAATGGTGTATGCCAGGCTTCCGTCTTCCCAGTGAGGACGGACCTTCTCTCCCTCTGTGGATGTGCCATTATCGATGATGTCGCGGCACATATTGATAAAGAGTTCATCTGCTTTTCATCTGCTTTACTCATTGTGGCTCCTTCTATATATATTACAAGTTTCTTGTCGCTTTTCCTTTGCCTACATTATACAAGTAGGGCATTTTATAGTTACCTTACATTGTAGCGAATTCTGGGGCGGAATACAACTTGCTTGGCCTTGGCGAGGGGGAGCGAGAGCCTTCCCGCCAAGATGTTGTATTGCCTTTTCTATGCTGGGATACGCTATCCTCCGCAATAGTGGTAGGCCATCCCGCCAAGATGTTGTATTGCCTTTTCTATGCTGGGATACGCTATCCTCCGCAATAGTGGTAGGCCATCCCGCCAAGATGTTGTATTGCCTTTT
>ONIO01000026.1 GCA_900317915.1 uncultured Lachnospiraceae bacterium | reverse complement strand
TTTTAATTATTATACTTTGACAATACGATCTGGCCTGTCTTCAGACTTTCTGGTACATTGATAATTCGCTGGTTCTTAGATCCTCGATAATTCAGTCTGAGATCTGTCTCATTCTGATGGAACTCTCCATCCACCAATCCATCCAGACAGGATAGAATCGCCATGGTGTCCTTTGTATGGCAGCGACTATTACTAGGATCCGTTAATTCCTCCCAGGTATATCCAGAATAGATCCAGGTCTTGGAATGTGGCACTTCCGTCTTGATTCGCTCTACTAATTTACGGATCTCCACCTGATTCTGAGGCTCCATTGGTTCACCACCAAGGATGGTAAGACCTTCGATATAGTCTGGTTTCACAGACTCTACAATCTCATCCTCAGTCTCCTTGGTATAGGGATGACCATAGTTAAAGTTCCAGGTCTCCGCATTGAAGCAGCCCTCACAATGATGGGTGCAACCAGATACAAAAAGACTGGTTCTACATCCTGGACCATTTGCAATATCTGTATAGTAGATCTGTCCAAAATTCATACTTCTTCTCCTGCTCTTTCTCCCCATTTATAAAAAGATACTTACGAAAGAGACTTGAGGTCTCATTTTGTGGAACCTCAAGTCTCTCTTCTAATCCAGGTCAAAGCCCTTCTGTTATTTTACAGATGCGTTTACATTCATCTCTTCATCTGCGAATTCTGGAGACGCTACATGGAGTACACGGTCCTTAATCTCCTGGGTACGTCCCTGGTTCCAGAACTGAGTTCCGATGTATCCACAGGTACGACGTGCAACAGACATCTTACCCTGATCACGGTTGCCACAATTTGGGCACTCCCAAACCAGCTTACCAGCATCATCTGTTACAATCTTGATCTCTCCGTCATAACCACATACTTCACAATAGTCAGACTTGGTATTCAGCTCAGCGTACATAATATTGTTGTAGATGTACTTCATGATAGATAAAACAGCAGGGATATTGCTCTGCATGTTTGGTACCTCTACATAGCTGATTGCTCCACCTGGAGACAGTCTCTGGAAGTCAGACTCGAACTTCAGCTTCTTAAATGCATCGATATTCTCAGTTACATGTACATGATAAGAGTTGGTGATGTAATTCTTATCCGTAACGTGAGGGATGATACCGAAGCGCTTCTGCAGGCACTTGGCGAACTTATAGGTGGTAGACTCCATTGGAGTACCATATACGGAATAAGCGATATTCTCAGCCTTCCTCCACTCCTTACACTTATCATTCAGGTGCTGCATTACCTCAAGAGCGAATTTTCTACCCTCTTCATCGGTATGGCTGACACCCAGCATACGCTCGCACATCTCGTAGAGACCTGCATAGCCAAGAGAGATTGTAGAGTATCCGCCGTAAAGCAGCTTATCAATGGTCTCACCCTTCTTCAGACGAGCAAGTGCACCATGCTGCCACAGGATAGGAGCTACATCAGATACAGTTCCTAAGAGTCTCTCATGTCTGCAGCGAAGTGCTCTATGGCAGAGGTCCAGACGCTCATCTAATATCTTCCAGAAGACTTCCATCTTATCTAAGCCAGCCTCTTCTGCATCACGGTAAGCAGTACAAGCTACATCTACTAAGTTGATGGTAACAACACCCTGGTTGAAGCGGCCATAGAACTTATGGCTGCCATCTTCATTGCGAACACCGTCTTCTACTGTCAGGAAGGAGCGGCATCCCATGCAGGTATAGACATTGCCATTCTTCAGCTGCTTCATAACCTTTGCAGAAATGTAGTCCGGAACCATACGCTTTGCAGTACATGTAGCTGCCATCTGGGTCAGATCGAAGTAAGGTGTACCCTCTTCTACATTATCCTCATCTAAAACATAAATGATCTTAGGGAAAGCAGGGGTTACCCATACGCCCTTTTCATTCTTAATTCCACGAATTCTCTGGCGGAATACTTCCTTAGCAAGGAGAGCCAGATCATCTTTGGTCTGCTGATCCTTCGCCTCATCTAAGTAGATGAACATGGTTACGAAAGGGGTCTGTCCATTGGTTGTCATCAGTGTTACTAACTGATACTGGATGGTCTGGATACCGGATTCAATCTCAGACTGGAGACGAGTTTCTACAATCTTCGCAATCTTTGTCTCATCTAAGTCATCGCCAATTGCCTTACGCTCTTCAATAACCTGAGCCTTCAGCTTCTGACGGCTGACATCAACAAATGGTGCCAGATGTGCTAAGGAGAAGGACTGACCGCCGTACTGGTTAGAAGCAACCTGAGCAACAATCTGAGTCGTAATATTACAAGCTGTATAGAAGCTCTTAGGCTTTTCAATCATGGTCTCAGAGATAACTGTACCATTCTGCAGCATATCCTCTAAGTTAATGAGGTCACAGTTATGCTCACGCTGTGCATAGTAATCAGCGTCATGGAAGTGGATGATACCTTCCTTGTGAGCACGTACAATATCCTCAGGTAAGAGAACACGATTGGTCAGATCCTTAGAAACCTCACCCGCCATGTAGTCACGCTGTGTGGAATTGATAACAGGGTTCTTATTAGAATTCTCCTGCTTCACCTCTTCATTTGCCTGATCAATCAGGGCCAGGATACCATCATCAGTGGTATTGGACTTACGAGACAACTGTCTCTTATAACGATAACGAACGTACTTCTGAGCAACTTCGTAAGCACGCATCTCCATGATGCCAGTCTCAACCATATCCTGAATATCCTCGACATTCACTGCATGACGAGCCTCAGCGATACGCTTTGCAATACTATCAGCAATTGCAATGATCTGGTATTCATTCATCTGATGAATTGCTTCTGTCTCATGATTTGCCTTCTTAATCGCATTGATAATCTTATTAATGTCAAAAGCAACCTCATTGCCATTGCGCTTGATAATATTTGTCTTAACTTCTACTTTCTGACCTTCAACTGCCATTACTACAATAACGCTCCTTCTTTAATAAAACTTTTAACCCTCATTTAATTCCACATCTACATCTAGTATTTATAGTAGTTTCACGGATGTTAAACACTTCGAATCAATTCGGTGTCTAATAACTAAATGTTGATTGTCTACTTACCTCAAAGCACAAGATATTGTGTCCTTTCATAATATAGAACAAGCACAAGAGAAAAACAAGGAAATAAATGACGAAAATGATGAAACCACTAGATATTGTGTCTAAGCCCTTGATATATAAGGGTTTTCGGAATTGTCGAACTTCTGCTTTAAGTTTTCGACAGAAGGCCTCGTCTCTTTTTCACACATTATATTGTGCATTTTTACCAACTGCACCACAAGATAAAGTGGTATGCCCTCCTTCGGGGTTGACGAGGTACTGCAATCCTTTGTGCAATGTGCCCCTTATTTTGTGTCTCTCTCCCCTATGCCTCGACCATATCTTGTGCCCCTGCCACCTGCATACTCCACCTGCATACTCCACCTGCATACTCCATCTGCATACTCCATCTGCATACTCCATCTGCATACTCCATCTGCATACTCCATCTGCATACTCCATCTGCACCTACCACGGCTCGGCCTTGTCTCAGCGGGACGGCTCTCGCCTCTGAATGGTTAACGCAGCGGTACATAAGGCGGCAAACCACGCCGCCTAAGTACCGGCGTTCCCATAAGCCCGCTTGCAACAAGGCCTGCGCCGTTCTCGGTGCACTGTTTTCCGGCAGGCCATTGGGCAGTTCTACGGGAGGGAGATGCACTCCCTAAGATGGGCGTAGAAAAATGTCGGCGCTTAGCGAATCGAACCGTAAGGGCACGATGAGCTTATGCGTCCGCTACATTTTACTATCGAGCCGAGAGGCGCCCCATCGTGGGAGTGACAGATCCCGGGAGTAGAACGAGACAAGGCCTGCGCCGTTCCCGGTGCACGAAAAAAAGCACCCCCACAAGATGTAGGGGTGCTGAAAAATCACTATGTGGAGAGCGCCGAGATCAGACCTCGTCAATAGCCTTGCCGATGTCATGGCGCATATACTTATTCTCGAAGGAGATCCACTCCGTCGCCTGGTAGGCATTGGCACGGGCTTCCAAGAGATCCTTGCCCAGAGCAGTGACGCCTAAGACACGACCGCCATTGGTTACAATCTGACCATTCTCGTCGAATTTGGTTCCAGCATGGAAACAGAAATAATTTTTATTATCGAATTTGTCAAGGCCTGTGATTGGGAATCCCTTCTTATAAGAAACAGGATATCCCTCAGATGCTAATACAACACAAACGGCTGCATTGTCTTCGAACTCCAAGTGGATCTGGTCTAAGGTGCCAGCCATGCAAGCCTCGAACACATCTATGATGTCGGTTTTCATTCTTGGCAGAACTACCTGTGTCTCCGGATCTCCGAATCGGGTATTGTACTCGACTACACGTGGACCATCTGCAGTCAGCATCAGACCGAAGTAGAGAACTCCCTTGAATTCTCTTCCCTCTGCCTTCATGGCATCTACAGTTGGCTGGAAGATCTCTCTATCGCAGCGTTCTCTAATCTCCTCTGTGAAGAATGGGCTTGGTGAGAAGGTACCCATGCCACCTGTATTTAAGCCTGTATCTCCATCTCCCGCTCTCTTATGATCCTGGGAGGAGGTCATCAGCTGATAGTGACTTCCATCTACAAAAGCCAGTGCGGATACTTCACGGCCTGTCATGAATTCTTCGATGACCAGTTCGTTGCCTGCGCTACCGAACTTCTTATCCTCCATGATTTCCTTCACGCCAGCCTTCGCCTCTTCCAGGGTCTGACAGATCAGAACCCCTTTACCCAGAGCCAGTCCGTCTGCTTTTAGGACGATTGGCATCTTCTGGGTCTCCAGGTAAGCCTCTGCTTCCTTTGGATCAGTGAATACCTCGTAGGCCGCTGTTGGAATATGGTATTTTTTCATCAGATTCTTAGAGAATGCCTTGGAGCCTTCGATGATTGCTGCATCCTTTTTGGTTCCGAAAATCTTCAGTCCTGCTGCCTCAAAAGCATCTACGATGCCTGCACACAGTGGATCATCCTGGGAACAAACCGTCAGGTCTACATCCTTCTCCTTAGCGAATGCAATCAGGCGATCGAACTCCATAACACCGATGTCAACCAGTTCTGCCATGTCTGCCATGCCTGCATTACCTGGAGCCGCATAGATCTTATCTACGCGAGAAGAATTCTTAATAGCATGGAGCATTGCATGCTCTCTTCCGCCACCACCAACTAACAGAATTGTCATCTTTTTCATCCTTTCTCCCTGATGTATCAGTTCTCTAACGAAATATAAACCAACCGGACGATTGGTTTACATTTCTAATAGTCCTTAAACCGAAGGATAGCCTCCAGCAATATGTACGATGCGATTCTCATCCACTGAGACCTTACCGGCAGCAATGAGATCGATGGCCTTGGGAAGGATCTTCCACTCAGCCTCTTCCATAACCCTGCGCTGCAGGATCTCAGGAGTATCACCCTCCTGAACATAGACCGCCTTCTGCAGGATGATTGGACCTGTATCGGTTCCCTCGTCCACGAAGTGAACTGTAGCCCCTGTGACCTTCACTCCTCGGGACAGAACACCCTCATGGACATGGAGTCCATAGAAGCCTGTTCCACAGAAGGATGGAATCAGTGATGGATGGATATTCACCAGCTTATATGGGAATGCCTTCACCACAGCCTCTGGAATGACAACCAGAAATCCAGCCAGTACAATCAGATCTGGATTGATCTCCTGAAGGCGTGCCAAAAAGGCCTCATTAAACTCAGCCCGGCTGTCATAGGACTTAGGAGACAATACCTCTCCCTGGATCCCAGCCTTCGCTGCTCTCTCTAGTGCATATGCTCTGGGATTGTTAGAGATCACATGGGTGATTCTCGCATTCTGAATCTCTCCTGCATCAATGGCATCCATAATGGCCTGGAGATTGGTTCCTCCACCAGATACCAGAACAGTTACATTTAGCATAAGGTTACTCCCTTTTGGCCCTTCTCAATATGACCAACCACATATGGTGTATCACCAGCGGCCTTAATGGCCTCCATGGTCTTGTCCTTATCCTCTGGGCGAACAGCTAATACCATTCCAAGACCCATGTTATAAGTATTATACATCATCCTCTCGTCTACATTACCCTTGGCCTGCATCAGTTTGAAGATGGCAGGGACCTCATAGGAACCCTTCTCAATCACTGCATGCATGTCACAAGGAAGCATACGAGGAACATTCTCATAGAATCCACCACCTGTAATATGGCTGCATCCACGAACTCGAACACCGGCATCCTTAATAGACTTCATAGCCTTTACATAGATACGGGTTGGACGAAGGAGAGCCTCACCTAAGGTCTCTCCTAATTCATCATAATATGTATTTAAGGACTCCTCTGTCATATCGAAGATCTTACGAACCAGGGAGAATCCATTGGAATGAACACCAGTAGATGCCATACCAATTAATACATCACCCTCTTTAATCTCCTGACCTGTGATGATATCCTTCTCATCTGCTACACCAACAGAGAAACCAGCCACATCATACTCATCCTCTGGCATAAGGCCAGGATGCTCTGCTGTCTCTCCGCCAATCAGGGCACATCCAGACTGCTTACAGCCCTCAGCCACACCCTTTACGATTGCTGCGATCTTCTCAGGATAATTCTTGCCACAAGCAATGTAGTCTAAGAAGAATAATGGCTCACCACCTGCACAGGCTACGTCATTGACACACATAGCCACTGCATCGATACCAATCGTATCATGGCGATCTAAGAGAAAGGCCAGCTTGATCTTCGTACCAACACCATCGGTACCAGACAGAAGTACAGGATGCTCCATCTCCTTAATGGCATCCATGGAGAATGCGCCAGAGAAACCTCCCAAGCCTCCCATTACTTCAGGGCGCATGGTTCCTTTGACAAACTGCTTCATCAGTTCAACAGACTTATAACCAGCTTCAATATCAACACCTGAGCTCTTGTAATCCATGGTATCCTCCTAATTCTGATGCCTCATCCAATAAAACATTCCTCATCGTAATCGTAATTGTAATTGTATCCTGTTACTAAGTAATTCTTTTTCTTTTTTCCGGCAGTGCTTTTCGTATGGTAGTGACACAGGACTTTCCTCTTATCCTCACTACCTCATCCCATCAAGGGCTTCCCCAAAACATTTCCTTATCCTAGTGGATTCCCTCAGAACATTTCGCCTTGATAGGGCACATCCTCGTGCTCTTCTATTATAAATAAGAATTACTTAGAAACTCAAATAATAAATACTGCTAGTATATATTAGCACACCTTATTATGAATGATATTAAAGAATGAAAAAATCACTGCGCAAATTTGCACAGTGATTCCTTCCTTACTTTTCTTCGAGATACTTCTCCCAACCGATTTCATGGAGACGAGCATTCTTACCCTTCACTTCTTCCTTCAGGCTTGTGCCATACTTCTTCACCTTATCCATCAGGGCAGGATCTCCCACTGCAATAATCTTTGCAGCCAGGATACCTGCATTCTTGGCACCATTGATTGCAACCGTTGCAACCGGAATACCACTTGGCATCTGGACAATAGAGAAAAGGGAGTCCTCTCCGCCTAAGTCGCTGGTCTTCATAGGGATACCGATGACAGGGATTGGAACCAGTGCTGCACACATGCCAGGAAGAGCTGCTGCCTTACCTGCACCTGCAATCACAACCTTATAGTCACGCTCCTCGGCCTGCTTGCCCCAGTCGAATAATTCCTGTGGCTCACGGTGTGCGGAGATGATATCCACATCATAGCTAATTCCAAATTCGTCTAAGACCTTCATCGCCTGAGACATAACAGACAGATCTGAGTCAGATCCCATGATAATTCCAACTTGCTTCTTTTCAGCCATTGCTTTTCTCCTTTTTCTATTCTTTTTCTATTCTTTTTCTATAACGATGATCCATAGTATCCCCCAAGGCTTACCCCTGGTCTATCTTTATAATGGGTGAGATTCTATGCTTCCTGATCCAGTGGCAGGTTCAACTCCTCGCATCCCTCTACCACGAAGCGACCATCACGGATGATGTCTGCTATGCTGCCATCCTTACGGAGAACTGTGATAGAGCCCAGCTCGTCATAAGGGATGGTGATATCGGTGTGGCAGTTGAAGTAGGCCTTACCAGGGTCTGTCTCACGGAATTCGCGGACAATGGAATTATCCCTAGCCACTACTTCCTTACCATCTGGATTATGCATTGGTACATCCTCTGCATGGGAGTAGCAGGTGTCGCCTACGGCGAAATGTGGACCAGTCTTCTCTGCGATGAGGATCGGCATCGCTTCCTCGATATCGTAGTCCCTTGCCATACGGTAGGCTGTGGTATTGGTACCAATAGCAAATTCGCCCAGAGGCAGAGTCTCATGATGGAAGAGAATGTGCTCATCAATCAGCTTCTTATTCTCTTCCTCTGTAGGGAAGTTACTACATGTAATCTCCTTGATCTTACCCTCTTCGAATACAAGGGTCAGATCCTGATAATTGTAACCATTTAAGTAGACATGACTCACATTCAGAGTACCAGATGTACCCTCTAGCTCAGGAGATGTGAAGACCTCACCGACCGGGATATTCACATCTGCTCCACAGTTTTCAAAGATGGTCTCCTTGCTTGGGTCCTGAAGTGCATGAAGAGCCACGGTGATATCTGTTGTATTGCCATTTCGTCCCAGGACATGAACAGCATAGCCAGTGTCTAAAAGATCGATAATGTGCTGCTGCATCTCATGGTAGTGATGAGAGTCTAGGGTATTCACCCGAACGGTATCTCTGAAGATCTCCTGGAACTTTTCTCCGATGGATGGCAGTGGATAAGCGATAATGGTAAAGCTTCTCTCCTCACCAGGGATGTAGTTATTCACGATCTGTCCCTGCTGGGACGCATCCATAACTGCCAGCTCCTGCTGCTTCTTCTGCTCTGTCTTAGAGAAAGGAGTTGCCTCCGGCTTATTGACAGGGACGAACTTCTCCTCGCCAAAGGTCTCAACTACTGCTGGGCCGCCATACTCATGGGCCAGAGAGCGATTCTTCTCATAGGTATCCTGAACCACCTCAAGCTTACGTCCCACATAGTTCTTATCGTAGTAGTAGTTCTTATCCTCACGGTGGTCATAGTAGACCTGCATATTCATGGAGTTGGTGTAGAGATTACGGCGAGCACCACGTCTCTGACAGGACAGGACTCCGTCTCTCTGAATGGTCACATCCAGATTCGCCTCAGCAAAAAGCTTCACTGCCTCTCGCATCATACGCTCTAAACCAATTGGATACTCGATGGAAACAGACTTCTTAATAGAGACATCACGGCCTGTAATTTCGAATCCATTCACATAGCCATCCACATAGGTCTTAGCCATGGAGTGGATCTCTTCCTCAGACAGGGTATTCATGAATTCCCACAGCTGGATCTCATTACTTCCTACCAGAGAACCATAGTGATACATGTAGCGTGGGTCACTGAGATCTGCAGTCATGAGAATCTTCTTAAAGAAGTCACGGCTTGGATCTACCAGACACTCGATACCATCTGCAGTGAATACCTCAGAATAGTCTGTATAGAAGGAATGCAGAGCCTTCTTAATGGCCTTCGCCAGGTCACAATCTGTGTACTTCTCACCCTTCTTTAAGCAGGCTTCCTGCTCTTCGAACAGAGTATAAACTTCGCTGAAGAATTCAAAGAAATAGGTAATCCAATCCTTCTTACCCTCATAGCTCCATGGGATAATGCCACAGAAATCCATATAGATTGCAGACATTACACCACCAAGACGCTTTCCAAATCGCTTCACACTATAGGCTGGATCCAGAAAACTCTTCTCATAATTCGCCTTCTGAAAGCGGCTATAGAATAGATTCTGCTCATCTACAAAATCCGCCAGGGTAGCTTCCTTGGTCTCATGTCTCTCGGTACGCTTAATAATTGGCATCAGCCCTATTGCCAGATTGGATACCTCAAAGAAATAATCCAGTGCTGCATCAGACAGTTTCTCACCATCTATTACATCACATTCTTTTCTGATCTCACGGATCCGATCACACACCAGCTTATAGCGCTCTTCCATCTCTTCTGTCATAAATTCCTCTTACATAAAACTTTATTACTTCTTGTTACTTCTATTAGTGGATGATTCCTAAAATGTAAACCGATCCATACAATAGTGTGGAAGCCAAAGGAACCACCACACCTAAGAGACGGCACCAATTGGCATAATCGGTCTTTCTAGATTCAACAATCCCTTCCACCAGGGATGCTAGGGACATTAGGCCAGCCAATACACTTACGGCTGCCGTCTTCACCCCAGTTGTATTACCAGAACGAATCCTCGTAATAATCATTACAAAAAACAAAATACAGAAGAAACCAATCACGGTGCCGATTAGGCTAGACTTATTGATTGGCTTCTTTTCTCGTCTGCGATATCTCTTTGCCACGGAACTTCCTTACTCCTTTGCTCCATACTTCTCATAATAGGCATCGATGGCTGCCTTCTCAGTATCACCGATATAGGTCTTCCCCTGATATGGCTTATTATAAAGGGCTTCTACCACATCTGCCATAGTAACAATCGATGCAGTCTTCAGTCCATAGGTCTCACCGATCTCCTCTAAGGCACCCTTTTTACCCTGTCCACGCTCCATACGGTCAACAGATACAACCAGGCCCAGGACCAATACATCGCCCTGTGCCTTAATGATTGGCATGGTTTCCTTAATAGATGTGCCAGCAGTTGTTACATCCTCGATGATGACAACACGATCGCCATCATTGATTGGGCTTCCTAAAAGGACACCGCCCTCACCATGATCCTTGGCTTCCTTACGGTTGCTGCAGTATCTTACATCCATGCCATATAGATCATGGAGAGCGATGGATGTAGCAACAGATAATGGAATCCCCTTATAGGCAGGTCCGAATAATACATCGAAGTCTGTACCGAACTTATCATGAATGGTCTTAGCATAATACTCGCCCAGTCTCTTTAGCTGTTGGCCAGTACGATAGAATCCAGTATTTACAAAAAATGGGGTGTTACGTCCACTCTTGGTAACGAAGTCTCCGAACTTCAAGACCTCACTATCAATCATAAACTGTATAAACTCTTCCTGATATTTTTCCATTTTCTCTTTCCTCTCCATTAACTATGTACAGCACCAATGATCTCAGATACAGACTTACAGCCCATGTCCTCTAAGTACTGATTGATGCCATCTCGGATCTCTACTGTGGCCTTTGGATTCATGAAATTTGCTGTTCCAACAGAGATGGCGCAAGCTCCAGCTAAGAGCATCTCTACGCCATCCTCCCATGTTGTGATACCACCCATTCCAATGATTGGAATCTTCACCGCCTGGGCCACTTCATAGACCATGCGCACTGCAACCGGATGCACAGCAGGGCCACTCAAACCGCCGGTTTTATTGGCTAATAGGAACTGCTGACGACGAATATCGATCTTCATTCCTGTAATGGTATTAATGAGAGAGACTGCATCTGCTCCACCTGCTTCTGCCGCCTTGGCAATCTCTGCAATGGAAGTGACATTTGGTGACAGCTTCATGATTACAGGCTGCTTGGCATGTTCCTTAATCACTTTGGTGATGTGCTCCACTCCAGATGGGCTGGTTCCAAAGGCAATTCCACCCTCTTTTACATTCGGGCAGGAAATATTTATTTCTAAGAGGTCTACTTTCTCATCTCCCAGACGCTCTACCACATTCACATATTCTTCTTCGCTATGACCACAGACATTCACAATAATCTTAGTGTCATACTGCTGCAGGAAGGGGAGATCCCTCTCAATAAAAGTATCAATGCCAGGATTCTGTAGTCCAATAGCATTCAGCATTCCGCTTGGTACCTCTGCCAGACGAGGTGTCGCATTTCCTTCCCATGGACGGTCTGCCACGCCCTTGGTGACAACAGCGCCAAGCTGATTCAGATCTACGAATTCCCCATACTCCATACCAGAGCCAAAGGTTCCAGATGCAGTCATAACAGGGTTTTTCAGGGTTACTCCACAGAGATTGGTACGTAAGTCAGCCATCAGAGATCCACCTCCTGTGCTTCAAAAACTGGTCCGTCTGTGCAGACACGCTTATTCTTAACCTTAGAGTGATCATCCACCTTGGTCGACTTGCAGACGCAGCCTAAGCATGCGCCCACGCCGCAGGCCATTCTCTCTTCGAGAGACAGGTAGCAGCGGATCTGATTCTTCATGGCGAATTCCTTCACTCCACGAAGCATAGGCTTAGGTCCACAGGCATAAATCACATCTGCTGTCAGCATATGCTCATGGATGGCATCGATAACTGTACCATGGGTTCCATAGGATCCATCATCGGTAGCAATGTAAACCTTGCCATAGTTTTCGAACTCATCCTTAAGAAACATCCGATCGTTACGATAACCAAGAACACTTGTCACAGACAGTGCTGGATGAGAAACCCCATCCAAACGTCCGATACCAGAAAGTTCCTTTGCCAGTTCAAGCATTGGCGGGATACCAATTCCTCCACCAATTAGGAGGGTACGTCCTCCCTGTAATGGGTAGCCATTGCCAAGAGGTGCCATAATTCGGATCTTATCATCTCTCATGAGATGTGTGAGTTCCTCAGTTCCCTTACCAGCCACACGATAGACTGTGCGAATGGTTCCAGCATCTCGATTCACTTCACAGATACTGATTGGTCTTGGGAGAATCCGGGATGCATCATTTAGATAAATGGATATAAACTGTCCGGGCTTAGCATAGAGAGCCAAGTCTGTACGAATCCACAGACTATAGATTCCATCCTCTAGTACTAATGGGTCCTGCCTCATTACTCGGGCAACTTCCATTGCTTTTTCACTTGTACCCATGTAATCTCCTTCCTTCTTCAATTCAAGTCACTTATTTTTGATCTATGCAAGTCCAACCGATTACGATGGTAGCAGGCGATAGCTCTGATACCCCATAACCGGTCGGTTGATCTTCTACTTATTCAGTTCTTCATCCAGGGCATTCTGGATATCCTCTCTCATATCAATCACTGCCTGGCGGGAAGCATCTGCATAATTTTCTGGTCCAAAGGATGCATACTTCTCATTCTTATAAGCTGCAATGATGCCACGGGATGAATTAATAATTGCACCTAATCCGTCTGGATTAAAGAAGTGCACCAGATCCTTACCTGTACCACCCTGAGCGCCATAGCCTGGAACCAGGATATAGGAATGAGGCAGGTCCTTACGAAGCTGCTTACCAACCTGAGGATAGGTGGCACCAATGACAGCGCCTACTTCGCTATAGTCGCCATCCATACAATCCTTACCCCACTCATAGACCTTATCTGCAACATGCTCATAGAGAGGCTTGCCGTCTACTAAGCGATCCTGTAACTCACCAGAGGATGGGTTAGAGGTCTTCACCAGGACGAAGATACCCTTATTGTCCTCACGGCAGATATCTACGAAAGGCTTCACACCGTCAGATCCTAAGTATGGATTTACAGTTGCAAAGTCCTCTCCGAAAGGCTCGAACTCCTTGGAGCCTACCTTTACCTTACCTAAGTGTGCCACCGCATAGGACTGGGAGGTGGATCCGATATCACCACGCTTAACGTCACCGATGACAATCAGTCCCTTGGCATGGCAATAGTCCACTGTCTTCTTAAATGCCATGAGACCTGGCAGACCATACTGCTCATACATAGCGATCTGAGGCTTCACTGCTGGTACTAAGTCAGCTACTGCATCCACGATTCCACGATTGAAGCGATAGATTGCATCTGCTGCTCCTTCAAGGGTCTCACCATAGGCAGTAAAGGAATTCTTCAGAATATCCTCTGGGATGTACTCTAGCTTTGGATCCAATCCCACAACGATGGGTGCCTTCTTTTCCTGAATCTGGGTAATGAGTTGTTTTCAAGAAGAGATATTCGTCCTGCATCTCTTGATCATAGGGATACTCCTCAATATAGGACTGGCAATTCTTCTTCGCCTTAGCGAAGTCCCCTGTCCGCTCAAGGGCTGCAATCTCATTCTTCAAGAGTTCCTGCTTATTGGATACGTCCTTAAGCTCTAGTCCCTTCTGGAAGGACTTCAAAGCATCCTTATAGTTGCCCTGGTTGAATTGGAACTCACCGATGGTATTATAGGACTTCCCACTCGGCTTCGCATTCTTCTGGTAGGTGGATAGCTCCTTCTCGGCCTTCTTCGTCTCTTTATTCAGGGCATAGATTCGAGCCATATCCAGTCGAGCTTCTTCTAATCCCTTACCAACAGCAAGATCATAATCCTTCAGAGCATTGTCATAGTCCTTACGGATCTCTAATGCCTTCCCCTTGGCCTGATAGGCCTCTCCACTTTTTGTATCTGTATCAAGTAACAGATTTAGGAACTTTCCTGCCTCCTCGGTTTGTCCTGCATTATTTAAGATATTGTAGATATGGAAATATCTGTCGTAGTCCTTTTGATTGGTAGCAACTGCATCCTTAAAGTCAGTAATTGCCTTCTTGGTCTCTCCTGTTTTAAAGTAGAGGGCACCTCTCAGATAATAGGCATCTCCATTTTTCTTATCATAACGAATGAGATTGGAATAGGTCTTCAGAGCGTCCTTGGTCTTACCTCCAAGGTACTGGGAAGCTGCCTTATAGTAACAGATATCAATCTCATCCTCTGTAATCTTGCTTCCAGCTAGGGACAGAGCCTGGTCAAAATCCTTCACTGCTTCCTCATACTTTCCCTTACCCATGGCTGTGATGCCATCCTGTTTGAGGGAGTTCTGCTGACTTACATCCTTACCGCATCCTGTAAATATGCTTGCAGACAGACTTGCGATCAGAAGAATGAAAGCGCTTGTTCTAGCAAGATTACATCTCGGTTTAACTTTTACCATTGAATCATCTCCAACTTATTCTCATAATCCAAGTAATTGTATCATATTCTCTATGGAAATGCCTAAAAAATGCATTCTCCTATAGGTGTATCTACTACTATTCTGTTCGGGCCATCTTCACAGCCTTAGGGAAACGGATGCGAACCTTCTCAATTCGCTGGTGTCCAGTCTTCACTACCCGAAGGAGGATGCCCTCCTTGGTGACATAGGTCTCTCCTAAGTCTGGCACATGGTCAAAGAGACCTGTCAGGTATCCGCCTAAGGTATCATAGTCCTCAGAGGAAAAGTCCAGCGGTAGAATATTACACAGGTCTTCTAGATTCATAGAGCCCTGTACTAAGAACTCACGATCTGACAGGATTACTACGTCATCCTCTTCGTCATTATCGTATTCGTCACGAATCTCACCTACTAATTCCTCTAAGAGATCCTCTAAGGTAATCAGACCTGCCACTGCCCCATATTCATCTAAGACAATGGCCATAGAGATGGAATTCTTACGCATCTCAGAGAAGAGTTCTAGGGTATTCTTCTGCTCATAGGTAAAGTATGGCTCTCTCAGGTAATCCCGAAGGACAAATTTCTTCTCAGGGTCACGGAGCAAGAGATCCTTCACATTGATGATACCGATTACATGGTCTGTATCCCCTTCAAAAACAGGCATACGAGTCAGCATCTCTTCACGGATTATCTCCATCAGCTTGTCATAGGACCAGTTGACATTCACCATGGTCACATCGATACGAGGGATCATAACCTCCTTGGCTGTAGCATCGGAAAAGTCAAAGAGATTATGGATATAGGTCTTTTCATTAGACAGGATGACACCATTCTCCTGGCTTTCGTCCACGATGGTACGGAGTTCCTCTTCTGTAATGACCTGATCAAATGCATTTTCCTTATGACCAAGCAAGCGTAAGAGACCACCGGAAAGCTTATTCACAAACCAGATAATGGGAGTCAGAATCACCATGAACTTATAAATGATTGAAGCGGTTCGAAGGGCCACTGCTGTGCTATTGGCCTGGGCACAATTCTTAGGAGTAATCTCTCCAAAGATCAGAATCAAAAAAGTTAAAATACCAGTTGCGACACCTGCTCCTACACTACCCAAGAGTTTTGTTGCTAAGGTGGTTGCCAGAGATGATGCAGACAGATTCACCACATTATTGCCAATTAGAATCGCAGACAGCATCTTATCCTTATCCCCGATGACTTCGAGAACCCGCTCTGCTCGCTTATTCCCAGACTTGGCCATGGTCTTCATTTTAATCTCTGACACTGTTGTGAGAGCAGTCTCTGAGCCAGAGAAGAAACTGGATAGAATCAGTAATACAATGAGTACAAAAAGCTGGATCAATATGTCAGTGGACATCTAGTTTCCTTTCCCATAGAAGTAAGTTGCAAAATAAATAATAGATGCAATGATCACAATCATTGGTCCTGTTGCCACATTGGTATAGTAGCTTACGCCTAGTCCCAAGATGCCCGAGAACATAGCGAAGATAATGGCATAGATGTGATACTCTCTCATGTTACGAGAGATATTACGGCTGGATGCTGCTGGAATAATCAAAAGGGCACTGATTAAGAGAATTCCAATCCAGCGAATGGACAGCATGACCACAATTGCAATCAGTACGGCGAAGATATCCTCCATAAGCTTCACCCGAATATTAGCGCTACGTGCCAGTGTCGGATGGACACTGATGGCATTCAGTCGATTCACAGCAAATCCCCAGAATACAATGGTTAATAGGAGAATCACTAAGAGCCATACCACTTCGTGCAGCTGAATGGATAAAATATCACCAATCAAAAGAGCTGAATAATTGGAGAAATTCCCTCCATGGGACAGAATCGCAAGTCCCACTGCTGTACTGCCGCTGGCAAATACCGAGATAATGGTATCTGTAGAGGACAGATTACGCCTCTGGATAATGGTGAGAAGCATCGCAAAAATAATGCCATAGATCACCATGGAAAGGGATGGATCCGAAATTCCTAGGAAGGAACCCAAGGCAATTCCTGTCAGTGCAGAGTGTCCCAGGGCATCTGAGAAGAAGGCCATCTTCCGATGAACCACCATGGTGCCTAGGATACCCAACAATGGTGTGATACATAGGATAGCCAAAAATGCCAATCGCATAAAATCATAAGCAAATAAGGAATTCATGGTTCTACCTCCCCAAAAATCTGGTGGAAGGCTTCACTATCGTAGACTTCCTTCGGTGTGCCATGGGCCTTCACAGTCTGATCTAAGAGCACCACCTGATCTGCATACTTTTTCACATAGTCTAAGTCATGGGAGATAATAATAATCGCTGCATCATAATGATCTCTTAAGTAGACCATATTCTTATAAAAGAGGTCCAAACCATTCTGATCGATCCCAGCCACTGGCTCATCTAAGAGTAAGAGGTCCGGATCATCCATGACAGCCATAGACAAAAGCACTCGCTGTAACTGTCCACCAGACAGCTGTCCCACTGGCTGATCGATCAAGTCCTCAGCCTGGAAGATTGCCAGTGCATCCTTAATCTCCTGGTAGAGCTTCTTACTACGAAGGAAAATCGGGTACTTGGACTTAAAGGATGCGATGAGATCATAGACATCCATAGGTGTGCTTCGATCGATATTTAATTTCTGTGGCACATAGCCGATACGGAGCTTCTTCAGATTACCAGCCTCTACCGAGCGAAACTCTACTCTACCAGTGTGAGGCACCTCTTCAAGCATGGCACGAATCAGGGTTGTCTTACCTGCACCATTTTTTCCGATTACCGCCAGCATCTGTCCACAATGCACGTGGAGATCCACATGGGATAGAACCACCTGACTTCCGAAGCTCACTCCCAGGTCCTTCACCTTTACGCAGTGCAGGCCACAGGGTTGGATCAATTTTCGTGCTTTTCTTGTCTCAATTTCATTCATCATTGTAATTGTAATTGTATTTGTATTTGTAATTGTATTTGCTTTAATCCTTCAGCCAAACGATTCAGATTCTCTCTCATACCATCCAGATACGCATCCTTGGAGTAGTTTCCCTGACCTCTTGTAAGAGGGTCTAGGTAGATGATGCTGGCTCCGACTTCCACCTTCATCCGCTCTGCCATCTTTTTCCCATAGGTCTCCTCGGCGATAACCACCTTAGAATCCATCGTCTTCAAGGCATTCAAAGTATCTCTCACTTCACCTGCACTGACCTGTCGCTCTTCATCTAGGTCTAGGGTATATTCCACCTGACAGCCTAAGTCATTACAGAAGTATGAAAAGGCCTCATGGAATACCACCGCATGGGAAAGCCTCCCCTTCAGATTCTCTTCTTCCTTCGCTAATTCAGCCAATTTTCCATCATAGGTCTTCCCATTGGCTTCATATTGGCTGGCATGAACACTATCAATTTTTGCAAGTTCCGTCGCCATGGTTTTCACCTGCTGTCTGTAAAGTGGCAGGCTCATCCAATAGTGGGCGTTGTTTTCCTGGTCATGCTCGTGGTCGTGATCTTCTGTATCCGCATCACTTTCCTGGCTATGCTCCTTAGTATCTGAATGGTCATGATCTTCTACCTTCAGATCCTTAGAGATGTCTACAATCTTAAGCTTCGGATAAGCCTTCGCCACATCTGCTACGAAGTTTTCGATACCGCCACCATTTACCAGGAGTACATCCGCCTTCGACAGAGTCTTCATATCCTTGGGTGTCAGTGTGTAATCATGGAGACAGCCTGTTGTAGGCTCTGTCAAATTACTGAGTTCTACTCCCTCCACTCCATCTGTCACATTCAATGCAGAAATGTAAACCGGGTAGAAGGATGCCACTACCTTTAGAGTTTTTCCCTTGGTCGCAGTCTCGGCTTCCTCTCTTTTTACAAAAAGTGCAGTTCCCAAAATAGAAACTGCACTGATCGCAAGCAGTAGAATCAGCACAAAAAGTGGAGTTCTTCGCTTTCCCATATTATTCCTTCTCGTTCTCAATCACCTGATCCATGAAGTCATTCAGTGTATCCAGTCCCATCTTTGTGGTGGCGGAAAAAGGTACAATAATTGCATCCTCTCCTGCCCCAAGTACCTCACAGATTCGATCCAGATGCTTCTCAATCTCGCTTGGCTTCAGCTTGTCCGCCTTGGTAGCAATTATCACAGGATCAAATCCCAGATATACTAACCAATCGAACATATTCTTGTCATCCTCAGATGGATCATGGCGAATGTCCACTAACTGGAATACATAACGTAACATATCTGAACTAGTCAGATAATTCTGGATCATCACGCCCCAAGCCTCACGATTCTCCTGAGAGTTCTTGGCATAGCCATAGCCAGGGAGATCCACCAGATAAAGTGCATTATTCACCTTGTAGAAATTCAGAGTCTGGGTCTTACCAGGCTGTGATGAAGTACGAGCCAGAGACTTGCGGTTCATCAAGCTGTTGATTAGAGAAGACTTCCCCACATTACTACGTCCTGCGAATGCAATCTCAGGCAATGTATTGTGAGGTAACTTACTTGTAATACCACAGACAGTTTCTAATTCTGCATCAATGATTTTCATCTTTACGCACTTTTCTTATCTTTCTTAGAAGTCTCACTGTCCTCGATTGCCAGGACATCCCTGCCATGGTCACGGAGAATGAGATTCCGATCTACCTTATCCTTAGTGATGACTACCTCACGGACGCTATCATCAGATGGAATGTGATACATATCATCCATCATAACAGCCTCCATGATTGCACGAAGTCCACGAGCACCAGTCTTACGCTCAATTGACTTCTTCGCAATCTCTAGCAGAGCATCATGCTCGAAGGTCAGCTTCACACCATCCATATCAAACAGTGCCTGATACTGCTTGGTCAGAGAATTCTTAGGCTCGGTCAGTACACGAACCATATCCTCTTCTGTCAGCTGATCCAGAGCCACATTGATTGGCACACGGCCAATAAACTCAGGAATCAGACCGAACTTAATGAAATCCTGTGGGAGAGCCTTACGAAGGATATCACCGATCTTCTTCTCATCCTTAGACTTCACTGCAGCGCCGAATCCCATAGATGCAGACTCTGTACGCTCTTCAATAATCTTATCTAAGCCCTCGAAGGCACCACCACAGATGAATAAGATATTGGTGGTATCAATCTGAATCAGTTCCTGCTGAGGATGCTTTCTGCCACCCTGTGGTGGTACAGATGCCTGTGTTCCCTCAAGAATCTTCAGAAGGGCCTGCTGTACACCCTCACCAGATACATCACGGGTGATGGATACATTCTCAGACTTCTTAGAAATCTTATCGATCTCATCGATATAGATAATTCCAATCTCAGCACGTGGGATATCGTAATCAGCTGCCTGAATCAATTTCAAGAGGATATTCTCTACATCCTCACCTACATAGCCTGCCTCTGTTAAGGTGGTAGCATCTGCAATAGCAAATGGTACACCCAGCTCACGAGCCAATGTCTGTGCTAAGAGAGTCTTACCAGAACCAGTTGGTCCAAGGAATAATACATTCGACTTCTGCAGTTCTACATCCGTCTCCTTCTTAGACAGGATTCTCTTATAGTGGTTATATACCGCAACGGACAGTACCTTCTTCGCTTCGTCCTGACCGATCACATACTGATCCAGAAATGCCTTCAGTTCTTCAGGCTTCTTCAGGTTAATCTCTGGGAGTTCAGCCTCCTTTGGGCCAAAATCATCATCGATTCCAAGCTCTTCATCAATAATCTCTCCGCAGATCTCTACACATTCATCACAGATGAATACGCCATTCGGTCCTGAGATCATCTTACGCACCTGAGACTCAGGCTTTCCACAAAAGGAGCAGTGGATGCGGTCATCTTTTTTTTGTGCCATAATTTCCCTTTCATTCAGTGTAAATATTAAAGCAAGGAAAGGGCACTCCTTTTCGGGGCACCCTTTTACCTAATTCTTATTCGTTTTCAGAATCCTTACGACTTGTAATAATCTGATCAACCAGACCATAATCCAGAGCTTCCTGGGCGTCCATGTAATGGTCACGCTCAGTATCCTGGCAAACCTTCTCATAGGACTGACCAGTATTAGGCGATCTGAATCTCAGTTGCCTGGCCCTTAGATCCGCCAGATGGCTGATGAATCATAATCTCTGAATTAGGGAGTGCAAAACGCTTACCCTTCGCACCACCTGCCAGAAGGAATGCACCCATAGATGCGGCCATTCCTACGCAGATTGTAGAGACATCACACTTGATGTACTGCATGGTATCGTAGATTCCCATACCTGCGGTCACCATTCCACCAGGGGAATTGATGTAGAGATGAATATCCTTATTTGGATCCTGAGACTCAAGGAATAACAGCTCAGCGATAACGATCTGCGCTGTGGTCTCATTTACTTCCTCACCGAGGAAAATAATACGATCCTTTAGCAGACGGCTATACAGGTCATAACTGCGCTCACCTCTGGAATTCTGTTCAATGACATAAGGAATTGTTGCCATAGTTCTATGCCTCCTTCTAATTAAACGCTAACATCATCCGTCTAGAGGACTTAAAAAAGGGTATTACTCCTCAGTAGTCTCTTCCTTAGCGTCGTCCTTCTTAGCCTTTCTTACAGGCTTCTTACGCTCTTTAGCATTCTCCATGATGAGATCAACAGCCTTCTGGATACGGAGGTCAGCCTTCAGATTCTCTCTGTCATCATCAGATACGTTCTTCTCAAGGTCTTCTGCCTTCATGCCGTAGGTCTCAGCCATCTTAGCGATCTCTGCCTTGACGTCATCATCCGTAGCCTCAATATTCTCAGCCTTAGCAATTGCCTCAAGTACAAGAGAGTTCTGGATTCTCTTAGTAGCATCAGGCTTAACCTGCTCACGAAGCTGCTCCATAGTAGTACCAGTGAACTGGAAGTACTGCTGCATAGACAGACCCTGCTGAGCCATGTTCTGAGCCATCTCGTTGATCATAGAATCTTCCTGATTCTTAATCATTGCCTCAGGGATATCCATCTTAGAATCAGCTACGATCTTAGCGATTGCTTCATCTTCCTTAGTTCTCTTAGCAGAATCTTCCTTCTTCTTCTCAAGGTTAGCCTTCACGTCAGCCTTGTACTCATCTACAGAGTCGAAGCCCTGATCGCCAGCGAAGTCATCATCAAGTGCTGGGATTTCCTTAGCGGAAACAGAATTGATGTGAACCTTGAACAGTGCAGGCTTACCAGCCAGGCTCTTCTCCTGATAGTTCTCAGGGAATGTAACATTCACCTCAACGTCCTCGCCAGCCTTCTTACCAACCAGCTGATCCTCGAAGGTATCGATGAAGCTATGAGAACCAATCTCAAGCTTGAAGTTCTCACCCTTACCACCTTCGAATGCCTCACCATCGATGAAGCCCTCGAAATTGATGTCTGCAGTATCCTTCTCAGCGATCTCACGGTCAACCTCAACGATACGTGCGTTTGTTGTACGCTGTGCCTCGATCTCCTGATCAACTTCCTCGTCAGTAACAGAAGTATCAATCTTAGTTACAGTGATACCCATGTACTTACCAAGTGTAACCTCAGGCTTAACAGCAACAAGTGCAGTGAAGATGAAGTCCTTACCAGTTTCCATCTGAACGATCTCAAGCTCAGGCTGAGATACGATAGCCAGACCGGACTCATCGTAAGCCTTAGGATACTCTTCCGAAATCAGGATATTACCAGCGCCTTCATAGAATACGTTCTTACCATACCGAGACTCGATTAGCTTCCGTGGAGCCTTACCTCTACGGAATCCAGGAATCATAATCTGATTCTTCTCACGGTTGTATGCCTGGTTAAGGGCCTTGTCAAAAGCAGCTGCCTCTACTGTTACAGTCAGCTTCGCCATGTTGTGCTCTAAGTTTTCTACCTGTACGCTCATTTGTTTTTTATTTCCTCCTTGGTTTTATGTGCTTAGCGTATGCTATTCATACGCAGCATCTCCGATGGCTGCTTCTCCTAGGAAATAGAAACCACGGGGATGTCTCCTGCTATTATGCTCTACTAGAAGCCTTCATCGCAGATGCTGCTATCCTTACGCCTATGTCCGATCGGCAGACAGAATCCACCCATACAGACAGTAAAGAATTATACCATACGATTTTATGAAAAACAATTAAAGTTTTCTAAAGGCCTTAGGCCTGATATACCACCTGTGTAGCGATTTCCTCTGCCTTTTCATCTCCTAAATAGTAGGCGATGATTGCCAGAGCAAAATCAATGGCTGTTCCAAGTCCACGGCTTGTGATGACATTGCCATCCCTTACAACAGACTCTACCGTAACCTCTGCACCTAAAAGCTGTGATTCTAAGCCGGGATAGCAGATAGCCTTCTTACCTCTCAGGATTCCAGCCTTTCCTAATACAGTTGGTGCTGCACAGATTGCTGCGCAGAGCTTACCAGCTTCGAAGAAATTCTGAACGGTATTTAAGACCGTCATATTATTCATCAGATTCTCTGTACCCTTGCCACCGCCAGGGAGAATGATGCCATCATATTCCTTAAAGTCTGTGTCCTTAATATTCAGATCTGTTTCAAATTGAATCCCATGACCTCCCATTGCACGGCCACGATTCTGTGTGGAGATCATATCAATCTCCATACCAGCACGTCGACATAAGTCTACAACAGTCAGTGCTTCAATCTCCTCCACACCATCTGCCATACAGATTGCGATCTTTGTCATAACAAACCTCCAACAATACTACTTACTCTTTGTCATCTCCGAATTGTGATAACGCTTATCCAGTGTTACTTCCTCCCCGAACCATTCAGGAGCAGTGAATGCCATGGCCTCATCCTCCGATGGGAATTCCACCTCTGCCATCATGAGATCCATAGTAGGTTCCATGGGATCCTTTACATTTTTAAAGAGATCCAATTCAATCACATAGGAATCGAATGGGATACGGTAGCGCACCTTTTCGATGACCTTTCCCTCGGCCTTCTCCTTCAGCCTCTGGAATTGGTCTACATTTATAGGGAAGGACTCCTCCCGGTGACTCATTAGTCCGCTGGACTTGTAGCACAGGGTGCAATGGGCCTCTCTTAGAACCTGTCCCTTATCCTCTAGCTCTCCAGACATACGAACACGTAAGACCGGATCTGTGCAGATATAGCCCTGCTCAATGGTATAATGTGGGTACTTCTCCACGTCAAAGGGAAGGCTTAATACCCGAAACTTTCTCTCGATTTCCTGCATTAAGTTACCTCCGTAGGCGATCTGTCTCGAATTTCATGCGGGTAGACACAGCATACTTTAGATGATCATATCTAGAATCTAAGTCACCATCGGGGATTACCACATCGATGGATGCTGCCAGATTATCAATCATAGTGTCGTCTAATTCCTTCTCCTCGTACATCCGCTCTAGGATCTTATACTTCTTCGAGAAGTCCTCTTCATCCAGGAAGTCTAGGAGGGAAGAACTAACATGCTCTTCTGTATCCTTTTTGGCTCCTAAGTCCAGAGGCTCGAGGTCCGGTAAAGTCCCTGTTCTATGCTCTGGCTTACGCATCAGACTAGCAATGGACAGGCTGCCATCCTGGGTCACCGCCTGCTGCATCGCCTCTGGATCCACTAAGGTGAAGCGATAGGTATTCAGCACCTCTGGATACTTCTCATGATCCACTTCGCTGATAAACATGCTATAAGGTCTCGCATAGACACCATAATCTCCGTAAAGTGCCTGATAGACAACCAGTAGCTCTCCTGTCTCTGTATGCTTGGCAACAGACAGCACCTGATACAGTTTATTCTTAAAATGTAGATAGAACTCTCCTGCTCTTGGTTTTCCCTGTGGCATATGAATCGCCCCTTTCCATTTATTGTCATTCTATACTATTATAGTATTGCAACAATCCACAAGCAAGAACCTGGAGTATTCCTATGTATGCATCAATTGAATTGAAGGATCTATTATCTTTAGAGTTTTATAAAAAGTCTCCCTATACTGGAAGTGCCGGTGTCATGCGCTTTCGCATCGAGAAAATCGATGTGGTAATTCAGGAAGGGGAAGGGGACGAGCCAGATCAGACCGAGAGGCAGTTACAGGCCACCATCTGGAAGGGACCACTGGCCTTCGCTCACACCCAGGAGGAGAAGACCACTCACACTGCTCCATTTACCAATGAGGGCTTAGAGGAGATCTGTAACTGGCTGAATGACAATGCTAAAAAAATGAATCCCGAAGACTAATTGTTTCATCTCCGGGATCCTATAGAATCGTATGTATTGGCTGTGACTAGTTCTTAGATGCAGCCTTTTCTTGTTCGTAATCAGATAAGCCTTCCTCGATGATGTCGTAGATATCCTGATAGGTATCATTGTCATAGTGGAGACCATCTGTGGTGGTATAGCCTAAGTCCATCAGCTTAGAATAGGAATCAATGTAGTACCAATTGTTCTCATCACATGCATCATGGAGCTTCTTATTGAAGTTCTCGATGTCACTATTCTTAATCGTTGGATAATTCTTAACTGGATTCACAGACACCAGGATCAGCTCAATGGTGGAGTCTCCTGCAGTCAGTTCCTTATACTCATCGATGTAGTTATCGAGATCACCCAGATCATTTACCCCCAGGCAGATCACATAACGCCATTTTTTTAGTGCTGTGTTCTTCTGTCTGGTTTTCTCAATCTTAGGCAGAGCAGTCTTCTTAAACCATGACAGGCCCTGGCCTATCTTTGCCTCCAGATAATAGTGGTCAGTAGATTTGATATCTACTACCTTATCCATTCCAACAAATCGAGAATCACCAATCCAGTAGGTACCTGTAGATTCATCAGCAACCTTCCGATTGGTATTGGTTTTTTTCTTCGTTGTGTCCGTAGTACTTGTCTGGGTCTGATTGGTATTCTTATAGAAGAAGTCGCCCTTTCTGTCGATGGCGATCTTCAGGACAATGATTCCCAGCACAAGTGCGAATATCAGCGCTGCCAAAGCAACAATAAAATCAAATACGTATTTTTTCATATTTCCAGCTTTCACCGTAACATTTTCTTAACAAACTTTTCTCATTATACTCCAACTTTTACAAATGAAAAGAGGGAACTTCTAGTAAGAGGTCTACATTTTCCTCAGAATGCTCTACTTGTCTGGAGAAAATACGAGCACAATCTTCTAGGTCTCCAACTGGAATCACATGGGTCTCATGCTCATAGCACCACTGGGCGATGAGGAGTTCTAGCACCCTCTTAGCTCTTCTGGTGAAGCGCAGTACGCGGCGTGGATTATCCTTATAATAGATGTCGATGGTATAACGGAATAAGAGGTAGGTCAGGAAGCGTTCCATCTGATTTTGGAAATGTAAACCACCCTCTACTCTGTCAGCTAAGACTTCCTCCTGGATCTGATCCAGGTGAGCTTCAATATCTGCCTTACGTCGAAGCCAATCCGGATTCACAACCTCCATTTGATCTAGGTAGTTTAAAAGCTCTTGATCAGAAATCTGCTCTTCCTCTGGGAATAATTCCTCCATATTGAGGATGCGCTCTTCTAGAGGGATCTTACGATTCTGGATCATCTCCATGGCAGCATCTCGAAGGTCAAGGATTCGCTCTAACTTCTCACGATTGGCACGAGCTACTTCTGGATCTACTTCCTCCTCTGAATCGGAATCCTCTTCCTTCTCAAAAGCATCCTCTTCCTCATCGTCCTCTATATCATCCCAGAAATCATCCTCTGCAGGCCCTTCCTCATCGAAGGAATCATCCTCAAAGGGATCCTCTTCCCAGTCCGTATCATGGAACTCCTCTGCTCTTCTCTCATACTGGATCGGCTCCTCAGTAGAGAAGAAGATTCGAGCTGCCTCAGGACAGGACAGGGTCAGATCTGTCTCATGATAATCTGGTGTCTCACAGGTATAGCGAGGATACTCCGTACAGGTAACAGATAATCCGCCCTCACCCATAGCGATAATGATATCGCAGAGATTGTCCTTATTTAGGAAGGGGCATCTCTTATCACTGCATAGCTGAAAGCGATAGCCACCATCTACAAGTTTTAATTTCTCACGAAGTTTTTCACCAATAGGAAGAGGTACATTCTGATACATTCTGGCCGAATCATCATCGATATCTACTTCCCAACCTGCACAGCAGCTATCCTTACACTTGCCACCGATACAGTGAAACTTCTCATAATAATCTGGATATTCGAAA
>ONIO01000089.1 GCA_900317915.1 uncultured Lachnospiraceae bacterium | reverse complement strand
CTTGTTCTCGCGGCCATGTTGGGCTAGAGTTCGCCTTTTACCGACGCGCCAGCCATTCTGGGCGAAACATCAAAGAAAACTCCAATGCACCGCTTCAATAAAAAAAGAGAAGCAATAGCTGAAAACAGCCGATTACTTCTCTTCTCTTGATTTCCCTATTCTGTTTTCATAATCCTTAGGGAACCCCCGGTAAACCATTCTCCCTAGAGATGCATGGACATCAGCAAAGGCGCATGCGGATATCCTTAGTGATGATATCTGTGTAGCTAAAGGAAAGAAGCTGATCTGGTGTATTCTTCTCACCATCAACTTCGATTGTGAAAACGGAAGGATATGCTTCCTTAATCACACCAGTCTGGATGTCAACCTTATTACGTCCACGATCCAGGCGGATCTCTACGCGGCTACCACACTGCTCAGCAACAGATGCACGTACCTTGTCAAAATCAGAACGTTCCATGTCTTTTTTACCTCCTGCGTGAATACATTGTCGCATTTCAAAAAACATTGGTGTCATCATAGCATAAAACTGCTTTTTTGTCAAAATTTCACTTTGATGCTTTACAAGAATGAAGTGTGCGTGTGGTCATTTTAGAAATGCCTTATTTTAGAAGGTTTCACGGGATTATTGTTGCAGTTTCACATTTGACAAGATGTAATTATCACCTATTTTTATGGAGGAATCCAAGCTTATATTTTCATTATTTTGGTGATTTTTCACAACCAAAATCATGGGGTTTTTATTTTCAAATCCACTAGATATAGTTTTGGAGATATAGTTTTATTCTTTTTTTCTTTTCCAAGGATTCCAATATATACTATAATCTCCCTAGGCAGGGACTTCTGCTACTACTTTTGTGCTACCACATTTGCATAGGAATATTTCCATTGGAGGTCACTATGATTCGTGCAATACTTGCTTTAATTTTTGCAGTTTTATTCTTAATTATTTCTCTTCCAGTCTATTTCATAAGCTGGCTCATCGGCCGTAAGAAACCAAAGACACTGGCAGAGTTCTCCCAGAGATTCATCTCTTTTGGACTGAAGGGTGTCTCCCTCATCTGCTGTGTTAAGTTAGAAGTGAAGGGCTTAGACCAGATCGATCCTGATGGAACCTATCTCTATATCGCCAATCACGCTAGCATCTTCGATGTAATCCTAGGCTATCCAGTACTACCAACCCAGACTGGCTTCTTAGCTAAGAAGGAACTCCGTAAGGTACCAGTCCTTGGTATGTGGTTAGAGCGTTGTGGTGGTCTCTTCTTGGATCGTAAGAATCCAAAGCAAGGCTTACAGGTAATCCTCACTGCAATCGACCAGGTCAAGGCTGGTCAGTCCGTCTTCATCTTCCCAGAGGGAACCCGTACCAAAGATGGCACTCTGAATGAGTTCAAGGCAGGCTCCTTTAAGGTTGCCACCAGAACCGATTGTCCAATCGTTCCAATTGCTATGACTCACACTGCAGATATCGTTCGTAAGCATATCCCTTTTGTAAAGTCTACCAAGGTCACCATCCAGTTTGGTCAGCCAATTCGTCCAAGTCAGTTAGACCCTGAGGACAAGAAGCATATCGGTGTCTATATGCAGTCTAGGGTCCAGAAGATGCTAGATGATTCTAACGCAGTCGGACAGGAATTTGTCTGCTGAAGCAGACCCGAATCCGGCGTGCAAGACACGCGAGCGAGTCTTGACTAAGGAAAGAAGTCTCTAGAAGATCCAGGTCTCTAGGGGCATCTCTAGGAACTCTTCGTAGCTTTCCACCGGGCGAAACTCAAGGGGAATACTGTAATAGAGTTCTCTTAAATGAATCACTAACATGGTCTCTTCCATCCTCTGATCCATCTCATGCTTTAGATGGATGGCAAGTCTCTCTAGATGGAAGTAGAGGGTAATGTCTCCATGTAATTTCAAAAAATATCTACAGGTATCCACTAGCCTGCTGGCCTCTTCATAGTATTGGAGATGAAAAGCCATACAGGCTAAATTTATGCATACCGCTTCCTGCTCAACAAATTGCTGCTCACTATCTCTTCGCCTGGCTATTAGATAGTTATAGAGTTGGGTCTGAAGGGCATAGCCTCGACTCTCATTTTCTAGATGAAATTCATAGTTACTATAGAGATTCATAAGAAGGATATCCGCATGGGTGACAGACTCTGTATGCAGGAGATTCCTGGGAAAGGGAATCTCACTTCCATCGAAATTCGGCCAGCGCATCTGTATCACTTCCTCCAAGTGAATCACATAGTCGATATCAGAAAACACATACTCTAGCATACAGTTCTGATGTCTCGCCCCCATCAAGCGAAAGATCACTTCTGCAGCTTCCTGATAGTATCGGATGCGGTTCTCTTGAAGGGATTCTTTCCTTTGACCATTTACAATCTTATGCATCTCTCTCAGGTACTCCATGGACTTCTCCACATCATCCATCTTCACTCCCTGAAGCAGATTACTAAGAATCTCCCTTACCTCAGCCTCTCTCTTTTCTCTGGCCTCTTGTTTGGCTCTTTGCCTCTCCATTTTATCGATTTCCCGAAGGGTTCTAGCCTCCGCCACGAATAGTTCTGCGATAATCGGATCCATTCCATTGGATACGTATCGCTGCATGAGATTGGTAATCACTCGATCGGAAGGGATTCCTCGCCCTGATTCCGCTTCGTAGATTGTGCGAGGCTCACATACACCTTCACAGGCGGCCTCTCTTGTTAGATTTAGATTATCCCGTAATTTCCTAAGATAACTCGCTAATTCACTTTTCTGCAATTTTACAACCTCCTTGTATGCGCAGAACCAATCCAAAGTGTCTAGTCTTAGTTGTCCTGGTGCCAATGGAAACTGCTCTCTGGTCTCCGGTTTTCGTACGTGGAATATATCATAGGTGGGTATCCGATGGAAACCTCTTCTGTCCACCATTAGAGTTTCTATACAAGGCTTGATTAGCGAATCTCGTAGAAGTTACTTAAAAGTCCTAATTTTCAGCATGTTAAATGGGGTTAGTATCCTCTGAAGTGACATTAGTAACGCAAGAAACCGGTACTGCAAAATCTGCAGTACCGGTTTCCCCTTCTCCCATACAAGTTTTAACCCTCTGCTACCAGATGAACCAGTAACAGATATCATTGACCGGACCCCCCCATTCCGGTTACGATTCGAATTATTCCTCCTCAGGCTCAATCAGTCCGTAGGTATTACCACGGCGCTTATAAACTACATTCACTTCATCTGTCTCCGCATTACGGAATACAAAGAAGTCATGTCCTAAGAGTTCCATCTGGACACAGGCATCCTCAGCATACATAGGCTTCATATCGAATTTCTTCTCACGAATGATGTGAATCTCCTGATCATCAAGATCTGGATCATGCTCGATGTAATCAGCCTTGAAGGCTGCTCTGGCATCCTGCTGCTTCTCAACTAATTTGCTACGATACTTTCTGAGCTGACGCTCAATGGTCTCTTCTACTAAATCGATGGATACATACATATCGTTAGATACCTGCTCCGAACGAATGGTGTGACCCTTCATCGGGATGGTAACCTCGATCTTCTGTCTCTCCTTCTCGACACTCATGGTTACTCTAGCTGGGGTGTCCTCCTTGAAATACTTGTCCAGCCTTGACAATCTGTCCTCCACAGCTGCCTTTAAGCCTTCCGTCAGTTCAATGTTACGTCCTGTGATTTGTAGTTTCATATAAATCAGCCCCTTTGTATTTTATTTGATAAATCCTTTGGTTAATGGTTAAGTAGATTGATTTGTTGCTTTGGATTTATCATGGTTTTATTATAGTGAACATGGACTGTTGATACAATGCTTTTG
>ONIO01000056.1 GCA_900317915.1 uncultured Lachnospiraceae bacterium | reverse complement strand
TGATCTAATCCCTCCTTCCCCTTGCTCAGTAGCTTTTAACAGTATTGAGTGAAAAGGAGGTAAGTATTATGTTAAGACCTAGTATTTTTGGAGAGGATTTATTTGACGATTGGTTTGCATTCCCGGATTTCAGTGATCTGGACAGAACCGAAAGAAAGCTGTACGGCAGACATGCCGACAGGATGATGAAGACCGATGTTCGTGAGCATGACGATCACTACGAAGTAGATATCGACCTGCCCGGCTTCAAGAAAGAAGATATTGATCTAGAACTGAACAACGGATATCTCGTTATCAGCGCAAACAAGGGTCTGGATAAGGACGAAAAGGATGAGAAGGGCAAACTGATCAGACAGGAGCGTTATTCCGGATCAATGCAGAGAAGCTTCTATGTCGGCGAAAACATCACCGAGGAAGACATCAAAGCAAGCTTCAAGCATGGTGTATTGAACCTCACCATTCCTAAGAAGGACAAAGAGAAGCTTCCCGAAAAGAAACAGATACTCATCGAAGGATGACGATAAAATGGGCCTGCGGATTTCCCGCAGGCCTTTCTTTTCTGTAATTCTATCTATTGTTTTCTCTAATCAACGTCTGAGTTATTCTTTAACGTAAAAAGAGCCGATCAGATTTCTCTGACCGACTCCGTATTCATCCCTGCAGCAGGAAGCACACCATTATTCATTTTAATAAATCCAAGTATCCTCTTCTGTAATTGACTCCAACATGTGAAGCACAGTGACTCCATCTCGCTCTACTTTTAAGAGTTCATCAACAGTCTCTACTTCCGTTGTCTCCTGATAAAATTCACAGAATGAAATCACATCTTTATCGTCAATCACTCCATACGTTATAGAATACTTTTTTCCATTGAACTTAAATTCAATCTCACGTCCCTCAGAAACATATTCTCTTAACTGGTCTAAATTCATTTATTTAATCTCCGTATCTGAACTATCTCTATGCATCTTACCGTTATCGTCATAGGTTATCTTATGCTGATGCGGAACTTTAGGATGCATCTTAGGATTTGTCGACCTAAGGGATTGTCTAGTTTTTAAAACTATAATTATAATCAACTTGTTGCTTCATCATTCGGGCATAAAAACCGGCTTCACATAACTATTCCTAGTTTCATTTTTGTATTTCTCCGTTGTGAACCCACGTATTTATGGGATTTATGAAAAATAAAAAACGGTAACGCGAAAGACCTCGACAACAAGCGTCGTAATTCAACCCCTGTAATCTTCGGCGTTTCCGCTGTATGCTCCTACAGACAGCCCGTAGCCAGGTAGTACATCCCGGCATAAAGAAATCCAGCCCCGAAGGACTAGACATCATTCTTCTGTACTTACAATATCTTATTCTCGCAGTCCTGCAGTTCATGGAATATGTTGTCCACAATGACAGTATCTCCCTCAATTCTGTATAGCAAAAAGTAGTCATGAGATAGGAAATTCATTCTCCGGTAACCAAGTTCTCTAAGCCGCGGATTATCACACAGTTTTAAGCTCCCGGCCACTCTGGAGAGACCGATCTTTGTAGCTTCAAAGTCATTCAGTACATTGGAAGCCGCCTGATCGCTTTTCTTCTCAAATAAAAGATATCTGATAAACCCATTCAAATCCGCTTCGGCATCAGATGTAATAACAACCTTATATTCCATATTTCTGCCTCATATCGGATATCACATCATCCGCATCTCGTACCATGCCCTCTGCCGCATGCTGTCTTGATGCTTCAAGTTTTTTAAGTACCTCATCCTCTGTCAATGTCACATATGGATTTACCGTCTTTTTCTTTAATTCAAAAGGAAATCCGTTATTTGCAACGGCCTGGGTAAGAAACATCCTGATAGCGGAAGTCGTATCTGTTCCTAACTCCCTGAACAGGGTGTCGGATTTTGTTTTGAGTTCATCATCAACACGTATCTGTATTGTACTTGACATAGTGCACCTCCTCGTTGATTACTACTTGTATTATACTGCCACTTCAATACAAACGCAATGATTTAGCATACATTTCACATCTTCTCTGCTCTTTCGGCTACTAATTTTCCCCGTCCCAATTCGGATAGAATCGATACCAAATTTCCTGCGAATCATGTCCATAGCCTCTTCCCCATTCTCTTCTTTCTCATCTGCTTTTTCATCTTTAAAAGCAGCAGACATAGGTTCGCCGGTGTGGATATTGAATTTTTTCGTAGGCTGGGATTTAGCCAGAACAACACTTGTCCTCCTGTCCGGGGGCGCCTCCGATCACAGCCGGAATGAGCCGAAGATTGCTTTTTCCTTCAGAGAGTCTTTTTACTGAAGTCCACGAAAGAAAAGCGCTGTTTACATCAAAATGGAAATTTAATCTCTCAAGCATATCCTCTCCTGTCAACGAAATTATGTTACAATCATAGTAAGTTTAAAAATTTTTTAAGTAACCGAAAAAACTCTTTACAGGATGATGGAGAAGTTTTTCAGGGATAATATTAGAAAATGGATCAGATATAATTAGATATGAGGTATGCTATGGATGAATTTGTAAAGGAAAAAAATGAGCTTCTTGCCCAGACTGTTATAAAAGGTCTGACTTCTAGAAACATGAAGGGTTTTTATGCCAAGGATAAGGATGAGGCTAGAAAAATCGCTCTTTCCATGATCCCCGAGGGTTCCACAATAAGCCAGGGAGGATGCATGTCTTCTCTCGAGATTGGTCTAATAGATGCCTTGAATGAAGGGAATTATCATTTTATAGATCGTAGCAAGATGGATTCCCGGGAGGCACTCCTGGCCGCATATGATTCAGATATTTTTCTTTCAAGCTGCAACGCCATGACAAATGACGGAATTCTCGTAAACATAGACGGAAATGCCAACCGCGTTTCCTGCATAGCAAATGGTCCTAAGAAGGTTATTTTCATTGTTGGCATGAACAAGATCTGTGCCGACCTTGATTCGGCAATTAAACGAGCAAGAAACGTAGCTGCTCCTTCAAATGCAATGCGTTTTCCCATAAATACTCCATGCAAAAAAGCCGGGAAATGCTTCGACTGCAAGCAGCCTGATACTATCTGCTGCCAGTTTCTCATCACCCGGTATTCTCATCACAAGGATCGTATAAATGTAATTCTGGTAAATGATTCTCTCGGTTTCTGATCTTACATTTTTCTAATAAGATTTTATGAATCCTCGTAAGGAATATCATAAATAATGCCTGTCTCTCATGGAAAAGCTCGATGACAAGATAAAGATGAATTGTAATTAATATAGGGGAAAATTATGTCACTTGACGAAATAATAAATGAAATCAAAAATGATCCCAGGAACGAAGAATATACCAAAAGAGGAATACCTCCCATATTCCAGATAAACCCCAATGCAAGGATCCTTATAATAGGCCAGGCTCCGGGACGTAAAGTCGAAGAATCCTGTATCCCTTTTAATGATAAATCCGGAGAAAAATTGATTAACTGGCTTGGAATTGACAAAGAAACCTTTTATTCTAAAAAAATAGCAATTATGCCAATGGACTTCTATTATCCAGGCAAAGGAAAGACCGGCGATCTTCCGCCCAGGCCCTTTATTGCAAATGAATATCATAAGGAGATCCTTGATCTTATGTCTGATATAAGGCTCACCATACTTATCGGGAAATACAGTACTGATTATTATCTAAAAGGCAAAACAAAAAAGAATCTCACTGAAACTGTAAGAAATTTTGAGGAATATCTTCCAGAATTTTTCCCTATTGTTCATCCTAGCCCTTTGAATTTCCGCTGGCAGAAAAATAATCCCTGGTTCGAAAATGAGGTCGTGCCTGTCTTAAGGGAATATGTGAACAACATCTTATCCTGATACATGGCCTGCATCGCAAAAGATTCTCTTTTTCTTACATTCTCTCAAACAATCCATTGATGTCTTCCCAATTCATACATCTCACGAAGTTGTCATTCGGGAAGGTCGCATTCTGATTCCAAGGACGATCGAAGACTGCTACCTTACAGTTCTCGAAGTGAGCCACATGAGGGAAAGCCTTTGGCGAGTCCTCGATTGCAAAGTCAAAGGTCAGATTATAGAGTTCTGCCAGTGTCATATTGAAGGTGGAATCGTCTAAATGGTTTTCACGTCCATACTTATCTACGCAGAATAGAGGTGCTCTCTCTAGGCCATGCTCATCCAGCCACTGTCTTGATGCATCGTATGCATCAAATGGTCTACCTGTGATGATGGAGATCTCATGTCCCTGGTCCATCCACTTATTAATGGTCTCTGCTGCATGTGGAGTCTCTTCATAGGACAGCAGCACCTCTGGCTCATGTCCCTTCTTCATCAGTTCCTCATACTGCTGATCATCTAAGTCGAAGGTCTTCTGCAGGTTAAAAAACTGTACCTCACGGTATGGTACATCGATGTCAAATAGTTCCTTAGCTAGATGTGAGAATTCCTTAGCGGTCTCACAGATGACATCATCAAAATCGATATATACTCTCATTACTTACTCATTTCTACAATAGTTCCTGTTTCTATTTTTCTCCCCTTACATATCATGCAAGCCTCATGCCAACTAGGCATTCACTGCAACTATATCACTTTCTTCTGTCACTGTATTCACTGCAACAGTATCCTTCATCTCAATCATTTCACTTGCCCCATTGGTATGAGCCAGAAATTCGATAAATTGCGCTCCTGGAATAGGCTTACTATAGTAGAATCCCTGGAGATAGTCTACACCACGCCTGGTGAGATAGTCTCTCTGGGCCTCTGTCTCTACCCCCTCTACGACAGCCTTACGATTCAGTCCCTGGATCAGCTGCAACATATTATCTAGGATAACACGATTATCTCCCTTCTCATTCGCTGCCCATAGGAAGCTCTTATCCACCTTAATCAGGTCGAAAGGATAATTCATGATGTAGGAATAGTTCGCATTACCAGTTCCGAAGTCATCTAGGGAAAAAGATAGACCGAGTTGACGTAGGTTATCCATCACCTGCTTCATGACGCTAGCGTTATATACCACCGCCGACTCTGTAATCTCAAGATTAATCTGACCCGGGCGTATCTCATACTTTTTCATGAGATTCTGAATCTGCTCCGTCAGACTATTATCCATACACTGAAGGGTGGACAGATTCACCTCTACGAATTCTAGTCCGTAGCGCTCAGGCTTGTTGTCATGTAGGAATCGGCATACATTTTCGAAGACCACCTCTCCAATCTGTCCGATCTGTCCAGCATGCTCTGCTACTCGGATGAATTCCTCAGGAGAGATATAGCCCATGTCTGGATCCTTCAGTCGTACCAAGGCTTCGCAGGAACGGATGCGACCAGAGGCCACATCATGAATCGGCTGGAAGTAGACCTCAAGGCGATTCTCATCTAGGGCCTTCTGTACTGCTGCCTCGATCTGTCCATTTCTCTGATCTGTTCGTACTTCATCAATGAAGCTTACCTCTCCTGTAGAGAAGCGAGCTGGATCATGATTCTCGATAAAGGCAAAGAGCTGGTCCTCATTCTTAATCTGATTCGGAATACCAGTGACCTTCACAGAGGTCTGGAATGTGACACTGGTGCCCCTGGCAATCCAAGGAGATGCGAACCGAGAACGTACACGCTCTGCTACTTCTAATGCTGCCTCCTTCTCATATTCATAGAGGAGAAGGGTATAGGTACCACGGGATGGATAGTAGACAGAAGCCTTACCTCCAGAGAAATGTGCTAACCAGTTACCCATTGTGCGTAGCAACTCCGTGGTTAAGCGTGAGCCCAACATGCGACTATAGTATGGGAAGTTTCTAAGATGGATGGATACCACATAGGTATTAAATCGAGACTCATAGAGCAATGCCGCCTCGCTCCATAGTGCATAGCGACTTAATAGCCCCGTCTCATTATCGATGACCTCAGAGTCATTTTCTAATCCCACATAGCAAACAAGTAGACACAGGGACTGGAGCAGAATGGTGATACGCATATGAGGCTCTACCTCTGCATAGATACTGAGAATCATGCAGATGGCAAAGAGATTGATGAGGGCAAATTGCTTCTTCGATATCCGATTGCGATAGAGATAGAGTGCGATAATTCCGAAGGCGGCATAGATACCGATGATTGAATAATAAAAATAGAAGTAGAGATATCCATGCACATAGGCGCCATTGGTATCGTAGTAGAATATCCCCTGGCGCAGAGATGGAACAATCAGAAATACAGACAAAAGCATCTGTGGAATCCATACAATGATGAGAAGAAGGCCCTTCCGATGACGAAGTACGCCAAAAATCTGTAGGACATATAAGAATACCAAAAACTCAATACTGTTATGGAAATAATGTGCTAAAGCTGTCACCACTGTACGAGTACCATTAGACACCACCCAGTCACCATTACGGATCATGGACGTACCGATTTCCATCACCGCAGAAAGCAGCATAAAAATAATCAGGGACATAAAGACCCAATCCCTACGCCCTTTTACCTTTTTCCTGAAAAATAATAGGATAATAAAAACTGAATTCAATAGAACTGCACTAATATCATAGTACAGATTATAAGTAACATTCGTTGTCATCCCCATACACTCATCTTTTCAATACATTTTCGACAGGTACGCGCCTTTTCGACAGGTAAGCGCCCCACACACCATTGCGGCTAGAGTCTAATGTGACTCTTCCTATCTATACAAAATCCATGAGTTGATAATACCATACTTAAGCCATGAATAAATATGTATTCGTTGATTTCGTTGTTTTCGTTGATTTGTAAATGTAAACCGTATCCTAGATGCCCATGGCCTCGCCATATGCCAGTACAGCGTGGCGAACACAGTCCTCACGGCTCACCATGAGGGTTCCCTGGCCCTCCGTCTTCAGACCTGCAATCACATTGGCACCGATCAGGGCGCCACAGGTGGCATCCATGGTTCCCATGCCAGCGCAAAAGCCAGCGGTTAACTGATGCAGTGTCTCAGGTGCCATCTCCACCTGATCTGCAAGCACTGCTGCCACAGCCTGCGCACAGTTGCATCTACCTGAATTCTTAAGTTCTACAGCCTTCTCGGCACGTTCTTGAATGGTCATGATCGTCCTCTCAATCTAATCCTCATTACAGTTCCTATCGCACTACTTCCATATCCGTGCGATACCCTTCAATTGCTGCAATGATCTCATCCATATGAGTCTTATTCACTGCGAAGAGCACCCCAGTTAGTTGCATCATTAGTCGTGTGCTGATTGTATTCTATACTATTCCCCCATAAAAAAGGAAGCCCCATTAGGCTTCCTGGTTAATACGCATTCACCTCTTCAGCGACTTGAGATACTCCTTCTGCTCCGCTGTAATGCGGAAGCTCTCCCTAGCCTTCTGGATTGTTTTATTATGGGTCCATCTCTCAAGCCGACCTGCTTCTATGATTGGAATGGTAGCATCCCACTGCTTAGCTAATGCTGTGGCATAGAACCAGGCAATCATCATGCGAAGGTAATATTCCTCCGTCTCTATCGCCAGAGGAAGGTCTAGATACTCTCTCTCGAAGTCCTCATCCAGATAGATAGTCATCAGCATCCGTATCCCATAGCGGCTGGTGTAGGTCTCTGGGGACTGAATCCACTTCTTTATAACCGGAAGTAGCTCTGCCTTATGCTTCTGAAATACCTTCGGAGTCATAGAGTCGCCAACCGCCCAGTTATCAATGTATGGGAGGAATCTCTCCACCTCCATTAGGCATCGCTCATAGTCTCTTAACTCAGCTACGATCAAGCCATGAAGCATATTTTCATCAAAGTATGGATGGGGAAGACTTGCTAGAAATACATCTAGTTCACTCTTAGAATCATACGCACCATCCTTCTGTCTCAGTTTCCTATTCTCTTTATCCTCACGCACCAGTTCCTTCGCTAGCTTGCGGATGGCTGGTACACGTATTCCGATAATGGTCTCTGGATCCACAGTAGGATTCAGTTTGGCTGTGAAGTCTCTATACTCGATGTCCTGTAACTTGAATAATTCCTGTGTGATATCCAACTGTTGCCGATTCCTTCCTCATCCGCTCCAATTGTGAACACGGTTTACCGCATCCCAAACCCATGATAGTAGAGGGCCTTGCCTCTTCGTAGCGCACGATAGGCTCCCTCTGCCACAGCATCAGGCTTGGCCGGCCGAAACAGGGTGAACATCTTAGATCCCTCTAGCCCTGCTGCCGCCTCGAATCCTGTATCCACAGGTCCTGGACAGACTGCTGTGACTGTGACTCCGCTGCCTCTCACTTCCTCATGGATTGCCTCCGAGAAGCTGCGGACGAAGGCCTTGGCTGCGTAGTAGAGAGACATATGTGGTCCCGCACCGAAAGCCGCGACAGATGCCACATTCAGGATCTGTCCCTTCTGTCTCGCCACCATCTCTGGGAGGTAGTGTCTCGTGAGCTGCACCAGTGCCACGATATCCACCTGTAGGAGGGCATTCATCCGTCCTTCGTCTTCCAAGTGGAAGTCCCCCTGGTCGCCGAATCCTGCATTATTCACCAGTGTATCTACAGTAAGTCCCTGCTCCTGGGTATACCCGTAGATTTTCTCCACTGCATCGTCCTCTGCTAAATCACATGGATAAATGTAAAACGCGGGGATATTTGGTTCGCTGGCCACACGAATCTCCTCTCGTAGTTCGAGGAGTCGCTTCTCACTTCGAGCAGTTAGAACAAGATCGTATCCCTCTCTTGCGAAGATCCGTGCAAATTCCTGTCCTAATCCACCCGTGGCTCCTGTAATTAGAGCGATGGGACGAATCAATTGAATTTGGCTCATACTTTATTCACCCTTAGATGCGTAATAATCATCGAACAGCTTATTGGCTGCTTCCGTACCAGTGGAAGTCAAAGATGTGCTCTCCTGTGCGGACTTCGCTGTAGTCTTCTGCCTGGTTTTCATTTGCGAAGCAGAGGTGATCTGGCTGCTTACGCTACTGATATCTATACCCATATGCTACCTCCTATGGCAGGTCCTATCACTATCTATCCGATACTGGCCACCCTATGTCCAGTAATTATAATCGCCATACATGCTGCCTGTCAGGCTGCCGGTGCTGGTGTAGAGGCTGCTGCTTCGCACTGCGGCACTAGAGATATTCGAAGCCTGCTTGGTAATCTGAGCGGCATAGGAATAGGTGCCTGACAGCAATTTCTCTACGGATTTTTTATCTGCACTCTTCAGCTTGTCCTCGTCCACAGTGAGCTTTCCTGCAGTGTCCTGATTGATGCCGATATTAGAAAGTGCCTTGGATAAGGTCCTGGTCAGGCTAGTCATGGCACGGGTCTGTTGCTTTACATCAGTTGAATTCACCTTACTGGATTGGTCTAGTACGCTGTTGTAGGCGTTAGCGAAATCCTTCACTGCAGAAGTAATCTGAGCAGTCGTATCGCTTGAACCCGAGTTGGATCCCTTCGTCTCCCAGAAGTCTCCCTCATCTAGTTTCTTTGCCGCGGTCTTCAGATCATTGGCTTCATTTTTCATCTTTGTTAGGCCAGTGGAGTCTGTGTATTCGGACTGGTAGAGATTACTAATTTTATCCGCTGAATTAAAGCGCAACGGATCATTGTAACCAGTGTCTGACTTGCCACTTCTGCTAGTATCTGATGTACTTGTAGTTGATCTGGTGCTAGATGTGGAACTGCCCGTTTCCAGCTGATTGTAGTAGGATCGCATCAGCTTCTGATAACTGCCACTCTGAATCAGAGAATAGTCACGGAAATTAAATGAACTCATCCAGTTACTACTGGAACTGCCGAAGAATGATGATATATCCATTAATGACATAGCGACCTCCTTGTCTAATCTATCTATTACCGCATCCAGGCGGATTTATAGTCAATTTTAGAATAACACCTGGATTGCAAGAGGGTGTGAAAATTTTATTAAGAAATTATAAAAAAGCACAGAAGATTTGAGGT
>ONIO01000031.1 GCA_900317915.1 uncultured Lachnospiraceae bacterium | reverse complement strand
AATGAAAACAAACAATATATCAATGAAACAGTGTTTTGGATTCTAAAAACTAAATAAAAAGGTTCAGACATAAACCTTTCGTCTGGAAAGTAGGTACGTAGGTATTGAAATCCAATAGACGTTAAATCTTGAAAAGCTTAACTATACCCCTCCTATAAGACTGCGGTGATGTTAAGTAAATCTAAAGAGTCCCACGACTTTAGACGTGGGAGTATGTCAAAAACCATCAAGACGTCAAATGGATATATAGGAAAGAATTACTTACTCATGGATATACATAACAATCAGAAAAAAATCGCTGTCATCAATGACCTCACTGGATTCGGACGCTGCTCCGTTGCAGTCGCTATGCCTGTCATCTCTAAGATGAAGATCCAGTGCTGCTGGCTTCCAACTGCTATTCTAAGCAATCAGACTGGTTTCCCCAGTTATTTCATGGACGATTACACCAAGCACTTTACAGAGTATGCCGACGAATGGAAGAAGCTTCATCTACAGTTTCAAGGCATAGAGACTGGCTTTCTAGGCTCTACAGAGCAGGCTCGCCTGGTTCGACACTTCATTCGTGATTTTCGAAGAGATGACACCATCGTTCTAGTAGATCCTGTTATGGGAGACAATGGGCACATCTATCCCAGCTACGATGAGGAGCATTGTAATGCCATCCGTAAGCTGGTTCGTATGGCCACCATCATCACTCCCAATCTCACAGAGGCCTGTATCCTAACCAATACGCCCTATCATGATGCACCTTGGTCTGAGACAGAGTTCCAACAATTATTAGACAAGCTATCCGCCCTTGGGCCTAAGAAAATCGTCATTACCGGCATCCCATGTGGCGATGATATCCTAGATCTCTCCTATGTAGACGGTCAGATGAAGATGCATAAGCTACCTCGCATCGGTGGATCACGTAATGGAACCGGCGATCTCTTCGCCTCCATTATCATCGCCGACGCTGTGAATGGTGTAGACTTCCAGGAGTCCGTAGTTAAGGCTTCTTCCTTCATCCGTGCCTGTATCACCCGCTCCATCGAGATGGGCATTCCAGCCACCGATGGTGTCGCCTTCGAGGAATTGCTTGATCAGTTACACTAATTTACAAATGATTCGGGTCTGCTTCAGCAGACAAATTCCTGTCCGAATCCGTGCGCATCCTCGCGGAGCGTTTAACTCAGTCGGAGCTTGTACCCCGACTGAGTTAAACCGTCCTCTCAATTGCAGTCTATCCGATGCATATGTGCTGCAGTTGATAGGCTTCATCCCTTTACCAACTAGAAAGGAATCATCATGCAGAGAAAAGAAGAAATCCTATATAAAGTTCATAACAATCTCTATGTAAATCTCACCAATAAGTGCCCCTGTGCCTGTACATTCTGTCTGAGGCAGACCATGGATCGTGTTGGAGAGTCTGATTCCCTCTGGTTAGATCATGAGCCTAGCCTAGAAGAGGTTATAGAGGCCTTTCAGGGGAAAAATATGGATGAATACGAGGAAGTAGTCTTCTGCGGTTTTGGTGAGCCTACAGAGGCATTTCCTGTCCTTATAGAGGTAGCGGACTATATTAAGAAGACCTATGGTAAGAGAATCCGTCTGAATACCAATGGTTTAGGCAATTTGGTGAATGGTAGAGATATCTGCCCTGACCTAAAGGGACGTATCGATGAGATCTCCATCTCCTTAAATACCCCAGATCCAGAAGAGTATCTGAAACTCGTTCGCCCTCGCTTTGGTATAGCCTCTCATCAGGCCATGCTAGACTTCGCAAAAGAAGCCTCTCAGTATGTCCCTGCTGTTATTTTATCCACTGTAGATACGACCCTCTCTAAGGAGGATGAAGAGAAGTGTGCTGCTATCTGTAAGGAACTAGGTGTCACCTACCGTATCCGCCCTTGGGAGGAGGGTGACAAGTCCCAATTCATCGACCAGCCTACCGATTCCTTCTTGTGAAGAGAGAGAGAAAAGTAGACCGCATCGTCAGGAATTGACGACACGGTCTATTTTTACATCTAAGATGATTCGAAGTCTAGACTCCTACGATCTACGGAATTACACTTGCTCGAACATCTTAGTGTTATTATTCAGCTGCAGTGTGACCTTATTATTCTCACTCATGGCATCATCAATGCCTTGGATCTCATCTACGATCTCTGAGGAGGATACAGCGGACATATTGATGGCTTCCGAACTCTGCTTTACAGACTCTGTAATAGAGGTGATACTGGATGCCATGTGATCCATAACGATGCCCAGATTATCCGCCTTCTCATTAAACTTCGCCAGAATCTCATCCATGGTCTCAGCAGTTTGCTCGTACTTATTACCTGTCTCTACAAATTCATCATAGTCAGTAAGTACATTCTTATTGATGAAGTCGATTACCTCAAGTGCATTATTGGACAGTTCCTTAACGGCCTGTGTTACTACTTCAGAGATTTCCTGAATATTGCTTGCTGTCTGTCTAGAATTCTCAGCCAGTGCGCTGATCTCATCAGCTACTACGGCGAAGCCCTTACCTGCCTCACCTGCACGTGCAGCCTCAATGCTTGCATTCAGTGCTAAGAGATTGGTCTGGCTTGCGATGGACAGAATATCATTGGTCAGATCTCCAATCTGAGATACCTTCTCAGACTCCTTAACAGAGACTTCAAGTGTAGAGGAGAGTTCCTCCATCTTACGTCCTGTATTGTCCTTCTTCTGTGCTGCATTATTCTTGATGATATCTGCTTCTTCACGGATGGCATGTGCGGTCTCTGTGCCACCAGATGCTTCCTGGTGGATTTCCTCAGCAGCTGCACGTACTTCTTCGAGATTATCATTGATCTCTCCTGCAGTAGATGCCACGGTATCCATAGATGCAGACAGTTCCTCAAGTGCTGCAGAGGTATTGGTGATATTATCAGATGCTCTCTGAATCTGACCTGTCATGGTCTCAGCAGATGTGGTCAGGACATTGGTTCCGCCCTTAACATCACGGATGATACCCTGCAGAGTCTCGATGAAGAGGTTGATACCATCAGAGATGGTCTGGAGTTCTGTATTGGTCTTCGTCTTAATACGAGATGTGAGATTACCATGTCCAGACTGGATATCATTAATAATCTGACCCAGTTCCTTACCGATTTTCTGGATGGTCTTAATAATTCTTATATAGCTTAGGAAGAGACCTGCAACAATCAGAGCACTTACTAGAATCAAGAGAACCTGTGCTGACTGTGCCGCCTGGGTCTTCTTAGTATTTAGATAAGTACTGAGGCCACCGCCAAGAGAGCCAATGGACTCTTCGATACCATCCATGCTTGTAACCATCTCCTGGTCCTTGGCATTGAAGTTATCCATAGCCGTCTGGATTCCGGCGCCCTCTTGATTAATCATTGCCTTCATAGCAGTATCTGCAGCGGCGGTATACTCATCCACCAGCTTGGCCATGGCTTCTACCTGTTCCTTACCATTCGCTGTCTCGCTTACAAGGATACTTCCCTCCATATACTTAATATAAGTTGGCATCTGATCAATCAGTGTACTGATATCCTTGGCTTCCTTCGTTTCTGCTGTGACATCTTCGTTGGCCAGGCTCTTAGAACCTAAACTATTTAAATCATTTTTGATATTAATGAGCCCCTGTCTCATCATAGATTCTTGCTTCTGTAATTCAAACTGATTGGAACTTGCAGTTACAGAGGATGATACCAGTGTAGATATGGCATTATTCATCACAACTGCATAGATGATAAAAGCAACCAGAATAGAGACATTTACCGCAAAATTCTGAAATATAATTGAGGTAAAAAGATTCCCCCTTGCTGCCTTATCGGCACCTTTTTTCCCTTTTTGACTTCCCATATAATTCCCTCCAAATACTACTCGTGCAAAGATGCCCTCCAAGGCATTTTTCTCACATTACTAGATACATCCATTATATTAGAAAAATCTGCCCCCGAAGCACATCAAGGACAGATTTAATAAAGGTTTTAGATTTACTCTTTTATAAATGTAGACCGGGTTTTAGATTCCGGTTTACATTTATAATTACAGTACGCGACGTACTGCAACAATCTTCGCATAATTCACGTCTGTATAAGTGATACCAGACTTCTTATTCAGAGCATTTACGATGGTTCCATTACCTGTATAAATCCCTACGTGGCCGTTGTAGCATACGATATCACCAGCCTGCATCTCTGAGGTGCTGACACCAGTACCAACAGAACGCATGCCACTAGAACTGTGTGGCAGGCTTACGCCGAATGCACTGTAGACACTCATTACAAAGCCAGAACAGTCTGTTCCATTCGTCAGTGAGGATCCGCCGTAGGAGTAGGAATTACCTACATACTGAGAAGCATAGGATACAACTGCAGAACCATTGCTTCCACTTGGGGAGGAATAGGACTTAGAGCTGGACTTTGAACTATTGGTGGTTGAAGTCTTCTTACTTTGTGCCTTCTTGGCTGCAGCTTCTTCCTTCTTCTTCGCCTCAGCCTCTGCTGCTGCCTTCTCTGCTGCAAGACGTGCTGTCTCAGCATCCTTAGACTCTGCATAGTGATAGGATGTAGCTACAGATACGAACTCTGCAGATACATAGCCATTACCAGCTGGGGTCTGGATACCTACCCAGCCCTCTGTCGCTGTATCAAACACGGTATACTCTGTTGTTCCAGCCACCATAGTGAGGACTCTTGCATCGGTGGATGGAGCGGTACGTACACGCAGGCTATCTGCATTTACTGTTGCTGTAGTTACAGTTACGGACTGGATCAGAGCCTCATCTCCAACAGTCAGATACTGCTTTGCGATATAGCCTGTGACATCACCAGAGGTAATTGCATACCAATCTCCCTCTTCTCCTGTAACAGTTGCAACCTGACCTGCATGAAGCTTACCAGCATAGTCACTATTGGCATCAGCTGCAGTACGGATATAGGCATAATCGGTGACATTTGCCACACCAATGGATGCATAAGGAGATGCAGCAACTGCAGTCTCCTGATTGGTCTCTACATTGCTATCTGTTGTGCTTGCATCTGTATTCTCTGTGGAAGTAGTAGTCTTAGTACTTGCCTCCTGCTTAGACTCCTGTAGCATCTTAGACAGATACTGGGAGACACCAGAGGTGGTTGTATAAGTGCTTGTTTCCTGTGTAGCAGAATTAAGACTTGAATGATTGCTTGTGGAATTAATTGCTGTCAGAGTTGATGCAGTGCTTCCCGTAGCACCTGCAAGTGGTGAAGCATTAACAGTCATAGCACTTGCTGCAATCAGCATACCTGCGGTCAGTGCCTGTGCTGTAACCTTGCCTGCTTTCTTGTTATTGTTCATATCTTTTAAGCCCCTCTTAAGATCGTAATGATTCGCATTTAAAATTATTACGAATTTGTTACATTTATTACATGACAATAATATAACCCCTTGACAGCACTGTGTCAAGGGGTTGGCAAATTAATAACAATATTCTAATTTTGTACACATTTTCTACAATTTATGGAGTGGAGAATTCTTTACCACCAATGTAACAATTGGTTTACATTTACTCCGAAAAATGTGCTGGCTCCTTGCCATCAATCATGTACTCCATGGCGCTCTTCCAGATCTTCACTGGGTAGGAATTACCATAGAGGTAGCTGGTAGAACGGTTATCATCGAATCCGGTCCATACACTAATGGTGTAGTAAGGAGTATATCCGGTGAACCAGGCATCCTTACTATCATTGGTGGTTCCCGTCTTACACCTTCACCTCTGTTGGATCCTTATAGATCTCCATCTTATTCATATTCTGCATGGACAGGATGCAGGATGGCAGGATGTAGTTACCATTATTGGTGAATACCCCATAGGCAGAGGCCATCTCTAAGGTATTGGTTCCATTGGTAAGACCGCCAAGTGCCGCAGCCAGGGTGTGATCCGCTGGTACGACACGAGAGAATCCCATTTTATCAATGAATTTCATGCCATAATCGATGCCGATGGCATTGGCAAGCCAGTAGGCTGCACCATTTCGAGAGCGCACCACCGCATTCCTGAGTGTGATACTTGCGCCAGACATCTCTGAGATCTTCTTGTTGGACTTCTTCGCAGCATCTACACTGATATCCTTAAGCTCGGAATCTGCATTATAGTCACCTGACTCAATGGCTGGAGCATATACCAGAATCGGCTTAAATGTAGACCCAGGCTGTCTGTAGGACTGAAAGGCACGATTCAGAGAACCGCCAGTGGTGATTCCCTCCTGGGATCGTCCACCGATAATGGCTACCACTTTACCGCTTTCATTATCAATAACCGTCATAGAGCCCTGCAGTGCATAGGATCCTGAATCACTCTTCTCGTTACGATTCTTCAGGGCCTCATCTAGCATATTCTGCAGGTCATTCTGGGCCGTTGTATTTAAGGATGTATAGATGGAGTATCTCTGGGTATAGAGGGCATTCTTCGCTGCCTGATAGGCCTCATTATAGTAACTTCGATACTGCTGGTACTCCTCTGCTGTATCGAAGGCATACTTGAAGCTAAATCCATTCAGTTCCATCAGATACTCGGTTGCACACTTCACTGCATAGGTAGTCTGATAGTCCTGGGTCGTACTCTGGGTATGACTACTTTCTTCACCCTCTGCGGCCTCCTGTACAGAGCCCTTGGCACGTACTGTAATAGTCTCCTTCAGAGCCTCATCCCTTTGGGCAGCTGTGATATAGCCGCACTCACACATATCCTTTAGGATTTTATCCCTTCTCTTAAGGGCATTATTGGGATTCTTCCATGGATCATAATACCCTGGACGATTCGGAATGGCACAGAGATAGGCTGTCTGAGACAGAGTCAACTCCTTGGCAGATACACCGAAGTACTCCTGTGCTGCTTCCTCGATCCCATAGATACTATTGGCAAAGCAACAGTTATTAATATAATACTCCATGATTGCCTGCTTCGAGTAGGTCTTGGTCATTCGATCTGCATACATGACTTCCTTGGCCTTACGCGTCACGGTACGGTCTGCATTCAGGAAAGTGAGCTTACAGATCTGCTGGGTGATAGTGGAGGCACCGCTTAGCATCTTACCTCTGGTCTGGATAAAGCGGAATACACTATGTGCCACTCCCAAAGGGTCATATCCGGAATTGTCCCAGAAGCTCTGATCCTCAATCGCTACAAATGCATTCACTGCATTGGATGGGATATCCTTATATTCTAGATACTGGTATCTCTTATTATCATTGGATAGCTTCGCAATCACCTCTCCAGAACTATCATAGATGGTGGATGCCATGTCTGGATTGAAGGTATTCTGATCACTGGCTGCCACTGTTCGCACAGCGTCCTCATAATCTGTCTTCAGTGCTGGCAGATACTTAATCAAAAGTGCAAGTAGGCCTATCATTCCAAGAAGCACTACATACTTCGCAGTATTTAGAGCCGCAAGGAGGAATACCCCTAATAGATGGGTCGCCCTACGACCAGTATGCTTCTTTCTCTTTTTCTTAGGTTGAAGGGACTGTTCTGTCTCCCTATTCATGTCCTTATTCAAATAGAATCACCTCTTTTAGTCTTGAGACTCCATTTCCTGCACAATCTCCGATGCATGATTCTGCTCCTTCACAGCTTCCTGTCCGATATAGACGATCAGTACGAAGATAATAATGAGTAGAATCAGTGTACAAACACGGTCAACCAGCTTGCCCTTATAGTAAGCCTTACTTCTTTTCTTCTTTCCCATGGCCTATGCCTTCCTTCATTTCCACCTCTGTGCCATAAATATTTCTTTCTAATCAGCCGGCAAATTGAATACCATCCAGATAGTCATCGCCATTTACCCATTTCTTACCATTCTTGATGGATGCCCCGCCATTCTCATACTTGGCATCAATGTAGACCATGTCTCCATCCTGGGTGGAAAAGCCAACCTTGGTGGCCTCTTGGTCTACTGTCTGATAAGTTAAAACGGTACCTGCCTTCAGAGTAACGGACTTGCCCAGACCATCTGTGGCCTTGATGTCCTTCTTTACGGTTAGTGTACGTGGCTCATCTGTCTCTGCATTTGGTGCACCATAGTCTCCAACATAGTAAGTAGACTTGGATGCCTCATTCATGACAGGGAGACCATCACTGCCTGTGGTGTAGTAGGAATATACAGAAATGGTTCCAAGTATATCTAGACGGGTTCCGAGAACCATGTTTTTCGCATCACTATAAGCACCATAATACATACCAAGGCTTCCAGCACCATCCACTTTACTTGCAGTATTAAGGTTGTAGACATTCAGGAAGTGCCAATCATTATCGCTTAAGAGATCACAGTAGAGATAGTAATCCTCTCCACGATGTAGTACGTAGGCATCGCATCCGAAGTAGTAGCCTAATTGATCGTCAGTACAAGTCTGTCCATCATAGGTGAAGGATAGGGTATCTGACTCCGTTTGCATATTGAGAGACAGGGTCTTACCATTCACCATAATCATAGGTTCTACCAGTTTATCCTCTGAGGATGCAACCTGTTCCATAGCTCCATCTGGGAGTCCTTTAAAGGAATAGGTATCCTGGAAGACATCTGGATAGTCCTGATAAGTGATATCGATAGCCTGCATACCCTCTGCATAGCTTGCAATCTCATAGTCTGAGAAGTAGACACGGATACCATCATAGGTCATCACCCAGGTCAATGGGAATAGATCGGACTGACCTGCGTCTGCAGACGCTGTTCCATCAATCATCGCCTTGGCACGCTTGGGTAGGCTCTCCTTTAGGTTGAAGACCTCATAGCCTTCCTCTTCACGCATACTAGACAGGTCTGGATATGCCTTCTGTAATTGGCTATACATAGCATCACCGAAGCCCTGTCCATCCTTCACTACATCCTTAAAGGCAATTTCCTTACCGGTTACAGAGTCGAAGTTCTTAGAGATATAACCACCTGATGGATGAGCTCCGCCAGCGTAGGAATAGGTCGAAGCGACTAGAGAAGTCACTGTTCCATCTGCTCTTACCAGTCTCTGCCTCTCAGAGTAGCTATAGTTCATGCCATCGTTATCAGCATCTTCGGAGCCATATTCCTGCATGTAGCCTACCAGTTGTTGCTGCTGGGACTCTGCTTCCTTCTTACGCTCTGCAGTATAGTCTGTAAGGGCAGTCTCTAGTTCTGGATAGTTCTCCTGCCAAGGATCACTTAGATCCACAGAGTCATAGTTCACTAGGATTCTGTCATCAGAACTATTTATATAGTTATCCTTAATAGAAAGTGACAGAATGTCGCTGGCCTTCTTCTTCGTCTCCGTATCCTCTTTATTGGAGACTTGCTTTTCTACCTTCTTATTACTAGATGTGTCCTTCGTCTTCCAGGGCAAAGAGCAGCCAGATAAAAGTCCTGCTGTGAGACACGCCGCTAATACAACCCCTGTTACTTTCTTCATAGACATCCATCCCCCTCCCAGCATTACATAATGGTTACTACTTCCTCTACAATTGCTGCACAGTCCTTTGCAGCACGCTTCTCGAACTCTGGGTATTCCATTGAGCTAGATCCATCCGCCTTATCAGAGATAGCGCGGATGATTACGAATGGAATCTTATTTAAGTATGCTGCCTGTGCGATTGCAGCTCCTTCCATCTCACCACACTTACCACCGAAGGTATCCACGATCCAGTTCTTCTTCTGATCATCTGCCAGGAACTGATCTCCTGAGCATACACGACCAAAGTGAAGTGTAATATTGTCAGCTACGGTATCACCAGAGCCAACCTTACTAGAGATAACCTCTGCTGCCTTCTTAATATCCTCTACCAGAGTCTGATCTGCCGGGAAGAACTTCGTTCCTACTCCTGGCATCTCACCAACCTCATAGCCCAGTGGTGTGACATCTACATCATGGAATACCGCATCCTCAGATACCACGATATCACCGATATCGATAGCTGCATCCAGAGAACCTGCTACACCCGTATTGATTACATGAGTGACATCAAAGAGGTCGCAGAGGATCTGTACACAGATACCTGCATCTACCTTACCGATACCACACTTTACAACGACCACATCCTTGCCATTCAGCTTACCCTCGTAGAATTCCATAGATGCCTTCTCTACTACACGAGAGACTTCCATATCTGCCTTCAGCTTTGCTACTTCTACGTCCATTGCTCCGATAATTCCGATTTTCATTTTTTCTTCCTTTACTAACTTTTCTTTCTTGTATCCATATCTTTATCCACCAACTGTTGCCGGATGAGAACTCTTATCCACCCAGCCTCCAGTTGGTTTACATTTCCTACTCTGGGTAGACCAGACGATCCTCTGAGATATTGTAGAGGGTCTCATCCAGATAGCGCTTCGCCAGCCATTTCGCCATAGGCAGATTCATATCCAGATAGTTGCCACAGTCCTTTGGTGCAGCCCCTGGCACATCTCCCTGGAAGTCACGGATGAATTCGAACATGCCTGTTACCAGTGGGAGGATATCCCGAGAGGTCAGCTCTCCGGCCAGAAGCAGGTAGCAGCCTGTGCGACAACCCATGGGCCCGAAGTAGACGATTCGATCCTTCCACTCTGGGTCATTTCTCAGATAGGTAGCTGCCAGATGCTCGATGGTATGGAGCTCTGCAGTATTCATCACTGGCTCACGATTGGGAGCAGTCATTCTAAGGTCAAAGGTTGTGATAGCGGCGTCGCCGTAGTGATCCACACGAGACACATATACCCCTGGCATCAGATCCAGATGGTTAATGGTGAAACTTGTGATTTTTTCCATGGTATTCTCCTATTCTCTTTTTAAATGTCAAGACTCGCTCGCGAGTCTTGCAGTTATCTGCGAATCGATAGAATCTCGTCTAACAAAGCATTGGCAGCATCATGCTTCGATAACAGTGGGAGTTCTCTCTCACTATCCTTGGTAATCAGAGTTAACACATTGGTATCCACTCCGAATCCTGCCCCCTTCTGCTTCAGATTATTGGCGCAGATTATGTCTAAATTCTTTTTCTCCAGCTTTTTACGGGAGTTTTCAAGCATATCCTTGGTCTCCATAGAGAATCCGCACAGGGTCTGTCCTTCTAGCTTATGCTCTCCCAGGTAGGCCAGGATATCTCTCGTCTGCTCCAATGGGATACTCCAGTCCTTGATATCTGCCTTCTTTAGCTTATCCCCAGCAGTCTCTGTTGGTCTAAAATCTGCTACAGCAGCTGCTTTAATAATGATATCCTGCTTGGGAGCCTGACTTGTGACTGCCTGGTACATATCCTCTGCAGTGATGATATCGATTACCTTCCCATAGCGAGGTCTAGCCAGGTCTGTAGGACCGCTAACCAGAGTAACTTCTGCGCCGCGCTGAGCTGCTGCCTCTGCAATTGCATAGCCCATTTTTCCAGTGGAATGATTGGTGAGATAGCGTACAGGATCTAGTGACTCTCTCGTAGGACCAGCTGTAACCAGTAGCTTCATTCCCTTCATATCCTTCTCATGGGCAATGGCATGGTCAATTGCCTCTAGTAATACTTCCGGAGAAACAAGCTTGCCCTTTCCTGTAGTACCACAGGCCAGATGGCCCTCTTCCGGCTCGATAATCTCCCAGCCATACTGATGCAGTAGTTCCAGATTGTGCTGGGTCACTGGATTCATGTACATATTGGTATTCATCGCAGGAGCAATCAGCTTAGGACAGGTGCATGCCAGAACTGTCGTGGTCAGCATATCATCTGCTAATCCATTGGCTAATTTTGCAATGACATCTGCACTTGCAGGTGCAATCATCACCACATCTGCCTGCTCTGCCAGCGAGATGTGCTCGATCTCATAGGAATGCTGGCGGTCAAAGGTGTCTACCACTGTTCGCTGATGAGTCAGTGCGTCAAAGGTCAATGGTGTCACAAATTCTGTGGCATTCTTCGTCTCGATGACATGAACTACTGCATGCTGCTTCATCAGCTTCGATGCCAGATCACATGCCTTATAGGCTGCAATTCCTCCAGTTACTCCCAGTAATACGTGCTTGCCGGTTAACACAATTTTCCTCCCAATTTCAATGCTTCGTCATACTATAAGCATACTCTGTTCAATCATAACACAACCCAGGTCCATCAGCATAGAAAAACCACTGGAATTTTCCTAGATCCAGAGACATAATAGAGAAGTATCTGACCCAAGAATTGGGACATTTGAGGAGATTTATATAAGATGAATGAGATGATTACCGTAGACATCGGAAATTCTAATATTACCATAGGTCTATTCCAGGGAGAGGACCTATGCTTTACCAGGAGACTTATGACCCATGGTAGCTGGGATGTAAGTAGCCTAACAATGGCTGTAAGAGACAGCCTCTTTCATCAGGACATCGTTCAGGAAGCTGCAGCTTATGATTTAGAAGAAGATGACTCCATAGAAACTGGATTCACCGATACAAGGGAAGCTATCACTTCTATCCAGGCTTGCTCCATCATTACCTCTGTGGTGCCAGAACTCACCCCACTTATGAAAGAGAGTCTGCAAGAGATCACTGGGAATGCCCCTTTGGTTCTAAGCTCGGACCTAGAAACCGGTATTGATACCAGTCTGTATCAGGGTGGCACCCTAGGTAGCGACCGCCTTGTAGATATGGCTGCTGCAAGCCAGCTAGCAGATGGACCTATTATGACAGTAGACCTTGGCACCTGCACCACCATTAATGTGATGGATGCCAAGCGCACCTTCCTAGGTGGTATGATTCTCCCTGGTATCCAGTTAGAGCTTCGAGCCTTGGCTGATGGAACTGCTCAGCTCCCTAGTCTTATGCCAGAGCCTGTGACAGAACTCCTAGGCCGTAATACCAGAGATAATATGCTAAGTGGTACCATAGCCTGCACAGGCTTAGAGATCCAGGCCATTGCAGACCGGGTAGAGAAGGATCTCGATCTGGAAAAAGGTAGTCTCCAGGTCATCCTTACAGGTGGGCTAGGTCAATTGGTTCTGCCCTGGATCCATGGTCCAGTTACCTATGAGCCGGATTTGATGCTCCATGGACTTCGCTCTATCCTTCTTCAGAACCAGAAATAGCAAAAAAACCAGCCAATCGTCTCTCCCCAGAGACAACCCGTTGGTTTACATTTCTAAATATCACTGATTATCCTGTCACGTATGGCTACGTCGATCATGGGCGGAGTCTGCATAATAGATCAGCTTATCATTGTACTTATTATTCTCTGCTTCCTCTAAGAGTTCATGATAGTTCTTCTTAGAGTCGCCAGCCTCGACGATGCCAACCGCTAAGTGATAGCCGTTCTTATCCTGTTGGTGCTGGATCTTAGTCATCTCCATTCGGAGGTAATTCTTCGGCTGTGTACGATTAACCACCACGAATTCCGCTGCACTAATACGGTAGACATTCTCCTTATGGTACTTATTCGCCAGAATCTCAGCTAGCTCTCGAAGGAACTCTTCACCCTTCATGTGATTATCCATATTACGAAGATTATAGAGCTCTGCTGCATCGATTAGGATCAGAGTCATGGGATATGGATTCTTAGCGTAGTCCTCTGCGTCTTTGTCGAAACGATTACGGTTCATAACCCCCGTCAGTATATCCGTCTCACTTAGGACTCTCAGCTTACGGTTCTGCATGACATTATCCAGATGGACTTTATTGAAGAAAATCTCTGCACTAATAGAGATCACAGAGAATGCAATGGCATTCCAATAGTCCACCCGGGCCACACTATAAGGCTTCAGCATCATGGTGAAGTAATTATAGAAGATGACAACTGTGACGGTAATAACAATCTGTATCAGAGGTCGATCGATGAATAGAAGTGGAATCATAATCAGTGCCACGATAAAGGCAACCGCTCTGGCATTGGGACTGAGATATGACATCACAGCTGTAGCGCCATAGACAAATAGGCTCAGGCCATAGATAAATCCCTGGGCTGTAACCGGTTTCTTCTTCCCAATTGTAATACAATGGATCCAAGTAAGAAATGCTGCCGAACATACAGCAAAATAGATGGCACGTCCTCCCTCGAATACTTCTACAAAGCAATTCAAAGTTCCAATCGCACCAAAAAGAATCGCAATAATCAGGCTGAAAATTGTCAGTACCTTGCGATTTTCTTCCCAAATCTCTTCTCTTACAGAGACATACTCATTCTCTGACACTCCTGCGAATAGGAGCATATTGATAACCTTATCCATGTTCCTCTCCCCGCAATGGATGTACACTTTTTCTTAGTGTGCTATGCAGAATCCCCATCCTGCATAGCAATTGGTCTGAAATACCCCTTTCAGCCGTTTCATATCGATTACTAGAGGCCCCGTGCCTCTTTAAATGCGTACTCCTCCCTCAAGAACTACCCACTGCGATTATAATCCTCTCCCTCTACTAGAAGACATCGCTACGGAGTGGATCCCTCCACCACCATAAACCGATATGCTCCACTGCAATCGTAGAATCGCTTTCTCTTACACGATCAGTGGTCTTACACTATATTATTATAGACATCTGTCCCCTATTATCAAGTTATTTCACATGAAAAAAGCCTCATGATTTGTGTTTGTTGCATGAAAATACCGCAACATATGTGTAAAATATGCTGCGATATGTATAGAATTTTATAGATTTGGCTTCCCTAATCCATCTCCCTCATGGAAGATCTGATCAGCACCTACAATAGCAATATTTTGATAATTTGGATCTGTTTCTAAGTCGATTTTCTCCATGGTTTCGATGTCTACAACCACAGGACGAAGCTGATTGGACTGGTGATTCTCCACCACACGGGCGATACGGCCATTGGTTAATGTGACATTGATACCCACCGGATAGATCACCACATAGGATAAGAAGGTCTCTAGTGTCTCAAAATCGAACATCTCTCCGCCTTTTTCCATGAGGTAGACGATGACCTCTCCTGGATCATAGGCCTCCTTATAGCTCCTTTTCTGAATCATAGCATCATAGACATCTGCAATATGAATGATGCGAGCAAATTCAGGGATCTTTTGACCCTTTAACTTCCTGGGATAGCCTGTTCCGTCCACATTCTCATGATGCAACAGGATGCCCAACCGCACATTGGTGGTAATCTTCACATTATTATAGAGCATGTCATAGCCAATCTGAGGGTGCTCTCCCATGATTCGCCACTCCTCATCATTCAGAGGGCCAGGCTTATAGAGAATCCGATCTGGAATCTTCGACTTTCCGATGTCATGGAGCATGGCAGCTAGAGTTAATTCCTCCACCTTCTCATCACCCCAGCCCATGCCTAGACCACAGGCTGCAGAGAGGATTGCCACATTGATACTATGGTTATAGATATCATGATTATTCTGCCTCAGGTGGGCTAGTTCGATCAGTCGATCATCCATATCCACCAGGTTATTTACGATATCTGTGGAGAAGTACATGACCTTTTCTGTATCCAGTTTCTTCATAGCCTTCACAGTATCGACACGCTTCTCTTCGGAGAATACCTCTCGGATATTCTCGAATTTGCTGAATTCGTCATAGATGAAGAGACCAGGATAATGGATTCGCTTCAGTGTGACTAAGAGCTCAGCAGTCACCTCATGATTTGTCGCCAGAAGTCGAACCCCACGGTCATCATATATCGCTTTTTGTGAGATCATCCCTGGTTGGAGATGCTCGGTCGATATATACTTCATAAATGTAAACCTCCGACAAAACTACTGTGCTTAAGCCTTATGGTTTCCATGAATCGTCATCACCAAACATACCGAATGGATCTGTAAGAAATGGTTTTCCAAAAGGACCCTTATTCTTAAGAATATAACCCTGTGGATGAAGACGCAACACCTCTTCTACACTATTTTTGTCATTTTTTTCCAGTTAGAAACATCATATCGAAGTTCTTACTCTCCCCTCTTTTTTGACAGGCTGCACCACAGGATGAAGGCCACTAATAGCACCGCAAAAGTCATCCATCCTATGAGCTGGGCCAGTCCCTGGTTACAGAACTTGTCATAGTAGCCCTTGAAGAAAATAAGGAGAATGATAACTGGGAGAACCCAGGTCATGTATATTCTTAATCTGGGAGAGAGCTTCAATCCCTTTCCTGTATCCGCTTCCTGAATGAAATCATCCCAGCCCCAGCCATTCTTTCTGGTACAGAAGAGGACGAAGGCCAAACTGCCCAGAGGCAGAAGATTATTGGATACGATGAAGTCCTCCAAATCCAGCACGCTAGATCCTGTCCCCAGTGGGGCAAAGTCACTCCACAGATTATAGCCCAGGACACAAGGCATGCTTAGAAGCATCACAAGAATCGCACTTACCAGAACACTCTTCTTACGACTCCAGCCGAACATATCCATGTCATAAGCGATAATATTCTCGAATACTGCTACAACAGTAGACAGAGCCGCGAAGGATAGGAAGAGGAAGAACATGCCTCCCCAGAACTGTCCCCCAGCCATCTGACTGAATAGATTTGGGATTGTGATAAAGATAAGGCTCGGGCCAGCATCTGGTGCAATGCCATATGCAAAGCACGCAGGTATGATGATAAAGCCTGCCATTAAAGCCACTACCGTATCTAAGGCTGTTACGATAACAGCTTCTCCTGTAAGGGAACGGTCCTTATCCAAGTAAGAGCCGAAGATTAGCATGGCACCAATACCAATGGATAGGGTGAAAAATGCCTGGCTCATGGCAGCATAGATCACATTGCCCCAGCCCTGCTTGGCCATGGCCTTAAAATTAGGAACCAGATAGAACTCTATTCCAGACTCGGCACCCTTTAAGAAGACGGAATGAACTGCCAAAATCACCATCAATGCAAGTAATGCAAGCATCATATATTTGGTGACTCGTTCTACACCCTTCTTTACGCCAAAGAAGCAGATGGCAAAACCGATTACACAGACCAATATTGTCCAGAAGGATAACTCACCCACATTCCCAAGCATAGAAGTAAAACCAGGGGCGATTTCCTCTGGTCTCTTGCCTACATATTCCCCTCGTAACTGCTTTACAAAGTAATCAAGCATCCATCCACATACAGTGGTGTAATACATCATCAGCATGTAGCAGCCTAAGATACTAATCCACTTCAAGTGATGCCACAGGCTTCCCTTCGGCTCTAGCATATCAAAGGCACGAGCGGCACTCTTCTGGGCGTTTCGACCAATGGCAAATTCCGTTACCATAACTGGAATTCCCAGGATCAGAAGGAAGATTAGGTAAAGAAGAATAAAGGCAGCTCCACCATACTGTCCACAGAGATAGGGGAACTTCCATACATTTCCAATACCGATGGCACATCCTGCTGACACCAGGATAAAACCAATACGAGAACCAAATTTCTCCCGATTTCCTTTTCCTGTCTTTTTAAGACCTTTTTCTTGACTCATCTTTTTCTTTTCCTTTTTTATGTTTTAGAATATGTGCCGTTCGATTTCATACATACCGATTTTCCTTCGCCACCATACTTCCTCCAGCGAGTTTTTCTCAATAATTGTGAATAAAGTATAGAAATAAAGCTATGGAAAGTGAAGCCTCACACGACTGAAGTCGCATGCTTCCAATAGGTGCCTTGCGGCACCTGCCCGCTTTAGGCGGGCGGACTACATTCCTACCATACAGCAAAAACTCAGATACTTACACCGCTAAGGGTGTAAGCTCCGCATTTAAGCTAATTAAAGTAGAGAATGTGCAGGTACTTCTCTTGGCACATTGAGGGACTTTTGCCTCAATGCCCAACCTGTCCGTCACCGAACAGGATTTTAGGATTTCTCTGATGAAATATCTTGCACCGATGTTATATGATGCGGATAAATCACAGTTATAGGTTTTGCCATTTTGGAATCTGCACAGCTCGTAGGTGCTAAAACCACCATCCTTACCACGGAGTACACGACCACTGCCATCATAAGCAAATTTGGATGTTCCCCATGCACAGACATGGCTTATCCTCATACCGAGTCTATGAGCCTTATTTGTTACAACAGACTGTACTTCCTGACTGCGCCACATTTTGAGCTTTTGTTTCTTAGAACCACGGACTTTGCCGTTCATTTGCCGTCTTAACGGCAATGTCGTGGTTAATGCCTTTGGCTTTCGCCCAAAGTCTTGGCGTTTTATAATTACCATACTGTTGTGCCTTCTTAATACGATTGATACTATGCGTAAGATGGTCTGTTTCTTTGGGAAGCTTGCAAAAATATCTTCCGAGAATAGTGCCATCACTTCGCATTACACTTACCGTAGCTGCGGTATTGATACCAAGGTCTACGGCAACAACAGTCTGATGATGAACTACTGTATCGCAAAGCGTTACTTTTTCCTCAAACGGGAAATCCAAGAACCACTCCTTACCACGTTTTTGAAGTGTAGGAGCGCACTGTTTACGGTTTTTACAACGTCTGTATATATAATCCATGTCCGATTTACGAAGGTTTATAGTTATCCAATCCCACGTATTACGGATATAGACTTTGACCTGTGCTATATAATCGTCAGTCTGATTGTACATTACAGTACGATACATCGAAGGGAACACATATCCTGCTTTTGGATAGGATGGCTCTTTGCCAACAGGGCTGTCTTGCCAGTTAGCAAGGTTGCTTTTATATGATGAGACTTTACCAACAGCCTCGTTAATAGCACCTCGACGCAGGTAGCTTGGTATTTTATAAAACTTTACATCAAAGTCATACTTTGGAACAGGGTGTCCTTTCGTAGAATGTATAAGTGCTTCGATATATGTTAGTCTGTTCTGACCTTTATACATGGATATGGAATCCCAGTTTTCAAGACATACATTTATGAGGTAATCCACGGCATTGCGGTATATCTTAACAGTGTCTTTGAATATATGGTTGTAATGCTTAATCTTAATCTTGTATGTAGTATATATACGCATACCGTAGAACCTCCTTCCTATTTAGTCTTTTGGGAATTGATGTAGTCTGCGACTTGTTTAAGGCTTCTGTCACTTACGGTCGCTACAAAATATGACGGATTCCATAAATGACCACCCCATAATTGTTTCTTTATCTCAGGGTGATTGAGGAAAAGCCATCTTGCAGTATTACCTTTCAGTATTTTAATGGCATCCGAAAGCCTTAACTGCGGTTTACAATCTACAAGCAGATGTATATGGTCAGGCATTATCTCCATTGCAATGATGTTCATATCTAAAGATTTAAGCGTCTCAATCAGATAGTTTTTGATATCGGTTTCAATTGCGCCTATAAATATGGGCTTTCTGTATTTTGTAGTCCATACAATATGATACTGCAAGGAATATACATATCCACGACCATGTGTAACATCTTTAGGTATAGTAAATATAATATCTTTATCCATATTTATGTTATACCATGCGTATATAAATATTTCAAGTGTATTGGCTATCCGTATGGCGGCTAACTCATGACTAAAGTCACGAGCG
>ONIO01000071.1 GCA_900317915.1 uncultured Lachnospiraceae bacterium | reverse complement strand
CTTTTGGCCTTGGGTTGGGCCGTTAGGTTGTACATACAGCGATTGGTAGGATACGCTGTAGGGTATGTATGGAGGATACCTGGGCTGGTAACCCTCATTAGTAATGCATGGGCTTGCTTTACTCTTTTGACTAGGTCCTTCGCTTATTTCTTGTAACACATGGGCTTGCGTTACATGACATAGCCCTTAAAATCTACGATATGGATCGTCGGCACATAAAAAAAGCACCGCAACAATTGCGGTGCAGAATTTAGACGTGGCATCGCGCATTAGAAGGATTGAGACGCATAAGAACACTCATCCGCTAACGCATGCGAATAAACGCCCATAGATATCCACAAATAGAAGAACTGACTCCCTCAGAGGCCCTCTAGCTTTGCGTCGCTGCCTTTCAGCAGCTTTGCCACAAATTTAGCTTCATAATAATATAGAGAAAATTGTGTATGTTATGCACTTTGATGAATCATTGTGTGAATGCTATTCACTTTGATGAATCATTGCGTACATGTTATACACTATGATGAATATATCATCACGGGTCTATTATAGCTCCAGTTTTCTTAAAGTCAATTATTTGAGATATCTAAAAATGCCGAAAAATCAAATACTCTCTAGATGTTGTTTTTAATACTTTCTTTAGAGTTTCTTCCCTCTTTTTTATTATGCTAGGAAGTTATATTCATATTTTCGTATCCTTTTCGGCCAAATTTTTGTGAATAATTACCATGTGATAATAAGTACTCATTATGTCTATTTTATCTATCTATAAATATAGTCCCTTGATTTTTCTCTAACTGTCTGCTTTTATATAACTCAACCGATCAGTGTCTTCTGTTAAGCCTGACACTTACTTTTCCTCCCATACTTGCGGCAAATTACAAGTAAAAGAAAAAAGTTGAAAAAAATCGAAAAAAATATCAAAAAGGGGTTGCATTCTATTTTACTATCCTGTATTCTATTTATTGTTGCGGTGCTGATACAGAGCTTCAGCAAAACAGAACATGGTTCGTTGGTCAAGTGGCTAAGACGCCGCCCTCTCACGGCGGAAACAGGGGTTCGACTCCCCTACGAACTACTACTTAAGACATCGGATTTATCCGATGTCTTTTTTGTTGTCCTTAGGCTTTGACCGTTCTTGGGATTATTTTTCTGTCCTTAGGATTTTGCCGCTCCACCTAAGCCGATTTACTAAATTGTGTTTTTCTAACTATATATTTGCATTAGGCATATGAAATTTGCTTAAATCGTTACTGTTTTTAAGTTTCTTGTGTCTACTTTACCTGTTATATGAAATAGGCATATATATCCCACTTAGTTAATACACATCCGCGTAATAATTCTGCGTTTAGAGGCGATTTTTCACTTTTGCATATGCCTATCCCAAATTTTCCTCCTAAAAAACACATTTTTATGATTTCACCCTTAATCCAACAAAAAAAAGCCAACCCCTTTGGATCGGCGTACAATATATGAATCAACTTTCATATTTAATTATAGGATTTCGGTTTAGCTATTTCTCATCTAGCGTGTTTTCTTACTTTCATTTCTTCTAGTATTTGTTCTCTAGCGCTAATTTCTTTACCGCAACCATCCCTACCGCTGCTGCATCTGTATCTGCTGCATCTTAACAGGTGAGGGGCGGAAGTCAAAAGTACTTGGGTGCCATCCCTGCTCTTCACAGGCACGGGAACAAAATAAAACAGGGGTTGCTCCCTGGGATTGTAAATAAGTATAATAATCGTCATCCACTTGAAAGGATTTCCCACACGATGGACATGTAATATATAGCATATAACTCACCTCGTACTAAAAGTTTACCACTACTCCTCTTTAATTCCTAATTAACAATTTATAAACTTTCCAAGCGGCAAATCCCTCATTTTGTCTCACAAAAATTCTTTCGCAAAAGGTAGAATTTCCATTATAATTACGTTGAGAACAGATAATACAGGTTTCTGGAAATCTCCAGCCGGCTATTCCCACAACCTATTAACAAATCACACTATGAGGTAGACACCATGTCATTATTTGATCGTATGGAACTAAAAACTGTTAATGAGGGTATCAATGCTGTCCGCACTACTCCTGGGGCATTTCTGGTGGATATACGCCCCAAGGATGCCTTCAAGGCGGATCACGTCCAGGGTGCAGTTAATATCCCCTCTACACGGCTAGATTTGGCTGAGAATCGTATCAAGGATAAATCGGCCCTTATCTACATCGTCGGTGACTATTATCACAAGCCTCGTGTCGGAATCAAGGGACTTAAGAAGATGGGATTCACCAATGTCCATTCCTGTGGCTACATGGAGGAGCATAACGTCCGTCCTATGTAATTTTAGTAACCGAGGCAAATTGATTCAGATGATGCCAACATCTTCACCACACAATCATTGCGGTCCTGCATACATCAGCAATAAAACAACCTTCGGTGCTCCTAAGAGCGCCGAAGGTTGTTTTTACTTCAATATATCTATCTCGCGAGTCTTGCGCGCCGGATTCGGGTCTGCTTCAGCAGACAAATTCCTGTCCGAATCCGTGCGCATCCTCGCGGAGCGTTTAACGCAGTCGGAGCTCGTACCCCGACTGAGTATAGTTTGTCATAACCCCCATCTACGCTAACGCTTAGAGGTGGGGGATTTCTCCGACTGAGTTAGAAAAGAGATCCAATTGAGATGAACAGTGGAGCAAATACAAGAGAAACTACTGTCATCAGCTTGATCAGGATGTTGATAGCTGGACCTGATGTATCCTTGAAAGGATCACCAACAGTATCACCAACAACAGCTGCGTGATGAGCCTCAGAGCCCTTACCACCATTATTACCAGCCTCGATGTACTTCTTCGCATTATCCCAAGCACCACCGGAATTGGACATGAAGATAGCCATCAGAACACCAGTTACAAGTGCGCCTGCGAGCATACCACCAAGAGCGTCTGTACCAAGTACAAGACCAACTACGATTGGAGAAGCTGCTGCAAGAATACCAGGAACGATCATCTCGTGAAGAGCGGCCTGAGTAGAGATACCTACGCAACGCTTGTAGTCAGGCTTCGTCTTACCCTCAAGGATACCAGTATTCTCATGGAACTGACGACGAACCTCTTCTACCATCTGGTAAGCAGCCTTAGATACAGACTCCATAGTCAGAGCGGTAAACAGGAATGTCAGCATACCACCAACAAGGAGGCCGATTACAACCTTAGGTTCAAGGATATCAATCTTCTTCAGGGATACTGTCTGCGCATAAGATACAAATAGAGCCAGTGCTGTCAGAGCTGCAGATCCGATAGCGAATCCCTTACCGATAGCTGCTGTAGTGTTACCTACTGAATCAAGTGTATCTGTGATATCACGAACGCCTTCTTCAAGGCCAGACATTTCTGCAATACCACCAGCGTTATCAGCGATAGGGCCGTAAGCATCAACAGCGATTGTAGAACCAGTAGTTGCAAGCATACCTACAGCTGCAAGAGCGATACCGTACAGACCGCACAGCTGGTAAGCAACAAGGATGCCAACAGCGATTCCAAGGATAGGAACTACTGTAGACTTCATACCAACAGCAAGACCAGAGATGATGGTTGTACCAGCACCAGTCTCAGACTGCTTAGCGATACCCTTAACAGACTTAAACTTGTCAGAAGTGTATACCTCAGTAATCTTACCGATTACAGAACCAACTAAGAGGCCAAAGATAATAGCAATTGCCGGCTTGTAGGACTGAAGCATCTGGTTAGACAGAACTACAGCAGCAATAATCATCAGAATGTAAGCTACATAAGAACCAGTGTTCAGAGCCTTCTGAGGGTTACCATTCTCCTTACCACGTACGAAGAAAGTACCAATCATAGAAGCAAGGATACCGCATGCAGCAAGAATCAGAGGAAAGAATGCACCAGCAACAGCCAGGTCAGTCTTCGCATAAGCTGCAACACCAAGTGTTACTGCAGATACAAGTGCACCTACGTAGGACTCAAAAAGGTCAGCTCCCATACCAGCAACGTCACCTACGTTGTCACCAACGTTATCAGCGATTGTTGCAGGGTTACGAGGATCATCCTCAGGGATGTTATTCTCAACCTTACCTACCAGGTCAGCTCCAACGTCGGCAGCCTTCGTATAGATACCACCACCTACACGTGCGAACAGAGCAACGGTAGAAGCACCAAGAGAATAACCAAAGAGAACCTCAGTATCGCCAGTGAGGATATAGACAACACTGACACCAAGCAGTCCAAGACCTACTACAGCGAATCCCATTACTGCACCACCACGGTAAGCAACAGACAGAGCCTTAGCCATGCCAGACTCCTTAGCAGCGTTTGCTGTACGAACGTTAGCCAGAGTAGCTACGCGCATACCACAGAAACCAGCCAGGATAGAGAAGCCAGCTCCAACAAGGAAGCAAGCAGCCTCAAGCCAGTTGTGAAGTGCAAAACCAACAACTAAGAAAAGAACTGCGATGAAGATTACAAGAATCTTGTACTCAGATGCAAGGAATGCATTCGCACCTTCACGAATTGCACCTGCGATTTCCTTCATTCGATCAGTACCCTCGTCAGCGCGGCGTACAAGAGAAGCCATGATGGCTGCGAATACAAGCGCTACGACAGCTACTGCAGGAATGATGAAATAAATGGATGATATGTTAGATAACATATTTTCTCCTTCCTACATCTATATGGGTATCACGTCCTCACGACGCTGATACGCAACATATAACTAAAGTGTTTCGATTAGACATTGTATCAGATGTTTCCATGGTTTTTGTATACTTTTGCATTGTTAATTACAAAACTTTTACGATTGATTCTTACGTATTATCTGACGACTTAGCGATTGCATCTTTCACTTTCCAAAATGTGTATACATCTCAACAATTCTATCTGATTAATTGTGCTCTGTATACAAGAATCCTATCCAAATTCTGATTCACCTCCTCCTGCCCTAACAATAGCACTTTTTACGCCCCTCGGGTCCCCTTTCCACCTATTAAAATGTAACGATTATCAGAAGGGTTTTTTATGCATTTCCACAAGTCCTTTTTAGAGGGTACTGGTAGTACAGGGTTTCCTACGTTTTTTCCATTCTCTTTTAGACCTATCCCCTCCCCTATTCATCCTCTCCCCTATTCATCCTCTCTTCTATTCATCCACTCTCCTATTCATCCACTCTTCTACTTCTTCCTATCTTCTATTTACCCCTCCCCTGCCTCGACCTCTTTTTAGAACTCACGCCACTAAAAAATCAGGATTTACGTGCATTTTCGTCCCCAGTTGAGTATCATATTGTAATAAATAACAATAGCAACTGGCATGTGCACACAATTAGCCATAGGTTTTAAAAATTTGCCGTATGTTTTAAAAGCTTAGTCATATGTTTTAAAAACTTAGCCATAGGTTTTTATTCAAAATGACTTGTAACTTGGATAAAGTAACTCTAGATATAGAAATGAAATGTAAAAAAGGAAGTACGCGTAATGAGCACCCTTCATTCTACTGAGAAAAAGCAAACGGAATCTATGAAACATCGTATCTTTACCATCATTCAGATTGGTCAGGAATCTGATCTGGTAAGCCGTATCTTTGACGTCTTTATTGTGGCTGTCATCCTGGTAAATATTCTCGTCCTATTCATGGAGACATTTTCTGAATTGAGTTCCTACCAGCATGTTTTCCGAATTGTAGAGGGTGTGACTGTCTTTATCTTTATCCTGGAGTATATTCTTCGTCTATGGACATCCTGTTATCTCTACCCCAGCATGTCGAAGGCAAGGGCTGTACTGCGATTTATCATATCCTTCGATGGAATCATCGAGTTACTGACGATTCTGCCCTTCTTCTTCCTCAGCGGTTTTGTGGCATTCCGTATGCTTCGCGTGGTTCGTATCTTCCACCTCTTCCGGATCAATTCCCATTATGACTCTTTTAATGTCATTCGCACCGTACTATATTCGAAGAAGAATCAGCTTCTGTCCTCCATCTTCATCATACTGGTTATGATGATGGCTTCCTCACTTTGCATGTATTCTGCAGAGCATCCAGCCCAGCCGGAGGTCTTTCGTAATGCCTTTTCTGGCTTCTGGTGGAGTGTCTCAACTCTTTTAACCGTAGGTTACGGGGACATCTATCCTATTACGCCTTTGGGACAGGTGATGGCCATTATCATCTCCTTCTTGGGAGTCCTGGCAGTCGCCATTCCAACCGGTATCATCTCAGCTGGATTTGTGGAGCAATACACCGACATGCAGAATTCTGACACACCTCTTGGAGACATCAATCTCCAGACCGTTATCCTGGATATCGACAGCGCATGGCTCGGTCACACCATCCAGGAGATTCGGGACAGGTATTCCATGGTTATCGTTATGGCTAGACGAGGCGATACTTCCTTCGCACCAAATCAGGACTTCATCCCACAGGTCGGTGATGTCCTCATTGTTTTTCAGGAATAAATGTAGACCAACTTCTACTCTGACGTATACATCCTTCTACGGCGCCGATCTCTGCGCACCCGATTCAGGTGTCGCTGGAAAGCGCCGTTTTCTATTAATTCCGCTAGTACATACTGCTCTAAAACTGGCACTGTACAGGAGTAATAGCCAATCTCCCCTAAAAATGCTGGGGTTAAGGCCCTAGGCAGAATCATATATCCGATTCGAACAGAGCTAGAGATGGTCTTAGAGAAGGTATTCAGATAGATTACCGTCTGATTCGGCTCCATAGAGAATAGGGTATCCTCACTCTTACCAAGCATTGAGAATTCCGAATCATAATCGTCTTCGATAATTAATGCCTGTCTCTCCCTTGCCCAGTGAAGATACTCTCTTTTCTTAGATGCTGATGCAGACACTCCGGAAGGGTAACTGTTATATGGAGTTACATGCATTGCATCTGTATCCGCTGCCTGAAGAGCTTTTGTCTCAATTCCCTCTGTACCCATTTTTAATTTCTGTATGGATAGACCATGGGTTTCATAGATTCTCTGGATCTTATCATAGGATGGATCCTCAAGTGCTATGGTAGGTGTCTCATTCCCTGTATGGATGCCCTGTATCATGATTCCAATCAGGCCATAGAGATACTCAGCACCAGATCCGATGACAATTTGCAGAGGATCCACATGGATATTTCTAGACTTGGCCAAGTAATTAGCGATAGCAACTCGTAGTTCCATAATTCCTAGATTAGGAGACTTCTGAAAGAGGCTATCACCCTTTTCCGATAGAACATGCCGAACAGTCTTCGCATAGATGGAGTAGGAAATCTCCTCCTCTCTTCCTGAATCATCCTCCAGTGCCGGTTCCTGGTCTTCTGACCCAGGCAAGTCCAGCACTCCCTGGTGTCTATTCCAATCATCATTTTGTCCCTGGTAATTATCCCCTGAGACTCCATTGACTCCCGAGACACCAGAAACTCCCGTTAGGAAATCCTCCTGCCTATAGATCACAAAGTATCCTACCCTCTCTCTGGCTTGGATATATCCCTCATCCTCAAGGAGTTCTAGGGCGTGCTGTACGGTAATGACACTGACTCCATGATCCTCAGCCAGTATTCTCTTGGATGGCAACTTATCCCCGTTGGGATAGTCTCCTCGGACAATCTTGTCACGGATTCTCGTATAGAGAATCATGTAATTCTTTTCTCTTTTTCCCATGATATCAGTATTCCTATCTATTCTTTCTCATATTTACATTCTATCCACATCATCGTATATATTGATTCTATCATTATTTGGTTATATAAATAATTTTAGATTTGACTATATTATATACTCAGTTTTCTTTTATAATCAATTACAATACTATGTGAGCGAGAAAGCCCATAGTTTTAACCGTGGGATGAAAGCGTGTTAAACCAAAGATGATATTTTCAGCCAAAACACTGAATTTT
>ONIO01000034.1 GCA_900317915.1 uncultured Lachnospiraceae bacterium | reverse complement strand
TGTCATAGTCGTCATCATTCTTCAGCATGCAGATACCGCCCTGGGCTAAGTAGGAGTCATTGCTCTCGAAGTCTGACTTGGTAATGATGGTGATGTCTACCGTTTCTGGCAGATTCAGTGCGCAGTAGAGTCCACTGCATCCACAGCCAACAATTAGTACATCCGTATTCATAAGTGCCTTCTTTCAAATACTTAGGTTTCCCATGTTTTCACAACATTTCCACGATTATAGCACTTGCTTTTACAGGTGACAAGACAGTTGTAAATTAACATGTAAATTGATATGTAAAAAGACATGTAAAATGACATGTAAATTGAGATGTTTGTTGGAATGAAACTGGCGTGGTGTATCCATCCACCTTCGATGGATAGTTGAACATAATTAAAGTAATAGGAATGGTGTATCCATCCACCTTCGATGGATAGTTGAACATAATTAAAGTAATAGGAAAATAAATGCTTGGTTTTCATTTATCAGAAATCGTGCTATATTATAGGAGAAGATGCATAGGGGCAGTCTTACAGGGACTGTCCCTATTTCTATGATAAGAATTAGGAGACTATATGCTGATTTCAGATATTATTGGTCCAGTGATGGTAGGACCATCTAGTTCCCATACTGCTGGGGCGGACCGCATTGGAATGATTGCCCGTCGAATCCTAGGCGAGGAAGTGGTATCCGCTGACATCGGACTCCATGGATCCTTTTTGGCTACAGGACGAGGACATGGTACAGATCGTGCCCTGGTGGCAGGAATCATGGGTATCCCTGTGGATGATGAGAGAATTCCCAATAGCTTTACCATCGCTAAGGAGCGTGGGCTTTTTTATCAGATTCATGGTGTGAATCTGGGAGATGAGGTTCATCCTAACTCTGTTCGTCTAGAACTAAGAGGAGAGAGCGGTAAGTCCGTTGAACTCATTGCAAGCTCCATCGGTGGTGGCCGGATTAAGGTGGTGGAGATCGATGGTATCCCAGTTAGCTTTTCTGGTGATCTAGCGACTCTGATCGTGCATAATCTAGACCAACCTGGCTATGTGGCTGAGGTCACATCTATGCTGGAGAAGCAGTCGGTGAATATCGCAACCATGCAGCTGAATCGTTCCAATCGTGGCGGAGATGCGATAATGGTTATTGAATGTGACGCTGAGGTTCCAGAGTGTACGATTCGCTCTCTTGAGGCCTTGGATGGAGTCTTAAACGTGACTTATATTTCTATGGAGGCATAATGTTCGATTCGTTAAATGCAATTTGTGAGAAGGCAGCAAAGGAGAAGAAGTCTGTCTGGCAGGTGGTGATAGAGGATGATGCCTGTCAGCAGGATATCTCTGTAGAGGATAATCTGGATCGGATGATGACGGTCTATCAGGCCATGCGTGCTTCGGATGAAAACTATGATCCAAGTCTTAAGTCCAATTCTGGACTGGTTGGCTGTGAAGCTGAAAAGGTGCGTAAGGCTCGTCTAGAGGGAAGCCTCATGTGCGGTGACTTGGTGAGCCGCATCATGGAGAGAGCCCTTCGGGTGGCAGAGTCTAATGCCTGTATGAAGAAGATCGTAGCGGCTCCGACAGCAGGATCCTGCGGCGTGATGCCGGCGGTACTTCTCACTATTCAGGAAGAGTATGGATATAGTGATGAGGACATGGCTAAGGCTCTCTATGTAGCTGGTGGCATTGGCTCTGTTATCGCACATCGTGCCAGTGTCTCTGGTGCGGAGGGAGGATGCCAGGCGGAGATCGGCTCTGCATCTGCCATGACGGCAGGAGCGGCGGTTTACTTGAGAGGTGGTAGTAATGAGCAGATGATGAATGCATCTGCCCTGGCCTTAAAGAGTCTCTTAGGCCTGGCCTGTGATCCAGTGGCAGGGCTGGTAGAAGTGCCATGTGTAAAGCGCAATGTGATTGGCGCTGTAAATGCACTTACTGCAGCGGATATGACCATGGCAGGGATTGAGAGCAAGATTCCACCAGATGAGGTCATTGATGCCATGCAGTCCATTGGCAGACGGATGGATCCTAGTATCCGTGAGACGGGAGTGGGCGGACTGGCTGGCACACCAACAGGTGCTCGTATCCGTGAGGAGATTCGCGGAAATCTGTAAAAGCAAAAGTGCTTTTCTATGGTAAGGAATAGGGACAAATCATTGGTGCATGAAAATTCATTTTTATTTAATGATTTGTTCCCCTATATCCGGTAGACTTTTCAAATTATCTGTGAAAAAATAGAGATACAGTCGGGGATTTATTCTTGGCTGTATCTTCTTTTTATAGAAAGGCCCACTATGTTTGATTTAGGATTCCGCGTTAGTTTTGAAATTGCGGCAATTGCATTAAGTATATTTTGCCTGTTACGCAATCATAATGTGATTAAGGTCCCATCCCCTAAGAATATTTATTATCGAATTGCGGTTTGGACCATTATTATTGCTGCAAGTTGCGATACCATGGTGTCCTATATCTATCATTTTCAGTTCGTGGGTTTATTCCCTATGCAGGAATACCTAACCATGGTGAGTTTCTTAGCCCATAGTTTCTTAGGCCCTATGTATCTCACCTATATCATGGAGTGCAATGGGACTGCTCATGGCAAGAGTCGACGCTTCTGGCTCCTTACGATGACTCCATTTGTCTTACTTCTCCTGATGATCATGATGAATCCATGGACCCAGGTGGTCTATCATTTTGAAAATGGTGACTATGTGCGAGGTGCCTGGACCTACTTTATATCGACATTGGTAATCGGGTTTTCGAGAAGGTTTGTAAGTTCATTCATGACAATCCATTGGCAGAAATGGGGATCTCCTATGTGGAACTGAATCTGTCTGTGTACCAGCTGCCTTATCGTGAATTGCTTGATTACTTCAAGGAATGCATGCTTCGCTATGGAGCTCGAAGCAGCGAGATTAATATTGAGATTACAGAGTCTGGTAATTTGGTATCTCTGGATCGAAATAATATGCTGAAGCGATTCCAGCAGTATGGATTCCGCTTCTCATTAGACGACTTCGGAACAGGTAGCAGTAATCTGAATCGTCTCTTGAATGAACCCTATACCAATATTAAGTTTGAAAAGATGCTTTTGGATTGTTCGGAGGATAATCCTCGTAATCTAAGCTATTATGAGAATATGCTGCATATGGTGAAGGGCATGGGCTTCCGTGTCATTCAGGAGGGTGTTGAGACCCAGGAGCAGATGGAACGTGTGAGAGATATGGGATGTGATTTGATCCAGGGATATTATTATTCCAAGCCGCTTCCAGTTGCTGCCTTTGTGGACTTTATGAAGGAGCATCAGACAACCTTTTAACGCAGTCGGAGAAATCCCCCACCTCTAAGCGTTAGCGTAGAAACGCTCCGCGAGGATGCGCACGGATTCGGACAGGAATTTGTCTGCTGAAGCAGACCCGAATCCGGCGCGCAAGACTCGCGAGCGAGTCTTGACGATGATAGAAGCTTCCAACCGGATTTGGTCGGAAACTTTTTATTACTGTGGACAGGAGATTCGACCGACCTCTTCAATGATGTGATGAAGAGATGTGGTGAGTTCATCCTTGGTGGCACGGTAGTACATCTCCTTACCGTGGCGTTCTGATTCGATGAGGCCTGCATTCTTCAATAGTCGAAGGTGATGAGAGACGGCTGGACTACTCATATCCATAATGGCAGCAATATTGATGACACATTCCTCTGTATGACACAGGAGCCAGAAGATTCTGAGACGACTGGGGTCGCCTAACTGCTTCATGGCATCAGAAACAGCCTTGATGGTAGACTCCTGCGGCAATTCGTGTAGGACATGCTGATCACAGGTCCCGTGATTATGTGGTAATTTTATCAGTTCAGCCATAGATGGCACCTCTTTTCCGAAACGTTCTTATCTATTATTATAGAGGGGTAGAATTTTTGATTCAAGATTAAATACCTACTTAATGATATAGTTTTTGAGAGAAATATAAACCAGGGGAGAGCTTGGTTTACATTTCTAGATAGATGGGAGCAGTAGTGGAAACCGTAATATTTCATGTGGATGTGAATTCGGCATTCCTGTCATGGAGTGCAGTGGAAGCACTAAAAAGAGATCCAGACTCTGTGGATCTAAGAACCATCCCAAGTGCGGTGGGAGGAGATAAGGCCACACGTCATGGGATCATTACGGCCCGCTCCATTCCAGCGAAGAAGTACCACGTGACAACAGGAGAGCCAGTGGTGAAGGCTCTTGAGAAGTGCCCGGATCTGGTGCTGGTGCCAGGAGACTATGGGGCCTATTCCAGACATTCCCATGAACTGATGGATCACTTGAGAAAGTATGCCCCTGTGGTGCAGCAGTATTCCATTGATGAGGCTTTTTGTGACTTTACAGGGACTAAGAAACTATATGGGGATCCAGTGTCTTTCGCTCACAAGCTGAAGGACGAGATCTACGAGACATATGGCTTCTCTGTGAATGTGGGCATCTCTAGTAATAAGCTCTTGGCTAAGATGGCTTCGGACTTCGAGAAGCCCAATCGAGTGCACACCCTATACCCTGAGGAAGTCCCTGGTAAGATGTGGCCACTTCCAGTGGGAGACTTATTCTCTGTAGGTAAGTCCACGGCGGCCAGACTCCATGCCCTGGGTATCCATACCATTGGAGAACTGGCTCATACCGATGAGTCCATATTGGTGGCGCAGTTTAAGAGCTTTGGTCATGCCTTATATGAATATGCAAATGGCCGCTCTTCCTCGGACTTTGCCGCGCGGGATAAGGATACGAAGAATAAGAGCTATTCCAATGAGATCACCATCTCACATGACGTCACCAATACAGAGGAGGCCCATCTGATTCTTCTGTCTCTGGCTGAGTCGGTGGGATCGAGACTGCGTCGAGATGGATTCAAGGTCAGTGTGGTACAGGCCTATTATAAGGATGCGGGCTTTGCTGTTCATTCTAAGCAACTGACCCTGGATGCACCTACAGATTCTACCCAGAAGCTCTATGAGACAGGTGTAGAACTATTTGACCTCCTTTGGCAGGAGGAACCGATACGATTAATGGGATTATCTGGTGCCCGTGCAGAAAGTGGGGAACTAGAGCAGTTGAATTTCTTCGATATGGAAAAGTCGGAAAAGAGGAAGAAACTGGATACTGCCATTGATGAGGTGCGGAATCGATTTGGCGCAGAGGCCATTACAAGAGCCAGTCTCTTAGATCAAACCGACCGGAAGAGATTATCTCGGAAGTAATCTATGATGATAGGGACTCGACAAAATTGAAACTGCCGGATGGAAATGAATCGATTGATAAAAAAGGAACCTACGATGAAGGGCAATTCCCAATCATCGCAGGTTCTTTTGCTTGGTTTATATTTGGACCAAAATTAGTCGTCCTGTTCCTCATCATCGAAGGTGGAGAATACAGTTCTCTTACGAGCCATCTCATCGCTATCCAGATAGTCATCGTAAGTAGAAACCTTATCTACCATTGTTCCATCAGGCATGATCTCGATGATACGGTTTGCTGTGGTCTGAACGATCTCATGATCTCGAGAGGAGAAGAGGAGAACGCCCTTGAACTTCTTGAGACCAGTATTCAGTGCAGAGATGGACTCCATGTCTAAGTGGTCAGTAGGCTCGTCTAATATCAGGACATTAGAAGCCTCGATCATCATACGGGACAGAAGGACACGAACCTTCTCACCACCGGAAAGGACACGCATCTTCTTCACGCCGTCCTCGCCAGCGAAGAGCATACGTCCTAAGAAACCACGGACATAGGATGCATCCTTGATCTCAGAGAACTGAGTCAGCCACTCAACGATGGTCAGGTCATTATCGAAGATCTTCGTATTATCCTTAGGGAAGTAGGACTGGCTTGTAGTTACGCCCCACTTATACTCACCAGAGTCTGGCTGGATCTCGCCATTCAGAATCTGGAAGAGAGCAGTTTTCGCTGCTTCATTGGCACCAACGAATGCAATCTTATCATCATGATTTACATGGAAGGTGATATTATCCAGAATCTTCTTACCATCTACAGTCAGGCTGATATTATCAACGCTTAATACTTCATTGCCAATCTCACGCTGTGGGCGGAAGTCGATGTATGGGTACTTACGGCTAGAAGGACGGATATCGTCTAATTCGATTTTCTCTAATGCCTTCTTACGGGAGGTAGCCTGCTTACTTTTAGAAGCGTTAGCAGAGAAGCGGGAGATGAATTCCTTTAACTCCTTAATCTGCTCTTCCTTCTTCTTATTTGCTTCCTTACGCTGCTTGATGATCAGCTGGGAGGACTCATACCAGAAGTCGTAGTTACCTGCGTAGATCTGGATCTTACCATAGTCGATATCTGCAATGTGGGTACATACCTTATTCAGGAAGTAACGGTCATGGGATACAACGATAACGGTATTCTCGAAATTGATTAAGAATTCCTCTAACCATGCAATCGCATCTAAGTCTAAGTGGTTGGTAGGCTCATCCAGAAGCAGGATGTCAGGGCTACCAAACAGGGCCTTAGCTAAGAGAACCTTGACCTTAATGGGCATTGGGATATCACTCATGAGAGAGTAGTGGTACTCATTCTCAACACCCAGACCATTCAGAAGGGTCTGTGCATCACTCTCAGCATTCCATCCATCCATCTCTGCGAATTCAGTCTCAAGCTCAGAAGCTTTGATTCCGTCCTCATCAGAGAAGTCAGGCTTAGCGTAGAGAGCATCCTTTTCCTTCATGATGTCATAGAGACGCTGGTTACCCATGATTACGGTATCAAGTACAGTATATGCATCGTACTTGAAGTGATCCTGCTCTAAGACAGAGAGACGCTGGCCTGGAGTGATGATGATATCACCATTGGTTGGCTCGATCTTGCCAGAGAGAATCTTTAAGAAGGTAGACTTACCAGCACCGTTGGCACCAATTAAGCCATAGCAGTTACCCTCAGTGAATTTGATATTTACGTCTTCGAAAAGGGCTTTTTTACCAAAACGAAGAGAGACGTTACTTGCTTGGATCATGTTTTATCCTTTCAGCATACGTATTATTTCATTGCAACGTTTCTTATTTTATTAGGAAATTCGGATTTTGGCAACTGTTTCTACTAACCATATGCGGAATTTCTGCTTTTTTAGAAAACAGATAGTCAATAAGCATAGGAATGTTGAATACATATCACTCTTTTTGTATGTATGTATGAAAAATTAAACAGATGATTTCTAGGTACTTCTATTGATTTTTACTAATAGGAAATCTAAAATAATGATTAGACTTTGTGCAAATTGTGTATTTTTGAAATAGCACAGGCTGATTAGTCATCCGGTGGTGTTTCAGAAAACATTGATTTTACAGGGTTTTATTCTTGTTTTTAGGAGGGAAAATTCATGATCAAAAGAAAAATGAAAACCATGGATGGTAACCATGCTGCAGCTCATGCTTCTTATGCATTTACTGAAGTAGCAGCTATGTATCCCATCACCCCTTCATCTGTAATGCCTGAGGCAACAGACGAATGGGCAACAGCCGGACGTAAGAATATGTTCGGACAGACTGTACAGATCACCGAGATGCAGTCCGAGGCAGGTGCCGCAGGTGCCGTTCACGGATCTCTTACAGCTGGTGCACTTACTACAACTTATACCGCATCTCAGGGTCTTCTTCTGATGATTCCTAATCTGTATAAGATTGCTGGTGAGGGACTTCCAGGCGTATTCGATGTATCTGCACGTTGTGTAGCAACTCATGCGCTGAACATTTTTGGTGATCATTCTGATGTATATGCTTGCCGCCAGACTGGTGTAGCAATGCTCTGTGAATCTTCCGTACAGGAAGTAATGGATCTGACTCCAGTTGCTCATGCATCTGCTCTGAAGGGCCATGTTCCATTCATCAACTTCTTCGATGGTTTCCGTACTTCTCATGAGATTCAGAAGATTGAAACTTGGGATGAGAAGAATGGTTATCCTGAACTTCAGGATATGATTGATCAGGATGCACTGAAGGCATTCAAGCAGAACGCTCTGAATCCTAACCATCCTAAGGAATTAGGTTCCGCTCAGAACCCTGATATCTTCTTCCAGTCTAGAGAGGCTTGCAACTCTACTTATGATGCACTGCCTGCAATCGTTCAGTCTTACATGGATAAGATCAACGAGAAGATTGGTACTGACTACAAGCTCTTCAACTACTATGGTGCTCCTGATGCTGAGAATATCATCATCGCTATGGGCTCCGTATGTGAGACTATCGATGAGACCATCGATTACTTAATGAAAAAGGGCGAGAAGGTCGGCGTTGTTAAGGTTCGCCTCTACCGTCCATTCTGTGCAGATGCACTTGTTGATGCAATTCCTGATACAGTTAAGAAAATCTCTGTACTGGATCGTACAAAGGAGCCAGGTTCTCTTGGTGAGCCTCTCTACTTAGACGTAGTAGCAGCTTTAAAGGGCACGAAGTTCGATCAGGTTCCTGTATTCACAGGTCGTTATGGTCTTGGTTCTAAGGATACTACTCCTGGACAGATCATCGCTGTTTACAGAAATACTGAGAAGAAGAGATTCACCATCGGTATCATCGATGATGTAACTCATCTGTCTCTTGAGGTTAAGGAAAATCCTGTAACCACACCAGAGGGTACAACAAACTGTAAGTTCTGGGGCCTTGGTGCTGATGGTACCGTAGGTGCGAATAAGAACTCTATCAAGATCATCGGTGACAACACTGATATGTACGCTCAGGCTTACTTTGACTATGATTCTAAGAAGTCCGGTGGTGTAACTATTTCTCACCTTCGTTTCGGTCATAGCCCAATTCGTTCCACATACCTGATCAACCAGGCAAACTTCGTAGCATGTCATTGTACAGCATACATCTACAAGTATCCTATGGTTCAGGATCTGGTTGATGGTGGTACATTCCTGTTCAATACACAGTGGACTCCAGAGGAACTGGATGAGAAGCTTCCTGGACAGGTTAAGCGTTACATTGCTGAGCACAATATTAACTTCTACATCATCGATGGTGTTAAGATCGGTAAGGAAATCGGACTTGGCAAGCGTATCAACACTGTACTTCAGTCCGCATTCTTCTCACTGACTAAGCTGATCCCTGAGGAGCAGGTTCTCCAGCTGATGAAGGACGCTGCGAAGGCTTCCTATGCAGCTAAGGGTGATAACGTTGTTAAGATGAACTGGGATGCAATCGACGCTGGTGCAACTGCTTACCAGAAGATTGACGTACCTGCATCTTGGAAGGATTGCCCTGATGAGGACTTCTCTCAGTCAATCGATCAGTCTGGCAGAAAAGAAGTTATCGACTTCGTTAAGAATATCCAGCAGAAGGTTAACTCTCAGACTGGTAACACAATTCCTGTATCTGCAACAATGCCATATGTAGATGGTGCTACACCATCCGGTACTGCAGCATACGAGAAGCGTGGTGTTGCAACAGACGTTCCTGTATGGGATGCAACAAAGTGTATTCAGTGTAACCGCTGTGCATATGTATGTCCTCATGCAGCAATCCGTCCAGTTGCTCTGACAGCTGAAGAGGATGCAAATAAGCCAGAAGGCATGCAGACTAAGGATCTTACAGGTAATGCAGATTACAAGTTCGCAATCGTTGTATCCGCAATGGATTGTACCGGATGTGGTTCTTGTGTAAATGTATGTCCTGCTAAGGAAAAGGCTATCCAGATGGGCGACTTCGAGACCAACGAAGGAGAGCAGAAGTGCTTCGATTATGCAGTTAAGCTTCCTGATAAGGAAGACCTGATTGAGAAGTTCAAGATCAACTCTGTTAAGGGTTCTCAGTTCAGACAGCCTCTGCTTGAGTTCTCCGGCGCTTGTGGTGGATGTGGTGAGACACCTTATGCTCGTCTGGTTACACAGCTCTTTGGTGATAGAATGTACATTGCGAATGCAACTGGATGTTCTTCTATCTGGGCGAACTCTTCACCTTCTACACCTTACACTGTAAACGCACAGGGTCATGGTCCTGCATGGTCTAACTCCCTGTTCGAGGATGCAGCTGAGTTTGGTTATGGTATGCTTCTTGCTCAGAGAGCTATCCGTGACAAGCTGGCTAATAAGCTGGATGAAGTTGTTGCAGCTACAGGTGATGCAGCTCTGACAGCAGCAGTAGCTGATTGGAAGGAGACTTTCAATGATGGTATTGCTAACCAGCTTGCAACTGAGAAGGTTGTAGCAGCTCTTGGCGAGATCAAGAATGATGCCGCAGCTGAGATCCTGGTTGAGAAGGACTTCCTGTCCAAGAAGTCTCAGTGGATCTTCGGTGGTGATGGTTGGGCTTACGATATCGGATTCGGTGGCCTGGATCATGTACTTGCTTCTGGTAAGGACATCAACATCATGGTATTCGATACTGAGGTTTACTCCAACACTGGTGGACAGTCTTCTAAGTCTACTCCTATCGGAGCTGTTGCTCAGTTCGCATCAGGTGGTAAGGATACTAAGAAGAAGGATCTTGCTTCTATCGCAATGTCCTATGGTTATGTATATGTAGCACAGATCTCTATGGGTGCTGATATGAATCAGACAGTTAAGGCTATCGCTGAGGCAGAGGCATATCCAGGACCATCCCTGATCATTGCATATGCTCCATGTATCAACCATGGTATCAAGAAGGGTATGTCTAAGGCTATGACCGAGGAAGACCTGGCTGTTAAGTCTGGATACTGGTTCGACTTCAGATTCGATCCTTCTAAGGCTGAGAACAAGTTCACCCTTGATTCTAAGGCTCCAACAGAAGACTATAAGGAGTTCCTGGTTGGTGAGAACCGTTACGCTTCTCTGAAGAAGTTCCATCCTGAAAAGGCTGAAGTATACTTCGAGAAGGGTGCACAGGGCGCTAAGGAGCGTTACACTTACCTGAACAAACTGGTTACTCTGTACGCAGACTAATCCAAAGCTATCCTGTAGCGTTATAATTTAACACTTGAGACCGTCTCTAGGTAACTAGAGGCGGTCTTTTTTTTGTGGAAATATAGATCAATCCATAAGTATCTGTAAGAGATGGAATGATACTGTTTCAGTTGGTATAAGTTCCAGAAAACAGGGGGTGGAACAATAAAAAAGAAAAAAGTCAAGTACCAATTATGTAGGATAATTCACATTTTCAGTACTTCAGAGCAGGGAGGTCATAAAGATAAAATACAAACTGAGGGAAATAAGATAATACCGCAATATGGGGGTGTTCATTTGGATTTTATGAAATGTATTGATCTGTCTCCACTTCGTGTCGAAGTCCTTGAGATACTGGCCGTAAACGGTCTGTCTCTAGAAGAGGCAAAGTGTGCCACATCACAAATCTGTGAGGCCATGCATCGCTATGCAGAAGGAATTAAGCACTTGGCAGGCCGGGATGGGTTAACCGGCGCATGGAATCGTGCATATCTTGAGGATTGGTCGAACGCTTATTTACAGCGTCATGGGAAGGCTATTCTGATGATGCTTGATGTTGACAATTTTAAGAATCTGAATGACACATTTGGCCATCCTACAGGGGACCTCGCACTTCGGACCTTAACAAAAGCTCTACAGGAGTTATTCCGACAGGAGGATATCATCGCTCGGGTAGGGGGAGATGAATTCGTTGTATTTATGCCAGGAACAGACTCCATGGAGCTAGCTGAGGAAAAGGCTCGTATTATTTGTGAGGATATCTCTGAGAAGGTATCTTCAGAGATCCAGATATTATCTGGCTTTAGTGTCTCTGTAGGAATGTCCTCAACCCTCTGTGCAGATGAATTTGAGCAGTTGTATAAGCTGGCAGATCAGGCGTTATACATATCCAAGCATGCAGGTCATGGCCAGTATCATTTTTCTACTGTTTCCAAAACGATTTCCAATAAAGAGGATACGCCGAAGGAATTTGGTATTTCAGATATTCGTAATTACATTATTGAGACCAGAGATGAAAGAGGGGTATATAATGTCGATTTTGACGGATTCCGAGATATCTATCGATTTATGGAACGAACAGGGGATCGAAATCGGATTGACTCGGAATTGGTTCTCTTCACATTAGATAGTGAGAAGTATGGGGAGGCCTATACCATGAAACTACAAGAGGCGCTTAGTCGAAGCCTTCGCCGAGGAGATGTATCCAATTGCTTCTCTGATCGACAGTTTGCAGTTTTACTGATTGGTACCAATCATGCCAATGCGAGGCGTGTAGCAGATAGAGTGGTTCAAGAATTTGTAAAGGGATTAGGGGAGGTGGATAAGGTCCCGTTACGATACGTTTTAGAGCCAGTTACTACCAGAAGTGTGGCATCGTGAATACAATTGAATATTTGAAAAGTATGAATGAATAAGAATCATGATATGTGTAGAAAATTCTCATATTAAAGCAGAGAATGTATAGTTACGAAAACGAATTCGTTTACTTCAAGACAGGAATATATGCGGTTGATAGGATACTGCATAACTGTCAACTACCAAATTTGTGACTTTGATTGCATAATAGGTATTGGCAAAAGTAGACATTTGATGATACCATACACATACAGAGAATCGAATCATTCCCAAAATGTATACTAGTTTTCATACTTCTCATACCGTTTAGCAAAACTGTCGAAAGGCAGTGACGCAAAGCTAAAGGGCCTGTAAAATGGCAGCCAGTTGCAAAGTTCCTAAGGATTTTTTTGTAACCCGTGGTTGGATTTAGACAGGAAGAGAACATTATGAAAAAATACAATTCTAAAAAGCATAACCGAAAGGACAGCTTATTAAAGGGCGTCGGTGCTGCTGGTGCAGTGGTTGGCGGAGCTGTTCTCTATTCCCAGGGCAACGTGGTCTACGCTGCTGAAACCACCAACACATTAGAAGAGCGTGGAGAGCTAGAGGAGAAGTTAGATCTCCAGCAGTCTGCATCTGAGAGTGCGGCACCTGAGAGCCTCCTTAGCACAGAGAATCAGGACAGCCTTAGTGCAGAGAATCAGGACAGCCTTAGTGCAAGTGAATCCACATCTGTAAGTGAGAGTGAGAGCGAGTCTCAGACATATTTGGATTCTGAAACTGCGCTAGAGGACCAGCCTGCTGAGTCTAAGGTAACCAATGTCTATATGCCTCTAGCTAGCTTTGCAAAATTGCAGAGTGTTGAAATTAGAGAGGATGGAATCATTACCATTGACGGTAATAACTGGCAGGACTATATCGAGGTATCCTCTGGTGTAGCACCTGAGATTATCGATGGCGCTAATGGACAGAAGTATGTGAAATTCACACTGACCAAGGCAGAAAATAGCCAGGTTGGTAATATTCATCTTAAGAATAAGATTGATATGAATTCCAGCTTTACAATTAAGGGCGTTGTGAACCTTGGTAATGTTAGTACATCCCAAGATTATGGTCAGACAGTCATTGCGGATGGTATTGGTATCGCCTTCCATACAGGTAATACGGATCAGGTTGGTAAGACTGGTGCCAATATGGGTATTGGTGGAATTGAGAATGCAACAGGATTCGAATTAGATACCTATAGTAATGGTGGAGCAGGTAATGCCAGTGGCTCTAATTATGGTTGGGCTCCTGATAATGCTGCGGTATACCATGTTTACAATAAGGACAATCCAGAAGAGTACACGGTAGTAGATAAAACTGAGGGTTATTATGGTGCCGCAGTTAAGACCTACGGTGTACGGTGGAAGGACAAAAGCACCTTCGTATTAGAGAATGGTCTTACTTTTACCAAGAAATCTAGATATGATGGAGATTATTATGATGTAAAGATGGATAGTAATGGAGCTGCAGCATTTACAGCACTTTCTAACAAGCAGACCTATTACTATATGTTCGCTGATTCCATCGTGAATATGGATGGAACCAATGGTTCACAGAATCTGACCTCCACAATTACGGAACCGAATAAGACCTTCGATTATGAGCTGTCCTATGATGGTAATAGCCGCACCCTCACAATGGTAATTAAGGGTGGTAAGGATGTCACTAG
>ONIO01000044.1 GCA_900317915.1 uncultured Lachnospiraceae bacterium | reverse complement strand
TCCCTACCTAACTTATCAGTTTCTTCTTTTGTTGCTATAGCAAAATCAGCCAGACTTGTTGGATTTTTATAATACTCCAGCCTCATCTCAAATAATTTTGGAATGAAATATTCCGCCAAATAATTTATAATATCTTCCATAAAAGAACATCCTCCCTTGTGTGTATAGTTTTCGCAAACCAATACCTTATCACAAAGAAGGATGTTCTTTTGTTATTTGTGTATATTTTCCGAGAAAATTTTTACGCTAGCTATAAAAAAACTCCGGCCCGCTGCTTCCTCAACAGAAACGGCTACAGCTACGGTTGCACCAACCATAGGGTTGTTGCCCATACCGATCAGACCCATCATCTCTACGTGAGCCGGAACGGAGGAAGAACCTGCGAACTGTGCATCGGAATGCATACGTCCCATGGTATCAGTCATACCATAGGAAGCAGGACCTGCTGCCATGTTATCCGGATGAAGAGTACGTCCGGTACCACCGCCGGATGCTACGGAGAAGTAAGGCTTACCAGCTTCGATTCTCTCCTTCTTGTAAGTACCTGCTACCGGATGCTGGAAACGTGTCGGGTTGGTAGAGTTACCGGTGATGGATACGCCGACATTCTCATGCCACATGATAGCAACACCTTCCTGTACATCGTCAGCGCCATAGCACTTTACAGAAGCACGAAGGCCTGTAGAGAATGGAGTCTCAGAGATGATGTTCAGCTTAGCTTTCTTATAATCATACTGAGTCTCAACGTAAGTAAATCCGTTGATACGAGAGATGATCTGAGCAGCGTCCTTACCAAGACCGTTCAGGATAACACGAAGAGGCTTCTGTCTAACCTTGTTAGCCTTCTCAGCGATACCGATAGCACCCTCAGCAGCTGCGAAAGACTCATGACCAGCTAAGAATGCGAAACACTCAGTATCTTCCTCTAATAACATCTTACCAAGGTTACCATGGCCAAGACCTACCTTACGGTGATCAGCAACAGAACCAGGAATACAGAAAGACTGAAGACCTTCACCAATTGCTGCAGCAGCATCAGCTGCACGACGACAACCCTTCTTTATTGCGATAGCAGCACCTACAGTGTATGCCCACTTTGCATTCTCAAAGCAGATACCCTGAATGCCTTCTACCATGTGATATACGTCAAGGCCTGCATCCTTTGTGATCTTCTCTGCTTCTTCGATATCCTTGATACCGTTTGCGTTCAGAGCGGCATTGATCTGTGCGATACGTGCCTCATAGTTTTCAAATAAAGCCATTATGTATCTCCTTTCCTTAATTACTCTTTACGAGGATCGATGAACTTAACAGCGTCATCAATACGTCCGTACTGACCCTTAGCCTTTTCCCAGGCTGTGTTAGGATCATCACCCTTCTTGATGAAGTCAGTCATCTTGCCAAGAGATACATACTTGTAACCGATAACTTCGTTGTTAGCATCCAGAGCCATGTCTGTTACGTAACCTTCAGTCATCTCCAGGTAACGAACACCCTTTGCTTTCGTACCATACATCGTACCAACCTGAGAGCGAAGTCCCTTACCGAGATCCTCAAGACCAGCACCTACGGAAAGTCCGTCATCAGAGAAAGCGGACTGTGTACGACCGTAAACGATCTGCAGGAACAGTTCTCTCATAGCTGTGTTAATAGCATCACAAACAAGGTCAGTGTTCAGAGCCTCAAGGATTGTCTTACCCTGAAGGATCTCAGCAGCCATAGCTGCGGAATGAGTCATTCCAGAACATCCGATGGTCTCTACAAGAGCCTCCTCGATGATACCGTTCTTAACATTCAGAGTAAGCTTGCAGGCACCCTGCTGAGGTGCACACCAGCCTACACCATGAGTAAAACCGGAAATATCTTCAATTTTCTTTGCATGCACCCATTTTCCTTCTTCAGGAATTGGAGCAGGTTCATGCTTTGCACCCTTAGTAATTGGGCACATGTTCTCAACTTCTGCTGTGTATTTCATTCATGAACTCCTTTCTTCGATCATGGGATCAAAGATATAAAACTTCGATTCCAGTACACACGGAAAATATTATCACATAAAATCCATCCCCCGTCTAGACTGCTTAGGGAAATTTGTTAAAAAAATATCGACCAAAGGCTTATCTTATGTCTCATCCTATATCAGGGGGTATCTACCAGCGGGTATTTCAATCTATAAATCCTATTCGTGCTTCTCTACCACATGATCCTTATCCTTGAAGATATGGTGTGGAGGAATGACTCCACGTACACAGGAAACTGGGTACACATTACAATCTGGGCAGATTACTGTGCCAGGATTTAATACAGAGTTACAGCCAACCTCTACATGATTACCAAGCATGGCACCGAACTTCTTCAGTCCTGTCTCAATCTCTTCCCCATTTACCTTATCCTTTACGACAACCAGAGTCTTATCAGACTTTACATTCGATGTAATAGAACCTGCACCCATATGGGAGAAGTAGCCAAGGATAGAATCACCTACATAGTTGTAATGAGGCACCTGAACATGGTTAAAAAGAACCACATTCTTAAGCTCTGTAGAGTTACCAACCACACAATCATTACCAACAATGGCATTGCCGCGGATGAAGGCGCCAGGGCGAACCTCTGTATTTTCACCAATGATACAAGAGCCACAGATATTAGCAGCATCGTAGATCTTTGCAGACTTTGCAATCCAGATATCCTCACCCTTCTTCTCATAGACTTCAGGATCAAGGCTTGGTCCTAGCTTCTTAATAAAGGCACCAATCTCTGGTAATACTTCCCAAGGATATGTCTTTCCATCAAATAATTCCTTCGCAATTGTCTGCTCTAGGTCATACATATTTACGATTTTTACTGCTTCCATAACTGAACCTCTTTTTCAACTTGGTTTACATTTCCTAAATCAGGCTGGCGAAAAACGCCTGCCATGTAATCTCACTCATACAAAAGGATTACAGGTCTCTTACTTCGCCTCTTCCTCTGCCCGCTTCTCATACTGGGCATCATTAAAAATCTGGAAGATAGCGATCTGATCCGCCTTGTTCTCGGTTAATCCTACGAAGATACAGCCATAGAAGTAGCTGCCATCCTCTCTCCAGCGAGAACGAACCACCTTCAGACAGCACTCAACACTCTGGCCATCTAGGCTAAGACGTGCCTCTAATACAGAACCAATCATAATCGGCTCTCTAGAAATCAATCCGACACCACCCTTGCTGACATCCCGAAGGAAAGCTTCAATTGGCTTACCTGGGCCATCAGGGGTGATTTCTTTCAGATCCAACTGGATATTTAGATGGGTACGACCGAATCTTCTATGATCCTCATGAGCTGCCTCATCTAACAGTTTCTTACTCTCTTCGAAGATCTTATAGTCCTCTACTTTGATTTGCTTGTCTTCCATGTCCCCTTCTCCTTCCTCTGCTTGTCTCCACGCGCGATTCTGGCTTTCAGTTCCTTTTCATAGAATTGGGCATCTCTCAGGAACACATTCTGTAGTCCCTGTGTGGTGCCATTCTTCATGACATATTCCGTACGGCGGCGGATGAATCCCTCAAGTTTCTCCATGTATTCATCCGTTGTGATCTCTCCCTCCGCCACTTGGTTCAGTCCCTTCTCCCAGCTTGCAGTAAGCTTAGGATCTAACAGGGAGCTGATGGATCCATTGACGATATCATAGATGATCTCCCCTGATAGTGTCGGGGTAATAATCTGTGTCTTTTTATTGAGATTGAGATAGCGATTCTTGACCAATTTGGCTAGAATCTCAGCTCGGGTAGCAGAGGTTCCAATGCCCTGGCCTTTAATCTGCTCTCTTAATTCCTCATCCTCAATGAACTGACCTGCATTTTCCATAGCCAGAATGATAGATCCGGAATTATAACGCTTTGGAGGTGAGGTCTCACCCTCTCGAATTCCAAAGGAGGTAAAGTCAATCTTCCCGCCCTTCTTCAGGGTATCGAAGAAGGCCTTGGTGGCCTCTGTAGAATCCACATTGTCCTCGTCGCTATTCTCTGTATTGTCCTCACCGTCTTTACTCTTATTCTGAGAGGCCGGCTTGGTAATATCCCTTTTGGTAAAGGAATAATTCATCATTCCTAAGTATCCATTTTTCTCAAGATACTTTCCGGATGCAAAGAACTTCTCGCCACCGATATCCACTGTGAGATTCACCTTCAGATACTCTGCCGGAGATAGGAAAATTGCAAGGAATCTTCTTACAATAATCTCATACACATGGGCGCTGACTGGCTTCAGACTCTGGATGGCATTCATACCCTGGCCTGTAGGAATCACCGCATAGTGGTCCGTAATCTTCTTATCATTGGTGTACTTGGTCTTCTCAATCCCCTTGTACATCTCCTTATCCAGGATATAGTCTGCCACCTGCTTCACACCAGGCAGATTCTTAAGACCACGGATATTCTTATGGATTTCCTTGGCCACAGCGGTAGAAAGCACACGGGCATCGGTACGAGGATAGGTAACTAACTTCTTCTCATAGAGCTCCTGAATGATATTCAGTGTCTCATCTGGGCTAATCTTAAAAAGCTTGGAACAATCACTCTGTAGCTCTGCTAAGTTATAGAGCAGGGGAGGATTCTTCTTCTCCTTCTTTTTCGTGATTTCTGTTACCGTTCCCTGAATGGGCAGAGCCACATTCTTATTCTCGTCAAATGTAAACCCTGCCATATTCCCAGCGCTTACGCCATCTGTTCTGGTAACCGTTGTGGAATCGGATTCCGTCTGGCCCCCTGTAGGTAAAGTCATCTGACCATCTAAGCCTACGGCTTCTGCCTGGTTCTTCACATAGGAAATCAGGCCAACAGCATCCTTTTCTTCTTTAAACCCATTCTCCTTATAGAGAAGCGGGGAGTTAAAGTACTTCGAACCCTCGACGGCCTTCCACTCTGCAGAGAGCAGAGGTTTTACATCTTGGTTTACATTTCCATCCGATGACTCTGCTGCCACATCGGCGACCACGCGATAGAATGGAGTCTTCTCAAAATCCCTGATCTCTCGCTCACGCCTCACCACCATTCCAAGGACGCATGTCATAACACGGCCAACGGAAATCACGGCGAATCGCTCATGGAAAAAGGAAGCCATGGCATTACCGTAGCGAAGAGTTAAGAGACGGGAGAAGTTAATACCCATCAGGTAGTCTTCCTTAGCACGAAGGTAAGCGGAATCCGCCAGATTGTCGTAGTAGGACAGCTCCTTAGCTTCCTTAATACCACGCTTGATCTCCTCCTCTGTCTGGGAATCGATCCAGACACGGCGCTCTTCCTTATCGTGAACTCCTGCTTCCTGACGGACCAAGCGGTAGATGTACTCTCCCTCTCGTCCTGAGTCGGTACAGACATAGATCTTACTCACGTCCTCTCGATTTAAGAGTCCGGATACAATTTGAAACTGCTTACTTGCGCTAGGGATGACCTCATACTTGAAGTCCTCCGGTAGAAAAGGAAGGGTGTCTAAGCGCCACTTCTTATACTTCTCATCATAGGCCTCTGGGTAACTCATGGTAACCAGATGGCCCACACACCAAGTGACCACGATATTCTGTGACTCCATGTAACCATCGTGATTTGTCATCTTTTCCGAGAAGACCTTAGCAAACTCACGCGCTACAGACGGCTTCTCCGCGATAAAGAGGCTTTTACCCATTAGAGCTCCTTCATATCTACCAGTACCACTGAGGCATCATGATTGGCCAGATTTTTAACCATTGGGTCAAATTCTGTTGCCGAGAAGAGATAGATGACCTTCGCCTTGATACGGGCCTGGTCCATATTTTCCACCAAAAGCTGATAACGGCTGTATGGAAATTCCTTCTCGTCCCAATTGCAGACAGCCACGATATTCTCACGAACCTCGTTCTGTCCAACGATGTCGATGGTACCCTTCTTACCAATCCATGTGCCCATTTTCTTCAGGCGAATTGGTGTCTTACCTACCATATTCATTAGTTCCAGATACTCGCTGCAGACCATCACAAAGTCTGGCTGGAGGAATGCATCCAGATCTGGAGCAATGTACTTGTCATAGAAATCCCCAGGTGTCATCACTTCGAGAGCGGATGCATGAGGATAGATAAATGTAAACCAAAAGCGAAGGAAGTGGTTACCGATATGGTAGACACCCTTTTTCGTATTGTCCCAGCCACCTGTCTCAAAGGAAACAGCCTTCTCGATGACATCAAAGGCAGCCAGATTCTTCATGTAGACACTGATCTTGGCACGGGAGAAACCAGTGTCCTTATAGAGGTCATTCAGCTTCTCATTGCCTCGTGCAATGGATGCTAGAATGGTATTGTAAACTGATAATTCTCTCAGTTCATTTAAGAGAAACAGGTGGGATGCATCATGAAGTGGTGCATCCGGCTTTAGGATGGTGTCGATCACATTATCACGAATGGACTTCTGACCACTCCACACCTCAAGGAAAGCCGGGATACCGCCAAGGATACCATAGGTCTTCACTGCATCTGGTACAGAAAAGCTTGGGAAGGTACGAACCACATCTAGGAAGGATACATCTCCCAGTTTGATTCGCTCATTGATCTGCTTTCGATAGCTTCCCACAGTCTCATCAAAGTCTCGAACCACCCAGGATAAATTAGATGCTGCAAGGACAATCATCACTGGACCAGGATAGAGTTTCTTCGCCTTAAGACTCGTAAGCGCTGACAGGATCTCTGTATCACGGCGAGCTAGAAACTGGAACTCATCCAATACGATTACCAGACGAGAACCATCCTTAGAACGCATGCGACGGAAGCCCTCTTCGTAGGACTCTTCCTTTAGAACCGAGCCAAAGCGTCCACGAATCTCTTCTAAAAAAAGACGCTTCTGTTCCTCTGGGGAGATATCTCTACAGCGATAGTAGAAGGCATCCTTATCCTTAATAAAGGTGCGGATGAAGTCCTCCTTACCAGAGTAACTGGTCCCGTAGAGCAGAACTGTGGTATTCTGATGCTCCTGATACAATTTTTCCATCTTCTTTTGTTCGATGGTTCTAACCTGTGGCATACTAGTGCTCCCCTGTTTTCCTATTCCTGGCTTGTTGTTGCGTTGCAATTATATAGCAAAGTACAGCCTTTTATTGCCGTACAATTCTTCATACAGACAAGATATATTATAGGTATCTACTAGGGATATATCAAGAAAATAAATGTTGATTTAATGTAGATTTGATTTAGATTCGAGGCAGCTATCTTAAGATAAGTAGCATGTGAAATTTCGATGCTTCCATAAGAAATGGGGATATAGATTTTTATTTCATAGAAAAACCGAGCAATCACGATCCGGCGCCATTACATGAAAAGTATGGTCAGGATTGAATCGCTCGGTTTATCTTTAACAAAATGGATTACTTCTTAGTGGGATTACTTCTTAGTGATGTAGCCCTTGGCTGTCAGAAGCTCTGCGCAGAGAACGCCGCCGCCTGCAGCTCCACGAATGGTGTTATGAGACAGGCCTACGAACTTATAATCAAAGAGAGAATCCTCACGGAGACGTCCGATGGATACGCCCATACCATTCTCATAATTAACATCTAACTGTACCTGTGGACGATTGTCATCCTCAAGGTACTGGATGAAGTTCTTTGGAGCACTTGGAAGATTCAGTTCCTGAGGTGCGCCCTTAAACTCACGAAGCTTCTGAATTAGCTGCTCCTTGGTTGGCTTCTTCCTGAAATTAATAAATACAGTTGCTGTGTGTCCATAGAGAATAGGAACACGGATGCACTGGGAAGTAATCTTAATGAAGTCAGCTGGCTTAATCACGCCATCCTCAACCTTACCCCAGATACGGAGTGGCTCTTTCTCGGACTTCTCTTCCTCACCAGAGATAAATGGGATGATATTCCCCTCCATCTCAGGCCAATCCTTGAAGGTCTTACCTGCACCAGAGATTGCCTGGTAAGTAGATACAACTGCCTCATATGGTTCATACTCAAGCCATGCAGTGATGGCTGGTGAATAGGACTGGATTGAGCAGTTTGGCTTAACTGCGATGAATCCACGCTTGGTTCCCAAGCGCTTTCTCTGTGCCTCGATGACCTCAGCATGATCTGGATTCACTTCTGGAACGATCATAGGTACATCTGGAGTCCAGCGATGAGCGGAATTATTGGAGACAACTGGTGTCTCTGTCTTCGCATAGGCTTCTTCGATTGCCTTAATCTCATCCTTAGACATATCAACAGCAGAGAATACGAAGTCTACATCCTTCGCAACTTCCTCTATTTCATTTACATTCTTCAGTACCAGATCCTGTACGCCTGCAGGAATTGGATTCTCCATCTTCCAGCGGCCCTCTACAGCTTCCTTATATGTCTTGCCAGCAGAACGTGGGCTTGCTGCAACTGTGGTTACCTCAAACCAAGGGTGGTTTTCAAGTAAAGCGATAAAGCGCTGACCAACCATTCCAGTTGCTCCTAGAATGCCGACTCTTAATTTCTCATTCATTTTGATCTCCTCTTTCATCTTTTTCTTTTCCTTTTTCCTGTGGACACATGGGGGCGGATAGTTCTTTCTCAGCGGATGCACCTCGAGCAGATGATTGTTCTGTATGACAACTTACCCGATGCGCTGGTCTGTTTTGATTCAGACTACATTGCAGGTGTTCTGTCCGCACTACACGTACACATGTCTCCGTATTGTGACTATCATAGGAGTTTCCTCTCAAAAAAGCAAGTGGAAATGCTTCATTACATGAAAGTTTCTGATTCAATACAATAGCCTACTCTATTATGAATCATGTTTTCTTCTCTTACAAGTGCTTATCACAATTTGTAGGGATTCCAAAAATGGAATTATAAATTCCACCATTTATAGGGATTCTGCTCTACTGATTAGGTTGATTATACGATGATGTTTGGAAATCCAGGACTTGGTTTACATTTCTACATACAGTCCCCGAAATAAAACTGCAGTACCTGTTCCACCTGAATATTATCAAGTGGTTTACTCTTGGACTCAAAAGTACAAATCAAATTGTGCCCTTCCAAATACCCATTCTCTATATATTTCCGATTCTTGAAATGGTATTTCTCAATATATTCCTCGTCATCCATCTTGCCATAATGCTCAAGGTACCAGGTTTCCCCTGTGACGGGATGGATAATCGTAAAATCCGGATAACAAGCTCCATCCGCCAAATCAAGTCGGCATTCATAGCGGTAGGGAATCCCCATACGGTAGAGAGTGTCTGCAATCATCCCCTCTGCTTTTGAACGAACGAGATCACCTTTGATTGTATGATGAATTAGGTTTTCTGGATAAGACTCATTTTTGTCATACTCCTGAGTTTGCCATCTGTTCAACTTGTCTGACAAGGTTCTAGAATATGGAATTAACTTCTGTAGTTCTTCTGACTCGAGCATCTCCATATGATGCGGATTGCTCGGATATGTTGAGATGATTTGCAAGTATGCTCGGACGGCTCTTAGCTCAGTTCGAAGTTCAAGAAGCCTCTGTTCTAACAGAAATTTCAATGCCAATTTCTCAGCCAAGGGTCTATTCTTTTTCGATATGTAAGTCCTCTCTTTTCCACTTATCCGATACCACCTCCAATAATCACCTGTTCATTCCTTCTCAATCTTTTTGATTTTATTTTCAAGTTCTGAAGGCAGTTGGTCTGTAATGTAAACTCTTTTCATTTGGATTTTCCTCTCAGCTTGGTTTTCCCCCTCACTGGAAAATTCTTGGCTGATTTGTTTGCGACTTTTTCCTCTCAGCTTGGTTTTCCCCCTCTCAGGAAAATTCTTGGCTGATTTGTTTGTGACTTTTTCCTCTCAGCTTGATTTTCCCCCTCTCAGGAAAATTCTTGGCTGATTTGTTTGCGACTTTTTCCTCTCAGCTTGGTTTTTCCCCTCTCAGGAAAATTCTTGGCTGAATCACCCTGCAAAATTTCCTCTCAGCCCCAAAGCTCACCTAAAAAGAAAAA
>ONIO01000039.1 GCA_900317915.1 uncultured Lachnospiraceae bacterium | reverse complement strand
GGACTGTAGGATATGAAGAGTCACAGAGCCTCCCATTCCAGAGATCAGAGCCACCTCTGCTTCCCCTGGATGAAGCTGCTCTAATCCATCGGATAATCTGGTCTCAATCAGATCCTCTAGACCAGCCTCCATGATATGCTCCTTGGCCCGATTCAGTGGTCCCTCTCTTAAGTCCATGGCAATGGCCGATGGAACCTTCTTATCCAGCACCAGGTTCATTGGCAGCCAGCCGTGGTCTGTACCCACATCACAAAATTTCTTACCAGCTGGTACCAGGTCATACAGGGCCTGTAACCGCAAGGATAGTGGGTGGTTTACATTTTCCATAATCGAATTCCTCTTAAAATAAATCGATAATAACTATGGGCCGGGAGTTCCCTCCCAACCCATATCTTCTCCTGTCTATGTACAAATTACTCTAAGTAATCCTTCAGCTTTCTTGAACGGCTTGGATGACGGAGCTTACGGAGAGCCTTGGCCTCGATCTGACGGATACGCTCACGTGTGACATTAAACTCACGACCTACCTCTTCAAGAGTTCTAGATCTACCATCCTCCAGTCCAAAGCGGAGGATCAGAACCTTCTGCTCACGGTCTGTCAGAGTATCTAATACTTCCTTCAGCTGCTCCTTCAGAAGTGTGAAGGTAGCTGCATCTGCAGGAACTGGTGCATTATCATCCTGGATGAAGTCGCCGAGATGAGAGTCTTCCTCTTCACCGATAGGTGTCTCTAGAGAAACTGGCTCCTGAGAAATCTTAAGGATCTCACGAACGCGGTCTACAGAGATATCCATCTTCTCTGCGATCTCCTCTGGTGTAGGCTCACGGCCTAACTCCTGTAGTAACTGACGTGCCACCCGGACCTGCTTGTTAATGGTCTCAACCATATGTACTGGGATACGAATGGTACGCGCCTGGTCTGCGATTGCACGAGTGATTGCCTGACGGATCCACCATGTTGCATAGGTGGAGAACTTATAGCCCTTTCGGTAGTCGAACTTCTCTACTGCCTTAATCAGACCCAGATTACCCTCCTGAATCAGGTCGAGGAAGAGCATGCCACGTCCTACATAGCGCTTAGCGATTGATACCACCAGACGGAGGTTGGCCTCAGCCAGACGCTGCTTAGCATACTCATCGCCTAATTCCATACGCTTTGCTAATTCAATCTCCTCGTCTGCTGTCAGGAGAGGTACCTTACCGATTTCCTTTAAGTACATACGAACAGGATCCTCGATGGAGATACCATCTGGTACAGTTAGATCGATGGTAGCTGCATCTACTTCATCCTCTTCTGTCAGGATGACATCATCCTCATTGTCATCTGGCATATCCTCATCACGCATGATGTCGATATTATTCTTCTCAAGGAACTCTAAGATGTAGTCGAACTGTTCGTCTCCTAAGTGCTTAATCGTCTTAAAGTGAGCATTAATGGTCTGGTAATCTACCACATTATTCTGCTTCTTCGCATCCTCTAAGAGCTCATTTAAGCACTTGTCTAATTCTTCCTTATTGGAAACAGATTTGTCAGCCTTCTCTGTAGTCTCCTCAGGCTTCTTGGTGCTTGCCTTCTTGGTGGTCTTCTTTGCTGCCTTCTTAGGGGTAGTCTCTTCAGCTGTTTCCTGAATCTCTACTTCCATCTCTTCGGCCTTCTTCTTTGCCATGTATATTCTCCTTCTATATTATGAATTTGCTCTTACTGTGGTCCTCTAAAGTCAGTCCTTCTGAGCTGATCCAACAACTTACGTCCCTCAATGGTCCTCTTCAATCGATCGGGATCTCTCGGGTCCATCCGCTTCTGCTCCTCAGTGATTGCTCTCTGCTTCAAGCGGAAGACGGTCTCCTGTAGGGCCTTGGTCCAGTCCTCAGGCTTTTCTAATATATTTTCACCAGTATGGAAGATTCTGGCAACCTCTGCCTGGTCCTCCTCTAGTTCATAACTTGATATCAATGCTGCAGGGCTATAGGACTCCTGGGAGGTATCTCCTCTGTAGATGGCCTCTGCTAAGTCTAAGTGGACACCCTCTGTAAAATCATAGGGTCCTAAGAAAGGCTTCACCTGCTCTAATATCATAGGATACTCTGCCATCCAGGAGAGTAAGAGTCGTTCCGACTCTTGCATGCCCTCATCCGCCGACTTCAGTCGCTCTGCTCTCCTCTGAATTGGCAGAGGACTCGGGCCACCCTCTTTGGCTGGAAGCTCTGGACGGACACCATTTCTGGCTTCATCTGCCACTAATCGCTTAAAGCTATCGAGAGGCATCTGATAATTTCTGCACAGCACATCGATGTAATTATTACGCTCCATCTCGATTGGGAAGTTCTGTATTACCCGATCCGCCATTGCAACCTGAAAGGCTGTCTTCTGCTGCGGATCTGTTAGATCATACTCTCGCATCATCATCCGAATCTCGAAGAGGAAGCTATTCTCTGCAGACGCGATACGCTTCTCATACTCCTCAGCACCAAGAGCCTTCATAAATTCATCTGGATCCTTATAGGGCTTCATATTGATGACTCGGCATGGGATTCCAGCCCCCTTAAAGAGGCGAATGGCCTTCAGTGTCGCATCAATACCTGCATGATCACTATCATAGGATAGGAGCACTGGCTTACGATAATTCTTCAGTACCTCCACATTCTCAGCAGTTAATGCTGTACCCAGGGATGCCACTGTATTATCAAATCCTGCCTGATGCATGGAGATGACATCCATATATCCCTCGCATAGGATGAACTCCTTGCGGCGGGTACCTCTGGCAATATGCATGCCATAGAGGGTCTTACGCTTATTAAAGATCTCTGTCTCTGGCGAATTTAAATACTTGGGGGTATGCTCGCCAGGCGTACCCATTACTCGGCCACCAAAGGCGATGACATGTCGTCTCGGATCCATAATCGGGAACATGGCACGGTTCCAGAACCGATCATGTGGACCACGATCCTCCTTATAGGTGACTAAGCCAGATGCCTTCATCAGGTCATCACTGTAGCCCTTACTCTTTAGGTACTGATAGAGGGAATCACTCTTAGCCCCAGAATAGCCCAGGCCAAACTTCTGCATGGTCTCAGGGGATAATCCACGATCCAGAAAGTATCGTCTGGCACGCTCACCCTCATCTGACCGCATGGTCTTATAGAAATAAGTGGCCGCATCCTTATGGATGTCCATGAGACGAGATCGTCTGTCCTGACGCTTTCTCTCCTCCTGGCTCATCTCCACCTTGGGAAGGTCGATTCCTGCACGATTGGCCAGTTCCTCAACTGCCTCTGGAAAGGTCATATTCTCTTTTTCTTCGAGAAAGGTAAAGACATTGCCTCCCTTATGACAACCAAAGCAATAATACATACCCTTGGATGGTGTCACTGAAAAGGAAGGAGTCTTCTCAGAATGAAATGGACATAGGCCAAAGTAGGTATTCCCTCGTCGCTCGAGATGTACGTACTGGCCGATGACATCTAAGATATCCGTTCGCTCCCGCACTTCTTCAATTTTATCGCTGGAAAATCTAGCCATAATTAATATCCGTCAACTTCCCATGCCTTTGGCATGAAACACTCATTGAATTTAGTAACTGCATATTGATCCGTCATGCCGGAGATATAGTCGGCAATGACACGGTCTAATTTCTCATCACCAACCTTGTAGGCAGTGATGTACTTCTTAGGAATCAAGTCCTGATCCTTATCGTAATTCTCCATATAGAATTCAAAGAGAGCCGCAATCATTCGTTTGGCCTTCACTTCCTCACTCTTCGCAACAGGATTAGTATAGACCGACTGAAACATGAACTTTCTAAGATCCATCAGTGCCTGATAGACCTCGTCAGACATCATAATCTCCGGAGAATCCTGGCTATGAATAATGATGTCATGCACCAGGGTATTCAGTCGATCATTGGCACTATTGCCAAGGGTCCGTCGGATCTCCTTAGGGATATCCTCAGGGTGTAGGATCTCTGCCCGGATGCTGTCATCGATATCCGCATTCACATAGGCGATCTTATCCGATAAGCGGACCACCTGTCCCTCTGGTGTGGCAGGATGTAAGGACATCTCATGATTCAAGATACCATCTCTCACTTCCTTGGTGAGATTCAGCCCCTCTCCATCCTTCTCTAGGCGCTCCACGATTCGAACCGACTGCTCATTGTGGCGAAAGCCACCATCCACCAGTTCATTCAGCACTCGCTCTCCTGCATGACCAAAGGGTGTGTGTCCTAAGTCATGGCCTAGAGCAATCGCCTCTGTCAGGTCCTCATTTAAGCGAAGGGCCTTCACAATAGTCCTAGCAATCTGAGACACCTCTAGGGTGTGTGACATACGGGTTCTGTAGTGATCTCCCATGGGAGCCAGGAAAACCTGTGTCTTATTTTTTAATCGGCGGAAGGACTTACAATGAAGGATGCGGTCTCTGTCCCTCTGGAAAAGTGGTCGAATGTCACACTGTGCCTCCTCCCGATCACGTCCTAGGGAATTCTGGCTTAGCGTGGCATAGGGACTCAGTGTCTCTGCTTGCATCTTCTCGATTTCTTCACGAATCGTCATTGCACACACCTCCTATCCGAAACTATCTCTATTATTTTAATTCCGCCCGATTATCTATATTCCTTTTTTTATAGGTAATCTTATTGTATTTATTTAAGTACATATTCTTGACAGAAATGTAAACCAAGCCCTCCTCTGTAATTCTATATTTTCATCCCCTTTCCCGCGATTTCCTATCCCTATCATCTTCGATATATGATACAATAAGTGAATCTATGAAAATTCGAGGAGGGTTTATATTTTGGCTAATTCAGATAAGAAAATCATCCTGACTGGTGACCGTCCAACGGGCAGACTCCACTTAGGACACTATGTAGGATCTCTGAAGCGTAGAGTTGAGCTCCAGAATTCCGGCAAATTCGATGAAATCAATATCCTGATTGCTGATGATCAGGCACTTACAGATAACTGGGATAATCCAGATAAGATCCGTGACAATATGATTCAGGTAGCACTGGACTACCTGTCAGTTGGCATCGATCCTGAGAAGACAAATATCTGCGTTCAGTCCCATATTCCAGCACTTCATGCACTGACTTTCTACTACATGAATCTGGTGACTACTGCTCGTCTCTCTCGTAATCCAACTGTTAAGGCTGAGATGGGTATGCGTGGATTCGATAATGAGGGTCTCCCTGTAGGCTTCTTCACCTATCCTGTATCCCAGGCTGCAGATATCACTGCATTTAAGGCGACAACAGTACCTGCAGGTGAGGATCAGGAGCCAATGATTGAGCAGACTCGTGAATTGGTTCGTAAGTTCAACTCCACTTATAACTGTGATGTATTGGTGGAGCCTGAAATTCTGCTTCCAAGTGTAGAGGCACAGCTTCGTCTCCCTGGTATCGATGGTAAGGAGAAGATGAGCAAGTCTCTTGGCAACTGCATCTACCTCTCTGAGGATCCTGCAGATCTGAAGGATAAGATCATGAAGAGGACCTACACCGATCCAACTCATCTGAAGATTGAGGATCCAGGTCACTTAGAAGGCAACATGGTATTCACATACTTAGACGCCTTCTGCCATGACGATCTCTTCGCTGAGTATCTCCCTGACTACCAGAATCTCGACGAGATGAAGGAGCACTATACTAAGGGTGGTCTCGGTGATGTGAAGTGTAAGAAGTTCCTGATTAAAGTATTAGAAGAAGAACTTGCACCAATCCGTGCACGTCGTGCAGAATGGGAGAAGCGTATCCCTGATGTATATGACATCCTGAAGGCTGGAACTGACCACGCTGTAGAAGAAACCAATCAGACCCTTGCAGAGGTTCGTTCCGCTATGCGAATCGACTACTTCAAGGATGGTTCCATTAAGGATGAATGGGATAAGATCATCAATGGTTAATTGCCAAGACTGTAAGGTGGGAACCTAAGCTGTCAAGAGGAGTTATTATGGCAAAAGAAAAAATTAAAAAAGAGCGGAAGAAGCTAACCAAGAAAAAGAAGATCACCATCGGTGTCGTGATCGCGGTGGTTCTCCTTCTCCTGGGAGCAAATCTCTTAGGACTCTTCCACTATACTGGTGGTAATGTGGAACTGGTTGGTAAGAAGTTAGATATTAAGGAGAAGACAGTCTTCTCGAAAATCGATACCAAGAAAATCGATCAGGCAACCATCTATATGAATGCTGGCAGCCTGAAGGGTCGACGTATTACTGTGACAAAGAAAAAGGAAGAGGCATCCCTGAATGATGCCATCAATACCTACTTCAAGTCCAAGAATCGCTACTCTGATGACTTCGGTGGTGAGTACCAGACTACAGACTTCACCTATAGCATCACCTTCCATACCAAGGATAATCAGCAGTACACCATTTGGTACTACAATAACTACACCATCCGATTCGAGGATAAGTTCTATTATGTATCCCCTTCCATTGATAATAAGGGAATTGATACCATCTTAAATAAATTCAATGCAGGACATGCATTCGAGTATTATCCGTAAAGCAAGAAACTCGCTGGAAGTCATTCCAGCGAGTTTTTCTATATTACTATGCTTCTTTTTTCTCTTCTTCTTTCAGTGTAGGATCCTTGGTGAATACCAGGCTCTTTAGAAGTAATCCGATTCCAAGTGCCAATGTACCAAGAATTAGTACCAGCTTAAATGCACTGATGTAAGCAATGTAGAAGTGGATGCTTGCAATTACAGATACGAGAAACAGGATGCAGAGTCCGATAAAAATGGAACGTGTTACCCAGTTATTCTTCACGATTAAGGTAATGAAGGATACGATTAACAGAATCATTAGAATGCCACCTATGGACACCCCATGATAGACATAGAAAAATGAAAAGGAGCTGACATGTACATTCATGAGAAATAGTGCTGCTCCAATAATTGTTAATACTAAGCCTAAGATTGCGTCGCCTAATTGTTTCATAATTTTCCTCTCCCTTTGTAAGTTCTCCCCTAGTTGATTTCACAGACGCTCCATGCTACATTTCTAGAGGCTAGACTTTTCCTTCTAGCAGATATCGTTGTTGTTGGTATGATTTATCTCATGTTTCCATAACATGTTGCTTTCTATTAAAGGATATACACATGACTGATCGTTATTCATATGATTTCTTGCGCTGTGTCTTACCAGGTCTAACTCCTGATATGCCAGAGCCTTTTCATCGCTTGGCACAGTTACTCTGTCAGGACTTCTTCGAACTCATTGAGGATGAATCCGATGCACCACATGATGCTCGCCTTATATTTCAGATGAATGATTGTGTAGAGAGTTATCTTATCTTTCGAAGCTGTCACCACACTGGTCACTACGACACATCATACGATGGTCCCCTAGAGGCCGAACTCACCCGCCGGGATGATGACTACGTTTTGGTTCTCCATCAAGGGGATACTCCGTTTCTCCTCTTTTTCAGAGATCTCATCATGGAGGATCACTACTATAATTATGGAGAGATCGGTCATGTCTGGGTGAAGGGCTATGAATATCTCCGTATTCTATCTGGACAGATTTGGAATCTCTGGGACAAATACACCTATATGGGTGCCAATTCCTGTAACCCATTGGAACAGAAACTAGTGAAGCTCATGAACTTTCCACCACTGAACTATGCCTGCTATTCCTATCTACCTGATGACTATATTGTTCCCATCGATGACCCTTGGGCACTTTCTCCTGATGCCCTTCAGGTCTTCGAAGAATACACTCGCGCCGCCAATGATTCCCTCTTACTTCGGGCTCTGAATCATTACAAATGTAAACCAAGCGTTCAGAATGCCAAGGGCTTTGCTAAGCTCCTTCATCGAAGTTACCACAGTAGAGTTACAGATCTCATCGCTAGGGATATAGTGAATGCAGCAAAGGACTATCCAGACCGGGTTTATTCCTCTTCTACCGAGGATAAAAAAAGAGAATTATTAAAATTAGCCGAGACTCGAAAAGCCGACCTGGAATCCCATGGAAAATCTGTCTCTCTCCTTCGAGAAGAACCCTTTCTCTATGAGGATGTAGATGGTGTCACTATAAAGTATCATCTTCTTATCTGGAAAAAGGGCCCTATCAACCGCACTGCAGCGATTGAGACCTTTCAGTAAATCGAAAAGGATCCTTCCTTATGCTTTCGAATGAATATACTTTTCTCTTATTTTTTCCCTAGCTTTGTATTCTCAAGGCTCCAGAGTTTATCATAGGCTAAACCTGTAACCTTCTCGCAGATCGCCTTCTCCTCTGGGGATGTGGTGCTCTCCTCTTCGCCCTTTCTACGAGCGATTTCCTTCTTAATTACTTCAAACTCTGCCTTCTGCATCGGGAACTTATAGTCAAAGAGGAAAAGTAATGCACAGAGGATAATTGGCATGATAATAAATACCAGAGCGATACCTGTCTGTGTAGATGCAGCCTGCGCCTTACCAGCATTGGCGATCTTAGAATCGTATCCTACCACCTGTAACAGCAGTCCAATGACACCTATGGACACACCTGCAGACACCTTACGAGCGAAGGTTGCCATACCGCCAACAGTACCAGGACGGCTGACACCTGTAATCAATTCATCCACATCTGCCATATCAGACAGGATAGAGAAGATACCATTCAAAGTTGCTGCATTACCAATACCGATGCCTGCAGCCAGTCCAAGGATTGGAGCAATTGGCGCACCAGCATAGGAAAATGGAATCAGTGCTAAGGTAGAAATAATACGAATAGGGGCACCGATTAGGATAATGGTACGCTTGCTGGTCTTCGCCATAACAGGTCCCCAGATTGCCATTCCAATGAGCTGGGATACAATCAATACTCCCATCAGTGCAGTGAGAACCGATAATCCCATAACGGTACGATTGCCATTACTATTTACCACGTCATCTACATAATAAACAGCCATTCCAGATACGAAGTCCATACCACACTGTCCGGCTAAGTAGATACATACAAACAGAGTAAATGCACGGCTCTTAAAGCAAGTGATTCCCTGTGTGAAGCTACTCTTCATAGGAACACGAACAGGTGCCTTCTGCTTCTCCCAGGTACCCGCAAAGGTTCCAAGAGATGTCAGTAAAAAGAGAAGTCCAAATACTGCTGCACACTTAATGTACATAGAAGCATCTGTCTTATCCTTAATAATCATTGTAGGAACCAGTCCACAAATCATGGATCCCAGTGTAGACCAAACCATACGCATGGTTGAGAACTTCGAACGAAGTGCATAGTCATCAATCATGTCTGGAAGCAGTCCATTGTATGGAACCATAAGAACAGTGAAGCCTGTAGAAAAGAGGCAGAACATCACCAGATAGAATACATACAAGAGAGCATTGTTTTCACTTGGTAGTGGTACCCATAAGAGTACGAAGGTAATCGCTGCAGCAAATGCGCCGATTAGAATATAGAGACGCTTGGCACCCAGCTTCGATACGGTACGGTCTGTGATATTCCCCATGATTGGATCCGTAATAGCGTCCCATACCTTACCCACCAATGGAATCGTACCTGCAAGTGCAGCTGGCATACCCAGTGCCTTAATCATAAATACAGTAAAAAAAGTGTTGATGATGACGAAAGCGCCACCATTCATGAATTCCCCCATGCCATACAGTGTCTGTGCACCCAGACCTGTACGGTGTTTCTTCTCCTCTGTTTCCATAAAAATCCTCCTAAGTAACAATACTGATAAACTCATTTTACCATTTCAGTTTCTTAGGAGGAAGAATTTTTCACAATAAATCTTGTGATTTACCAATTTTTTTATTTATTTTTACAAAACATTTACATTTGCAGAGAAGAAAGCCACCCTTCCTACTCCAGCAATTATCCCAGACGATGGGCGATGTCCTCAATGCTCTTAGCTGCACGGTAGTCATTCTGGCTGTTATGATAATTTACAGCATCGTTGACACGCAGGAGATAGAGGTTTTCAACTGAATTTGAAGTCCTTCAATCAGGAATTGACTTCCTTCATCTTAGAATAGGACTTCTCATAAGCAATGTGCTCACGGGTAGCACACCAGTACTTTACTGGTCGCGGGTGCTTCCCGGCCTTACGAAGGAGTCCCATCTGACAGTTTTTATCGATAATCATAGCAAGGGCTGTAGCATCGGCTTCATTCTTCGCCATGCAGATGGCTCCCTTATTCTGTATCAGAACCGCTGTAGCCTCTCCCTTTATGAGTTTCTCGATTTCCTGATCTGTGGCATCTAATCCCACCGAATCCACTTTCGGTCCTACCAGCTGTCCCAAGTCATCCACATAGGTCCGCATCATAGTGCCATACTGACTATATTTATAAATGTAAGGCGAGTTGATCTCTACCACACAGCCGACTCCCTGGTGATCGAAGAGAATCTGGTGTACTGCCTTCTCATCAGGCTTCTCCTTGTGGTAGATCTCCATATAGTCCATAAGGGAGTATTCCTCATCCAATTGAAGGGGATCCGTAAGCTTCGCTATGTCATGATACTGTTTTCTACAGGCCTCTTCTAGCGCACGGACTACAGAGAAGGCCTCTTCGTAGCTTTTTCCATAGCAGACGGCGCCATGATTCTGCATCAGAATTGCCTTGGCATGAGGCTGGCTTACCATGGCATGGTCTACATTTCCAATCAAGCGACTGGTAGCATTCATCCCATAGGATGCGCAAGGGACTACATCCCCTGTAATGAGCGCCAGTTCTGGATCGATGAGACCCACTTCCACTGGTAGAGCCAGGCTGGATAGATCCGTGGCATAGTCCTGATGGGTATGGATGACAAAGTTCGCCTTAGAATGTCTCTTATAGATGGCGGCATGAACGCCCTTCTCGCTGGATGGCTTGATATCTCCTGTATAGGATAGATCAGCAATTTTCACTGTGACGATGTCCGCCGGCGTGAGACTCTCGTAGGTACGACCACTTGGTGTGATCACAAACTCCGTATTGGAAATACGAGCGCTGATATTACCCCATGTCCTTGTGATATAGCCTTCCTTCACCAGTTCTAATCCTGCCTGGATGACTAATTTCTTCGCCTCTTCGATTTCGTATGCCATAGTCTTCCCCCAGCTTTCTACCTTCATGAATTCTGTATTCCTACATATAAATTAGTAGATGGTTTCTTTCCTACCTTTATAATAAATCATTCTAGAGGAAATGAAGACATGTTTTTCGAAACTTACATGGAAACCATGGAAACTGATATATGTAAAAAAAGGGACTTGTTTTTCCCGCTTGTAGCATATTTCACCAAACAATTGATGATGCAGGCTCAAATTGTCTATCATTTTTGATGATATTCCCTACACATTCGATTTTTCTACTACACAAAGAGAATTCTATGATAAAATGATTACGTGCGTTTAAGATTTTCCTAAAATCACAATTATCAATACGGCTTGACATAGTAAAGGAGTCAATCGTGTCCATTTTCAATTTCGTGCAACTTTTGGGCGGACTGGCATTCTTCCTTTTTGGAATGAATCTCTTATCCAGTGCCCTCGAGAAAACCGCTGGTGGTAAACTCGAAAAGCTTCTTAAGAAAGTAACCGACAATCCCTTCAAGGGACTGCTGGTAGGTGTAATCATCACCATCGCAATCCAGTCTAGTTCTGCTACAACCGTAATGCTGGTTGGTTTTGTTAATTCCGGAATCATGGAATTATCCCAGACCGTTGGCGTTATCTTCGGTGCAGATATCGGAACCACCCTCACTGCATGGATTCTTTCCTTAACTGGTATCAAGAGTGAAGGAAATATCCTTCTAGGCATGTTAAAACCTAAGAACTTCTCCATGGTATTCGCTCTCATCGGTATCATCATGTACATGATGGGTAAGAAGCAGAAGTCCAAGGATATGGGCACCATGCTCTTAGGATTCGCCGTACTGATGTCTGGTATGACCATGATGTCTGACTCCATGGCTCCTCTTGCAGATCTGCCACAGTTCTCTGCTATGATGGAGAACTTTAACAATCCTCTGATTGGTGTCTTAGTCGGAACCTTAATCACTGGTGTCATCCAGAGTTCCGCAGCATCCATCGGTATCCTGCAGGGCTTATCCATGACAGGTCAGATTACACTGGGTATGGCTATTCCAATTGTTATGGGTGCCAATATCGGAACCTGTATGACTGCAATCCTCTCCTGCTTCGGTGTTAACCGTAAGGCAAAGCGTGTCGCAGCCATCCACGTATCCATTAAGATTGTAGGTACCATCCTGTGGCTGGTTGTATTCTACGGAACCAACGTGATCTTCAGCTACGACTTCCTCCAGTGGAAGGCCAACACTGTTAATATCGCTCTCTACCACACCATCTTCAATATTGCAAATACCTGCGTACTCTTCTGGTTCCAGAAGTACTTCGTACGTATTGCCTATAAGGTATTCCCAGATTCACCTGAGGATAAGGATCTCTTCTTAGATGAGCGCCTCATGGTGACTCCTTCCATCGCATTAGCTGAGGTTGAGAACTCCATGAATCGAATGGTTACCAAGGCAAAGCATGGCTTAGATAATGCAACCGATATGCTGCTCAATGGCTATAGCGAAGAGACCTACAATCATATCATGAAGAATGAAAAGAAGATCGATGGGTATGAGGATCACATCGGTGCTTACCTCATGAAGCTTACAACAACCCAGCATCTGTCTGAGGATGATAAGAAGAAGGCTTCTAAGATGCTTCAGGGTATCGGAGAGTTCGAGCGACTTGCAGATCATGCCTTCTACATGGCTAAGTCCTGTGGTGAGATGACTGAGAAGAAGTTATTCTTCTCTGAGGCTGCCCGTCAGGAAGAGGTACGTCTCCTTGCAGCATGTCAGGAGATCTACAATATGGCAGTAACCGCTTTCCGTACTGGTGATATCCAGACAGCTCGTCATATCGAGCCTCTGCAGAGTGTCATCGCAGTTATGACTTCTACCTATAAGGAGAATCATGTAGAACGACTTGCCAATGGTCTCTGTACTGCAGAGCAGGGCTTCATCTTCAATGATATCCTCTATAGCTGTGAGCGTATCGCTAATCACTCACAGAATATCGCAGCTATTACACTTCGCGTATCCGACATCAATCTGGATAGCCGTAAGTACATGCATGATATTAAGTTGAAGAAGACTCCTGAGAATGAAAAACTCTACGAAGAGTTCTATGACAAGTATATGAATTAAGGGATTGCTACACTCAGATTCAGTCAAATCCAACTTGATAGAATAAGAAAAGTAGAAAAATATAACCTATCATTTCCTGCAAATCACTTGCATGGAAATGGTAGGTTTTTTCTATTTCTCTCTTCTTAACCTCTGATAGGCTTATACTTCCATGGCTCCAATTAAGGCGCCACCATTGGTCTTCAACCACTGCTCCTGCACTCTATAGTCTGGTAGCACATCTTCCACTTCTGCCCAGAAGCGGCGGGAATGATTCATCTCCTTCCGGTGACAGAGTTCATGGACAATCACATACTCCTGTACCTCTGGAGGTGTCAGCATAAGGAGACAGTTGAAATTCAGATTTCCTTTTCCTGAGCAACTACCCCAGCGAGTTTTCTGATGACGGATTGTAATGCGACCATAGTCGACTCCCATGGACTTAGCGAAAAGTTCTACCCGAGGTGGAATGGTCTCCTTGGCCAGATTGGTAAGCCGCTTGATCTCATTCTCATCCAATCGCATTTCACCATAGAGGCTATCTTTCTGCTTCTCGATAATTGCCTGCCTCTTTTCTACATGACCATCGATCCAGTTCTGATTCTTCTCGATCATACGATGAATCTCAGAGAGGGGCATACGAGCAGGAGACCTCACATAGAGGTCTCCTGCTCCTTTGATCTCAATTCCCAGGGACTTTCGTCTGCTACGAATCAAGCGATATTCGTACTCTTTACCTGTACTTGTCTTATATCTTCTAACTTCCATATTACAATTGTGTGGTTACAAAAATGTCGTAAATCGCCTTAATTGCTTTCTCAAAGTCACTGCTATCTACACCAACGATAATATTTAACTCAGAGGAACCCTGGTCGATCATGCGGACATTGACACGAGCATGTGCAAGGGCTGAGAAGATTCGTCCAGATACACCGTATGCAGACTTCATTCCACGACCTACAATAGCGATCAGTGCCAGGTCTGGCTCGATCTCAATGGAATCTGGATGGGTCAGGCGATGGATCTCAGAGACAACTCCCTGCTCCTTATCTAAAAACTCATCCTCATGAACTACGATGGTCATGGTGTCGATACCAGATGGCATATGCTCAAAGGCAATCCCATGATCCTCGAAAGCCTGTAATACCTTACGGCCAAAACCAATCTCGGAATTCATCAGCGCCTTAGTGATATCCACTGCGCAGAAGCCCTTCTTACCAGCGATTCCAGTAATGAGATACTGTGGCTTACGAGCGGTAGACTCTACAATCCAGGTACCCTCATCCTCAGGACGATTGGTATTCTTAATATTAATAGGGATTCCCTTGGAACGAACTGGGAAGATAGCATCCTCATGGAGAACAGAGGCCCCCATGTAGGACAGCTCTCGAAGCTCTCTATAAGTAATAGTATTGATTCCCTTCGGTTCCTTAATGATTCGAGGATCTGCAATCAAAAAGCCTGATACATCGGTCCAGTTCTCATATACATCAGCACCAGATGCTCCAGCCACAATAGATCCAGTTACATCAGAGCCACCTCTAGAGAAGGTCTTCACTCTTCCGTCCTTAGCCTGTCCGTAGAATCCTGGGATAACAGCCTTCGGGCACTCTTCTAGTCTCTTCGCCATCAGCTTTTCCGTCTTATAGGCATTGAGATTACCCTCTTCATTGAAGTAGATCACATCATATGGATCAACGAATTCATAGCCGAGATAATTGGCCATGATCTTACCATTCAGATGCTCACCGCGGCTGGCAGCGAAGTCCAGGTAAGGATCCTCATTTAACTGCTTTTCAATCTCTACGAAGTCCTGATCTAGGGAAAAGTCCAGCTTCAGTCCGTGGATAATCTCATCATAACGTCCCTTAATTGCAAGGATTTGCTTATGGAGTTCCTTCTCCTTCTTCTCAGATGCTAACTGATAGGCCTCAATCAGCATGTCTGTAACCTTCGTATCCTTGGCATGTCTCTTACCAGGAGCACTCGGTACTACAAAGCATCGATCTGCATCACTACGGATGATATCGCCAACCTTCTTAAACTGCTTGGCATCTGCTAAGGAGCTACCGCCGAACTTAACTACTTTCTTCATCTTTTTCCTCTTCTCTTTTCCTTTTTCTTTATATAAAGATAGACCATACTTCAATTTGGGGCATGGTCTATCTCTCACACCATATCGTAGCTTGGTTTCCATTACATGAATATAATTCAACCAATGATTCAATCATGAACACTATAGCATAGTATCTGTAAAAACACTAGAGCGATCAATGAATAATGACCATGGTCTTACCGATGGTAATGATCTCAGACAGGGCAAGCGCCTTGTCTACTGGACAGTTTACACAGCCATGAGAACCGTGGCTCACATAGAGATCCCCGCCGAACTTATTACGCCAGGAGGCATCGTGAAGTGCAACTCCATTATTATTCAGTCGCATGAAGCGCTGGCAGTGACTCTCATAGGTGCTACCATCATCATTCTCACCCTTCATGACATAGTCCTTACGGCATTCACTGATGTAGAAGACACCAGTTGGGGTATCATGGGCATTCTTCTTACCTGTGACCACATCGAAATCCATCTTGATATTGCCAGACTGGTCATAGGCCCAGAGATGCTGCTTGGCGATACTTACCTCGATAATAAGGTCTCCATCATACTGGCTGAAGTCATTCTCCTTACCAGCCATGATTGGGGTACGATCTGATTCACTCTTCAGATTGCTGTAAGCATCCTTGATGTACTTCAGTTCTGCCTTCTTATCTACATACTTGCCCCAGGTACCCTTCTCCACCTTCTCCATACTTCCATCATGGAGCTTCACGTCGAAGCCGTCACCTACCGTGCTGTAACTTGCATTGATGGTATTGAGAAGCTTCTTATAGTCTAAGTCAGCTACCTCATAGCTACCGTCTGCATTTACAGTGATATCCTGCTTAGTGACATTGGCAATATTGCCGTCGGAATAGGTGATGTTCCAAGCCAGAATCTGATTCAGTTTCTCACAGGAGCTCTTCAGATTCTTAGCGTAATACTTAGGCTTGATATAGTAGGACTTAAACTGGATATCGGTCTTATCAGACTTGGCATCCTTAACCAGAGGCTCCACCTCTACCTGCTTACCATAGACCTCATCAGACACCTTATAGGCGCCACTCTTCTCATCATCCACAATGGCAGCATCCACACTAACCTCAGCGGATGCATTGTATTCATCCAGATATCTACGGAAAGCATCCTCATCTAAGGTGTTTTTCACATCAAAGGTATACTCTGGGCGACCGAAGATATTCGTATCCTTCTTCTGAAAATTCTTAATCTCAGTCTTTACATACTTCTCATTCAGTTCCTTCTCATGGAAAGTATGAGTCTCTGCATAATATTTCTCCAGGTACTTCTCCTCTACATTACTTTCCTTCACACCCTTCAGCGGCTTTCCGTTCACAAAAGAGGTGTTTTTAAATAGAATCAGGCCAATCAAAAATGCGAATAAAAGCACCAGGATGATGATGGCCAAAATGACGAATTGTTTCTTACGAAATAGAGACATTATATCCTCCAAATTGATCTAACTTTTTTCATAACTCCTGACTGTGTAACCTTACAATATAATATCATCCAAGGATTTAATAAGTTCAACAATAAAGCTATTTTTTCTCCTATTTTGGAATTCATCGTATCGAAAAAGCATCCCATATCTGTCGCTATGACCTAGAATATGAGACCGAAACACATAAAAGAAAAAAGTATGAGATTGTCAGCCGTGATAGTCATCTACATACCCTAGAGGATCTACAGAACTGGCACTCTAAGACCGTGGTTATCATCGGTATCTCCCAGGACAATGAACGTGTCCTCTTGAATCACGAATATCGTATGGCTATCGGTGATTGGATGTACAATTTCCCATCTGGACTCATTGATAAGGGAGAGACACCTACCCAGGCAGCTGCAAGAGAATTACATGAAGAGACAGGTCTCACCCTGGTGAATCGTATCGTTCGTCTTAGAAGCTCTTACAATGCTCCTGGACTTAGTAATGAGTCTAGTACCTGTGTACTAGCCACCATTGCAGGTGAGATCAGAAAGAGTGACTCTGACTTCGAAGAGATCAGGGCCCACTGGTATACCAAACAGGAAGTAAAAGCCCTACTAAAAAATGAAAAGATGTCCGCCCGCGCTCAGCTCTTCTGCTTTGCTTGGGCTTACGGCGATCTATCCATTGATAAACTTGCGGAGGAATCAGACGATTATGGAGACGGCCATCTCAGGTAAGATCTTTTTATACAATACATTTGCAGAGCTCTGCCAATATATCATTAATACCCAGACCAAAAACTATCTGGTGCGCTATGGTTGTATCTCTCCGGAAGAGAAGGCTCGAATCGAGGGACTTATTAAAAATGAGAAACTAATTCCCTTGGATCCGTCAGGAACATTCCTTCCTATGAAGGAATCGGATATCACCAATGACTTTCTCATTCGCCTTATGCACTTCTCAAGTCTCCTTCGTAAGAATGATGACGAGAACTGTATCATGCGCTTATTACAGATCCTTGATCTAGCAATGGAGGACCTCTTAAAGGAGGAGATTCGTAATCTAGAGACCCAGGATGCAACCTATGAATTAAATACCAATCGCGACACTACAGGCATCGAGCTCCTGCCTCGTTGCTCCTGTGTCTGGGCGAGAAAGAGCCGTCAGTCCTTCTCCTATAGAAGAATTGACAACTACCTCACTCATATTATTGTCATCGAGGACCGTGTCCTAAGAGGGATTTCTGACGAGCATCACTTTATCCCGAAAGGATTCTTCCCAGGCTTCGATAGGACAGGGCAGCTTCGTGTCTCTGCCACCCCACTATCTAAGAATCCAAACTTCGATACCAAGTTCCATCGAAATGGAGACCTGCAGGTATTCTCCCTAGAGTATCATGAGTCCGATTCTGATAAGGAGAATCGACTGGTATGGGAGAAGATTGTAGAAGCTGGCGCTTGTGGCTCTGAGATCGTGGTCTTCCCGGAGATGCTTGGTAATGCCTCCATGGAGAAGGCTATTCGCAGAAAGTTACAGGCCCTATCCCCTGAGGAGAAGAAGTCCATCCCTCCAATGATTATCCTGCCTACCTATTTCATTGATGGACATAATTGTGCTGTGGTCTTAGACAGAAATGGACGCCGTATGGCTAGCCAATACAAGCACAATCCCTATGTCATGCGAGAGCATCACAATGAGTATATGGAGGATATCCATGGATCGAATGTGGTGGAGATCTTCCACTATGAGGGCATCGGCCGCTTCGCCATCCTAATCTGTAAGGACTTCTTAACTACCCGATATATGGAGCGCATCATGCGTGGCTGTCAGTTGACTCTGATTGTAGTGCCAGCCTACTCCACTGGCTCCTATGACTTTAAGATGTCCTTCGATCTCTGTGCCCATGATTACTGTAATGTGGTCTGGATCAATTCCTGCGCCGCAATGAAACCGGGTAAAGAGGATAACTTCCGTATTATCGGTTATGTGAGAAAGCGTGTAGGCAGAAATCAGGATCCTTTAGATTCCATGTATGAGATGAGGCCATGTGAGAATCTCCTCCATGGCACTTGCAAAAATAATTGCCTCTACACCAGCCAATTTGGCCGGGTATAAAGGCAATGATTGTTTGAAGAAATATACAAAATTTTTACTTACGAAGAGACCTTGTTCTATGTTATGGTAATAATAATTAATGGTAGTCTGAGCGAGAGAATCGGATGAAAGTTTACTTTCGTCGGTTCTCTTTTTTTGTGTTACAGACAAATTAGAAAGTAATTCACCCAAAAAAGGAGGACAACATGCCAAAAACAAAACTTGAAAATGTCGTATTCACCCTTGTCATGGCCTTCGTCATGGTCTATGGAATGATCTGCTACAATATCTCACTGAATATTGGTGGCTGTACCAATCAGGTATTCCTCATGGCCTTTCATGAATTAATCATCATGTGGCCAATCGCTGTATTCTTAGAGCTCTTTGTTGTAGGAAGAATCGCTCCAATCCTTGCCTTTTCCTTCATGAAGCCTACGGATCGCCCACAGTTCATTACCTATGCATTTTCCTTCTGCATCTGCTCTCTCATGTGTCCAATCATGAGCCTGATTGCAACCTGCCTCTTCAAGGATCCATCCCTTGAAACCTATGCACAGACCTGGGCTCTGAACCTGCCTGCTGCATTTTTACTGCAGTTCGTAGTGGCTGGTCCACTGGTTCGCTTCTTATTCCGTCTGGTATTTCGTAGAGGCGGCAAGAACTAATTCTTTATTCAACTAGATACAGATTTATATAGAGAGAGATAACGATAAAATGCCTGCCCCCTCCAGGGTAATTTGGAGGGAACAGGCAGTTTTATTTTATCTTATGAGAACTTCTCTGGCGCTAAATTGTGAATAAAAACTCCGTTTTTTTCACGAAATGCTCCAAATAAATGTTTAAAAGAAATTATATTACTGGAGAAATAAAGGTTCGTATGCTTCCTGCCTTACAGTTCCTCACCGTTGGTAGCGATGACATTCTTGTACCAGTCGAAGGACTTCTTCTTAGAACGGGACAAATCGCCTGTACCATCGTCATACTTATCTACATAGATGAAGCCATAGCGCTTTGCCATCTCACCTGTAGATGCTGATACTAAGTCGATGCAGCCCCAAGGTGTATAACCCATAAGATCAACGCCCTCTTCCACTGCCTTTCTCATCTCTGCAATATGCTTTCTCAGGTAATCGATACGATAGTCATCATTTACAGATCCATCTGCTTCTTTCTTATCGTAAGCACCCAGACCATTCTCAACCACCATGAGTGGAATTCTGTATCTGTCATAGATCATCTCAAGTGCTATACGGAGACCCTTTGGATCAATCTGCCAGCCCCAGTCAGAGGACTCTAAATATGGATTCTTATTACCACAAGCCAGGTTACCTCCTGTCTTCTCTGCATTTGGATCAGAGGATGTCGCATTACTCATATAGTAAGAGAAGGTATAGAAGTCAACCGTACCATTCTTAATATCCTCTAGATCACCGTCCTGGATAACAGGCTTTACGCCATTCTTCTTCCAAACTGCCTCTGCATAGGAAGGATACTCACCACGAACCATGACATCAGAGCAATACCAGTTCATCTGACGCATCTGCATCTCATTCGCCAGTACATCATCTGGATTACAGGTCATTGGATAGGACAGAATGAAGCAGATCATATTACCCATCTTAAACTGTGGATACTTCTCATCTTCCAGCCCAGCCGTTATACTTCTGAACCAGTGCATATGGAAGCTCATAGTGAGATAGAGTTACCAGCGGCTCAATATTGTACTTCTTACAGCAGGTGAACATATCCTCATAGAACTTTAGACCTGCTTCATTCGGAGTCGCCTCTTCACCGGTTGGATAGATACGCGTCCAGTTAATAGATGTACGGAATACCTTAAATCCCATCTCTGCAAATAACTTGATATCCTCTTCATAGTGATGATAGAAGTCAATTGCCTCGTGGCTTGGATAGAAGGTTCCCTCATTAAAACCAATGGTGATACTCTTTGGTGTAGTTGCGGTACCGTTGGTGCAATGATCTGGCACACTATCGCCCTTACCATCTACATCCTATGCGCCCTCTAACTGATTGGCTGCTACAGCACCTGTCTTCGCAATCTTAACAGATACGAAGTCATCTGTATTGGTTACCAGAACCGGAGTGTAAATGGAGCACCATTTAACTTCACAGTATCAAGACCTACATGGATTAGGATATCCGCACCATCGTCTGTTGTCAGACCAAGAGCATGCTTGGTATCCATAACGGTTGTTAAACTACATCTGCAACAATTATACAAAAAAAATAGTAACCAAGGAATACGGTAATAGAAAGCAACGCGAAACATAATCAACGGTTTCCTGCCAGCGAAAAGGATTGGTTTACATTTCCAATTTAAAAAGAGCACATGGAAATCACCCAAAGATTCTCCCATGTGCTCTTCTAATTCGTCTATGAAGCGATTTACTCTCCGAATACGGCGATGTAGTCCTTCTGGAACTTCACGATACCCTCATCGGTAAGAGGATGATGAATCATCTGCATAATGACCTTATATGGAACGGTTGCGATGTCGGCACCAGCCTCTGCACATTGTGTGACATGAAGTGGGCTACGAACGGATGCGGAGATGATCTCTGCGTGGATGTCTGGATAGTTCATGAAGATCTCTGAAATCTGCTGGATTAGTTCAAAGCCTGCAGTAGAGATATCATCTAAGCGGCCCAGGAATGGGGATACATAGTCTGCACCAGCACGAGCTGCTAAGAGAGCCTGATTCGCTGTGAAGATCAGAGTGCAGTTGGTCTTAATACCCTCGCTATGGAGGACCTTAATGGCCTTCAGTCCCTCTGCTGTCATCGGAATCTTAACAACCATATTCTTATGAAGGGCTGCGATCTCACGGCCTTCTTTAATCATGCCCTCTGCATCTGTTGTGGTGGCTTTTACCTCGCCAGAGATTGGTCCATCGACGATGTCTGTGATCTCCTTCAGAACAGTTGCATAGTCTCTGCCTTCCTTAGCAATCAGAGATGGGTTGGTTGTTACACCAGCGATGACTCCCATGTCATTTGCTTCTCTAATCTCGTCTACGTTTGCTGTGTCGATAAAGCCTGGCCCATGGCCATACCCTTCTAACTGGCTTCTCCTCCAGGAATGAAGTTGTTACCTCTATTTATGTTATGCCTATGTGTCTCTGGCCCTGTGCCGGCAGCCATCCTTTGTGCCTGCAGCTATCCCTGTAGTTCCTTCCCTTGCTCTGATGGATTCCGAATCGGATTCTACTAAGTTGCGAATGAAGTCGGTATAAGTATACGACCGGCTCCCCTGCGGCATCCATGCCGCCTTGGTCGCCTAAATTCGCAATCCATTGCGAATTTGTCTCAGTAGCCAATCGCAACATAAGTAGAATTTGCCGATTCTCCATAATCAGATCTTCGGGAAGGACACTTGGATATCCGCAGGTACATCTAGACCGGCGTTATATCTAGGACATGGCCAGCCATCCAATATCACCACTTGGCAGCTTCAATGGCAGCCTTCTCGATAGAGAGGCCATCCTTGTAGTGCTGAATGAAGGTTTCATAACCAGCCACGGTCTCCTGGTCTGGAGACAGGGTGTTCCCTTCCATGTCGCAGAAGATGACGCGATTCAGATACTCTGGCAGAGACTCGGTAGCTCTTCCGCCCTCTTTCAAGTAGGCAGCCAGAATAGCCATGCCCCAAGGGCCACCCTCCGTCGCCGTCGCCATAACAGTGACAGGAGTATTGATGGCTGCTGCCAGATACTTCTGCACACAGCCAGGGGTGGTGAAGAGTCCGCCGTGTCCTGTGATACGGTCAATTTGTACCGATTCTTCCTTCTGCAGGATATCCATACCCAGTTTCACTGCACCCAGTGAAGTGTAGAGATGAGCCCGCATGAAGTTCGCCAGATTGAAATTGCTATCTGGCATACGGACATAGAGTGGACGGCCTTCATTCAGCTTCGTTACACCCTCGCCTGAATAGTAGCCATAATTCAAGAGTCCACCGCAGTCGCTATCTCCTTCTAGGGACTTCCGATAGAGCACATCGTAGAGATTCACTCCCTCTAGATCCACACCCATAAGCTCTGCAAATTCCTCGAAGAGGTCATGCCAGGCATTGATATCAGAAGTTCCATTATTGGCATGGCTCATGGCACATGGTGCACCGTCTGGTGTGGTTACCATATCGATCTCTCGATGAAGCTTTTTCAGTGGTCGCTCCGTTACGATCATGGCAAAGGTGCTGGTTCCAGCTGACACATTTCCTGTACGTGGTGCTACCGCATTGGTTGCCACCATGCCTGTACCTGCATCTCCCTCTGGTGGGCACAAAGGTATACCGTCCTCTAATTCCCCGCTGACATCTAAGAGCTTTGCCCCAGCAGTTGTAAGGACGCCAGCCTCATCTCCTGCAACCAAGACCTCAGGAAGAACATCACGGAGCTTCCATGGATATCCACAGTCCTTCACCAATTCATCAAAAGAATCCACCATCTTCTCATCATAGTCTAACTTGTCTGAATCAATTGGGAAGATTCCAGAGGCATCACCGATACCTGTGCACTTTCTTCCTGTTAAGAGATAGTGGATATAGCTATCTAAGGTTGTGACAAAGTCTAAGTCCTTCAGATGCTCTTCCTGGTCTAATACGCACTGATAGAGATGGGCGATGGTCCAGCGAAGTGGGATATTAAACTGGAATCTCTCGGTCAGGATATCGGCTGCTGCCTGGGTATTGGAGTTTCTCCAGGTCTGAAATGCTGTAAGTGGCTTTCCTTCCTTATCCAGAGGGATATAGCCATGCATCATGGCACTGATGCCCAGGGCTCCTAAGGTACGAAGTGGTACATGATAGGTCTGGTCTACATTTGCCCGAAGGGCGCTATAACAATCCTGCAGCCCTGCAGTAATCTCCTCATAGGGATAGGTCCAGATGCCATCCTCTAGGTGATTCTCCCAGCGGTGTGAGCCCTTGGCCAGCACGTGGCCCTCCAGGTCTGTCAGAACCGCCTTGATATTCGTTGATCCAAACTCGATTCCCAAGGCGGTCTGTCCCGCCTCAATACATTCTCTTGCTCCCATAACTCCCCCTATTTTCTAGGTGCCTGACCATAGTAGGCATTGGCACCATGCTTTCTATAATAATGCTTGTCCTGCAGTTCCTGCGGCGCAGGTACTACCTCTGGATTAATCATCTCAGTGAGGGCTGCCATCTTAGCGCACTCCTCGAAAACCACTGCATTATAGACTGCCTTGTCTGCTGACTTACCCCAGGTGAAGACGCCGTGATTCTTACAGAGAACTCCTGGCACTGCATCTGGATCCAGGTTGTGGGAATGGAAGTGCTCCGCAATCAAGGCCCCAGTATTGGTCTCATAGGCCTCATCGATCTCCTCCTTGGTGAGATTCCTTACACAGGGAATGGGGCCGTAGATATAGTCCGCATGGGTGGTTCCATAGCATGGGATGTCCCTGCCAGCCTGGGCCCAGGATGTAGCCCAGGTGGAATGGGTATGAACGATGCCTCCCAGAGTCTCGAACTCACGGTAGAGCACCACATGGGTCGGGGTGTCTGAGGAAGGATTCAAGTCTCCCTCCACCTTATTGCCCTCCAGGTCTATCACCACCATATCCTCAGGCTTCAGCTCCTCATATGGCACACCACTTGGCTTGATAACGAAGAGCCCCTTCTCTCGATCAATGGCGCTGGCATTGCCCCAGGTGAATGTCACTAAGTTATGTTTGGGCAGTTCCAAATTGGCCTGCCACACCTTCTCCTTTAATTCTTCAAGCATCCTTATTTCCCCTTTCTCATATCTCTCACAGACTCCCGATCGATCAGGTGTGAGTCGAAGAGTTCATCCTCTTTTTCCATTGACCCCTGGATCATCTGGATGACCTTCTCTCCAGCTCTGCGCCCCAGCTCCTCCTTAGGATGAGGATAGGTGGTAAGTGCCGGCTGGGTGTTCTTCGCCAGGTCCGCATCATCGATACTGATGATGGAGAGGTCCTCTGGCAAATGTAAACCAAGCCCAAGGAGATCCTTCATCAGCTGACTTGCCAGTTCATCGTTATAGGCAAGCACTGCGGTGGCATCTCCTAACCGATCTCGAATATAGCCAATCAAAGGTGTAATATTCTGAATCGCAATGGTATCTAACCAGATGACACGCTTGGGATCCACAGGGATTCCTACTTCTTTTAGTGCCTGACAGTAGCCCATATAGCGGTAGATACCTTGGGCATCCTCACACTGGAAGATTCCTCCGATTTCTCTATGTCCTCTCTTCACTAGTTCCATCACTGCATCATAGGCGATTTTCTCATCATCCAAGCGGACACAGGGACAGTCTAGTCCTGGATAGGCGGCATTGATGAAAAGCACAGGAATCTGTCTCTCCCGAAGGATCTCATAGTAGTTCAGATTGGGATTGGGCAAAGCTCCCTTCGACGGCTCCGCAATCAAGGCATCAATATTGTCATTCTCAATGAGATTCTTAAGAATCTGCTCCTCTCTCAAGACACTTTTGTCTGTAAAGGAGATCTGCATGGAGTAACCATTTTGGTCTAGAACACTCGATATCCCCCGGACAACCGGTGGAAAGATATAGTTATCCACATAGGTCAGCATCACAGCCACAGACATATAGCGTGGGCGGCTGACCAGCTGCCGCTTTCCGACATAGCTTCCGCTACCTCTCACGCGGGTAATGATTCCCTCTGACTCTAATTCCCCAGTGGCATGGCGAATGGTCTGCCGACTAAGATGGAAGCGCTGGCAAAGCACCTTTTCCGAGGGAAGCTTGTCTCCCTGTTTTAGGTGACCATCTGCCACTTCCTCCTTGATGTACTTTACGATTTTCTTATACTGCGATTCTCTCTCTGGCATGAATACATCCTAATTACAGCGTGGTTTATATTTTAAAGACTCGC
>ONIO01000035.1 GCA_900317915.1 uncultured Lachnospiraceae bacterium | reverse complement strand
AATTTGGGTGATACACACCGAATTTCCGATCATATAGGACTCACATCAAACACATATAATGGCTATTCACTCATCAGACAGAAAAAGGGACTGTGAAAAAATGATTATCTCATTTTTTCACAGCCCCATCTTCTTGTACATTCAAGTTTTTTCTGAATCGAATTCCTATAAAGCAGATTAAAAACATTCAAGAAAATCTACTCTATTACCATCTTCAATCCATAGAGGGTGTATCGTCAGAAATATTCCTTGGCATAGGATTTTCAGTAAATCATTGGAATACTTCGATCTAACAAATTGGGAATTCCCGAAGGAATTACTTTCTCTCGCCGCCTAAGAAAGTCATCTGGCGATCATAGGTATACTGCTTACCGAATAACTGAGCAGCTTCCATGATGTAATTACCAATCTTAGTGAAAAGGGACTTCTTAGCAGCCTGCTTAGCGTTTGCTTTGTTTAATACGTCTTTTGAAGGATTTAATACGATTGTCATCATTTTGACCTACCTCCTTGTTTCTTATCTTTTCTTCTCTTTACATCTTGTATTCTATCCCCCCAGCCACTATAATGCATATTAAAATCATAGTTTAACCAATCAAATCTTGCGTTTTGATTTTTCGGAAGGGAAACCACATGCCAAATTATGGTTTCTTAACAATTAATAAACTCATATTTTAGGAGATTTTTAATGATTCCTTTATACCAAGAAAATTTAGATGCCATCCAGATACGCGAGAAAGATTCCAATCATTTCTCGCCACACCTCCATAAGTCCATTGAGATCGTCTATATCACCAAAGGGCAATTGGAATTAGGAATCGATACCCAGTTATACCATCTAGATGAGGGAGATCTCGCCATTGTTTTCCCAGATCAGATCCATCACTTTCAGGTCTTTCATCCTGGTAAAAATAGGGCGATCCATCTCCTTGCAGCCCCTTCCTACTTTGGAGCTTATCGTGAGTTACTGATTACATTACAGGCCAAAAATCCAGTAATAAAAAAAGACCTCCTGGATGCGGAAGTCCTACTGGCTCTAAATAAAATCATGGAATTAGCAGGAGAAAATACTACCTTACATGAAGGTAGAAAAAACTTGGATAATACATCTCTATCTACAGATAAAGATACGAAAGCCCTGGAGACTACATCTCTATCTACAGACAATGTCATCACTCCAGGCCAGTTAAATACGAAGAATACCCTACTTCACTCCTGGATTCAGATACTCTTATCCTATACTCTACAGGAACTAACTCTAATACAGAGACCAAATATCCATGACTATGACCTGGTATATCAGACCATTGCCTATGTGGCAGAGCACTTTCATGAGCCTCTTTCCCTGACCTCTATGGCGAAGGATCTGGGAATTAGCCAGTTTACACTGTCTAGAGTATTCTCTAGGACCTTTCATAAGAACTTTAATCAATATGTGAATGAGATTCGCTTAGACTATGTCACTCTTCTCCTTAAGGATAGCGACACCTCGGTTACAGAGATCATGTACGATGCCGGTTTCCAGAGCCAGGCCACCTTCAACAGAGTATTTCAGGAGAAGTATCACATGACACCGAAGCAGTATCGTAAACTGACGCACATGACATAAAATTTGGATCTAATTATGAGGATGTAATCAGCCTATACGGTGCATGACACATTGATCTCCTAGAGACAGCCCATTCGATCCAGTCTGTCATAACAGAAGCAATAGAGTTCCTTCACCAATAGCGTCTCCTTATCCGATATTAGATATCTATGGCGATAGGCCTGAATAAAGGCAACACACCCCACTTCCTTCGTCAAAGAGGACCTGGGAATGATATCCATCATAATGTCATAGAGATTTCCAATATTTGCTCTCACCTTCTGCTTCACCATCTCCTGGCAGGGATAGCTCAGACCCTCTAAGTACTGATACTCCTCCTCATCAATCTGGTAACCACGTACACCATGCTCTCTTAAAAAATAGCGTTCACATCTACCATCCACATCCAGAAGTGCAGCTAAGGTCCGAAAGGCATTCTTACTCCTTGGGTCCGACTGTACCTCTGCCAAATGAGACAATGATCGAAAGAGATACTGGATCTCTGCCCTTGATAGTCTCACTTCATTTTCCTTATCTGCCACTGCCTCACCTCCTATTCTCCATATTCCATGAATCCACCATATTCCAATGACAATCCATCCTAGAACAGTACTCTCATCATTTTAAATTTCCCTATTGACTCGAACAGATGTTTCGTGTACTATCACACTATACTATCGAACGCCCGTTTGTGCAAGACTTATTTTTGTTCTATTTCAGGCAGACGGCAATCTGGTTTTTACTTTTTCGATTGCTCCAAAGGATTGCATCTACCATCACAGCTGGATATGGTCTATATTTATCTATAGATTCAATGATTAATAATGAGAAATGAGGATCATCATGCACTATACAAAACCATCCTATTATGATAACTTCCGCTGCACTGCTGGCGACTGTCCAGACACTTGCTGTCAGGGCTGGCAGATTATCATCGAGCCAGAGGCTATAGAGAGATATAAGGCAAATCCAGAATTATGGGATTATGTGAAGGATTCCATCGATTATCAGTCTGCTGAGGATGGGCCATGCTATAAATTAGAGGGCAATCACTGCACCCATCTCACTGAGGATGGTCTGTGTGAGATGCAGGTGAAGTACGGATTCGATGCTCTGTGTCAAATCTGTAAGCTGTTCCCACGCCATACGGAGGAATACGATGGCGAGCGTGAGTTATCCATCGATTTGTCCTGTCCTGTTGGAGCAGAGATGATCCTGAATGATACCGAGGGTCGATTTGAATCTTGGGATGACGATACTGAGGAGACAGATGACTACGAGGACTTCGATTACTTCCTATATACAGAGTTGCAGGAGGCTAGGGAAAATCTCTTTAAGCTGATTGATCATAAGGGGGATATCGATACACTCTTGAGCGTCATCCTCACGATGGCTAAGAATTGGCAGGAGTGCTTAGATGATAACCGTGTCTGTGAGATGAATGAAGAGAGATATCTGTCTCTCATGGAGTGCTTCAACTATGAGAATGAGAAGCGACTCTTTTCTAAGCTTTTTGATATGGAGCTTCTACGCCATGAATGGATTGACACGGTGCAGACTACTTTTGATAAGGTATTCGCCGACGAGGCTTCCTATAAGAAAGCTGTTACTCGTCTAGAGGACTATAATCCATATATTCGCCGTGTTCTCCGCTACATGATCTATGTCTACTTCAATGGCGCAGTCTACGACGACATGATTTTTGCTAAGGCTGCTTTTGCTGTGTTCTGCACCCGTTGGAGCTTCTTCGTATTTTTCGCCTTAGATGGTTCTGGGGATGAGATGACAGATCTCATCAATGCGGTCTATATCTTCTCTCGTGAAGTAGAGCACTCTGACATTAATATCAATATGCTCGAGGACTGGTTCGAGGAGACCCTGCTGTAGAATAATTATGGGGCACCTTCTTCTGAGAAAGTGCCCCTTCAAATAAAAATCAAGAGTCCCTTATGGAAAGCACCCAGATATGCTTCCTGGATGATGATCTAGCTCACTCCTTAGATATACTTCTTAGCGAAATTCTGAATCTCTGTGTGGTGTGTCTTCACTTCCCTACTCTTCAGATAAAGCACATCATCTGCTACTTGGATTCCCTTAGCTACAAGCTTCTCTCTCATGAGATCAAGGGCATGCTTTGATATCCAGGATGTAGAGAACAGAACAGCTTTCTTTACCTTCTCGCCGTCTAGCGCTTCGATAAATGCATTTAGTTTCTTATCTAAGCCATATGCATAGAGCGCGCCACCTATGAATAATACATCTGTTGGCTCATCGATCTCTGCGCCCTGACTGTCTACAGATACTGCATCTACACCGATGGCCTCTGCAATCTGCTCTGCTACTTCTCTTGTCTTGCCTGATCTGGAATAGTAACGTACTTCTGCCATTTTTTCCTCCTAGGTCCTTAACCCCATTCATATATTCTCTGTTTTGATATGTCTTTTCCTTCGATACATCATACTCTTACACCATACATAGCCTTCTATTGTTTCTTTGATAGGTTATATAGATTTGATAGATTGGATAGGCAAAAAGGATCAAATATCATACAGTACTTGACCTGCCATATATCTTCTGTCCACCATCCACCTACCATTCAACTTTACTCCACTTGATTTCAAATTCAAGTGGCAACTTACAGACTATATCTGTCAGACTCTCTCCCTGAAAGCGGATGGCTATGTATCCCTTTCTCCCTCACAAAATCCTCTATTTCACATTGGACCATAGAGTAATAGAATAGACCCTATAGGAGGCTAGAAAATGCACTTTTTAAAGGATATTATTTTTGATTTCACAAGGGCTATACGAGAATTTCATCGTCGCTGGGCCAGCTATCTCCTACTGATGCTCCTTCCCAGTTTGATTCTGGTCCATGTTATCATGCCATTTTTCAATCTGCTGGGCACATGGATCCTTAGTCTTTTTTCTATCCCCTTTATTTCAAATGTCACTTTTTTGGAGATGCTGAGACAGCCTCTTTGTATCCTATGCCTCGTAGGCTTACTCTACCTATTGATTCTCACCGCATTCTTTGAATTCACAATCATCCTCGTTGGCATACAAGAGATCTCACGGGATAATGACAACTGGCTGGATATCCTCCTTCGTTCCCTGCATATTCTCTTACGCAGAGGCTTCAAGTCCTCTCTAACTCTGCCTATATACTTTCTATTAATCATGCCATTCGGCGGACTGATCTACCGCTCTGAAGTCTTTACCAAGCTGCAAATCCCCCAGTTCGTAGAGGAGTGGATCTTTGAACACTGGCTGGTTGTGCCACTCATCATCTTCTACATCTGGGTTATTTGGCTAGCCTTAAAGCGGATGTACATGCTCCCACTGGTTATCCTACAGGATATGTCGACCCGAGAAGCCTTCCACGAAAGTAAGGAACGCACCCAGGGTCATCTGATTCCTCTGTTCATCCGAATTCTTATTACCGGGACACTATCCGTGGCGGTTGCATCCGGCGTATACTTCGGTCTATATTTCCTGCAAATTTATATGGACCGCCTGCCTAATGTGATAGCAACTGCCGCGGGCATCTTCAATATGAGCTTGATTCAACTCTTTGGTCTATTTTTCTCCCTGTGGGTCTCTGTCATCATGCTGCTAATCATCCTGCCAGAGGACTGTGTAGATCTGACCCCTGGGACAGACCACTCATATGCAGACTTCTCCGACTATGAGGACTTCCTGGGTAATGTAGACCAGGCGGAAGAAATCCTATCTAGGGAAACAGATGAATCCATCGAAGTAACCGCAGCTGAAGCTACAGGTGAAGCCATCGAAGGAACCTCAGCTGAAGCTACAGATGAAGCCATCAAAGTAACCGCAACGGAAGCTACAGGTGAAGCGCCAAACAAAAGCTCAGAGGAAAGCATCGATAAAACCACAGACAAGTCCTACAATATTCGAGACCTGCTAACCAAGAATAGACGTCGTGGGCGAACTCCGCTGGTACGTCATGTCACCACAGCACTGGTATCCATCTATGTGGTTTCGGTTGTGATCTATAGTGCCTTCTATCTCCTTCGAATTGACATGGATCACACCATGGTCATCTCTCACCGTGGTGTAGACGGTAATAATGGGGTGCAGAATACCATCCCCGCCCTTCGTAAAACCATAGACTCTGCTCACCCAGATATGATTGAAATCGACATCCAGGAGACCAAAGATAAGAAATTCGTGGTGATGCATGATAGCAATCTGAAAAGTCTCTGTGGCATCAATGCCAGCCCACAGCAATTAACCCTAAAGGAGCTCACCAAGTTAAAAGCTAAGGAGCATGGCAAGTCTGCCTATGTAGCCTCCTTCGATGAATATCTCAAGGTTTCAAATGGGAAGAAACAGCGTCTCCTAATCGAAATGAAAACTTCCAGTATGGATTCTAGTGATATGCTAGAACGCTTCGTGAAGAAATATGCCAGCAACCTGAAGAAAAACGGTCACTGGATCCAGACCCAGGACTACATGGCATTAAATCAAATCAAGAGGCTTGATCCAGATCTAAAGACCGCCTGCATCCTGCCTCTGAACCTGATCTATCCAAGTACAAGTGACGATGGATACACCATGGAGATCACTGGTATCAATGATCCATTTATCTCTAGAGCAGGCCATAGAAATCAGGAAGTCTATGCCTGGACTGTGAATAACACAGATGAGATGAATGAGCTTCTCTTCATGAATGTCTCTGGCATCATTACCGATTATCCTTCCCGATTAAACACTGTGGAGGATGCCTTCGAGAATGATCCAAACTATGCGGACCGGCTCTATCTCTATGTGAATGGCTCAAGAAAGTTACAGAATCTCATGAAAAAAATAACCTATCTAGGCAACAGTTATAAATAATAATCCCCCTATTGCATGGTGATTCCATAGCAATAGAGGGATGAAAATAGCCCTACATAGGCCTTATTCAGATGGATTACTCCCCAAGGAAGTTTCGTTCAAAGATAGGATCACTCTGGACCAATGCTGGATTGAATCCCTGCAGGATGCGAACACCCTTGGGGATTGCTTTTTCTAAGCGACGAATCAATTCCTGAGTGGATACGAAGCAGCCAGCCTTCGGATTCTTATTGATAATATGTCCATGGAGCTTCTCATACTGACCTACAAGCTTCAGACCAGCATAGATGGTATTTCTCTTCAAGTCATCTGGACAAAGCAGAATCTTATGGAACTTCACGAAGGAAGACAGCGACTCTAACATGACCTTCTCATCGATTCCATCCCAAGACTTCAGATGATAAAATGGCAAAATCACTGCAGCTGAGAGAGGACTTTCATGAAATCCTGGGATACGGCTAGAGCGGAACGGGCTCTTATGATCCCTAAGAAAGAGTTCACGATCCAGTTCACTTTCAATCTCATAGTGAGAGATTCCGCTTTTCACCACATAGTCATTGATATAGCCATGGCACTCCGCATCTAAGATGAAGTGACACAATACACCAAGGGTATAGACATAAGCCTCCTGTGCTGCCCGAAGCTGAGCTGGTTCTAGACCAGTCACATCTCCTGTTCGATCCTCGCCACGGATTCCATCTACGATATCGATTGCACGAAGGAACCACTCACGTCCGGTCTCCTTATGCATCTGATTTCCAATTCGATTCACTTCGTTTTCCTTCAATGGACGATAATAAAAGAGGATGTCTGGACCCTGCAGACCGATGACAAAGAGGTCTAGATCCTTTTTAATCACCTCCTGCATATCCTGAGGTAGTCTCTTCAATACTTCCTGTCCGTAGACGGTATGTGCATATCCTGCTGGCATAATTTTTCCTCCTTTTTCTATACATCTATATATTCGTTTTGCACCAAGCGGTGCTTTCTTAGTGCTTATCTATCATTTTTTGATTACTTTAGAGAATGATCGCTTGCCTTGTTCCACAGCATACTCCCGATAGATCTGGCTGGATAGAACTCCTCGAAGAACTCGACCAGCAGCCTGATCCAATTCCTCTTGGCTAAATACTCCTCGACGAAGTCCCTTCATAAGGGCTCTTCGAACCCGGCCACTTCCTGGCATGATCAGATCATTCCCTGCTGCGATAGCCATTGCATGATCTCCTAGACCTACTCCGGTGGCCAGCCAGTCTGTCATAATGAGACCATTATAGCCCCATTCCTCTCGTAGGATCTCTCGAATCAGTCTCTTCGAATTATTAGCATACTCTCCATTCACCCGGTTATAGCTAGTCATGAGCCCACCTGGGTGTCCATAGCGGAGGGCAATATAGAAGTTCTTCAGATAGATCTCCCGAAGGGCTCGCTCCCCTACAATGGCATCTGTATGATTACGCTCAGTCTCCTGATTATTGCAGAGGAAATGCTTAATGGTGGCGTAATTTCCAGGAGTCTCCTGCACACCACGGCAGATTGCTGCCGCCATATGTCCAGACAGATAGGGATCCTCACTATAGTATTCAAAGTTACGACCGCATAGGGGATTCCTCTGTATATTCATACCTGGCGCCAGCCAATAGGTGACACCATAGGCAGACATCTCACGGCTTACTCCTCGGCCAACTCTCTCCAGGAGTTCCCGATTCCAGCTATTGGCCAAAGCTGTTCCAACTGGAAAGGATGTGGTGAACTGATAGAGTGGGCGTCCATGTTTTAAGTCACCGAACATGAATTTCTTCGCAATGGATGGGAAATAATTCAGGAGACTCATCTGGGCGTCAATCATCTTAATCTTACCATTGGCATAGACCACCGATGTCTTCTGCAATCGGAGTCCCGCAGGACCATCCGCTAATGAGATATTAGGGATACCCTTATCTAATAACTTACTAGTGGTATTTCCCGCACAGCCAAGGGCCTCAAAGTAAGGCTTCCTTAGAGAAAGCTGTGTCATTCCTGCCCCAACTACCAGATGAATCTTATCGCTGTTGCTGAGATACTGCAGTTGGTTTTGGACAGCCCGATCCAAGTCACTGCTACCTGAAAGCTGGCCACTTCTCTGACCTGATACCTGACCTAATCTCTGACCTGATACTTGGCCACTTTTCTGGTCTAATCTCTGACCTGATACCCGATCGATTCTCTGACTGCCATCCACAGGCTCTACCTCGAGCACCAGCTCCTGCTCCACTGTGATCTGTCCCAACACTTTGGTATTAGAACTACAATCACCAAGATGGAAAGTATACTGCCCTGGCGATAGTATCCACTGCATTCGATCCTCATCATAATAGGCTAGATCAAGAGGATCCACAGACAGAGTCAGATCCTGTGACTCTCCTGGGGAAAGCTTCTTGGTCTTAGCGAAGGACACTAGGGACTTCGGCGCTCTCTGGATAGCATCCTGTGGTCCAGTCACATAGAGCTGGACCACTTCCTTACCAGAGTGCTTTCCAGTGTTTGTCACACAAATCTGAACGGCGTTTTCCTCTAACACCTTGAATGTAGAAGCATCCACTATTCCATCACAAGCTATCCCACCCTCAATGGAAAAGTCCGTATAGGACAAGCCATAGCCGAAGGGGTAGCGAGGAGTGATTCCCTCCTTATCAAAGTGACGATATCCTACGAAGATACCCTCATCATAATCCTCGCGCAGGCTATTATTGAGGTAGCTATAGTCCATGCCACCAGGATAGTCCTGATAATTCCTAGCCCAGGTCATGGCCAGCTTACCGCTGAAGTTCTCCTGCCCCTTTATGAGTGCAGCCAAGGCATCTCCGCCACGACATCCCTCCTGTACGAAGTAGATAATCCCATGGATATTCGGAATCTCATCGATCGGAGATAGATCCACCACGCCACCTGCATTAATTACAAGGATGACATGGGCATACTCCTTGGACAGGAATAAGAGGTCATTCTCCTCAGACTCAGCCAGATAATAGTCGCCTGGTTCAAGTCGCCGGTCTACACCCTCTCCCGCCTGTCTAGACAGGACATAGATGCAGGTATCAACTGTATTTTGATGACCGTCAGCATTCCCATCCTTATGGCTTCTATCCCAGGTATGGATATCTCTCATAGTAATCTCCTGACCAGCTGGCTGCTGGAAAGGAGGCGTATTAATGAACATCTGTAGATTCTTCAGGATATTCAGCCCAGACAGCAGGGAGGCTACATGCTCTCCATATGCCTTCTCCTCCCGATCACGGTAGTCCAAATAGGCCTGTAGATAAGGCTCTGTGGTAATGGTAAATCCATGATGCTTCAAGCCTTCCCAGATGGACACAGCATGACGCTCATTCACCTCTCCAGATCCTGTTCCACCCTTAATGGTGGATGCAGCCCCAGCTCCGAACAATGCAATGGTATCTGACTTCAGCGGTAGCACGCCCTCATTTTTCAAGAGAACCATCCCTTCTAATGCTGCCTCATAGGACAGATTAGAATTCTCCTTCTCTAGGTCAGTTACACCTTTTCTTTTCAGTGCTTTATTCTTAATTCGTGCGTCAAAGTCTTCTCTAAATAATCCCATATTGTTTCCTACCACTATTATCCTAACTGAGATTTCCTATACAGTATCTACTTTTCTCCCAGCAATCTCAACTGTATATATTCAAATTATCTAAGAAACCCTGCTAATAGTTGTAAAATATGTTGAATTGTA
>ONIO01000079.1 GCA_900317915.1 uncultured Lachnospiraceae bacterium | reverse complement strand
GAGAAGCTCTAAATAAAAGAAAATAAATTAAAGTGTTGTTGTAAATAAATCATATATAATCAATTGCAAATAAACTTAACGACAAAATCGGAGTAGGAATTATTGCATAAACGAACGAACATAAAACTCAGCTAACCGTCTGAATAATCACTTCCACAATTCCTAGTGAAAACATTACAAGCACAGGATCCATCTTCTTTACACGTAGAGCAAAAAGACCAATCAGAAAAAGGATAAATACCTGCCAATCCATAGGATTGATATATAAAACCTGCCCTTGATGATTCGTAAGTAGGAATCCATTCGGGAAAAGTGCTGGTAGTAAGATGTCTAAACCAGCGACAAAGATACAACTGTTGGACGAAGAAATCGGAGAATTCCCTGCATCAAGGTAAGATCCCGATACTTGGTATAGATCCAAGCTAAGAAGGTTACGAAAATACAAGATGGGAGAATAACTGCAAGAGTTGCAATAATAGCTCCCAATACTCCTGCTACGCTATGTCCTACAAAGCTTGCAGCATTGATTGCAATTGGTCCAGGAGTAATCTGCGAAATCGTTATAAGGTCCGTAAAATCCTTGGTTGTCATCCAGTGGTATCGTTCTACAACTTGGCCTTTAATGAGAGGCATGGCTGCATACCCACCACCGAAGGAGAAAGCACCTATTTGCAGAAATGCAAGAAATAATTCAAAATAAATCATCTATGCAAGTCCTCCTTCATATCTTTTTTGGATTTTTTCTCACGAAGAAGGGTATAAAGGCCGCCAAATAGAGCAGTAACAAGGATAATGAGGACCACATTTATACCAAAAATATAGTTGGCTACGAATGCAAGAAGCATAATCACAATCAAAAGGAGATCTCTTGACGCGATGATTCCTGCAGCCATATCACATACAACAGAGATAATAACCGCTGCAACTCCAGCATTCATTCCCTTTAACATGCTTTGAATAATATGATTTTCACGAAACATACCATAGAAAAAGGATAGGGTGGTTAGGATAAAGAATGGGGGTAGGATAGCCCCTAATACAGATACTAGAACACCTAGGAGCCCAGCCAGTTTATAACCCACTACAATCGCACCATTGACTGCAATTGCTCCAGGAGAAGACTGGGCAATGGCTACCAGATCTAGCATCTCTTCTTCATCTATCCAGTGTAGCTCGTCCACAAACTTTTTCTTAAGCAAGGTGACAATCACATACCCGCCGCCAAATGTAAAGGCTGAGAGGTTGTTGAGAAAAAAAGTTTTCTCAAGACCTTGTTTTTATTCGTTTTCATGACACACTTTCTATGAATCCTAAATTGACTTATTTATGATAGTCACTTGCATTGAAAATGTAAACTGTCATGCAAGAAATAGCAAAAAGAAGGTGGAACTAGGGATAAACTCCATGCAAGAAATAGCAAAAAGAAAATGGAACTACAGATAAACTTTCATCAAGAAATAGCAAAAAGAAGATGGAACTAGAGATGGTACGACAGACTTAAATCCCATGAAAAAGCAGAGAGAACCAGTCCAAAAATCTCGGAATTATTAAAATTCTGAGAAGAATAAGGCCAAAGTGTTTTAAGGGAAATCAGGAGTGATATAATCCCCAATATATGACATAGAGGAGAAAACTATGACTGAGAAAGGGATAAAAAAAGAAAATCGATACTATGACGAGCTCACAGGTTTGTCCAATATGGCAGGCTTTTTTTACCATGCAGACGGATGGATCCAGAGCAGTTTAAGACAAGGACTTCAGCCAATCTTCATCTGCTTTGATCTAAATGGTTTGACGGACTACAATCGCCGCTATGGCTTCGACGAAGGAACGGTATTACTCCAGGAGTTCGCCCAGATTCTAAGCCGACACTTTGGTGAGATTCAGAGCGCACGCTTTGGGGCGGATAAGTTCTTTGCCTACACAGAGAAGAGCGAATATGGCCCTGTCCTAGACCAGATCTTTCAGGAGACATCCGCCCTCAATAATGGACGTACCCTTCCGGTTCGAGCTGGTGTATATCGCACTTATCACTCAGGGGTTCAGGTACACATCGCCTGTGACTACGCAGATATGGCTTGTCATAGGGTTCCACGTAATCTAGGGTCCCGTTATGCTGTTTTCGATGAGAAGATGGTTGTGGAGTCCCAGCGCAGAGGCTATATCCTGTCAAATATAGACCGTGCTCTAGAATGCGGTCATATCAAAGTATATTATCAGCCAATCGTACGTACGCTGAATAAAAAAGTCTGTTGTATGGAGGCACTCACCAGATGGGAAGACCCAAAATATGGCTTTCTGTCTCCTGCAGAGTTTGTCCCAATGCTAGAAGAAGCAGGCCTGACCTGGCAATTAGATAAATACATGGTTGAGAAGATTGCGGAAGATATGCGGGCCTCATTGGATCGAGGAATTGCATTGATTCCGGTCTCTGTAAACTTCTCTAGAACAGACTTCCTGTATGGCGATCCTCACGGGATACTAGAGAAGACCGTTGAGAAGTATCGCCTGCAGCGAAGATACTTCCGTGTAGAAATCACGGAGACAACTGTAATGGATAATCCAGAGCGAATCCGTGAGCAGATTCGGGAGTTCCATAACAGTGGTTATATGGTTCTCATGGATGACTTTGGTAGCGGATATTCCTCACTGAATACCCTGAAAAACTTTGAATTTGATGAGATCAAAATTGATATGGGCTTCATGAGGGACTTTGATGAGAGAAGCCGCTGTATTATCCAATCTATAGTTCCTATGGCCAAAGACCTTGGAGTTCATACCCTGTGTGAGGGAGTTGAGACAGAAGAGCAACTGCATTTCCTAGAGCAGATTGGCTGTGAATATATCCAGGGCTACTACTATGGTAGACCAGAGCCATTGGAGCAGTTGAAAAATAGCTTAAAGGCAAGAAGGATTCAGGCGGAGACCAGAGAAGAGGACGAGTTCTATGATCGTGCTGGTCTCGTAAATGTCATCTCAGATCAGCCCATTGCACTCTATCTCTATGATCAAGAGCAGCAATTCCACCTGATTTATAGAAATAAGCACTGCCGAGAGATCGTGCAGAGTGGTAATGGATTGGATGAATCAGTTGTCAACCAACACCTGAATATGGAAGGCGGAGTACTAGCGAAGCGCTTCCGTAGTGTGGCCAACCGAATTGTGGAGAATTTTGGCAGTGAACGCATTAGTTTTGTGGCTTCAGATCGATACTTTGTAGTGGAGGCTACCTGCGTATCCAAACAGGGCAAACAGTCTATCATTAAGGTTGTAATGACCGACCTTACGGTAGAGGATAATCGTGAACGTACAAGAAAACTAGATTCAACAATTCGAAATATCCTGTCTCAGTACAGTACCGTATATCTCATTGATTTGGACCTAGATACTATTGAGGTACTGAGTTCTGCTAGTGAATTAGAGCCTGTTGGGTCCATAACAGAGGGGTATAGCGCCCTCGTGGAGGATGAAAGACAGTATAGTCGCTTTGTAAAAGAGGACCGGGAGAGACTGAAGCGGTTTATTTCACCAGGCAATATGAGAGAGCTCCTCTCCCATACAGGGCAGGAGACTGTGATGGATATCTTCCGCCTGCAGACCAGAGACGGAGGGTATATGTGGCAGGAGCATTCGCTCTTTTTCCTTCCTCGAAATGGCGTACGTCAGACAGCACGTGTTCTACATGTTGTCCGTGATAATCCATTGAAGAATGTTCATAATATCTCTATGCTTCGAAGCATGGTTCTAGAAGGGGATCATGCATCAGAGTCCTATCAGGCATGTGATATCAATGCTCCTGATATTCGAATGAATGCCAGTCGATGGGTGGCATTATCTCAGAATATCGATATTGCGGTCTACTGGAAGGACAAGGGGCGTCGATTCCAAGGCGCGAATAAGACCTTCTTAGACTACTTTGGACTGGGTACTGCAAGTGGAATCATCGGTAAAACCATTGAGCAGATGTCCTGGAACCAGAATCTAAATCTATCCCAGGTCATCGAAGAGGAGAACCAGGTATTACAAGCTGGCCAGGGCTACCTACATCACAATCGTGAGATTCTCTTTGGTGGAAATAAGAAGACTGTTGTGTCAAGTGAATTTCCTATGTATGACAATGGTGAGATTGTAGGACTAATTGGCTTCTTCTATGACATGGATGTGGTTAACCGATCTGCTAACCAATTAGAGATGCGGGTAGGACTAGATGCCGTAACAGGACTCCAGAATGATCTAGGTATGATGATTTCATTCCTTCGTGCGGATGACTTCTACAGGCTCCATGGAGAAATATATACCACGGCAGAGATTGAAGTCCTGTCCTATAAGGATCTCTGCAGTTGGTATGACAAAAAAATGGCTGAGGATCTCATGGCCATTGTGGCAGACAAGATACGGGATGAGTTTAAGGATATGTCCATCTTTCGCCGGACAGAGGACAAATTTATGATTCTGTCTGTGGGAGATCAGACCGAGGTTATGGAGAGACGTCTTCGTAAGGTACATAGAGAGATTCAGAGAATTCGAGACATCGATGGTATTTCCGCCACCATTCATTCTGCCAGCGCTGTGGTTTCCTGTCAGGAAGTAGAAAAAGTTCAGGATATCTTCTTCCTACTACAGGAAAAATGTGATCTGAAGGCTGGTAGAAAAAAAGAGGAGCAGCTGGTTCATGATCATCTGAATCGACAGAAGCTCCTTCAGGAGATGCCTGCAGGATTTATCCTCTTCCGTATGAAGAAGGACTCCAGTCAGGATATGGTAAAGGATCTTGAATATGTCTATGTGAATGAACACTATGCCAAAATGGTAAATCGCACTCCAGAGGAGCTGGTTGGAGACACCTATCTCAATACATCTCCTAGAGGTGATACTGAACTACTACACTTTGCCCAGCAGGTTGAGGAGACAGGAGAGGAATTAAGAGGTGTATCCTTTAGTCCGACTGTAGGTACCTGGGTTCGCTTCACCATGTGTCCTACAGAAGAGCCAGGCTATTGTACGCTGACCTTTATGAGAGTTGAAGCTGGTGACTTCGGAGAGAATCAATTCACCAAGAGTTGGACCATGGATGAGAGAGTTCTACGTATTGCAGGACTGATTACCCAGGATCTAACTTACAAGAAGCGAATAGAGCGAATTCTCGAAGAGACAAGTTACATTATCCATCCGGATCGATTGATGGTGTGGATACTTGATGAGGAGATACCTCTAGAAGACGTTATTTGGTCCCTAGAAGGCCTTGAACCTAATCCAGCGGATGCTGAGTCAATGAGAAGCGAATACTCCTTATTCGGGCAATATAACCAACTAGAGAAGGGCATCTCCATCCAGATTGAAAGTGTGGATGCTTTGAGAGAGTCCAATCCAGGTATCTATGAGTACCTTAGTGAGCGTGGAATTAAGTGTGGTGTGATGTCACCTATTCAGTACCAGGGACGTACGATTGCCTGCCTTGTCTGCGATAATTATGAGGAGACCAGGGGACAGGATGTGGGTCGCTTTTTAGATATGGTTGCTGGCTTTATGGGAGTTGCCATTACGGAGGCCTTGATGAAGCCTTGATTTCTTTCTTGATGGAATTGAGATTCGAAATTGTTTTTTCTCATATGATAGTTGATTATCGATAGGTTTTATGAAGGGGCTGTGAAAAATGAGATAATCATTTTCCCAGCTCCCTTTTTATATGTTTTTTAGAGGGAGTTTATGCTGAGATATACGTTGGGACTTGTTTTATTGAAGCGGTGCAGTGGAGTTTTCTTTGATGTTTCGCTCAATTTGGCTGGCGTGTCGGTAAAAGGCGAACGCATGCCGGTACTTATGCCTCTAAGTCCATCATTTTTTATTTAAAATCCTCATGCGCTGATTTGGATTTCGCCTTTTTGAGGCGGTCTGCTGAATTTGGATGACACATACAAAACGAATCTGCGAGATTTAAATCGTGTTTTAAATTTGTTTCACCTTATTTGCTTGGAAATCCGAATTTGGATGATACACACTGAATTTCCGATCATATAGGACTCACATCAAACACATATAATGGCTATTCACTCATCAGACAGAAAAGTAGATAGATTGTATATAGTAGATAGAATACTAATTGTAGATAGATTGTAAGATGTAGATAGAATAATAATTGTGGATAGATTATAAAAAGTAGATAGAATGTTAATTACATAAAGGTTGAATAGAATTAGACAATAGATTGTTCATTGTGGATTGACAGGGAGAA
>ONIO01000021.1 GCA_900317915.1 uncultured Lachnospiraceae bacterium | reverse complement strand
TGTGCTCTTCTCTCGGATCAAGCTACACGACAATGACCTTCCATACTATAGCTCCAAGGATTACATGTGGAATGGTTATGATGAATATACCAATCGATACTATGTTTATTGGATTGATAATGGGCTCTGGTACGATCCGCAAGCAAATCAAATACAGATATCTAGATCCAATGCCAAGGATGGACATAATGACTTCTATGTAGACTCCAATGGTCAAGTGGTCTATAAGGGCGCCAATGAAATCTTCGAGAGACAGTATTATAGACTTGCATTAACCCAATAGAAACGTTATAGAAATTCGTTAGGATTTTGGGTATAGATTATTTCTCAGTAATTAGAAAGGAGAGCATATGATTGAACGAGATCATGAGGGGAATCCCATACGCCTCCCGTCTAAGAAACTGAACCGTCTGGAATTCTTTTTGATTCTAGCAATTCTTATAATGTTATCCTTTATTGCCTATATCTTTCTGTCCTTCCATGCCAGGGAAGTAGCGAGAGGAAATGATGCCTTGACAGAGAACACTGCAGAATCGGTTGCTAAGGTGAATTCCAATAATGGTGCGGATTGTCCGGTGGACTCTTGTCCCGGAGGGGATTGCATCCATAAAGTGGGCAATCAATATGTAGGATATTATGATTCTGTGGGAAATAAAATCCTATCCTATCCCACAAAAGGGTATAATAGTGGAGATACCATGACCATTGGAGAAAAAACCTATAAGGGTCGCCCGGGAAGCATGGTGCTTCGGGTGAAAACTGGTGATCATAAGATTCAAATGGACTGGATATCTAGAGAGGACTTGGAATGAATATCTATCTGACCACCTTCATAGCGGTCTATATTTACCTCATAGGATTCATCTTAGGTACAGTATTTGGTAGCTTTATTAACTGCCAGGCCTATCGGATTGCCCATGGAGAGAAGTGGTGGACTGGCAGAAGTCATTGCGCCAACTGTAATCATCCACTGAATGCATTGGATCTCGTGCCAATTCTTAGTTACCTCTTCCTAAGAGGACGCTGTCGCTACTGTAAGGAGAAAATCTCTCCTCGCTATATACTGACGGAATTAATGATGGGGCTCTTATTCGTAGGACTGATTTTCACAGCAGGAGAGTTATCCTTCGCTTTACTTATGAATATGGGACTGGTTGTGATTCTACTTGGCCTTAGCCTTGTGGATTTAGATACTATGGAGATTCCCAATGGATACATCCTCTTTGGAATTCTCTGGTGGCTTGGAATTGTGATAGCGAATGGAGTCTATCAGTTCCTTCACGTAACAGAGAGCGTGGACAAGCAGGGTGTCTTGAAGGCATCGGCCTATTACTTGCTCTGGCATCTTTTCGCTGGAGTCATTATTGCTGGTATGATACTGATCCTGTCCCTCATTATGGATCGACTTTTACAGAAGGAGAGTATGGGTGGCGGTGATATTAAGCTCTTATTTATGGTATCCTTATATTTGGGAATCTATCAGGGCTTATTTATGCTGATTATGTCCTGTTTGATTGGCCTGTTGGTGGTTGTGATTACGAAAAAGGATAAGATCCCCTTCGGCCCAGCTATAGCCGCTGGAACGTACCTGGGACTAACCATAGGCATCCCGATTACCAACTGGTACATTGGATTACTCTAAATAAATTGACGGAAGTTAAGTTTATGAAATGTAAACCAAGTGAAAAGGTGGAAATATATGAAGAAAAATGTTCTGGGAATCGAAATCGGTAATTCCCGACTGAAAATTGTAGAGGTAAATCGAGGCAATGTGGTGAGATTCCAGTGCTATGATCTCCCTGATAATATGGTTCAGGGCGGATCTGTTGTATCCTGGGATGCTCTGGTAGAGGTGTTACGTAATTGTATTCATGCCGGTGGCTTTCAGGCAAAATTAGCATGCTTAGTTCTGCCGGAAAGCGAGTGCTATGTGAAGCCACTCTCTATGCCTCCTATGACAGAGGCCCAGCTTATGGTGAATCTCCCTTATGAGTATCAGGATGCAATTAATGGCGAGAAGGATAATTATATCTTTGACTATGCCATGAAGGGAATCATTAATGATGAGAATGGCAATCCGGTAGAGATGCAGCTTCTTGGAGCGATGGTTCATAAGGATCTGATTCAGAAGTATACAGAACTCTTCCGTAAGGCTGGATTAAAGCTGATTAAGGCTGTGCCGAGACCACTTGCTTTACAGGTTTTAGCCAAGTACTACAATCCTGAGTTCTATAAACAGGATTATGCCTTCCTTGACCTTGGTAATGATATGACCATCATTGATTACTTTCATAATGGTGTCTATGATGTTAACTCCACCATTGATAGTGGAGTGAAAGCCATCGTTCAAGCAGTGGCAGAGACCCTGCACTGCGATCCTCATGTTGCAGCCGGATTCCTGCAGACCAATAAGGATGACATCATTCATAATGAGGCCCTTGTAAATGTTTATAGTACCATTGCAATAGAAATTATGCGTGGACTTAATTTCTACTCTTTTGATAATCAGGACAATACTTTAGAGAAGGTATACTATTATGGCGGAGGCGCTTGGATCACTCCTTTCTTAGAGGAGATTGCAGGGGACATTTCACTGGAATTATTACCAATTTCTTCCCTGTCACCAAATACACCAGCGGATGCATTGATTAATGGCGCAGTAGCACTTGGCGCTTGCTTGGATTAAGGAGGACATGAAATGGAAAAGCAGACAAAAAACAGTGTTCTCTCCAAACAGATTACCATTGGTAAGGGAATGATGTATCCAAGTAAGACCACCATGAATTTCGTCCATGATGATCTAAAAAAACAGAACCAAAGAGCCTTCATTGGCTTCGCTATTTTCTTAGTGATTCTTGCAGTCTTTACAGAGCTTTTTGTGATTCTTCCATTAGCGAAGGTGAATCAGGCAGAGAGTGAGTACACCAATCTGTCCAATACACTTTCGAAATTAAAAGAGACGGATAAGTCCTTTGCTTCTGTGAAGAAAGAATATGATGCGAAGGTTGGTTCCTACTTAACAAGTGAGGAACAGGCTTCCCTGAATCGCCCTGAGATCCTTTCTATGATTGAAGAGGATGTGATGCCATATGTGCCAGTGAAGTCCATAAGTGTCTCACAGGATAGCATCCACATTTTGACAGACACCACCAATCTCTCGACGGTTTCATCTATTGTCCGTGTACTACAGGGGGATCGTCGTAATCAATATGCGACAGTAACGACAGCCTCTGCATCCCAGACGGATAGTTCCCTGGTTACAGCTGATTTCGAGATTACTTTCTTATCTACGAATTCAAAATCCACAAGTAGTAAAGGAGGGAACAACTAATGTCACATGTATTTACGACTAGAGAGAAGATTCTATTACTGGTCTGTGCGGTTTTGTTTGTTGGAATCTTTTACTATGAATTTGCATATAAGTATTTTAAGACTCAGTTAACGAACTATGATGTGACAGATATCCAGACAGAGTTGGATACAGAGCAGGTTGTAGCTCTTCGTTTAACCCAGATGCAGAAGTACTTAGAGGAACACAAAAACGATAGCTATGGCACCGTAGAGCCATATAATAACCTGTCCAATGAGGTTGCTGCCTTAGGTGAGATCCTTGACGGTAACGCGACAGACATTAATATCGCATGGTCCGAACCAACTGCATCGGACTCAACCGTACGGAGAACAGCCACGGTATCTTTTAATGCCGCAAACTATGAAACAGCTCGTAATATTGTAACCAATATTGCGAATTTAAAGTACCGCTGTATTATAAGCGATCTACAATTAAATTCCTCAGAGAGTAATATGGCATCTTCTCAGGTATCTGTATCTTTGAGCGTGACCTTCTATGAGACCACAGAGGGTGCAACTGATACAAATGGTCTTGTAATAGAAGAAAAAGAGAAGTAGGTCCTTTTCTATATTCCTTTGTTCTGAACGAAAAAAAGGTGAAAGCTGTGAACTAGACGTCCTCTACTTCACAGCTTTTTTGGTTAGAAAATCTGCGAAAATCAAGACAAATTTGCTTTATAAAAATACTTATAATATAATAATTCAAACTGTGAAACTAGTAATTCCTATTAAGGCACTAGGAGATAATATATATGAGAATTGGAACAGGTTATGATGTACATAAATTGGTGGAGGATCGAAAACTGATTCTCGGCGGGGTAGAGATCCCCTATGAGCGAGGTTTGTTGGGACACTCCGATGCAGATGTACTCTTACATGCGATTATGGATGCAATCTTAGGTGCAGCCGGTTTAGGAGATATTGGTCTACATTTCCCTGATAATGATCCCAAGTACAAGGGCGCAGATTCCATCAAACTATTAGAAGCCGTATCAGATATGGTAATGGACCAGGGACTGATGGTTGGAAATGTAGATGCTACAATTATCTGTCAGGCACCAAAGCTTCGCCCTTATATCGATGACATGAAGAATAATATCGCCAATGCGCTTGGAGTATTCCCAGAGCAGGTGAATGTAAAAGCTACAACAGAAGAGCATCTTGGCTTTACAGGCCGGGGAGAGGGCATCTCTGCTCAGGCAGTGTGTCTCTTAGAGGACTTTATGGATGCAAGCCAGACGGTTTATGATAATGGCAGATCCTGCAGCGGATGTAGCGGCTGCGCTAAGAAGGACTGATTTTAGGAGGATGAAATGATTCGTATTTACAACACTTTGACCAAGACAAAGGATGAGTTTAAGCCAATTACTCCAGGTAAGGTTACCATGTACGTATGTGGACCTACTGTATATAACTTTATTCATATCGGTAATGCCAGACCTATGATTGTATTTGATACGGTTCGTCGTTACTTCTCTTACAAGGGCTATGAGGTTAATTATGTATCTAACTTTACTGATGTAGATGATAAGATTATTAAGGGTGCAATCGAAGAAAATACCACTTCTGAGGAGATCTCTCAGCGCTATATCGCAGAATGTAAGAAGGATATGGAGGCTATGAATATCCTCCCTGCAACGAAGAATCCACAGGCGACTCAGGAGATCCAGGGCATGATCAATATGATTCAGACCCTGATCGATAAGGGCTATGCATATCCTGTTTCTGACGGTACCGTATACTACAGAACTCGTAAGTTCCAGGGCTATGGTAAGTTGTCCCATAAGAATATTGATGATTTAGAGGGGGGACATCGTGATATTAAAGTCACAGGTGATCTGAAGGAGGATCCACTGGACTTTGTTCTCTGGAAGCCTAAGAAGGAGGGGGAACCTTCCTGGCCATCTCCTTGGTGCGACGGTCGTCCAGGTTGGCACATCGAGTGCTCTGTTATGAGTAAGAGATACTTGGGAGATACCATTGATATCCATGCTGGTGGAGAGGACTTAATCTTCCCTCATCATGAGAATGAGATTGCCCAGTCTGAGGCAGCAAATGGTGCGCCGTTTGCTCATTACTGGATGCACAATGCATTCTTGAAGATTAATAATGAGAAAATGAGTAAGTCTCTAGGTAACTTCTTTACTGTTAGAGAAATCTCTGAGAAGTATGACTTACAGGTACTTCGCTTCTTCATGCTGACAACTCACTATCGTAAGGCTCTGAATTTTAGCGCAGAACTTATGGAGTCTGCCAAGACTTCTCTTCAGAGAATCACAACTGCAGCTGAGCTTTTAAGGGAGCGCATGGCTTCAGTAACTTCTGATGAGATGACAGCAGAGGAAGAAGCGAAAATTGCTACTTTAAATCAGTTCCGTAGCAATTTTGAAGAGGCTATGGATGATGACTTTAATACAGCAGATGCAATTACCGCAATCTTTGATATTGTGAAATTCATTAACACAGAGACGGATGCAGATAGTTCAAAGGCATTCTTACAGGCAATCCATGATGAGTTTTATCAGTTAGCTGATGTGTTAGGTATTATCTTAGAGAAAAAGGAAGAAGTCTTAGACTCTGAGATCGAGGATCTGATCCATAAGAGACAGGAGGCTCGTAAAAATAAGGACTTCGCTAGAGCAGATGAGATTCGTGATCAGCTTCTTAGCATGGGCATCCAGTTAAAGGATACCAGGGAGGGCGTAAAGTGGCAGAGAGTCTGAATGAACGGATTCGTGAAACTTTTCAGATTGAGGAAAGAGATATTAAGACCTTTTCCCCACTGACTTTGGCCTTTATTGGAGATGGAGTCTATGAGATTGTTGTCCGGACATTGATTGTAGATCAGGGCAATACGTCTCCATCCAAACTGCATAAGATGTCTGCACATATTGTTCGAGCAGAATCCCAGGCTGCAGTCATTGATAGCCTGCAGGAGATCCTAACCGATGAGGAGAAGGAAGTTGCGAGACGAGGACGTAATGCCAAGTCCAATACCCATGCGAAGAATGCATCGGTGATGGACTATCGTAAGGCAACCAGCCTAGAGGCATTACTTGGATATCTATATTTGAAAGGCGAGGATAAGAGGATTCTCGAACTTATTAAAGCAGGACTTAAGAAAGGAAACTTTATATGAGAGATGATGATTCCGTAATCGAGGGCAGAAATGTAGTGCTCGAGGCTTTTCGCTCCGGCAAGACCATTGATCGACTTTTCGTCCAGGATGGATTAAATGATGGTCCGGTTCGTACCATTGTTCGGGAAGCAAAAAAGCAGAAGATCATTATTGATTTCATTTCCAAAGAACGCTTAGATGAGATGAGTAAAACTGGTCATCACCAGGGTGTTCTGGCATATACTGCCGCATATTCCTACGCAGATATTGAGGATATGTTCCAGTTGGCAGAGTCTAGAGGTGAGGATCCATTTATCATCTTCTTAGATGAAGTGGAGGATCCCCATAATGTTGGCGCCATCATTCGTACAGCTGAAGTAGCTGGAGCACATGGTGTGGTAATCCCAAGCAGAAGATCTGCAGGCTTGACTGCAACTGTAGCCAAGGCATCTGCTGGTGCCTTGAATTTCTTACCAGTGGCAAAGGTTACAAACCTGAATAAAACCATTGAGGATTTGAAGAAGCGGGGCATGTGGTTTGTCTGTGCTGATATGGGCGGTACTACCATGTATGAATTGAATCTGAAGGGATCCATCGGTCTGGTCATTGGAAATGAAGGATCTGGAGTAAGCACTCTGGTTTCTAAGAATTGCGATATGATTGCATCTATTCCCATGAAGGGACAGATTAACTCTCTGAATGCGTCTGTTGCTTGTGGAGTATTAACTTATGAAATTGTACGACTGGCTCTTCGTGCAACAGAAAGAGATGCAGAAGCAGAGAGAGAACTCTTTGATTTGTATCGTCCCCGAATTGGAAAATACATCGCCAATCAGGCAGAGCATCTACCGGGTACAGAAAAAGAGGATTTGGTGCAGGAGGGAATGATTGGTCTCATGCAGGCCATACATGACTATGATGCTGCTAAGAATCCAAACTTTGCTGCATTTGCCTGGCTTTGTATTAAGAGACAGATTCTTAATGCCAAGGAAAAATTATTCCGCTTAAAAAATCAGCCATTGAATTCCTATATTTCCATTGATGCAGAAGGAGATGAGGATGAGATGCACCTAGACGAAGTGATTGGTCAGGGAGACTTGAATCCGGAATTTTTGTTTTTACAGACAGAAAAGGCAGAGAACCTGCGTCAGGAGATTCGCCGTCAACTGACCCCACTTGAGAGACAGACTTTTTATCTCTATCTCGAGGGCTATAGAGGGAAGGACTTGGCCATGATTCTTCATAGAGATATGAAGTCATGTGATAATGCTATGCAGCGTGTAAGAAAAAAATTACAGCGTAATATTAAATCAGGAGTAAATAAATGATTTACATGGATAATGCGGCTACAACGATGCCGAAGAAGGAAGTGGTGGAAGCCATGATGCCATATCTCACAGAGAACTATGGTAATCCTTCTGCAATCTATCAATTTGCTAATATTTCTAAGGCGGCGATTGCCAAGGCTAGAAAAGAAGTAGCAGATCTAATCCATGTACGTCCAGAAACCATTTACTTTACATCTGGCGGTACAGAGTCAGATAACTGGGTTTTACAAGAGGCCTTTCATAATGCTATTCGAAATGGAATCAAGGAGCCTCATATCATCACCTCTCGAATCGAGCACCACGCGATTCTCCATACCTGTCAATCCCTTAGAGAATTAGGCTGTCAGGTAACAATGCTTCCGGTGGATCATAATGGACTGGTTGATCCTAGAGCCGTAAGAGATGCGATTCAGGAAAATACAGTGCTCATATCCATTATGGCTGCGAATAACGAGATTGGAACCATTGAACCAATTACTGAAATCGGTGAGATTGCTCATAGGGCAGGGATTCCATTTCATACGGACGCAGTACAGGCTTTTGGACAGATTCCTATGGATGTATCCAAGATGCCCATTGACTACTTATCTGCATCCAGTCATAAGATCTATGGCCCTAAGGGAGTTGGATTTCTCTATATCAATGAGAAGCAAAAGACCAAGGCACTATTACATGGAGGTGGACAGGAGCGAAATCGTCGTGCCGGCACAGAGAATGTGGCTGGCATCGTTGGCTTTGGCAAGGCATGTGAGCTGGCCAGAAATAGCCTAGAGGATCGTATGCAAAGGGAAAGTAATCTTCGAGACTACATGATTAATCGTCTTTTAAAAGAAATCTCAGATGTCCATCTGAATGGAGATCCCATCAAAAGACTTCCCAATAATATCAATCTTTCATTCCATGGAATTGAAGGAGAGTCTATCCTTATTATGTTGGATATGAGAGGAATCTGCGCATCAAGCGGTTCTGCTTGTACTGCAGGCTCTATTGATCCATCCCATGTCTTGATTGCAACCGGACTTTCCCCCGAGGAAGCGAGAGAGTCTATCCGCTTAACTATTTCTGATACCACCACAAAGGATGAAGTGGATCAGGTAGTGGATGCGCTAATAGAGATTACTGGGCGACTTCGTGAGATGTCCCCTTTATATAGTTGAACTACATGAACCTTAGTAGAGAGGTATGCTATTGGATAATCAGAAGAAAACAGTCGTTGTAGGTATGTCAGGTGGAGTCGACTCCTCAGTATGTGCTTACCTATTAAAGGAACAGGGCTATAATGTCATCGGCGTTACGATGCAGATCTGGCAGTCAGAAGAGCAGGCAATTCTCGAGGACAATGGTGGATGCTGTGGCTTATCTGCCGTAGATGATGCCCGTCGCGTGGCCAATCATATTGGAATTCCATATTATGTCATGAATTTTAAAGATGACTTTAAGAAATACGTTATCGATTACTTTACATCTGAGTATCTTATAGGACGTACCCCGAATCCTTGTATTGCCTGCAATCGATATGTGAAGTGGCAGTCTCTTCTGAATCGTGCCATGGAGATCGGAGCGGACTATATTGCTACTGGTCACTATGCTCGTATTGAAAAATTGCCCAGCGGTCGCTTTGCCATTAAGAATTCTGTCACTGCAGAAAAGGACCAGACCTATGCCCTTTATAATCTAACCCAGGATCAGCTTCAGAAGACTCTGATGCCAATTGGTGAGTATCATAAGGATGAGGTTCGTAAGATTGCATTAGAAGCAGGACTTCCAACGGCCCATAAGCATGACAGCCAGGATATCTGCTTTATTCCAGACCATGACTATGCAGGATACTTAGAGAGAGAAGTTCCGGGTCAGATTCCAGGGCCTGGTAACTTTGTTACCAAGGATGGCGTGATTCTTGGTAAGCATCTGGGAATTACCCACTATACAGTTGGCCAGCGAAAGGGCTTGAATCTCTCCATGGGTCATCCGGTATTTGTCACAGAGATTCGCCCAGAGACCAATGAGGTAGTGATCGGTGAGGCAGAGGATGTCTTCACCCAGGTGGTTGCATTCGACCAGCCCAATTTCATGTCCGAAGCCAGCTTTGATCCAGATAAGACTTATGGCGCGAAGGTTCGCTATGCACACCGCACCTCACCTTGTCGCGTGGAGCAGATTGCAGAGGATCGAGGGGTGATTCTATAATGAGAGAAGATTTACACAATTTATTTGACTGTCATATGCACACCTCCTTTTCAGGAGACTGCCAGGTGGATCCAATTCTTCAGATTCGCCGAGGAAAGGAATTGGGCTTGGGTGGTGTCACCATAACCGATCACTTGGACCTGGATTATAAGGAAGAGCCAGGGCTATTTGATTTGGACTTTCCTTCATATATAGAGGAGATATCTAAATTACAGAAAGAGGAGAGTGATGAATCCTTCCAGGTCGGCCTGGGTCTGGAACTAGGTCTGCAGGAGCATCTTAAGGAGGAGCATCACAATCTTCTTAAGAAGTATCCCTTTGATTATGTCATTGGTTCCATCCATGTGGTAAATGGAGTGGATCCTTACTATGCTCCTTACTTTCAGGATCGAAGCATAGTAGAAGCCTATACCGAGTATCTAGAGGCATGTCTTAGAAATGTAAACCAATTTCATGAATTCGATTCCTTTGGACACTTGGATTATATCGCTCGTTACGGAAGCCATTTTTATAAAGATGTGCCAAAAAAACTAGACCTTAAGACATATGGTGGACTGGTGGATGCTATATTAGAAGCATTGATCCGGTATGATATTGCCTTAGAAGTAAATACTGCAGGATTTCGTCATGGTTTAGGAAATCCAAATCCTTCCTTTGAGATTATTACGAGATATAAGGAATTAGGAGGACAACTGCTGACCATTGGTGCAGATGCACACCGGACAGAAGAGGTTGGTCTACATTTCGAAAATATGGCAGCGCTTTTAAGAGAATGTGGTTTTGATTCCTATGCAGTATTTCGTAATCGAAAACCAGAAATCTATCCTTTGGTTTCCTGAATGGGAAAATATAGGACATTTTAAAAAATATGTAACGAAAATCCACCGAAATCGGCTGTTTTTTTCGTGGGTTCGTGAAAAATGTGTCAAAGAATGAAGAAAAACTTGAATTCTTGAACTTGATTCGATACAATTAGTGAGGTTTGAGCGAAAGCTCTAAAAATAATTATTTTCAAAATTATTAGGAGGAAACTAATATGGCAGTAAGAGTTGCGATTAATGGTTTCGGTCGTATTGGACGTCTTGCATTTAGACAGATGTTCCAGGCAGAGGGTTTTGATATCGTTGCAATCAACGATCTGACATCCCCTGACATGCTGGCTTACCTTCTGAAGTATGATTCTTCTCAGGGACGTTATGCTAAGGCTGATAAGGTATCTAACACAGATCATTCCATCATCGTTGATGGTCACGAGATCGAGATCTACAAGGAAGCAGACGCTAACAACCTTCCTTGGGGCGATCTTGACATCGATGTAGTTCTTGAGTGTACAGGTTTCTATACATCCAAGGATAAGGCACAGGCTCATATCAATGCTGGTGCTAAGAAGGTAGTTATCTCTGCTCCTGCAGGTAACGATCTTCCTACAATCGTTTACAACACTAACCATGAGACTCTGACAGAGAAGGATGACATCATCTCTGCAGCTTCTTGTACAACAAACTGCCTGGCTCCTATGGCAAAGGCTCTGAACGAGCTGGCTGCTATTCAGTCTGGTATCATGGTTACAATTCACGCTTACACTGGTGACCAGATGATTCTTGATGGTCCTCAGAGAAAGGGCAACAAGAGACGTAGCCGTGCAGGCGCTGAGAATATCGTTCCTAACACTACTGGTGCTGCTAAGGCAATCGGCCTTGTTGTTCCAGAGCTGAACGGTAAGCTGATTGGTTCCGCACAGCGTGTACCTGTTCCTACAGGTTCTACAACTATCCTTACAGCTGTTGTTAAGGGTGATGTTACAGTTGATCAGGTTAACGCTGCAATGAAGGCTGCTCAGACTGAGTCCTTCGGTTACAACGAAGACCCTATCGTTTCCAAGGATATCGTTGGAATGACTTACGGTTCTCTGTTCGATGCAACACAGACCATGGTTCTTCCTGTTGGCGATGGCAACACTGAGGTTCAGGTTGTTTCTTGGTATGATAACGAGAACTCCTTCACATCTAACATGTGCAGAACTATCAAGTACTTCGCTAAGTTCCTGAACAAGTAATTTTAGCTACTTGATTTAAGTGAAGACCTAAAGAGGGTCCGGTCTTAGGACCGGGCCCTTTTTCTATTATGTGAGGTAGATAAACTACAACTCACAACTTAGGAGGATAAAAATGGAATTAAATAAGAAGACCGTTGATGATATCAACGTAAAGGGCAAGAGAGTACTGTGCCGTTGTGATTTCAACGTACCTATTATCGATGGTAAGATCACAGATGAGAACCGTCTGGTTGGCGCACTGCCTACAATCAAGAAGCTGATTGCTGATGGTGGTAAGGTTATCCTTTGCTCTCACCTTGGTAAGGTTAAGACTGAGGAAGATAAGAAGACGAAGACTCTTGCTCCTGTAGCAAAGAGACTGTCTGAACTTCTTGGCCAGGAAGTTAAGTTCGTAGCAGATGAGAACGTTGTTTCTGATGCTGTACGTGCTGAAGTTGAGAAGATGAAGGATGGCGATGTAATTCTCTTAGAGAATACTCGTTTCAGAGCAGAAGAGACTAAGAATGGTGAAGCATTCTCTAAGGATCTTGCTTCTATCGCTGATGTATTCGTTAACGATGCATTCGGTACTGCGCATAGAGCACATTGCTCTAACGTTGGTGTTACAAAGTTCGTTGACACTTGCGTTGTTGGATATCTGATGCAGAAGGAGATCAAGTTCCTTGGCGATGCTGTCGAGAACCCTGTTCGTCCTTTCGTAGCTATCCTTGGTGGTGCTAAGGTTGCTGATAAGCTTGCTGTAATCGATAACCTTCTGAATAAGTGTGACACCCTGATCATCGGTGGTGGTATGGCTTATACATTCCTGAAGGCTCAGGGTTACGAGATTGGTAAATCTCTCTGTGATGACTCTAAGATTGATTACTGTAAGGAAATGATGGCTAAGGCTAAGAAGCTTGGTAAGAAGTTACTTCTTCCAGTTGACTCTGTAACCGTAGCTGAGTTCCCTAACCCTGTATCTGAGCCATGCGAAACTCAGATTGCTGATATCGATGCACTTCCTGCAGATCGTGAAGCTTGTGATATCGGACCTAAGACTCAGGCTATGTTCGCTCAGGCTGTAGCTGATGCTAAGACTGTTGTATGGAACGGACCTATGGGTGTATCTGAGAACCCTTCTCTTGCAGCTGGTACAATTGCAGTTGCTAAGGCTCTGGCTGACTGTGATGCTACAACAATCATTGGTGGTGGTGACTCTGCAGCTGCTGTTAATAACCTTGGCTTCGGTGATAAGATGACTCATATCTCTACCGGTGGTGGTGCTTCCCTTGAGTTCCTTGAGGGTAAGGAGCTTCCTGGTGTAGTTGCTGCAAACGATAAGGACTGATTTGGAGGAATATCATGGCAAGAAAGAAAATTATTGCTGGTAACTGGAAAATGAACAAGACTCCTAGCGAAGCTAAGGCTCTTGTAGAACTTCTTGCTCCACTGGTTAAGAATGATGATGTAGACGTCGTTTACTGCGTACCTGCAATCGACATCGTACCTGTAGTAGAGGCTGTTAAGGGTTCTAACGTAGCAGTTGGTGCTGAGAACATGTATGTTGAGGAGAGCGGTGCTTACACAGGCGAGATCTCACCGAACATGTTAGTTGATGCTGGCGTAAAGTACGTTATCATCGGACATTCCGAGAGACGTGAGTACTTCCATGAGGATGATGCTTTCCTGAACAAGAAGGTTCTGAAGGCTTTTGAGCACGGTCTGACTCCAATCCTTTGCTGTGGTGAGACACTTGAGCAGAGAGAGTCTGGTGTTACTCTTGACTGGATTCGTCTGCAGATTAAGTCTGACATGCAGAATGTTACTGCTGAGCAGGCTGCTTCCATGGTTATCGCATACGAGCCAATCTGGGCAATCGGAACTGGTAAGACTGCAACATCTGACCAGGCTGAGGAAGTATGTAAGGCTATCCGTGAGACAATCGCTGAGATCTATGATACAGATACAGCTGAGAAGATCCGTATCCAGTACGGCGGTTCTATGAACGCTGGTAACTGCAAGGAGCTTCTTGCTAAGCCTGATATCGATGGTGGTCTGATTGGTGGCGCTTCTCTGAAGGCTGACTTCGGTGAAATCGTTAACTATAACAAGTAATTGTTGAGATAGACTCATTATGAGAGGTTCAACTGCGAAAGCAGTTGGACCTCTTTTTTTATGAAGAGGGTTTCTTACAGATGGTTCTATGCTATAATGTCTACGCACAAAAACCATTGACAGGAGAACATAATGAAGAGAAAACTTGTTAGCGTATTGCTTGGCTTATTAGCTATTTCCATGCTTGCATCCTGTGGCAATACATCTAAGAATAAAAGCACGAAGACAACAACTACTAGCACAAAGTCTGGAAAAGAAGACGAGGATTTTGACTATTCTAAGGCCCAGTCTGCAGACTTAGAAGTACTTTCCTATGATGGGGATAGTAGAGCTTCTTTGACATTAGGTCTCCGATTTGATTATGGAATTCAGGGAGAAAATCAGAATTATCAAGAGGCGAAGAAGTGGTATGAGAGTTCAGCCACCCAGGGAAACTCCAATGCGATGGTTCATTTGGGCTATCTCTATCTCTTTGGCTTAGGGACAGAGCAGGACCTTACCAAGTCAATGAATTACTTTAATAATGCTGCGACTGCAGGAAATGCAGACGGATATGCTGGACTTGGCAGATACTACTTGAATAACCCAAGCATTCCAGATGCAGCGAGCCTGGCTTATTCCAATATTAAAACAGCCTGTGATGAAGACAATACCATGGGAATCTATCTCATGGGTTACTTATATGAAAAGGGAATTGGAGTCACACAGGATACCAATACAGCCATTACTTATTACGAGAAATTGATTGAGACAACACCGTCGGATGTGTCTAAGGTTAAGAGATATCCTTATCAGGAAGCTTATGTTCGCCGTTCCCTAATCTATCTCCAATCTGTTCTTGGGGATCCTACTGCAGGAGTAACCAATACCAATCCGGAAGGTGACACCAAGGATGAGGACAAGGAAAATGCAGATAAGGAACAAGCATTAAAACTATTAAAGACTTGTGCTGAAAGTAACTATGCACCAGCTGAATACTACCTTGGCATTGTCTATGAAAAGGGTATTGGCACCAGCGTAAGCTATTCCAATGCCATTTCCTATTTCGAAAAGGCGTCAAAGAAGGACTATGCACCTGCACAGAATCGCTTGGGTTATATTTACTTCAATGGTCTGGGCGTGGATGTGGACTACAATCAGTCTGCTTATTACCAGAAATTAGCTGCAGCACAGGGTTATGCAGCAGCTCAGGTCAACCTGGGATACCTCTATGAAAAGGGATTAGGGGTGGATAAGAATCTGAACCTAGCCAGACAGTACTACCAGATGGCAGCCAATCAGAATTTCGGCGGTGCCGAGGAGTCCGTCCTTCGTGTGGATCAGCTTATCTCTGAGCAGGCAAAATAAAATTGTATGATTGCATTGTAAATATTGGTTTATATTTGGCTAAAATTCATTTTTCATATCTAATATAATTAATAAGAACTACTTAATAGACATGGTCCATTTAGAAGTATTATTATATTAACGTAATCATTGTTTTTTATGAAAAGGAGCATAGATAGTCATGGCAGAAGAATTTAGACCAATCAAAGAAGGTAAGGTTCGTGAGGTATATGATAATGGAGATTCTCTTATCATGGTTGCAACAGACCGAATCTCTGCTTTTGATGTCATTCTGAAGAATATGGTTACCGATAAGGGTGCCATCCTGACACAGATGTCAAAGTTCTGGTTTGACTATACACAGGATATTCTTCCAAATCATATGATTAGCTGTGATACAAAGGATATGCCCGCATTTTTCCAGAACGACAAGTTTCAGGGTAGAAGCATGAAGGTGAAGAAACTGAACATGCTTCCAATTGAGTGTATTGTTCGTGGTTATATTACAGGCTCTGGCTGGGCAAGCTACCAGGAGAATGGTACTGTCTGCGGAATTAAGTTGCCAGAGGGCCTGAAGGAGTCTGATAAACTGCCTGAGCCGATTTATACACCATCTACGAAGGCTGAATTGGGAGATCATGATGAGAATATCTCCTTTGAGCAGAGTGTGGATCACTTAGAGAAGTACTTCCCAGGTAGAGGACAAAAGCTGGCTGAACAGCTTCGTGATAATACCATTGCTATGTATAAGAAGTGTGCAGACTATGCACTGACACGTGGCATCATCATCGCTGACACGAAGTTTGAGTTCGGCTTGGATGAAGATGGCAATATGGTAATTGGTGATGAGATGCTGACACCAGATAGTTCTCGCTTCTGGCCACTGGATGGATATGAAGCTGGTCATGGTCAGCCATCCTTCGATAAGCAGTTCGTACGTAACTGGTTGAAGGAGAACCCAGACAGTGGATATAAGCTGCCAGAGGATGTTATCGATAAGACAATTGATAAGTACAAGGAAGCCTATAAGCTTTTGACTGGCAAAGAGTTTCATAAATAATAATTGATATCCATGGCTCTAGATACTTTTTGAGCCATGGATTTTCAGCCCTAGTCAATCGCTTATTGTGTTTTAGGAGAACTATGGAATTAGAAAAGAAGAAAAACGAAGAGACAGGTCTGAATGAAGAGTGCGGCGTTTTCGGAATCTATGATTTCGAAGGAAATAATGTAGCGCGTACCATCTACTATGGCCTCTTTGCACTGCAGCATCGAGGACAGGAGAGTGCAGGTATTGCTGTTGCTAATACCAGTTCCGATCATCCACATGTTCATTCTTATAAGGGTATGGGCCTGGTAAATGAGGTATTTGATGCAGATAGCCTGGATGGAATGCACGGTAATATTGGTGTAGGCCATGTACGCTATTCTACAGCAGGCGCTTCTACCAGAGAGAATGTTCAGCCTTTGGTTTTAAACTATGCCAAGGGTACCCTTGCTCTGGCTCATAATGGTAATCTGATCAATGCCAATGAGCTTCGTGATGAACTGTCCTATACAGGGGCAATTTTCCAGACCACCATTGACTCAGAGTCCATTGCCTACTTAATCGCAAGAGAGCGTCTGAAGGTACATAATGTAGAGGATGCTTTGAGTGCTGCCAGCCGTAAGATTCGGGGTGCTTATTCCCTGATTCTTATGAGCCCGAGAAAATTGATTGGTATGAGAGATCCTCATGGATTTAAGCCTCTTTGCATCGGTAAGAGAGATAATGCCTACATCCTGGCCTCTGAGACATGTGCCTTAGATACCATCGGGGCAGAATTTGTCCGAGATGTAGAGCCAGGTGAGATTGTCACCATTACAAGAGACGGCATTAAGTCTGATAAGAGCAATCAGATTCCAAAGGAAAAGCAGGCCCATTGCATTTTCGAGTATATCTACTTTGCAAGACTTGATAGTATCATTGATGAGATCCCGGTACAGGAAGCTCGTATTCGCGCAGGCCGATTCTTAGCTCAGGATTCTCCAATTGATGCAGACCTTGTCATCGGCGTTCCAGAGTCTGGTAACGCTGCTGCCATGGGATTTGCTTTAGAGTCTGGAATCCCATATGGTGTGGGCTTCCAGAAGAATACCTATGTGGGACGAACCTTCATTAAGCCAGGCCAGCAGAGCCGTGAGTCCTCTGTCCAGGTGAAGCTTAATCCGATTCGAAATGTGGTAAATGGCAAGCGAATCGTCATGATTGATGATTCCATCGTTCGTGGTACTACATCGGATCGTATTGTGAAGATGCTTCGCGATGCAGGTGCGACGGAGGTCCATGTTCGTATCTCTGCACCTCCATTCCTGTGGCCATGTTACTTCGGAATCGATGTGCCAGCCCGTGATCAGCTGATTGCATATAATCGTTCCATTGATGAGATCAGACAGGTGATCGGCGCGGATTCTCTTGGCTACTTAAATATAGACCGACTCCCAGAGATGGTGGAAGGCCTACCAATCTGCAACGGTTGTTTCACTGGAAAGTATCCAATGGAGCCACCCAAGCATGATATCCGTGGAGAATTCGATGCATAGGTCAAGATGGCCTCTACACGAACATATGGAATTGGTTTCTATTTCTAAATAAGGAGAGAGTTTTCATGAATACAGATCAGTATATTAGCCCACTGTCCGAGAGATATGCATCTAAGGAGATGCAGTTCATCTTCTCTGAGGATAATAAGTTTCAGACCTGGAGAAAACTATGGATTGCCCTGGCTGAGACGGAGATGGAATTAGGTTTATGTGATGAAAATGGTCAGCCTACCATCACCCAGGAGATGATCGATGAGATGAAGCAGCATGTGACAGACATCAACTATGATGTAGCACGTGCAAGAGAAAAGGTGGTTCGTCATGATGTTATGAGCCATGTCTATGCCTATGGACAGCTTTGCCCCAAGGCTGCTGGAATCATCCACCTAGGAGCAACATCCTGCTATGTAGGTGATAATACCGATGTGATTATTATGAAAGAGGGTCTGACCCTGGTTCGTAAGAAGTTACTAAATGTCATCGATCAGCTGGCTCGTTTTGCAGATACCTATAAGGAGACACCAACTCTGGCATTTACTCATTTTCAGCCTGCGCAGCCGACCACAGTTGGTAAGCGTGCAACTCTGTGGATCAATGAATTCATGGTGGACTTAGAGGACCTTGACTATGTCATTGGTTCTCTAAAGCTGCTTGGATCTAAGGGTACAACTGGTACACAGGCATCCTTTAGAGAACTTTTCCAGGGCAATGATGAGATCATCGATCAGATTGATCCTATGATTGCGAAAAAGATGGGCTTCAAGGCCTGTGTTCCTGTATCTGGACAGACCTATTCTAGAAAGCATGACACTAGAGTCTTAAATGTACTTGCTGGTATCGCAGCATCTGCTCATAAGATGAGTAATGATATCCGACTCCTTCAGCATCTGAAGGAAGTGGAAGAGCCATTTGAAAAGTCTCAGATTGGTTCCTCTGCTATGGCGTATAAGAGAAATCCAATGCGTTCTGAGCGTATTGCATCCTTATCTCGTTATGTAATGATTGATGCGCTTAATCCTGCAATTACAGCTGCTACCCAGTGGTTTGAACGTACCCTTGATGATTCTGCCAATAAGCGCCTCTCTGTTGCTGAGGGCTTCTTAGCTACAGATGGTATCCTTGACCTCTGCATCAATGTCACCAATGGACTGAAGGTATATGAGAAGGTGATCGAAAAGAGACTTCTGTCTGAGCTTCCATTCATGGCAACTGAGAATATTATGATGGATGCTGTAAAGCACGGCGGCAATCGCCAGGAGATCCATGAAGAGATCCGTGAACTGTCTATGAAGGCTGCCGCTCACGTGAAGGAAGAGGGCGGAGACAACAATCTCTTAGAGCTGATTGCCCAGGATCCGAAGTTCGGCCTGACCCTTGAGGAACTTCATGAGAAGACCTTAGATCCATCCCTCTATGTAGGTCGTGCTCCTCGTCAGGTTGAAGTCTATCTTCGTGACGTGGTTCGTCCTGTATTGGATGCAAATAAGGAACTGCTTGGCGTCCAGGCAGAGATTAATGTATAAAGAGTAATCGAAGAATAGTAAAATTTAAGATGAATAGAATTGATGTGCAGGTTGAAATTCATAAAACGATATAATTATAGGTAAAAATGTAGAAATTTCATATAAAAATGCAGGATTCTATTCGAGAAAATTCATTTTGCTATAAAAAAGTATTTGAAATGTACAAAAAAACGAACGAAATGAATTTATATAAAATAATAATTGCACTCAAAGAAACCCTTGGGTATAATACTTTTATGTGTTAAAGAATTAATCGGATAGGAACGATTAGTTTTTATTAGATTTTTAAGAGAAGGAGAAAGAAAAAGATGAAGTTTCAGAGCACTTATCTTCAGAGCGTTTACGATGGACTTGAGGCACGTAACGCAGAGCAGAAGGAATTCCTTCAGGCAGTTGCAGAGGTTCTTGAATCATTAGAGCCAGTTGTTGCAGCAAACCCTGAGATTGAGAAGTGGGGTATCATCGAGCGTATCGTTGAGCCTGAGCGTATCATTCAGTTCAGAGTATCATGGGTTGATGACAATGGTAAGGTTCAGGTGAACCGTGGTTACAGAGTACAGTTCAACTCTGCAATCGGACCTTACAAGGGTGGTTTAAGACTTCATCCATCTGTTAACCTTTCTGTAATTAAGTTCTTAGGTTTCGAGCAGATCTTTAAGAATTCTCTTACAACACTTCCAATTGGTGGTGGTAAGGGTGGTTCTGACTTCGATCCTAAGGGTAAGTCAGACATGGAGATCATGAGATTCTGCCAGGCATTTATGACAGAGCTTGCTAAGCACATTGGTGCTGACACTGACGTTCCAGCTGGTGATATCGGTGTAGGCGGACGTGAGATTGGCTTCATGTTCGGACAGTATAAGAGACTTAGAAATGAGTTCACAGGTGTACTTACTGGTAAGGGACTTACCTATGGTGGTTCCCTTGCACGTACACAGGCAACTGGTTACGGCGTATGCTACTTTACTCAGGAGATGCTAAAGTCTACTAAGAACGACTCTTTCCAGGGTAAGACTGTAGCAGTTTCTGGTGCTGGTAATGTTGCAATCTATGCAATTGAGAAGGCTTATCAGCTTGGCGCTAAGCCTGTCACATGTTCTGATTCTACTGGTTGGATCTATGACCCAGAGGGAATCGATGTTGCACTTCTGAAGGAAGTGAAGGAAGTAAAGCGTGCACGTCTGACGGAGTATGCTGCTGCTAGACCATCTGCTGAGTACCATGAGAAGAAAAATGGTGAGCACGGTGTATGGCAGTATAAGGTTGACATCGCACTTCCATGTGCAACCCAGAACGAGTTGAATGAAGAAGATGCAAAGATGCTGATCGATAATGGCGTAATCGCAGTAGCAGAAGGTGCTAATATGCCTTCTACTCCAGAGGCTATTCTGGCATTCCAGAAGGCTGGAGTTCTCTTCGGACCTGCTAAGGCTGCTAATGCTGGTGGTGTTGCGACAAGTGCCCTTGAGATGTCTCAGAACTCTGAGAGACTTCATTGGACATTCGAGGAGGTTGATTCTAAGCTTGAGGGTATCATGAAGGGTATCTTCCATGCATGTGATGATGCTTCTAAGAAGTACGGCTTAGAGGGTAACTACGTAGCTGGTGCTAATATCGCTGGTTTCGAGAAGGTTGCTGACGCTATGATTGCACAGGGTATTGCATACTAAATAGAAACCGATTTAATCAATTGGTATGACCACCCACGGGGACCTGTCCTCGTGGGTGTTTTTTTATGGGTCGTGACCCAGTTGAGCACGCAAAGCATGCGAAATATCAACCACCCGATATGCGGGTGCGCGGTGTTGTTGAAGAGTTCTGGTATATGAAAAAGTAAGAGTTGAAATATTAGGCATAGGTATGCTATACTGTCTGAGTTGTGTGAGAAATCATAACAATTCATCTTGGAGGAAGTAGAAAATGCTTAAGAATGTAGTAACAATTTTATTCATAATTGTCAGTGTACTTATTACAATCATTATTCTGATGCAGCAGGGCAAGGATGCAGGTCTTGGCTCTATTAGCGGTCAGGTTTCCGATACATACTGGGCTAGAAATAAGGGTCGTTCTAAGGAGGGTATCCTTGGTAGACTTACAGCAGTTCTTGTTGTACTGTTTTTCTTATTCGCAGCTATTCTGAATATTGGAAGCTTCTAAGAAAATGAATGGAATGTTCGGGGCCACTGTTTTTACGGTGGCCCCTTATTTTTTGCAAAGGAGAACTATGAGCTGGAAAGACCATCGGGTTGATGAGGATTTTATTCCGAAGAAAAGTAAGAGAAAGCCTACGGATGGAAGTAGTGCGAAGAAAAAGGCCAAGAAAAAGGCCAAGAAAAAGCATCTCCCAAAGGACCATAAGAAAAAGAAGGCCGAGGTAGAGAAGGAGAAAATCCTTGGATTGCTCCTTGACCCTCTCTATCGCCCAATGAAGATGAAAGAGATTGCGATCCTCTTAGATATTCCTAAGTCCAAGCGGGATATGCTAGAAAGCATTCTGGATGAATTGGTGGCAGAGGGATCTGCTTTTGTATCGAAGCGAGGAAAGTACCAAAAGACTGAGGAATACCATGGCGAAGTTGTCACTGGTATTTATACTGCTAATCCTAAGGGATTTGGCTTCGTTACAGTGGAAGGATATGAGGAAGACTTCTATATCTCTCCAGATAACCGTAATCATGCCATGCATAAGGATACTGTCGAGGTAGAGATCCTGCCTAAGCCATTAGATGGTAAGAGACAAGAGGCCAAGGTCCTCTCCATTACAGAGCATGGAATGGACTATGTGGTTGGAACTTATGAGAAGTCCAAGCACTTTGGCTTTGTCATCCCAGATGATCCTAAAGTGGATATGGATGTCTTCATTCCAGAGGGTAAGGAACTCCATGCGGTTACTGGACATAAGGTAGTAGCAACCATTACCAATTATGGTGGTAAGGGAAAGAAGCCAGAGGGTATCGTGGTGGAGATCCTAGGCCATAGAGATGATCCAGGTACAGATATCCTGTCTATTGTGAAGGCTATGGGTATTCCAACTGACTTCCCAGAAGAGGTTCTGTCAGAAGCAAATCAGGTGGCTGTGCCAGTTACCGATAGCATGATGAAGGGCCGCATGGACCTTAGAGATCAGCTAATGGTTACCATTGACGGAGATGACTCTAAGGACTTAGACGATGCGGTTTCTCTTACCAAGGATGGAGAGAACTATATCCTGGGTGTTCATATCGCAGATGTCTCTGAATATGTGAAGGAGAATAGTGCCTTAGATAAAGAGGCACGGAAGCGAGGCACCAGTGTCTACCTGGTGGATCGTGTGATTCCTATGCTTCCTCGGGCCCTGTCCAATGGAATGTGTTCCCTGAATCATAATGAGGATCGATTGGCTATGTCATGCATCATGACTGTGAATCCAAAGGGTGAAGTCATTGATCATGTGATAGCAGAGTCTATTGTGAATATTGATTACCGCATGACCTATCACAATGTGAAGGGAATTGTCATCGATCATGATGAGGCGCTTAGACAGGAATATGATTTAGTCACCCCGATGCTTGATGAGATGCTACATCTATCTAAACTGGTTCGAGCGAAGCGTCATCAGGATGGTTGTATCGACTTCGATTTTCCTGAGTATAAGATTCAGGTGGATGAGAAATGTAAACCAATCTCTATTGAACTGTATGAACACTCGGAAGCAAATGAGTTAATCGAAGACTTTATGATTCTGGCAAATGAAACCGTTGCTGAGGAATATTGCAAAAAAGAGATTCCATTTCTCTATAGAACCCATGGAGTACCAGATCATGACCGTATTCATGACCTGTCTGTATTCATTGAGAACTTTGGACTGACCCTTCGACAAAAGGGAGACGAATTGCAGCCCAAGGAAGTACAGGAATTATTAGAAAAGGTGAAGGGTAGGAAAGAAGAAGCGCTGATTAGCATGTTAACACTTCGTTCCATGCAGCAGGCCAAGTATGAGACCGAATGCATTGGTCACTTTGGACTTGCAGCTAAGTTTTATTCTCACTTTACATCACCGATTCGTCGTTACCCTGATCTACAGATTCATCGCATTATGAAGGAAGATCTAAGGGGAAAACTGAACCAGAAGCGTATAGAGCATTATCGGAAGATTCTAGACTCTGTGGCTAAGGAAACCAGTATGCTGGAGCGCCGCTCTGATGAAGCAGAACGGGAGGTATCCAAGCTTAAAAAGGCTGAGTATATGCAGATGCATCTGGGAGAGACCTATACAGGTATCATCTCTGGAGTGACTGCCTGGGGCATCTATGTACAGCTTCCAAATTCCATTGAGGGTCTGGTTCATGTATCTACCCTTACAGATGACTACTATCGATTCGATGAGAAGCATTACTGTATGATTGGTGAGTGCTTAGGTAAGGTCTATCATATGAGTCAAAGCGTTGTGGTAAAGGTAGCACATGCAGATACAGATTCTCGTACCATTGACTTTGAGCTTGTGAAGTAAGAAACTAAAGGTATAGGACTAGAAGAAAAGAGAATAGGATTCTCTATGTTACGATAAGGGGGAAACCAATGGCGAAGGATGGCAAGAAATTAATCGCCAATAATCCAAAGTCTAGACATGACTATTTTCTGGATGAATATATTGAGGCGGGACTGGAACTGGTTGGAACCGAAGTTAAGTCCCTTCGTACCGGCAAGTGCTCCATCAAGGAGGCATGGGTGCGGATACAAAACGGTGAGGTCTACATTTATCAGATGCATATCTCACCATACGAGAAGGGCAATATCTTCAATCGAGATCCCCTTCGTCCCAGACGCTTACTACTCCATAAGAATGAGATTCTGAAACTGTCTCAGAAGATTAAGGAGAAGGGCTATACCTTAGTTCCTGTAGAGGTCTACTTCAAGGGCTCTCGTGTGAAAATTGAGATCGCTCTTGCCCGTGGTAAGAAAAACTACGACAAGCGTAGGGATATCGCGAATAAGGATCAGAAGAGAGAAGCCCTTCGAGACTTTAAGATTCGTAATCTGAAGTAAGTACTTCTTACTCTGGATAGAAGAGATTGTAAGGGTTCATTATTTGATTCGGTTGACGAATCAGGGATAGACCTCTATAATAAATTATCCGAGGTAACTACCTCGGATGCTTACATGGGCTAGTAAAGGTTTCGACAGGGATCTTGCAGCTGGTGAAGCGAGCCGTAGGGTGATGCGTTAAATTCCAACTTAAATTTAAACGCTGAAGATAATAATTTAGCATACGCTGCCTAATCGCAGCGAGTCCGCCTGACTGCACCTGCACGGACAGATACGGGCTTCAAACATGCAGGAAACGACATAGCCTAAGCGTTGCGGTTATGGACGTAATATGACGCTACTAAAGCTGTAAGGGTGTTCGTTCCCGTGCAGTGGAGGGAATGTAAAAGAACGTACTACGCTCGTAGAAGAACAGGGAATGGGTTTTTGGACACGGGTTCGACTCCCGTCTAGTCCACTGCTGTCAGAAGGACAGGGCAATCATAGTACAATTGTATGCAAGAGTAAACGCAACCTGTGCAAGACTAACATCTACCTCTGGTATTAATGGTGGAATTTAAAATTTCATTTTTGGATGTTTTTTTGTCATTATAGCATAAATTGACATCTATCATGTCCGGTGGTACATTTTTATAAGGAAAATCTTTTTATAAAAAGGATTTAGGGAAAAAAATGCATATGAGACAGAAGAAAAATAAAGGCTTTACCATGGCGGAACTATTGATTGTAGTTGCAATTATCGCAGTCCTCGTGGCAGTAGCCATCCCGATTTTTAATTCAAAGCTGGAAACATCTAGGGAAGCCTATGACATAGCGACTATGCGTCAGGCCGCATCCTTAGCGACCCAGTTTTATTATGACGGAGTTGTGGATGAAGCCAGTGCAAATAAAGCTGGACTAAAATGGTGGAAAAACGATGGAAAGAATCAGGCCAATGCCGCAGGTATTTATAATCCTTCCACCGGAACCTTTACACCGAAACAATCGAATGAAAGCGGTGCTCCCGCAGCATACGGGAAAGGAACATCAACAGACACCGAAAAAGAGTATACCTTTAACGGTGATCGAAAATTTTATAATCCCGCGGCAGATTATTCAAATGGGGTGGTTTTGGTTTCTATTTATCCCCTTGGAGATCATCCGCATATCGATGTATACTGGAAGGATCGTACCAGCGGAGAATACATCGGTGGAAAAAACGGAGCTAATGATCCGGCATACAGCATCCGAATTAATATAAACTAAAAGAATTAGAAATGCGGTTGAAAGATATAAAAACCGTGTTATAATGAACTTACAAAGGAAGTCGGAAAGATAGTGCGCTATCTTCCTGGCGAAAGTCAAATTACAAAAGTAACTGCTTCGTCAAACGGAGCAGTTATTTTTTATTGTTGGAAACAATAAAACTTATCAATGCAAGAACAAAGATACAGAATTGCAATAATTCCGGTAATGTAATATACATTGGCACCATCTCCTCTCAAAGGCTCAAGAAGATAGCACAACTGCCTCCGACTCCCCGTGTAAGTTCATTATTTAATTTAATAATTGGGAAAGGTATATGAAATGTTTCTTCAGAAATGAAGATGAGTAAATAGTAATATGATTTTTAAATGATGTCAATTGAAAAAATAACCCCTCCGAGATGATGCTCGGAAGGGTTTTATTTTATGCAGCTTCTGCAATTTCTTCTTCTTCAGAGTTTGAGGAAAGCTTCTTTACAAAGAATCCAAATGCATTTCGA
>ONIO01000036.1 GCA_900317915.1 uncultured Lachnospiraceae bacterium | reverse complement strand
GATCATGAATTCTGCTGTGTATGCTCTGAAACGTCTTCAGAAGCAGATGAAGGGAGAGGCTGCAAAGGCGGGCTTCACATCTGAGGATGTTATTGCGGAATGGATCACAAAGTCCAGAAGAGAGGATAACGCCTAGTGAGAGTGATGATTGATACGAACATCTTCATCTCGGCGGCACTATTTCCGAATGGACGGGTGGCCGTTGCTCTGATGAAGGCACTGATGCCACCGTATGAGCCGGTGGTCTGTGATTACGTGGTGGATGAACTGCACCGTAAATTCCGGGAGAAGTTTCCGGACAAGATGGTAGAACTGGAGGCATTCCTGTTTACAGCGCTGCAATCCATTAAGGTGGTCAGCACTCCGGAGAAAGCGACAGAAGCGGAGCTTAAGATCCGCGATGTGAAGGACAGGCCGATACTCAGAGCGGCACTGGATGCAGGAGCAGATTTGTTCCTGACCGGTGATAAAGACTTCCTGGAATCCAAGGTTACGGATCCAAGGATTATCAGCGTCAGCGAATTTTTGGAAAGATAAGAAGACAGGCAGAAACTATGGAGATGTTTCAGAAACTGTCTGTAATAATCATTTCTCGTACAGATCGCTTGTCTGCGCCAGCTTCCTGACTTTCTTGATAGCGTCAGAGACGATGCGCCTGTTCTTGCCAATATTGTCGGCGATTTCCTGCTGGGTCTTTTCGTCATAAAGCATGGCATAGAAAATAGCAGGATATAAGCTTTATATTTTTCCCAACAGAGATTGAAATGATAGGAGTGTTCAATGTCAAAACTGGATTCGTTCAACCTCGGCGAATTATATCGAGATTTAAGAATAGCAAGAGGTTTGAAAATGAAAGATATCGTGAACCAAAACCTCTCCCAAGCTCAATTGTCAAAATTTGAAAATGGACTTACTATGCTCTCCGCTGACAAATTATTAATTGCTATTTCCGCTATTCATATGAGTTTGGCCGAATTCGAACATGCTTATAATCAATACGAAGACTTCAATTTTTTTAAACAAGCAAAGAAGATTTCAAGTCTACATGGGAAAAAAGATGTGAATGGCTTAAAAGACCTCTTAAGCCATTATGATACATCTTCCGAATCCTATGATATTTATAATCAGCTCAATTGTTTAGTCATCAAATCAGCTATTAAAGATTTGGAAGCTGATTACCCTATTTCCGAATCAGAAATAGAACTAATTACTGCATATTTGTACAGTATTGAAGACTGGACAGAATATGAGCTCTTTATATTTGGAAACACTTTACAGGTATTATCAACCAGTAATCTTGTATTCCTTGGAAAAGCATTTATAAAGCGTGATTCCATTTATTTATCTCTTCCAAATAACAGGCATCGGACTCACCTGGTTTTAATTAATATCATCTTCGAATTGATTAAAAGAAGTCAAGATAAAACAGCAGAATTATTTATCAAACATTTAGAAACTATCCTTGATTCTCAAGATATGTTTGCCAGAGCCTTTCTAATATTCTTTCAAAAAATACTAGATTTTCGTAATGGAAAGATAACACAAAGGGCATCTTTAGAAAACTATATTCAATCCCTTTGGTCTCTTGGCTTTAATAACATTGCTGCTTTCTTACAGGATAATTTAGAGGACTTATTACCAAATGATATGATCGTCCCAGTGATTCCTATTAAAACAAGACCATAAACAATAAATGCCCAATAAACCGCACGCCTACTTGTTGTAGAAATGAAAGGAAACACCATACTGGTAATTGGCGGGGTTAAAACCAGTAATGCATTTACGCTGGTAACTATACCACCAAGCCTTTCTATCGGATATTCATTCACTATTTCAGCGGAAAATTTTGGTGAAACAATCCCTAACAGCCATGATATACCAGCAGTGGCAACATAAATAATCCAAATACTATTCATTAGGAAACCAACGCCAACAATAAGAATCAATAAATCCGCGATAAAATAATCTATGAAATACTTGATTGTGGTTTTATGATTCCTAACAGATACAGCATTTCCAAGAATCATAAAAACAGTTATAAGACCGGATAATATAGATATCTTCACCGGACGACTTATGCTGTTTAACTCATTGTTTGAAAAAATAAATATTGCAAAAATTGGTGATAAACCGCCAAAAAATCCGTTCAACATTGCCAGTTGAACAATATCTATCAGTCTTCTTTTCCCTGATATAATCAACTTCAAGTTGTCTTTTATCGTGATAAGAGGATTCTCTTCATCGATTACTCGAATACGATTCTCATAAGTCTTAATTTTTGGGATCGCCATCCAATATAAAATTGATACAACAAAAAATACGCCTGCGTTGAATACCGCCAATATACTTTCCGTACTAATTGTTAATACGAATGCACCTATAAATGTTGCTAGGACTGTTACTATTTGTGTACTAAGACTGATGACTCCTTGTGCTTTTTCCATCTGGTCTGCCGCAATCAAGGATTTAGTAAATGGCGAGAATAGTGCTGAAGAATAGTTTCCGGCCATATCTGACATAAAGTTGAAAATAGCGGACCAAATAATAATATAAAAAGTTGGCGTAAAGTGAAAAAGTATTCCTATTCCAAGATACATCAACGCCCGAAAGAAAGAACTTCTCACGATCTGTATTAATTTATTTTGCTTCTTATCCGCAATTACCCCGATGAATATACTCATCAAAATCGGTAATGTCTCTGAAACCGAAACAATCATTACTGCAAAACCAGCATTCTCTACACCACTTGATGCTGTAAGCAGGGCAGTATAAAACAGTTTATCTCCTATTTTTGATAATAAATTGATACCTGTTAGTTTTGAAAACAGGCGGTTTTCTTTCAAGAATTTGATCATTCGCTGCCACAATCCTTACTACTGTTAAAAGCTGAATTTGGTAAATATTATTGTTACCAAATTCAGCTTCCACAAAAAACACCAATGTCTTTTCCAAAATATAAGTTAGGCAATGATGATAAGCTCATCGAAATTATTCATTATTACTCACCTCCATTTTACATATTCCACGTAGCTACAATTCTTCATGCAATAATAATCAGTCCGTCTCTAGTCATAATATTCCCCCTTTCTATTTATTCACTTTTTATACATTCAACAAGCAAGTACGGAGAATGGACATCATAAGTATTATTATTGTAATCTCCATAAACCTTTCTTACTGTTAAACCACCTTCTCGAAGCATAAGCTTTAATTCTCTTAGTGAATAAAGCCTCAAATCAACAGAATATTTCTTGCTAACACCATCAATAATTCTAATCTGATTAATCGTTAGTAACCCTTCTTTTAGATCAAGTGACCTATCCTCCAAAACATATCCTGACTTAGAATTGCCAAACCACATTCTCCTACCCATTTCTCGCAACAGATATTCCCTGTTTGTTAAATGCAATACAAAGACTCCCTGGTCAGATAACAGTTCTTTACTAATATTTCTAAAAATATCAATTGTTTTAAAATCCGGCAGATATCCAATTGAACTTTCCATACAATAAATCAAATCATATTTCTTATTTGGACAGAAATATTGAACATCATCTAAATAAATCCTTCCATTTATTAATTTATCTCGGGCAGCAGCCACTGCTTCTGGATTTATATCTACCCCATCAAGAGAATATCCTAGATCACTTAATTTTTGTAAATGACGACCTGTACCACAGCATAAGTCTAAGATTTGATAGTTAATGGATGACGGACCTGTTAAGTAATTGTTCAATAGAAACTTAACTTGTGCATCTACCTCAATATTAAGTAATTCACCATAAACTTTTGAATAGGATTTATCAAAAAAATGCTGAACCCCAGAGTCCCTGTCTGCTGCAATTTCTTTAATTTGTTCTAGTTTCATAATCATCACCTCGCTGTGCATATCCTATCATAAGATATGCATTATTCACGGAATATTCAAATATGAATATTCCATGGTGAGGCATGCCATAAAACATGCAATTCACACCCTCAGGTAGATGGACCAGAAGAAGAGAATATCCTGCTTCGTAAAATTACGAGGCAGGATATTTTTTTATAAAAACCTATTGACATTCAACTGTGCTAACTGTATATATAACATATAAACAGTTGGTACCGAAATAAAAAGGAGGTGAGATATTGAAAATCTTACAGAATAATGGCGTTCCAATTTATCAGCAGGTTGCTGATGACTTCAGAGAACAGATCATGAATGGAAAGATCAAAGAGGGTAGCTACCTCCCATCCATTCGTTCCTTGGCCAAGGACTTAAAGATTAGCGTCATTACAACCATGAAGGCCTATGAACTCCTCCAGGAGGAAGGGCTAGTCTCTGCAGTACAGGGCAAGGGCTACATCGTGAATCCCCAGGATACAGAGATGATGATGGAGCAACAGATGAGAAAGGTAGAAGCAGCATTATCAGAAGCCATTAAGGCTGCTGATGTGGCAGGGATTACCGATCAGGAATTGATGGATACCCTACAGATGCTTCTTACGATTAACCGTGAGGACGTATAGGATAACACGGTTTATATTTCCAAAAGAAAGGGATTGTTATGGAGTTTGAAAGAGTTATAGATGGGAAAAATATAAGTAAGAAATATAAGAGCTTTGCCTTAGACCTTCCCAAGCTAGAAGTGCCCAAGGGATATGCAACGGCACTGATTGGAGAGAATGGAGCTGGCAAAACCACCCTTCTAAATATCCTGTCTGGTATTCGCATGGACTATAAGGGAGAGTTAACCTTCTTCGGAACAGAGAAGGCCGGCGGATTTTCAGAGAATCAGGCTATGAGAGAGCGGATTGGTTATACCGGTGCCAGCGATTACTTCATGCCAGAGTGGTCCATTAAGCAGGTAGTAACTGCCAATGAAGTTCTCTTTGATGGCTTTCATAAGGATCGATTCATGACCCTGATTGAGGATCTAAATATCCCATCCGATCAGGGAATGAAGGGATGGAAGAAGGTATCAAAGCTATCCGATGGTAATCGGATGAAGCTTGAGATTGCATCGGTGCTGGCGAGAGATACGGATCTCTTAATTATGGATGAGCCAGCATCTCCCTTGGATCCTTTAATGCGAGACAAGTTATGTGACCTGATTCGTGACTATATCGAAGAGGGGGAGGGTGAGAAGTCTGTATTCTTTTCTACCCATAACATTGCAGACATGGAGAATGTCACCGATTATGTGATCCTGATGGAAGAGGGCAGAATTGTAGAGCAGGGCTTTACAGAGGAACTAAAGGAGAAGTACATCATGGTTCGTGCAGATGCAGACCAGAGTGACCGCTTGAAGGATAAGATTCTAGGCGCCCACAGATCCTCCTTTGGTATTGATGGCATCATGTGTAGAGAGGATATAGATCTGGCAGAGTCCTGTGGAGCTGCCATTGAGACACCGAATTTGACAGAGATAGTTGTTGCACTGATGAAGACCTATACGGGCCTGAAATTAGGCGAGTAGGAGGGTGCGATGAATGGACGTACTAAAAATAGCCTTCGATATTATCTGGTCTTTTGCACGGGACTCTTTCGTCTTATCACTTTCCTTGTCTATCCTCTATCTGCACTTGGCATGTTCCTTTACATTCTAGTAAGAGGAGGGAAAGAAGCAGAGGGCTTTACCTTTGTGGCTTGTATTTTTGTTCTGTCCTTAGCAGCAGGATTAGAGGTCCTTTTAGATGTGCTCTATATGAGCGGTATGTCAGGGAAGAGACTGCATGGGATGAATCTTTTCTTGACAAGTACCAGGGGAATTAAAGTTTGGAAGCATGCTGTTATACTAGAGTTTCTGCGGAAAATTCTATATGTGGGAATCTGCTATGTGATTACGGTATGCTCCGCGTTGAATGAATTCCGGGGATTGGAAGCGAAGGCTGTATTGTATTTCTTCGCAATTCTAGGATTTGTTGCGGCAGGCATTCTGATTAGCCGAGCCTTTATGATGGCTTGGTGGAATATGATGCTTGGTATGATTGTACTATATGCATCCATGTTTCTAGGCTTGATGATTTTCTTAGTCCCAATGTGGACCATGGTAGTCTTAGGAATCCTTGGGGTTGGTTTGATGGGATTCTTACTGATTACAAGCCTTAGAAAAGGAGAGAGAAGTTATTATGAAGAATCTTAAGAATTATTTGAAACTATGGCCCTTAAGTCCACGATTTAAGACCGTGATGATCCTTGGCTCCTTATTTATGATCCTGGGTATTGGATTAGATATCACCCAGTTTATTATTCTGCCAGACAAAGGAAAGGGCTCGCCATTAACTGTATTTTCCGTTTTCTACATGCTGGCTGGTTCGTTTATTATGCAGTGCAGCATGCTTTTAGGGATGTCTCAGATGGTTTTAACTTCTCCTAAGAAGAGAAAGCTCTTCTTCACTTATCCCGTAGTCCTTACCGTACTAATGAATCTTAGCATGTATGGAATCGCAGTGGTGATTCGTGTGATTGGTATCCAAAAGACTCCAGAACTTACTAGTGTTATGGGTTATACCCTTTTATTTGCTGGTGGATTTACCCTGCTGATTGGTATCATGAATGGGCTGACCTATAAGTACTATTGGGCTTCCTTTATCCCATTTTTGATTACCTGGGCTTTTGGGTATTCTCTCCTGGGGAATCCCATGGAACTAGAGCACAACCAGATGGGTACACGGGTATTAGAAGTCATTGGGAATTGGTCCTTTACTGAGAGAGCCTGGATTGGTTTTGCAATGTGCCTTGTAGGGAATGTACTATTTATCTTCTTTACACGATTGGTTTACAGAGCCCCAATCAGCCAGCATATCTTCCGCTCTATGGCAAGGAAGTCTGTCTGACGCAGTCGGAGTACAAGCTCCGACTGCGTTAGACGCTCCGCGAGGATGCGCACGGATTCGGACAGGAATTTGTCTGCTGAAGCAGACCCGAATCCGGCGCGCAAGACTCGCGAGCGAGTCTTGACGAAGAACCATTTTCTAGGAAACAGGAAGTATGGTACTCTATTTACGTATCAAGCGAGAAATATATCTAGGGAATCATAAATTTATCAGTTGGAAATAATACCAAAACGAGTATTATTCTATATAGATGTATTGATTTTTCCTGAATAAAGGAGGAGAGAGTTATGCCAGAAGTAATTGGAATAATTGTACTGGTACTGGTGCTGGTTGTTTTAGCCAGAAACATCCGGGTTGTACCACAGGGTAGCGTATTTATCGTTGAGAACTTAGGACGCTATAAAACCACATGGCAGGCGGGTCTACATTTTAAGATCCCTCTGATCGAACAGGTAGTTAAGAAAATCAGCGTGAAGGAACAGGTTATGGACTTCCCTCCTCAGCCAGTTATCACGAAGGATAATGTAACCATGCTGATTGATTCTGTTGTCTACATGAAGGTATTCGATCCAAAACTCTATACTTATGGAATCGAGAATCCTACAGCAGGTATCCAGAATCTGACAGCAACTACACTTCGTTCCATCATCGGTGAGATGGAGTTAGATGCCACACTGTCCAGCCGTGAAGAAATCAATGCCAAGATGCTGTCTCAGTTGGATCAGGCAACAGATCCTTGGGGAATTAGCATTACCCGTATCGAGGTTAAGAATATTCAGCCACCTGCAGAGATCCAGGAGATCATGACCAAGCAGATGAGAGCTGAGCGTGAGAAGAGACAGACACTCCTAGAGGCTGAGGCGCATCGTGAGTCTGTTGTATCTCGTGCAGAGGGTGATAAGAAGGCGAAGATCCTTGCCGCTGAGGCTGAGCGTGATGCACAAATCGCTTTAGCAGAAGGCCGTGCCAAGTCCATCGAACTGGTTTACCAGGCAGAGGCAGATGGTATTGAAAAGTTAAACCGAGCTGATATTTCCGGCAATGTATTAAAGCTGAAGGGCATCGAAGCATTAAAGGATATCGCAGATGGTCAGGCAACTAAGATCTACATGCCTACCGATGTGACCAGTATGGTAACTTCCCTTGGCATTGTTGGCGATTCCTTTGTGGATGGTAAGAAGATTGATACAAATTCTGTGAAGAGAGACGTCCTTCGTGAAGCAGAGAAGGTTGCTGCTATGAAGGTAGACCCTTGCCTCAATGAAGAGTCCAGTAAGGAAACCCATAAGGCAGCTGAGACAACAGCATATCACCAGGCAGATGCAGAAGTAGATGCACGTGTATATCGCTAAAATCTAAGAAATACATCCGAAATAAAATAGAAGAAGGAATGTGGTAGATGTTCTACTGCATTCCTTCTATTTTTTATGCATTTTAGACCGCGAATGTTATATAATAATCCAATATGGACTTTTTATGATTATTTCTAGAGTAGAATATATAAGTTGATATTATGGATAGTGTTGTACAGATTTCGATTACATTAATTATGGCTATTCTGGTATTTATAGCCGGGTCTATCTTTTTAGACTCAGACTATGTCTATCGGAGGGGCCTTCTAGAGGATGAAAGCAAGGGGAAGGGACTTACCCTATGGGTCTATCATCACCGGGGGATGATTAAGCTCTGCCTCCTGGGACTAATCACCTTTTTAATCTACTATATTACCGTACTTAGCCGCCCTGTCAGCTGTGAGGCAAGGTATGTGCTGACACCTTTTTATAGTTATGCACTGGCCTTGAAGGGAAATCGTTATTACACAGAGGAAGTGATTCTAAATATTTTACTCTATGTACCCTTTGGATTTCTCTTTGCAGCGGCTTTTAAGAATCTCAAGTTGTTCTGGATCTGGATTGCAGCCTTGCTTCTGTCCCTGTCCGTAGAGCTGCTTCAGCTGTACTTTCATCTGGGTGTATTTGAGACAGATGACATTATTAATAATGTTCTTGGTGGTGTCGTGGGATCCATCTTTCACTGGATGGGAGAGCACATCAAGTTACGCATTAAGAAAAAAGGATAGAAAAAGAAAAAGGAACTACAAGCAAAGGATTAGAAAAGGAGTTGTCTATGTTCGTCGGAACCTGGTGGTCTCTGATGCCACCTCTGGTAGCAATTGTACTAGCTTTACTTACAAAAGAAGTATATATCTCACTTTTTGCAGGATGTGCCCTTGGTGCACTTTTATCTGCCAATCTACAGCCATGGCAGGCATTTGATAATCTCTATAACACCATGATTTCTAGTGTGGACTTTTCCATTTTGATTTTCATGATTCTCTTAGGACAGATTGTTATGCTGATGCAGGAGTCTGGTGGTACAAGAGCCTATGGTGAATGGGCCAGTACACATCTAAAGTCTAAGAGATCCTCTTTGATTGCTACATCCTTACTAGGAGTACTGATCTTCGTCGATGACTATTTTAACTGCTTAACCGTTGGCTCCGTTATGCGTCCAGTTACAGATAAGTATAAGGTTTCCCGTGCTAAGCTTGCCTATATTATCGATGCCACAGCAGCACCTGTCTGCATCATTGCACCGATTTCATCCTGGGCAGCAGCGGTGAATTCCTATGTTCCAAAGGGAAGTCATATGTCTGGATTCCAGATGTTTATGTCGACCATTCCATTTAATCTCTATGCGATTCTGACCATTTATATGGTATTCTTCACTTCTATATTAGGCTTTGACTTTGGCCTTATGAAGAAGCACGAAGAGAATGCAGCCAAGGGTGATCTCTTCACATCTGGTGGAGAGGCTTTCCAGAATCAGGAAGTAACAGATCCTACCGAGGGCGGTAAGTATGCAAGAGGTAAGGTTTGCGACCTAATTGCTCCTATGATGGTGATGATTGGTTCTGCCATCGCATGTATGATTTGGACAGGCCACTTGAATGGTGGTAAGAACCTGGTTGAGGACTTTGCAAACTGTTCCTCATCTGAGTCCCTGGTATTTGCAGGCTTAGTAACCATCGGCTTCTTATTACTGTTTTATCTCCCTAGAAGAGTGATTGGCTTCAAGGACTTTATGAACTCTGTTCCTGAGGGCGGTAAGCTTATGATGCCAGCTATTTTAATTCTGGTGTTGGCTTGGACTCTGAAGGGTACAACCGATGCATTAAAGATTGGCACCTTTGTGAAGTCTACCATTAGCTTTACTCCAGGAATGGTTCATTTTATCCCTCTGATTATTTTCCTGATTGCAATCTTCATTGCCTTTTCTTCAGGAACCAGCTGGGGAACCTTTGCAATCCTGGTTCCAATTGTTGTGAATATGTTCGGTGAGAATAATGAGACCATGATGATTGTGTCAGTAGCAGCAGTGCTGGCAGGGGCAGTTTGTGGTGACCATGTCTCCCCGATTTCCGATACGACAATTATGTCTTCCTCTGGAGCACAGTGTAATCACATTAATCACGTACAGACCCAGTTACAGTATGCAATGGTCGTTGTCTCAGTCTGTGTAGTTGGTTATCTGATAGCAGGATTTACAGAGAATTGGATTATAACACTGGCGGTATCTCTTGCACTTCTGACCTTTATCCTTTTGGTGATTCGAAGCAAGGTGATGAAGGCGAGCGAGTCTTGACAGTAACAAATGGGTTAGACCCTAGGATATATGGAGGATATGAGATGGCATTTTGTACGAATTGTGGTAAGAAATTGAATCCAGGAGCTCGCTTCTGCACATTCTGTGGCACCCAGGTGAGAAGTGTAGAACCTGTGAATGCATCGGCTTTCACACCAGACTTCTCTGGAAATGCAAACCAAGGGGCAGAGGAAGCTCCAAAGCAGGAGACTCCTGCAGCAGTTGTTCCAGAAGTAGAGGAAGTTCCTGCAGCAGAAGAACCTGCA
>ONIO01000069.1 GCA_900317915.1 uncultured Lachnospiraceae bacterium | reverse complement strand
TAAGAGCTTAGGTAGATTCTCATCCAAGGCTTCCATATTTTTCGTGCCAGTCTTCACAGGATTTCTTTTCTCAAGGGCCTCCCCCCGAGATAGATCAGAAAACAAGAGACCATTAAAGTCATACTCCATAAAGCGAAGTGTCTTCTCCAGACCATCCTGAAATCCATCAGACCTCTCGAAGTCAGTAATCCCTCGAGCCGCGAAGATATCAATGACCTTACCTACAGAGAATACATCCAAGTCATCATCCTTCAATGCATCCAGCATGGTTCGACCAGCAGGCTCCATGGAGTAGACACGTCGCTTCTCCTCTATATATTCGTAGTGGCCGAAGTCCCCAGTAAATGGGCGAGCAATCACCTGTCCCACCTGAAGCTTACCAAACAAAAGCTTTCGAGCGATCTCACAGTACTTATATAAGTCCTCCACAGGCACTACCTTCTCATGAGCCGCCAGCTGAAATACCGACTCCTGTGAAGTAAACAGGATGAGATCTCCAGACCGGGTATGATCACCTCCGAAATCATCTAGAACCTGACTTCCAGAATATGGACGGTTGACAATGACATGATGTCCAGTCGCCTCTTCAAACTTTTTAATAAATCTCTTAGGGAAACCATTTGGAAATGTAGGCATGGGTGTGTATGACACGAGTCCCGCCAACTCCCAAAACACAGTGATGCTACTATGATCACTAGATAGTTCCTGCAAAGAAGCCACTGCATCTGGCGCAATCTTAGGGATATCATTGGGACTTATCCCATCTAGAACTACAAGAATTGCTCTCTTCATCTTCCCTCATCCTTCTAATATATATTTACCTCATTTTTCCCTAGTTGTTACTATATCATAGATAAATACACATTTACACTTCAGTCGATAATAATTTTATGATTTTTTTAAGAATGTAGACCAAGTTCCGAATCGGGAGTAAACTCTACTCTTCTCTCTATCGCTTTTTGGGCAAAGAACAAAGAAAATACCCCGTCTGATCTCTCAGACGGGGTACCAAGTTTGATTCTTATTTGAACTTTCTCTTACGAGCAGCTTCAGACTTCTTCTTCCGCTTTACAGATGGCTTTTCATAGTGCTCTCTCTTACGGATTTCCTGCTGAATACCAGCCTTTGCACAGCTTCTCTTGAATCTGCGAAGGGCGCTGTCAAGAGATTCATTCTCTTTAACGATTACAGTTGCCATATTCTCGAACCAAACCTCCCTCCAGCTTTTAGAATTATGCGTGTTACTGGATTGGTTATAAACTAATCAACGCACTTTAAGAAGTATACCGTCACTTTCTCAATTCGTCAAGTCTATTTTACATATCCACAGGACTTTTTTATAATCTTCTATTTTTCCACAAGAGAAAGCAATTGTCCTCTCCATATTAGCCTAACTGCTCTTCTAAGGTCTCCTTAGCCTTTGCCAGTGCAGCTTGGATACCTGCAGGGTTCTTACCACCAGCCTGGGCCATATTTGGACGACCACCGCCGCCACCTCCAACGAGTCCAGAGATTGCCTTAATCAGGTTGCCTGCATGAGCACCCTTAGCAATGACATCGTCTGTTGCCATAGCCATGAGACCAACCTTACCATCTGCTTCAGATGCGATAACGATTACGCCAGAACCCAGCTTATCCTTTAAGGAATCACCAAGGTCACGGAGCTCCTTACCGCCAACGCCAGGAACATTCACAGCTAAGAGCTTCACGCCCTTTACTTCCTGTACCTGATCCATCACATCACCAGCTGCTGCCTGTGCTGCCTGTGCCTTCAGAGACTCATTCTCAGACTTTAATTCCTTCAGTTCTTCCTGCATCTTATTGATACGCTCAACCAGTTCTGCTGGCGTAACCTTTGCAGCAAGAGCTGCAGCGAAGAGCCTCTCTTCCTGCTTTGCATAGTAAGCAATCAGTCCATCAGAGGTAACTGCCTCAATACGACGAACGCCTGAGCTTACACCTGCCTCAGACAGAATCTTAAAGGAGCCTAATTCTCCAGTATTTCTTACGTGAGTACCACCGCAGAGCTCTACAGAGAAGTCGCCAATCTTAACAACGCGAACCTTCTCACCGTACTTCTCACCGAAGAGCGCCATGGCACCAGTCTTCTTTGCTTCATCTAAAGTCATAACATCGGTGATTACTGGGATAGACTTAGCGATTTCTTCATTCACCATGTCCTCAACCTTCTTCAGTTCCTCTTCTGTCATAGCAGAGAAGTGTGTGAAGTCAAAGCGGAGACGGTCTGCATTATTATCAGAACCAGCCTGCTGTACATGGTCACCTAATACACGCTGCAGAGCACCCTGCAGTAAGTGGGTTGCTGTATGGTTACGAGAGATTAAGTCTCTACGCTTCTTATCAACTTTCAGATGAACCTCCTCACCTGATGTGATGGAACCCTTCGTCATATGACCAACATGTCCAATCTTACCACCAAGGAGATGGATGGTTTCTTCAACAACGAACTCGCCATCCTTACCAGTGATCACACCCTGGTCACCATTCTGTCCACCCATGGTTCCGTAGAATGGAGTCTCATCAACAATGATGGTACCCTTCTGTCCTTCTACAAGGGCATCTACGATCTCATCCTCTGTGGTAAGTACTGTTACCTTAGAGTCATGGTCTAACTTTTCATCATAACCACAGAAAGTGGATGTGATGGATGGGTCAATCTCCTGATATACAGAAGCATCTGTTCCCATGTAGTTGGTCTCCTTACGTGCATCGTGAGCCTGCTTACGCTGCTTCTCCATGCATGCCTCGAAACCAGCCTTATCATATGTGAATCCCTTCTCTAAGAGAATCTCAGCTGTGAGATCTACAGGGAATCCATAGGTATCATATAACTTGAATGCATCCTCGCCAGAGAGCTCCGTCTTACCCTCTGCCTTCAGTGCCTCTTCATGCTCAGACAGCATCTCAAGACCCTTATCGATGGTCTTATTGAACTGCTCTTCTTCCTTAGAAAGTACCTTCTTAATGAAGACCTGCTTCTCTTCTAGTTCTGGATAACCAGCCTTAGAGGACTGGATGACAACATCAGCTAACTTCTCTAAGAAGCCTTCCTTGATGCCAAGCATTCTGCCATGACGAGCAGCACGACGAATGAGACGACGAAGGACATATCCACGTCCTTCATTGGATGGAAGGATTCCATCAGAAACCATGAAGGTTGAAGAACGAATATGGTCAGTGATCAGACGGATAGAGATATCATCCTTCTCATTTTCCTTATAGGTCTTACCAGCCATCTTACAGATTGCTTCACGGATAGCAACCATCGTATCTATATCGAATACAGACTCAACATCCTGCATAACAACAGCCAGACGCTCTAAGCCCATTCCTGTATCAATATTCTTCTGAGACAGCTCGGTATATCCCCCATGTCCATCACCCTCGAACTGGGTGAATACATTGTTCCAGATCTCCATGAAACGGTCGCCTTCACCGCCCATGACATCATCTGGACCAGTACCATACTTCGCACCACGATCATAGTAGACCTCAGTACAAGGGCCACAAGGGCCAGCACCATGCTCCCAGAAGTTATCAGAAGAGCCATCTGCATCACGGCCAATACGCATGATACGATCTGTAGGAAGGCCGATTTCCTTATTCCAGATCTCGAATGCTTCATCATCATCGATATAGATGGTTGGATACAGGCGCTCAGGATCCAATTCCAAAACCTCGGTTAAGAATTCCCAAGTCCAATGAATGGCCTCCGTCTTAAAGTAATCGCCAAAAGAGAAGTTACCCAGCATCTCGAAGAAAGTCAGGTGACGCTCTGTCTTACCAACATTCTCAATATCACCAGTACGTACACACTTCTGACAGGTTGTCACTCTGCGTCTGGGAGGAATCTCCTGACCAGTAAAGTATGGCTTCAGTGGTGCCATACCTGCATTAATCAGTAACAAGCTGTTGTCATTGTGAGGTACCAATGAAAAACTCTTCATTACAAGGTGTCCCTTGCTTTCGAAGAAGTCCAGGTACATTTTTCTTAATTCGTTTACTCCGTACTTCATGGATTCAGATCCCTTCTCAATTTTATTATTATCAAGGCAAATAGCCAAAGTTGATTATAGAATATTCATTTTTCCTTGTAAAGATAAGGAAAGGCGATCATGGATTCAGACTCGCCCTTAATAGCACTGGATTATGATCAGAACTTTTAAATCCCAAATCCTGTGTCTTAATAGACTTCACAGTGATATTCTTAGACACGATGAAACCATCGATGCTGTAATACTGGAAGTTCGTAGGGTCCGCCCCCTTATAAGCACGGTCTAAGGATCGGCAGCTTGGTACGGAGGTATCCATCAGCATCTGGTAGTCAGAAAAATGATCCACATCCAAGATCCCAGCTTTCCACATGCCATCCAACTGCTTGAAGTTAGAGATATCCGCATTGGAGAAAGTCTGATTAAAGTCACCTGCAGCGATGACATAATTTCCCTTGGCAACCTCAGCATCTAACAGACCTTTAAGCATCTTGGTCTGCTTGATCTTACCCTCGCCAGAGTCATAGGCCTCTAGATGGAGATTCACCAGTACCAGTTCCTTATCAGAGCCTTCCACCTTGACACGATTCACCATAAGACAGCGCTTCAGATTACCAACAGACTCTGGCCAGGTATATGGGCTGTAGAGCTGATAACGAGTAGAATCCAATACCTTCACATTGGAATTGGTAAGGATACCTGCATTCACCTTACCAATTGGTGGAATTGGATAAGGGATGAATGGTACACGATAGTTATAAGCAAAAGTAGAATCATCCATGGAGGATATGCCCTTCAGCACCTCTGCCTCATCTACATCATTTGATCTGTGAGAATTCACATCTACTTCCTGGAAGAAGGAGAAGTCAGGATCCAGCAGTGCTGTCTCATGGGCGATTTGTCCCATATTATCCTGCACGCGCTCTAGATCTGCAGTCTTCACAGAGCTGCCGCCATCCATGAAAAAGTCTGCATTATCTCCCAAGGCGCCGTAGCCAATATTCCAAGTCATCACAGAGAATTCCTTACTGGTAGCCATAGCATCCTGAGAGGAGATACTCTTCTCTACCTTCAGAGCTTCGGTATCCTTAGGATGGAACTCTGTTGCAGACAGATAGCCTACCAGGCTTCCTGCCAGGATTACTAGAATGAGAAGCAGGATCCATACCACACGCCAGATGCGACCGATGACGCCCATATCACTCCAGTGACGGAAATGTAAACCACCCTTTTCTCCCCTGCCAGAAGCTCTTCCTTTACTTCCCTTGGAAGAGAAGGAAAATCTCTGATTCCCTTTCATCTTCTGGATATTCTTTTTGTCTTCTTCGGAAAAATAACCCATACAATACCTATTCCTTTCCTTGTAGTGATTGCTTCCCTTATTGCTGGCTTTCCCACAATCGATAACCATTTATCTACGTCTGTCATCTGGGATCTCAAAAACAATCCCTTCACGATCCACGTCAATGACCTTATCTCGAAAGCGAATAATCTCTGGGTCTTCCTTTAGATAATAGATAAGGAATCAAATCATAGTGTCCAAAAAGCTTCATAGGGAAGACCAGGTCACTTGGCACATGCTCCAGGAAGTACTTGAAGCCCAGTTTGGCTCCTGCCTGACCTAAGCGTTGATCCAAACTAATAAAGGCGAGATCAATATGCTTATTCTGAAGCTTCTTCAATTCTCTCTTATAGTTGGAACCGCTAAGATGGCTGTACAGCTCCTGCTCCACGCCCCAATTGGTCCAGTTCAGATCACCTGCGTGGTAGATGGTGATGCCCTCTGCCTCTACTAAGTAAGCGACGCCAGTGGTGTTGGGATTCAATGTATAAATCGTAAGTCCCTCAATTTCATAGTTCTGTCGAAGCCCCACTCTGTGGATGCGATGGTTAAAGAGGCCATGAATTCCATACTTGGCCTTCGTCTTCGTCATAAATCCCATATCTTTAGGAAGGATAAAATGGCTATCGGATCGCTTGCCATAATAGGAGAAGATTTCCTCACTAAAAGCATCCTTATTGCCATTGGACACGAAAAAGAACAACTTCTTATCCTCAGGGAGAATCGGCATCTTCCCATGGAGATAAACCGGTGGCTCTGAGTCCATTAGCGCATCCTTTGGGATGTAGTCAAATACTAAAATTGTCTCATTGAGTTCCACCACGAAACAGTCGTGATGAACAAAGGTAACACGTATCATAAACTTACTTTCTTTTAAGTCTTCTACACACTATTTTTCATTATATCATCTGAATTATCATTCCACTAGACTATTCTCATTTTTTCCATGGTCTATGCCTTAACAGAGATGCTTTTTCATGGTAAATTTGTAATGTATGAAATCTACGAGGAGAACTTATGAAAACCATTCAAAATCAATTAATGCTCTACAAGTCCAGATCCAAGTTAGCACTACATCGCACCTTGTCTACCCTTAAGTGGATCATTTTGTCCCTGATTGAGGGAGCCATTCTAGGGGTCCTTGGTACAGCCTTTTACTACTGTGTCACCTTTGTCACAGGACTAAGACAGTCTCATATTGAGATCACCTATCTCTTACCTGTTGGCTCTCTTCTGATTCTATATGTCTATCACTTAACGAAGAGAGATACCCCTGGTGGCACCAACCTGGTGCTGTCTTCTATTCGAGAGGATAAGGATGTCCCACTTCGTATGACACCCCTCATCTTCTTCTCCACTGTCTTCTCCCATCTCTGCGGCGCTTCTGTGGGCCGAGAGGGAGCAGCTCTCCAGTTGGGTGGCAGCATCGGTGCCAATATGGCAAAGTTCTTCCATCAAAGGGGTGGAGATCGAAAAATCATGATCATTACTGGAATGGGGGCAGCCTTCTCTGCACTCCTAGGTACGCCTTTGACTGGTGCGGTATTCGCTCTAGAAATCACCTCTGTTGGTGTCATGTATTACCCAGCACTGCTGCCTAGTGTCATCGCAGCTCTGACAGCCCATCAGGTAGCTTTGCTCCTTCACCAGCCGGTAGTACGTTATTCTATCGGGGAGATTCCTGACTTTGGTTTTCTCACTGGATTACAGATTGGTGTGGTGGGCATTGTATCCGGCGCTGTAGCCATCCTCTTCATCCTATCTCTTCGTCTCGTAGAGAAGGAGTCAGGACACTGCCTCCACAATAAGTATATCCGTGGCCTGATCCTAGGAACAATTCTTCTAGGACTGACCCTGCTTACCAACCTCTTAGAAGGGACTCCTCAGCAATACAATGGAGCAGGTATCGATATGATTAACTTAGCCATCCGAGGTAATTCTCCCTGGTATGCTTTCCTGGTGAAAATTCTATTTACAGCCTTATCCATTGCAGCAGGTTATAAGGGTGGCGAAATTGTGCCATCCTTCTTCATTGGAGCCACTTTGGGATGCGCTATTGCTCCTCTTATTGGTCTCTCCCCAGCACTCTGTGCTGCTGCTGGAATGGGCGCTGTCTTCTGCGGTGTTACCAATTGTCCTATGGCGGGTCTCCTCTTCCTATTTGAGCTCTTCGGATTCGAAGCCATGCCATACTTCCTCTTAGCCATTGCAATCAGCTATGTGGTATCCAGCTATGTCACACTCTATAAGACCCAGCACTTCCACTTTGCTAAGTTCAAGGGAGATGATCCTCTGCAGCACGGAGGAAAATAATTGTTAAAAAAACGTCTGCCTCCCCGGGGAAGCAGACGTTTTATTATTTTGTCTTCTGATAAAAGTAAAATCATCGATTCACATCAATGAAGTTCACAAAGTCATGTAGTAGATGATTCGTGTCATCCTTACGATACTCTAGATACATATTGGCACTAAAAATCGGATCTAAGGACTCTACATGGAGTCTCTGATTGCCACGAATGGCCTCGATTGGAATCAAGGCATAGCCCTCTCCCATTCCAACACGTATCATCTGATCTACTAGCAATTCCACATGGAGGATTTTATTAATCTCCTGGCCATATACATCCTTACAGAGTTTCTTAATCTTATTCAGATAGACATCATATGTAGACTTGGTAATGTAGGTCGAGCGATGAATCACCTCTCGAATAGAACCATAGCGCTGCATCGTTTCTTCGCTGCAGATCATGACCAGTCTCTCTTTTGAGAAATTGCGGTGCTCGAACTCTAAAGAGCCACAGAGTCCCTCAGGATAAATCACCAGATCTACTCCATGATTCTTAAGCTTCTGCTCCATCTCCTGCATGCTTCCAAAATAGAATTGGAAGTGACCACCATCAATTTCAAATCTTTTGTCCTGATAGTCTCTAAGATGTGGAATCTCATAGTACTCCTGCGCAGAGATGCCAATCTTCAATTCCTTCGTCGCCGTATTCTTAATGTCTGATAAGAGTTCTTCATAGTGCTCAAAGATCTCCCTTAGACCACGATAGAGCTTATCTCCATCTGGGGTAAGGTATGCTTTTCTGTGCTCTCTTGTAAATAGAGCAAAGCCGACCTCACTTTCAAGTCCTGCAATATACTTACTCATAGTTGCTTGGGAAATATCACATTGCTCAGCAGCCAGAGAAAAATTCTCTAGTTCTGCCGCTTTTAAAAAGCACCTCACTTTTCCTAGATCCATAATGAGCCTCTTTCTCACAACTGGATGGACGGATTACTCTTATGTGCAAATATGATTGTCTACCAATTGTCTATGAATTGGTACAAGTATTATAGCATAAAAATACACACTTGTATCAAATTCAACACTCTTCAGACATAAAATATATTCTACTTGCGAAATCCTTAAAGATTCTCACATTCGTAATACCTGTTCCGATATAGCCCTGGGTCAGAGGCTTACCAGCCTCCATCAACGTATCACCATAGCAGATGGTATCCTCTACTTCCCCATCTAGAGAGTAGAACTTAGCAATTAGGTTATGAATCAGAGAATCCTGCTTTACATGAATTGGCAGACCAACTGCATTCACTAAGTCACCGAAGGTCTTTACATTCACCTTGGATGGAATGTTAGAAAAGTGGTATCTCTTATCTGGGTTTAATCCACGTGCCACATAGGTAAGATGTGGATCATTTGGATGATGCTCCTTCTCAGCAATCAGTCCCACAGCGGTGGTCTGGTCTTCATTTACGATTGTCCAAGTCACTACATTATCCGAGCAACCCTGGCCTGCAGCTGGAGACATGAGACCAAGTGCACGGCCCATATCTGATGCATGATTACCAGATGCGTAGGACTCACTGGTACGATAGAAATCACCGAACTGCAAGGTCTTACGATACTTCTTATAGATGCCAACCTGGACTGCAATGGCCTCACACTCTTCCTTACTCATATCACAGAGATTACATTCATAGCCCAGATTACCGAAGAATGCCACATTGGCACGGGTTTCAAGGGGTGTCACCCGAAGGGTCTGATGGTTCGGACATGCTGACACATGGGAGGTATAGGTGCTCTGTGGATAGCCATAGCTATAGCCATTCTGGATGTCTAAGCGAGAGATGGCATCGGTATTATCTGATCCCCAGATCTGAGGGAAGTAACAAAGCGCGCCTAAGTCAAAGCGGTTGCCACCTGCGGAGCAGCCCTCCCAAAGAATCTCCGGGAACTGTGTCGTCAGGGCATCCATCAAGTGATAGAGGCCTAATACATAGCGATGGGTTACCTCACCCTGACGATCCTCTGGTAAGTACTTGGAGTAGATATCAGAAAAGATTCGGTTCATATCCCACTTCACATAGTCGATCTCAGCTGAGGACAGCACCTCCGTCATGGTCTGAATCATATAATCTACAACCTCAGGATTAGAGAAGTCTAAGTCCCTCTGATTACGTCCCTCAGAGTGATCCATGCCAGGGATATCCATCGCCCACTCTGGGTGCTTGCGATAGAGTTCGGAGTCCACATTCACCATCTCAGGCTCGATCCAGATACCGAATTTCAGACCCATCTTATGAATCTTATCTGCCAGTCCCTTTAAGCCACCAGGAAGTTTCTTGGTATTTACGAACCAGTCGCCGAGGGCTCTCTTGTCATCCTTACGATCACCGAACCAACCGTCATCCATAACAAATAGCTCCATGCCAGCTTCCTTCCCCTTTTTCGCCAGTTTCAGAAGCTTCCCTTCGTCAATATCGAAGTAGTTTGCCTCCCAGCTATTTAAGAGAATTGGACGCTCCTGATCTCTCCATACGCCACGGGTAATGTGCTTACGTACAAAGCGATGCATATTATGAGACATGCCATTATAACCACCATCAGAAAAGGTCATCACAGACTCTGGTGTCTCGAAGGTCTCACCAGGAGCTAAGAACCACTCAAAATGATCTGGATTGATACCATTAACGAAACGGGTCTTACCAAAGGAATTCACATCGAAGGACTCATAATGGTTGCCACTATATAAGAGGTTGAAACCGTAGACCTTACCATGATCCTCACTTGCCAGAGGATCTGCCATGAGAACCAGAGGATTGGTCCGATTACTTGTTGTACCTGTGAAGGAGGATCCGCTGAAACGGCCTGCGGTAAGGATGGTGTCATACTTCCCCATCTCCTTCGTCCAACCGCCATGGAAGGAAGTGATGCGGTAGCCTGTTGCAGGGAAGTCCACCATATTGGACAGGGCACGGGTCAGACGAACTGGCGCCTCCGATGCATTGATAAAGCTTGCTTGTCGAGTGATTACATCACACTCTGGGAATACATAGTAGTGGAGATCTACCAGATAGCCATGATTCTTATCCTTCAGATGAATGACGAGATGGTCTACATTTAACTCATCCTTCTCATCCACATAGGAGGAAGGCATGCCATTCAGAGGTGCCTTCTCATGATCTATGTCATGGGAAATGTAAACCAAGTCCAAGGTTGTGCTGCCATCCGCTGCCTTGATGGCAAACTGAGGCTCACGAATGTCGCCCTTACCATATGAGGAAGTCTCAAGAAGCATATCCTCCAAAGAGAACTCCATATGATTATTATTGTAAACAGTTGAATTCCCATGGGCATTGGTATGTGACTCACCGATCTCTGCTGCTTCATCCAAGTGGATTAGCTTGCCGTAGTAGAGATGCTCTAACTGGCCAGTCATCATGGTGCGGAAGGCATAGGTGGTGTGTGCTGTCTCTAGGACAAAATTCTGCAGGGTGAATTCCTCTGCATGGAGATCCTTTTTCGGATTCTCTTCACCGAATTTCACTGTGGTGCTGTATTGATTAATCATTGGAGTAACGCAGTCGGAGCTTGTACCCCGACTGAGTATAGTTTGTCATAACCCCCACCTACGCTAACGCTTAGAGGTGGGGGATTTCTCCGACTGCGTTAAAACATTACGCTACAAAAGAAACCAGGACAAACTTACTCTTCAAAGCCTTCCTTCAGGATATCCTGAACCTTTGACTCATTATAGAAGTGAAGGATAAGGGCACCTAAGAAGCAGAATCCTACTGCGCAGAATACAGCGATACGGTATCCAAATCCAGTTGCAAGACCGATGGTACCAAGGGAGGTGAACATCAGAATTGCAAGGGACTGGCCTAACTTCATAGAGAAGGTACGTGCTGCGAAGAACATACCATCATGGTTCTCACCAGTTGTGATGGCATCAGACTTAGCGATATCAGCAACGATGGTCTGAGGGATGATACCCAGAGTTGCCATAGGGAATGCTGCAACAAGTACTACCAGGATACCGGATACGATACCAGGAACGCCGAAGAAACCAGACAGACCTGTGATCAGGAATACTAAGCACATACCTAAGAATGCAAATGTAACCATCTTCTTCTTAGGGAACTTCTGCATCAGCTTATTAACTGGTACATAGCAAAGTACAGACAGAAGTGTCATACCAATGTAAAGGATTGTGGAGAAGGACTCCTCTAAGTTCATAAGTACCGTTACATAGTGTAAGAGACCCGTCTGGAACATTGTAATACCAACCCAGTAGCAGATATCAGAACCAACAAATACACGGAAGTTCTTATTAGAGAAGCACTTGCCAAGGGACGAAAATGCACTACCCTCTGCTGGTACAACCTTCACATAGTCTGTTTCCTTAATTGTAAATGTAGGAATCAGGCAGCAGACCAAAGCGATCAGAGCCATTCCGATAAATACAATTCGCATTGCCCATACACGAGAGCCTACCATAGGAGTGATTGAGCTCCAGATGGTTGGTGCCATGTAGCCTAATGCAGAACCAAAGATGAAAGTGAAGGAAATTGCTGTTGAGATATCAGCCAGAGTCTTCTCATCATGAGATAATTCTGCAATCAAAGCATTATATGGAGTGCAGTAAATGGTCATGAAAAGGTAGAACAGAAGCATCATCACCAGTACCCAGATACCATTGATGATACCGTTACTTCCAAGCTTCTCTGCAACAGGTGAACCGCCCTTAGGGCAGATGTACACCATGATCGTGATTAGGGCTAATGGAAGCGCTGCTCTCTTCATGAATGGAATACGACGTCCATTTGGATTAGTACTCTTATCTGACAGGTTACCAATCCAAGGATCGGTAATCGCATCAAATACTCGACCTAATGCATAGACACCACCGATGACGGTGAAGACACCGAAGATAACACGACCCTGAGGGACAAAGTAGAGCATACCCTCTCCTACAGATTTCATATCAGGCTGATAGAACTGCTCGATAAAGTTTGTTAGAATTGCAGACATCAGGGACCAACCCAACTGTCCGATGGCAAAGAGCCAAATTACTTTTTTTGTTACTGGTTTCATAAAAACCCCTTCCTAAAACACACATAAAAAACCAGGATGACCTGGGTACCTGGGTAGGGAGCCTACCCAGGATTTATAAAAATCAAGCGTCTGCTTGCTTTTCATTCTCATGAAGCTTTGTAACCTGCTCTGCAAGTTCAAGAACCTTTTCATCATTTAACTTATACTTTGCCTTGAACCATACGAAGGCAACGATAAGTACAAGAATAGGGATAACTGTCATCACCATACGTAAGCCGCTTCTCTGAGCAAGGTCTACATTTTTAGAGAAATCTACAACCTTATCCTCATCCTTCACAGCAGCGCTAGACAGCTTCAAGGCCCCTAATGTGATGGATGCAACGAAGGCAGCCACACCAGAGGACAGCTTTACAACGAAGGTCTGCATAGAGAAGATAACAGACTCATCTCTTCTGCCATTCTTAATCTCACCATAGTCAACGGTATTGGCAAGGAAGATAGTGATCAGGATATTATTCATTCCAGATGCAGCCATGATGAATACACCAGGAATAATGAAGACGAAAAGTGTCTTACATCCAAGAGAAGCACAAGCTAAGAGAATACCGTAGCCTATCACAGACATGGTAAGTCCGCAGTAGAAGATCTTGGTATTCGCAAGCTTCAATGCATTTCTCATCACTGGATAGAGAATCATCATTGCAAGGATCTGCGATCCACCAGCAATGGTATTGAACCAGGTATAATCAGCGAACCAAGCAGTTCCACCCAGATCGTACTTGAAGAAGTAGATCACCAGGTTGGATGTGATGTACATCGCGATATCAACTAATACGATGGTTACAACAATGGCCATGGCCTGATCATTATGGATCAGGGAACCGAACATATCCTTTAAGCTTGCAGCCTCCATATCCACTGTAGACTTCTCTTTGATGCTAAGCACTGTAATCACTATGAATACCACGAAGATGATTGCTACAATCAGGGATAACCACTGGAATCCAAGACGCTCAATCTCATTGGCATTGGATCCACCAACAGCCTTACCAAGTGCCTGTACAGCCGCAATTGCAAAGATCTGGATCAGAGCCGAACCTACACCTGAGCAGGATCTTGCCAGTGTAGTGAGACCTTCACGCTCCTTACCACCCTTGGTAAAGGCTGGAATCATGGACCAGAATGGGATATCCATCATGGTATAGGTCACACCCCAAAGGATGTAAGTCACTGCTGCATAGGCAGTCAGTCCAGCGCCATCAAGGCTTGGTGGACATGCGAACATAAGGTAAAGTACAACTGCATTGGTCAGTGTTCCAATCAAGAGCCAAGGACGGAACTTACCAAATCGTGTCTTGGTCTTAGCAACGATAACTCCCATGATTGGATCATTGAAGGCATCGAAGATTCGTGCTCCCAAGAGGATAATGCCCATGGCAATGGCATTGACCCCCATAATGTCCTGGAAATAGTACAGAACATAACTTGCGGAAAGCATGTAGACCATGTCCTTCGCTACTGCCCCCAGACCGTAGCCCGCTTTCTCACGGCCGGTCAGATTTCTCTTTGTTTCCATAATTCTCCTCCTAAATATACATTCCCCAATCAGTCTTTCAGACTCATTGCGAGTTTAACGACGTTATATGCACCGTCGTAAAGTCCAATGGAATTGTTCTGCTTAATCGCATCACACATCATGCCAAGCATGTGATCATCCTGCAGGAAGATGTCTAGCATCTGCAGGGTATGAGGGATATCTCTGCACTCTAAGGTACCCTCTCCCATCTCTGCGGAATGGATAGCTCCCCACATCTCATGCTTTCCTACACGACGGATGAAGAGCTTAGGAACTGGATAGAATGCCAGTTCACTTGGCTTTGTTACTAATACATCACAGCTACGCATTAAGAGGTTGGTAATGTAAACCGCCTCGAAGATATCCTTGTGATAGAAAGCGTGTACGCCCTCTACATCCCCGTCGATTGCATCCTGTGCAAACTGACTTGCAGCTGCAAAGTCATCAAAATGCTCAACTGCTACATCCTTAACTTCTGGAACTTCCTTACGGATATCCTCCCAGACATTCTTATAATCACCTACATTGACATAGAGAGCTGCCTTCTTGGCACGGATCAGAGGCAATAGGTACTGGATGATAGCTTCGAAGATCTCCTTCTGCGCACCAGCACCACCAATGGTAAGTAAGAAACGCATTGGCTTATTGTTCGCCTTTCTCTCCATACGCTTTGCACAGTCGTAATCGATATTACTAACCAGCTCATGATCGATGTAGTGACCTGTATATACCAGCGCATCATTCGGCATTGGCTTATTGACCTTCTCCTTCTGCATACCATTCAGGATCTTATAGCCCTGATATGCATTACGGCACTGGATGGTATGAACTGCGCCTTCGGCGAAATGTAGGGCCATCGGCCAGTTGTCAGGAATGGCATTGACAACATACTTCATATCGGCATGTACAGCTGCCTGTGCCGGCCATACATGGGTACCAATCAGAGGGATATCCTTAGGGATATTCTTGAATACAGGAACCATCAGCTCTGCATTCTTCTGATCTGTTGCATTGTAGGACAGTGCACGGAATCCTTCGTAATTTACTGGCTCCCATACAAACTTATTGAAAAGCTTGAAACGGGACAGACGAGAACCTAAGGAATAGAGATCATTCTGATAGGAGATCAGTTTGGTACAAGTGGTCTCTGGGAAGGAGTTCAGATCTAACCAGTATGGTGTATAGCCAAGTGCCTTAGCAGCAGATGCCATTGCCATAGAGATACGATAGTGTCCAAATCCCATACGGATATTACCAACGATAATCCCCTTCTCTCTATCAAATTCCTCAGGAGATACTCCATCCTCTAAGCGGATATCCTGTACGCCAAGGGAATCACCGATTACTGGGTTCTTACGAACGATAACAGGGTAATTCACATTACTATCGTCACCGAACTTTTTCATATACTTCTTCTTAGATTTGACAGCCTTCTTATAAACCTTCTCAGGTATTTCATTTCCAAAGATTACCTTTGACTTATCTTTCATTACAATCCTCTTTCAAATGGTTG
>ONIO01000012.1 GCA_900317915.1 uncultured Lachnospiraceae bacterium | reverse complement strand
GGCGATGAAGGAAATAAGTAAGAATTCAGAGCATTCTATGGAGAGAGCTGTCGTATGGTGCGAGACAGTTAGAACTGAGGTCCGAAATACATTCTGGAGCTCTGTACTGAAGGTGACAAGTTATCGACAAAATGTGTCAATAATACTTGTGTGAATGATGATGCTTCGATATGTGACATTATTCAATTTGAACATTTCATTTAAGGATGTTGATAACACAAGTATGTGACATAGTAAATTGTTGATTACCGAAGGATCACATAGGATACAGCGTGGACAGGCGTTATACTGTTAATGAGGCTGATTATGATATATAATCATGCGAACAAAGGTGGTACCACGGAAATACTAAAGAATTGTTAGATTCCCGTCCTTTGAATTCCCGTTATCTAAGGAGTTTAGGGGCGGGAATCTTTTTACTCACATATATTATAGGTACAAAGGAGAAAACAATGACACTTTACGAAGAACTTCAAGCAAGAGGATTAATCGCGCAGGTTACTGACGAAAAGCTTATCCCAGATTTAATTAATAATGGAAAGGCTACATTCTATATTGGATTTGATCCAACTGCAGATTCACTTCATGTAGGTCATTTCATGGCACTTATCCTTATGAAGCGCTTGCAGATGGGTGGAAATAAGCCAATCGCGCTTGTAGGTGGTGGAACAGGTATGATTGGTGATCCATCTGGACGTACAGATATGCGTTCCATGATGACGACAGATATTATTGATCATAACTGCGAGTGTTTTAAGAAGCAGATGTCTAGATTTATTGAATTCGGTGATGGCGATGGCCAGGCGATTATGGTAAATAATGCAGATTGGCTGAGAGATCTAAATTTCCTTGAATTCATGCGTGATATTGGATCTCAGTTTAATGTAGCAAATATGCTTCGTGCTAGAGCATACGAAAATCGTATGGCAAGAGAAGGCGGATTAACTTTTTTTGAGATGGGTTATATGCTACTTCAGGCATATGATTTCATGCAGTTATATGAGAGATACGGATGCAACATGGAGTTCGGTGGAGATGATCAGTGGTCAAATATGCTTGCTGGATCAAATCTTATTCGTAAGAAACTGGGTAAGGATGATGCAGGTGCGATGACTATCAATCTCCTTCTTAAGCACGACGGCACAAAGATGGGTAAATCTGCAGGTGGAGCTGTATGGTTAGATCCAGAGAAGACTTCTCCATATGATTTCTATCAATACTGGAGAAATGTAGATGATCAGGACGTATTAAAGTTCCTGAGAATGATGACATTCTTACCATTAGAGCAAATTGATGAAATGGATAAGTGGGAAGGTGCACAGCTCAATGAAGCAAAGAGAATTCTTGCTTCTGAACTGACAACTATGGTTCATGGTGAAGAAGAGGCTAAGAAGGCTGAAGCAGCAGCTAAAGCTGTATTTACAACTGGCTCTGCTGAGAATATGCCTGAAACTGAATTGGAGGATGCTGATTTCGGTGAGGATGGAATTGATATCCGAAAGGTTCTTCAGAAAGCTGGCTTTGCAACTTCATTAACAGAAGGTAAGCGTGCTGTTGAGCAGGGCGGTGTATCTGTAAATGGTGAAGCTGTAACAGATCCTTTCCAGAAATATAGGAAGGCTGACTTTGCAAAGGAATTTGTACTTCGTAAGGGCAAAAAGAAATTCTGTAAGGTTGTTGTGAAATAAAGAGTATTCATGAAATGATAATTGGATGATCAGATGATTCTGGTCATCCTTTTTGAAAGGACGATTAGGTGAGAGAATTCGAATATTCAATACTATACTGGTTTCAGGGATTACATAATCCGGTTTTGGATAAAATAGCAATTATAATTACCAGCTTAGGTAATGCAGGGATCTTCTGGATAATCCTTACAGTATTTATGCTAATCATTTGTAAAGATAAGAAGCCAGCATGGGCTTCCGGTATTGCTTTAATTATATCTCTACTAATAGTAAATATTTTACTAAAGAATCTGGTAGCACGATCACGACCGTGTTGGGATGAGTCAGCACTTCGTAATGTGAAAATGTTAGTTAATATTCCGAAGGATTATTCATTTCCTTCGGGACATTCTTCTGCATCATTTGCAGCTAGTGTAGCCATAGTGCAATATCGACGAAAGCTTGGCATCTCCTTAATAATCCTAGCATCCATAATTGCATTATCCCGACTATATCTATTTGTCCATTGGCCAACAGATGTCTTATGTGGTGTCGTAATTGGGATTTTCTCCGGCTTGATTTCTGGGGTAATTATTCGATACGTATACGCAAAGCGGAAATAAAACTTGACGAAAAAGTTAAGACCAGTTATAGTACAAAAGAAGAGTAAGGGAGTAGTTCGCATCTATTAGATGTGTTTCTGTCAACAACCTCGGTATGAAATACCTGGCAGTGACTTAATGAATGAGACTTGCACGTATGTTTGTCATACGTGCATTAAACGCTCCGCGAGGATGCGCACGGATTCGGACAGGAATTTGTCTGCTGAAGCAGACCCGAATCCGGCGCGCAAGACTCGCGAGCGAGTCTTGACTAGATTGTGATGTATAAAACCAAACAATAAGCAGGTATGAGATGAAAAGGAGTAGATCATGGAGATTTTAAAGATTGTAATCTATCTAGTAGTCGGTTTTTTTCTACTAGTGAAAGGAGCAGACTGGTTTGTGGATGGTGCTTCAGGTATTGCACATAAAATGCATATTCCATCCCTTATTATTGGATTGACGGTAGTCGCGATGGGTACAAGCCTGCCAGAATTATCAGTGAGTGTAACCGCCGCATTAAGTGGACAGAATTCACTTGCGATTTCAAATGTTGTCGGATCTAATATTTTTAATTTGGTTGTTATACTTGGAATCTGTGCTGTATTCGCACCAGTTGCAGTAAGTAGAGAAGTATTAAAAAGAGATTACCCATTTTCTATCTTTTGTTCTGTATTATTAGCTGTATTAGGTGTGGTTTGTATTTATGGTAAAGGATGGAGAATTGACCGGGTAGATGGATTGATTCTTTTGTTCTTCTTTGTATTATATATGGCAATGATGCTAAGAGAAGCAATACGAGCAAGAAAAGGGGCTCTTTCAACCGAAGAGTCAGATTATGTAGACGTAATGGATTATGAAGTGGAAGAAAACATCAAAAAAGACGAAGATAAGCCACTTTGGGTAAGTATTCTTTTAGTGATCGTCGGTACTGCAGCAGTAAAATTTGGAGGAGACTTTACAGTTGAAGGTGCTGTAGCTGGAGCAAGGATGCTTGGAGTATCTGAGACCCTGATCGGATTAACAATCGTAGCTTGTGGTACAAGCCTTCCTGAATTAGTAACTTCCATTGTGGCTACTAAGAAGCAAGAGCTTGAAATGGCAGTAGGAAATGTAGTTGGATCTAATATTTTTAATATTCTAATGATCCTAGGTGTGGGAGCAATCATCAGTCCTATGACGTTTATAGGTGAAAATTTAATCGACATTTTAGTTATGACTGCCTTCAGTTTGATTATTTGGGTATTCGGGTGGACAAAAGAAAAAATCACCCGTTTGGAAGGCATCTCAATGCTGGTAATGTATGGGGTATACTTGACTTATATTTGCATACGATAGAACGAGACTGTTTTATCTAAGAAGTAGAGAATGAAATATAACAACTGTTAATAGATAATACGTAGCCTAATCGTTGAAAATCCATGGTTCTCCGTTTATAATAGATGTGTTTCGATTCATCTTATAAAGGAGGTCTTCCATGGATTTTTTTGATAAACTCAACGATACAATCGTGGAGACGGGAAAAAACTTAGGACAAAAGGCAAAAGAAACCTCTAATATTGCAAAATTAAGTTACGACATTCGTTCTTTGGAAAGTAAGGTTCGTGAGAATTATAGGAAGCTTGGAAAAGCTTATTATGAAGAATATCATGTAGACGAAGATGCTGAATTTGAGGAATACATGGATGCAATACGAGACTTAAAGGGTCAGATTAGTAATTTGGAAAAGCAAATTCAGGTTATTAAAGGAACTAGGATTTGTCCGAATTGTGGAGAAGCATTGCCAAAGAATGCTGTATTTTGCCTGAAATGTGGCGAAAAAATAGATTCGTATACTGTAGATTGATTTAGGAGAAATGATAAAGATGACTAACAAAGGTGCATATTATATTACAACCGCCATTGCATATACTTCAGGTAAGCCACATATTGGAAATACCTATGAAATCATCATGGCTGATTCTATCGCAAGATGGAAGCGTGCGGATGGATTTGACGTACATTTCCAGACAGGTACAGATGAACACGGTCAGAAAATTGAGGACCGCGCAAGACAGGCTCATAAGACTGCAAAGGAATTTGTAGATGAAAAGGCTGGAGAAGTAAAAACAATTTGGGATCTGATGAACACCTCATATGATCGCTTTATTAGAACTACAGACGAAGATCACGAAAAGCAGGTTCAGAAAATCTTCAAGAAGCTGTTTGACCAAGGAGACATCTACCTTGGATCCTATAGCGGCCTCTACTGTACAGAATGCGAAGCATTTTACACGAAGTCTCAGGCAGTAGATGAAGATAAGTGCCCAGTATGTGGCGGCAAGCTTCATGAAGAAAAGGAAGATGCATACTTCTTTAAAATGAAAAAGTATGCTCCTAAGTTAATTGATTATATTAATACACACCCAGATTTTATTCAGCCTGAGTCTCGCAAAAACGAGATGATGAACAATTTCTTATTACCTGGTTTGCAGGATTTGTGTGTATCAAGAACATCATTCAAATGGGGAATCCCAGTAGATTTTGATCCAAAGCATGTTGTGTATGTATGGTTGGATGCTCTTTCAAACTACATCACAGGTTTGGGATATGATGCAGACGGTAATTCTTCTGACCTTTATAAGAAGTATTGGCCAGCAGACTTACATCTTATTGGTAAGGATATTATCCGTTTCCATACAATTTATTGGCCAATTTTCTTAATGGCACTTGGTGAGCCATTGCCTAAGACAATTTTTGGACATCCATGGTTACTACAGGGTGGCGAAAAGATGTCAAAGTCTAAGGGTAATGTTATTTATGCAGATGATCTTGCAGATATCATTGGTGTAGATGGAGTTCGTTACTTCGTATTACACGAAATGCCATATGAGAATGACGGTGTGATTACCTGGGAATTAGTAGTTGAGCGTTGTAATACAGATCTAGCAAATACCCTCGGTAATCTGGTTAAGAGAACTATCTCTATGTCCAATAAGTACTTTGGCGGAGTGGTTGAGAATCGCAATGTTGTAGACGTTATGGATCAGGACATGAAGGATGTTGTGACTGGTGCCTACGACAAGGTTGAAAAATACATGGAAGAGTATCGCATAGCGGACAGCTTAAAGGAAATTTTTAATGTATTTAAGAGACTGAATAAGTATATCGATGAGACTGAACCCTGGAATCTTGCTAAGGATGAGGAAAAGCAGGATAGACTGGCAACAGTTCTATATAATCTTGTTGAAGGAATCTCAATTGGCATTAGCTTATTAAAGCCATTCATGCCAGAAACTGCAGATCGTATCGCAAAGCAGTTAAACTATGAGATTCGTGACTTCGATAGTGTTAAGGAATTCGGATTATATCCTTCTGGAAATAAGGTAGTTGAAGATCCTGAGGTGATTTTCCAGAGACTTGATGCAAAGGAAGTACTTGCAAAGGTTGAGGTATTACAGGAGAAGCAGCGCCAGGAAGCAGCAGCGGCAGCAGCACGTGGTGAAGTTGGTGATGCAAAGAAGGAAGGAATTGTTGAGACTGCAAACAATGATTCTGATGTGGTAGTCGAGCACAAAGAAGAAATTGGATTTGATGATTTCGAGAAGATGGAATTTCGAGTAGGTGAAATCATTAAGTGCGAGGCAGTTGAAAAGTCTAAGAAGTTATTATGCTCACAGGTTAAGATCGGCAATGAGACAAAGCAGATTGTATCTGGTATCCGTAAATACTACTCTCCAGAAGAGATGGTAGGAAAGAAGGTTATGGTTCTTTGCAATCTAAAGCCTGCAAAGTTAGCTGGTGTGCTGTCAGAAGGAATGCTTCTGTGTGCAGAAGATGCGAATGGAGATCTTGCATTAATGCAGCCTGATAAAGCATTCCCAAGTGGTTCTGAAATTGCTTAATGAAGGGGAAGGAGTCAATATGATATTTGAGACTCATGCCCACTACGAAGATGAGAAGTTCGACCCAGATCGGGTCGAACTTCTTTCGTCGATGGAGAAAAATAGAATTGGCAGGATTATCAATGTCGGTTCGTCTATGTCTACATCAATAAAGTCAGTGGAGTTGGCACATCAATATGATTTTATATATGCCGCAGTGGGTTTACATCCTGATGCTGTGATGGAGTACGGAGAGGAAAATGTAAACCAACTCAGAGAATTGTGTAAGGATCCCAAGGTGGTTGCAATCGGAGAAATTGGTCCAGATTACCACTATGAGAAGGATGAAGAGGTAAGAAAATTACAAATTAAAGCATTCCAAGGTCAGTTGGAACTGGCCAAAGAAGTGAACCTCCCAGTCATCGTTCATTCGAGAGAAGCTGCAAAGGATACAATGGATATTTTGTCTGTAGCGGCGAAACAGGGAATTCGTGGAGTAGTGCATTGTTACTCCTATTCTAAGGAACAGGCACTTCAGTATGCAGACATGGGCTATTACATTGGTGTTGGAGGAGTCCTTACTTTCAAAAACGGTAAGAAATTAAGAGAAACCGTTTTGAATCTCCCGTTAGATCGAATTCTACTGGAGACAGATTGCCCTTATATGTCCCCTGAACCATTTCGTGGACAGAGAAATGACTCTACACGCATTCCTTATGTGGTCCAAACGATCGCTGAGATGAAGGGGCTAAGTACAGAAGAGGTAGAAGATGTTACATGGAAGAATGCGATGAGTTTATTTGGTAGAGTTCAGAGATAGTAGCAGATTTATTTAATTTTTGCTTAATGATTATTTGTAAGAATTACTGTTATAATCAAGAAAAACAAATTAGGAGATTACATGGAGAGATTAACAAATCCAACATATATGCAGGCCGTATTAAATCGATATGGTTTCTCTTTTAAAAAGAAGTTTGGACAAAACTTTCTTACAAATGATGCCATCCTTGAGGAAATCGTGGATGCAGCAGACATTACTAAGGACGACTTTGTAGTAGAAATCGGACCTGGAATTGGAACACTTACACAAGTATTGTCGGAAAGAGCTGGTAAGGTGCTTGCAGTAGAATTGGATTCAAAGTTGATTCCGATTCTGGATGATACGCTGGCTTTCTGCAAAAATGTAGAGATAATCAATCAGGATATTCTGAAGGTTGATTTGAATCAGATTTCCAAAGAAAAAAATGAAGGTAGACCATTTAAGGTTGTAGCAAATCTACCGTATTATATTACAACTCCAATTCTTCTTAATTTGTTAACGAATCATGTACCGGCAGAATCAATTACAGTAATGGTACAAAAGGAAGTTGCAGATAGAATGCAGGCTGGTCCAGGCTCAAAGGACTATGGAGCATTGTCTCTGGCGATTCAATACTATACTGAACCAGAATATATCTGTACAGTTACACCGAATAATTTTATACCACAGCCTAAGGTTGATAGTGCCGTAATTCGGTTGGATCGGAGAACAAAACCAGCTGTTACCGGAATTGATGAGGATAAACTGTTCGATATCATTCGGTCTACATTTGTGCAGCGAAGAAAAACACTCCTGAATAGTCTCTCCAATGCAACAAAGCTTGGCGTAACTAAGGATGAAATCCGAAGTGCAATTGCCCAGCTGGGATGGGATGAGAATATTCGTGGAGAAAAACTAACACTAGAGCAATTTGCGGAATTAACGAAGGTTCTTTTTACGCAATAGAGATGGATGGACTTATGGATATACGCTTATATCGTACAGAAGTTCAAAACTACATAAAGGTAATCTGGGAAAGCGATGATCCAAAGGATAGAATTGCAGCATGTGATTGGCTCCTAAAATATGGGGAAAACAACCAGGAGAATTTCTTGATTGGATACGCCTATTTTTCAAGAGGCGAGACCTACTACGCTCTAAATGACATGCCTAAGTTTTATCATGATATGCTTTCGGCTGTTCCAGCATTGGAAATGGCGAAGGAGTGGTATTACGTAATCATTGCAAATAATATGCTGGGCATTATGTCCTTGAATCGAGGGAATGCTCCTTTTGCGATGGATTATTACATTCGAGCAATGAATTGTGCCCAGGAACATGACGTGATGGAATTGGCATGGATTGTTCACATGAATATGGGTGCACTGTATCTGGGAATTGAGGACTACGATCATGCAGTTGCTCATCTTAGCAGAGGCTATGAGTATATCCAGAGCCATAAAGAAATGGATGGTTATGCTGAGAATCTGGCAGCAGCATGCTCTAATCTTGGCAAAACATATCTTGCTGTGTATCAGACAGAGGAGGCAAATCGCTTAGCAAAACAGCTAGAGCAGGAATGTATTCCATTTTTATCTGCAGAGCAGAAAATCTCTGTGTATTGCTTTCTTGCGAGACTCTACCATGAAGAAAATAGGGTGGATGAGCTAAATGCTATTCTGAATAAAATATCAAATATTTCCATAGATAATATTGCAGTAATGGATTTATTTGATGATTTCTATGAATATCTGGATATGCTTATCATTATCCGGAAAACAGAGGAATTCAGGATCATATGGGAAAAACTATATGGCCTAGTGGAGCAAACCTCTGTACTAAATTTGCGTAGAAAAATGCTAGAACTGAAGATTCGATTTGCCAAGGAACTAGATGATTCGCAGTATACTTTTGAACTTCTTGAAGAGTACACAGATGTTACCATGGCTATGGATCGAGAGAATAAGTTAATGCTGTCAAATAACATTGCAATCCGAAATAGTCTGCAGGATTTGACAACAATTAATCATCAGGTTGAGGCAGAAAATGAGAGATTGCAGAAGAAATCCGAAACAGATGCTCTAACTGGTATGGCAAATCGTTACCGAATGAATACTTATTTAGAGACTGCTTTCCAATCTTCGTATCAAAAAAGACAGCCGATCGCCATTGAAATCCTGGATATTGACTATTTTAAGAAAATCAATGACACCTATGGTCATCAGGTTGGAGACGATTATATTATTAAAATCGCTGAGTGTCTGCAGGGATTAAGACTTCACGGAAATGTCTTCTGTGCGCGATATGGCGGGGATGAGTTTGTAATCATCTATATGAATTATCAGGAAGATGAAGTCTTAAAGATGGCAAATGAATTGAAGCGAAGCGTGGAGAAGAAGGCTCTTCCACATCCAGAGGATGCGGGAAATGTTGTTACAATATCCCAGGGCATTTGCTGGGGCATTCCATCTGGTTACCAGAAGGCATGGGATTATTTACGTGCGGCGGATAATAATCTCTATCAAGTAAAGCAGGACAGTCGTAATGGAATTCGAATCGGAACAAATGAAGAGTGATGAGCGCTATGCCACCTATATGGTTCGCTGTAATGATGGAAGTCTCTACACCGGATATTCGACGGATGTTGAAAGAAGAGTTAAGACACACAATAGTGGAAAAGGTGCAAAATACACCAGAGCAAGACGACCAGTGGAACTGGTATATGTGGAGTACTCCAAAACAAAAAGTGATGCTCTAAAAAGAGAAGCGGCAATAAAGAAGCTTACTCGGACAAAAAAAGAACTCCTGATAGCTGAGTATCAGGAGCGGACATAAGCAAATATATAATGACTTTTCCAGGTCCCTTGAAGTAAAACATTTTGCTTTAAGAGACCTTCTTTTTCGTAACCAAGAGATTCTAATAGTTGAATAGATGCATTATTCTCAGGAAGAACAATAGCTGTAATCCTATGAAGATGATAACTATCAAACATGAGTGACATTCCGAAGGCGAGAGCTTCTTTGCAATACCCTTTTCTTCGGAATGCGGCATCCATTTTATATCCTGTTTCACAATCACAGAAACTACCATGTCGAATATTGTGAAAGGAGACGGTACCAATGATTCGATCTGGGTCTTCTCGTGGGAATATCCAAAGACGAAGCATCTTTCCTTTTCGTATCTCTGAACGTTCATACTTTAACATCGTGGCCTGGAAATGTTCTGTATAAAAGTCAGGATGGTAAATCGGCTCGGTAGCTTCAAAGTCGACTTTATTACTTTGATAGAATCTCAGTGTTTCCCTGGCCATGGACTCATTTGAAGTTTTCAAAATCAGCCGTGGCGTCTCAAAGATTGTTTGAAGCATTCTTTCGATCTCCAATGATTTGTTTCTTTTCTTCACGGAGTTCCCTAAAAAAGTCGCTGAGCATAGTGGAGCATTCTTCCTCAAGAACACCAGAAGTAATCTCAACCTGGTGGTTAAATTCTTTCATTTGAAGAATGTTGATGACAGAACCAGCACAGCCAGCTTTTGGATTCATTGCACCAATAACAACTTCTGGAATTCGAGACTGGACAATAGCACCAGAACACATTTGACATGGCTCAAGGGTGATATACATCACACAGTCTTCAAGTCTCCAGTCATGCATCTTTTTACATGCCTTATTAATGGCGAGCACTTCAGCATGAGCAAGGGCGTTTTTATTAGTATTTCTTCGATTATGAGTTTTAGCTAGCACTTTTCCATTATGTACAATGACACAACCAATAGGCACTTCCCTATGTGCGTAGGCCTTTCGGGCTTCCTTAATGGCCATGTGCATGTATTTTTCGTCTAAACGTTTATTGTGGGCTTCTGCTAATTTTTCTCTAATAGACATAATGTTCCTCGTTTTGTAGTTATTCCTTCGATTTATAATGTAACACTTTATTTGAGATTTGAATATCAGTAGATGAAAATATCCCAATGAATCGTTGACAATCACGAAAGCACAGGATATTATGGTTAAGCCGAGCATTTCTAAAATAGGATCTGTTCTCGGAGCCGCCCCAGAAGCGCGATGTTGACATCTGGGTCTCGCGCAATGAATCCCCATGAACCGTGTCAGGTCAGGAATGAAGCAGCACTAAATGGGACCTTTCATGTGCCGTGAGGTCGCCTGGATCGAGTAAGCGGACTGGGTAACGTCCGAGGGCAGTTCCAATTTTAGAAGTGAGCGGTTTTTTTATTATTCCAAGCCCCTGGTTTCTTAGCCAGGGGCTTGTATTTTCTTTACTTTCCCTAGTAAAACAATTAGAATTAAACTCGTATAAGATTGTGTATGATAGGTTCATAATACCATCTAGGAGAGAGAAAAATGGGTGCACAAAGTCAGACTGAAGAGGTACTTAGAAAAATACATGTTTTATTTGCAAAAGCTGAGCCATACGAGAATAGCAGTCGTCGTGTTATTGTAGACAAAAACGACTTAATGGATTTATTAAAGGAGCTTAACTCCTGTATGTATAGCATGATGGATGAGTATGAACTCACCCAGTCCAGCCGAGATAAGGCTACCAGAGAGCAGAAAAAACGTGGAGATGATATCCTCTTTGATGCGAGAAAAGAAGCGGATGACATTTATGCAGCAGCAATGATGTATACAGACAGAGCCTTAAAGATTATCCAAGATAGCATGTTAGATGCGTCACGAAAACTCGAGAGTCTTATGGAGTCAACAAAAGAAACCATGGAAGAGCAACGCTCCAAGGTGCAGAGTGATCAGCTAGAAGCTAGAGCACGATTACAGGACATGGTGGATTCAGATAAGTATATGAGACTGATTCAGGATGAGAATATTCGTCTTGAAAAGGAGAAGGATCAGACGACGATGGATACTTCTGCTTTAGACGATGGTCCAGACTATTCAGCAATTAAGCCTGAAATACATATCAATGAAGCTTACCTTCAGAGAACTGGTATGAATGTCCCAGGAGAAGAGGAGGAAAGCAAGGATCATTCGGATGAAAAAGTGGATGATATTACCTTGCCGGAAATTGAGCTACCGGCAGATTTAAAGATGGATCTAAACCTAGATGATTCAAGTCTAGATATAGATAAAAAGGAAAAAGATGAAAAGAAGAGTTTTCGGATTGGAAGCATCTTCGGAAAAGACTGATTGGGAGAAAAGAAATGAAACTTTATGACAACGGCGTGTACCTAGTAAATGGAACAGAAATTGTTGAAAATGTTCAGGGTGCATCTGAAAGAATCAAGCAAATTACGGGAAGAGAAGTAGCTCTAGATGTAGCGAAAAAGGGAACAATTGCATCCCATATACTGAATGCCCACAATGTCTCTGGGAATCAAGAACATCTACAGATTAAGTTTGATAAGTTGACATCTCATGACATTACTTATGTTGGAATTATTCAGACTGCAAGAGCATCAGGATTAGAGAGATTCCCGATTCCTTATGTACTAACCAATTGCCACAATAGTCTGTGTGCAGTAGGCGGTACTATTAATGAAGATGACCACATGTTTGGTCTGACTGCAGCAAAAAAGTATGGCGGAATCTATGTTCCTCCTCATCAGGCGGTGATTCATCAATTTGCCCGTGAGATGCTTGCATCCTGCGGACAAATGATTTTAGGATCCGACTCCCATACACGTTATGGTGCATTAGGTACCATGGCAATGGGTGAAGGTGGTCCAGAGTTAGTTAAGCAATTACTGCAGAGGACTTATGACATAGATGCACCAGATGTAATCGCGGTTTATCTTTCTGGAAAACCAGAAAAGGGCGTAGGACCTCAGGATATAGCGCTGGCTATTATCGGAGAAGTGTTCGACCGCGGCTATGTCAAGAATAAGGTAATGGAGTTCGTAGGACCTGGTGTGGCTAATCTGTCCGTAGATTTCCGAATTGGTGTCGATGTAATGACTACAGAGACCACATGTCTGTCCTCTATCTGGAGAACGGATGATAAGGTAAAGGATTTCTATGAGATCCACAACCGGCCACAGGATTATATGGAACTGAATCCTGAAGCAATTGCTTATTATAATGGATGTATTGAAATTGACTTGTCAGAGATTAAGCCAATGATTGCTATGCCATTCCACCCAAGCAATACATACACGATCGAAGAGGTGAATGCTAACCTTGGAGATATCCTGAATGATGTTGAAAAGAGAGCTCGAGTTAGCTTTGGTAATAAGATTGATTATTCTCTTCAGGATAAGATTCGAAACGGACGCTTATACTGCGATCAGGGTATTATCGCAGGATGTGCAGGTGGCGGATATGAGAATATCACAGATGCTGCTGATATCCTTAGAGGGAAGAGCATTGGTGCAGATGCATTTACACTAAGCGTGTATCCTGCAAGTATGCCGATATATATGGAATTGCTTCGTAATGGATGTGCTGCAGATATTATGGAAACAGGTGCGGTATTTAAGACTGCTTTCTGTGGACCTTGCTTCGGCGCGGGAGATACACCAGCCAATAACGGATTCTCTATTCGTCACTCTACACGTAACTTCCCGAATAGAGAAGGATCTAAGGTACAGAGTGGACAGATTGCATCTGTTGCACTTATGGATGCTAGATCCATTGCAGCAACAGCAGCAAACCAGGGCTACCTGACACCTGCAACAGATGTGGATTGCGATTTTACAAAACCAAAGTATTTCTTCGACAAGGGAATCTATGAGCGCCGCGTATTTGATAGTAAGGGCCAGGCAGATCCAAGCGTAGAATTGCAGTTTGGACCAAATATTAAGGACTGGCCGAAGATGGAAAGACTGCCAGAGAACTTGATTCTCAAGGTTGTATCCGAGATCCATGATCCAGTTACCACCACCGATGAGCTTATTCCTTCAGGCGAGACATCTTCCTACCGTTCTAACCCATTAGGACTTGCAGAATTCACATTATCCAGAAAAGATCCTGCGTATGTAGGTCGAGCAAAGGAAGTCCAGAAGGCTGAGAAGGCATTGGTAGAAGGCACTAATCCAGTAGATGCATTACCAGAAATGGCTACTGTTTTTGACACAATTGAAAAGTCATTCGATAATGCCAAGGAATCCTTAGGCATTGGAAGTACAATTTTTGCAGTAAAGCCTGGCGATGGATCTGCAAGAGAGCAAGCTGCATCCTGTCAGAAGGTGCTTGGCGGATGGGCGAATATTTCAAATGAGTATGCGACAAAGCGTTACCGCAGCAACTTAATTAACTGGGGAATGCTTCCATTCCGTATTGCTAAGGGGGATCTTCCGTTTAAGAATTGCGATTATCTGTTCATTCCAGGAATCCGTCAGGCGGTAATCGATAAAAAGGAAGAATTCACAGCATATGTAGTATCTAATGGCGAATTACATCCATTTACACTCACAATGGATCCATTAACGGATGACGAGCGTAAAATTATCTTACGTGGTTGTTTGATCAACTACTATAAAGAGGAGAAATAATTTCGTGGCAACTTCTGGAAAACCGGATATTCGGTGGGATAAAAAATCGAATAGAGACGAAATACAGCGATATTTAGCTATGGGTGGCGTTCTATTTCTCACCTGTGCCCTGATTATTATTTTCTACTTTTGTGTGAAAAGATATGACGGATTAAAAGCCGGATGGGATGGATTTGTTAGAGTACTTGCGCCATTTTTAGTAGGTGCAGTAATGGCATTCGTGATGGATCCAACCATGAGATGGATTGAAAGACATCTGCTGAATCGACTGCTCCCCAAGGCAAAAAACAAACGGAAAACGCGACACAGAATCCGACTGTTTGCAGCTTCTATTGCAATAATAATTCTCTTGGGAATAATTGTTTTGTTTCTGTCATTTGTAATCCCTCAGGTGGTTAGCAATCTGACCTACATTTATAACCATTTGGAGAAGCAGTTAGTCGGAGTTATTGACTGGGCGAATCAGATATCAGGCTACCGCTTCGATGACACGATGCAAGAGGCGAGAAAGCCCGAGAATATTCATAATTTTCTCCAGAAGTTTACAGACTTCGTCCAGAACTATTTGAACTGGAATAAGCAGAGTCAGATGATTTCAGACCTGACGGCTGTGGGTATGAATGTTGGTAGAGGAATCGTAGCATTCCTGATTGGGATTGTTGCATCAATCTATATTCTTACAGACAAAGAGAAATTTAAGTGTCAAATCAAGCAAATAATATTTGGTGTATTTAAGCCCAAGACTTCAAAAGTAGTCATGGAGGTTTTGAGAAAGGCACTGGATATTTTCTACGGATTCATTGTTGGAAAAATAATTGATTCCGCAATCATAGGAGTAATCTGTTATGTCTGTATGCTGATATTCCAGATGCCATACCCTGTATTGGTTTCCGTAATAGTAGGCGTTACGAATGTCATTCCAATATTTGGACCATATATTGGTGCAGTTCCTACAGTAACCATGATCTTTTTCATGAACCCGATGAAGGGGATCTACTTTCTGATATTTATTATTGTCCTGCAGCAGATTGACGGTAATATTATCGGCCCGAAGATTCTGGGTGACTCTACGGGGATATCATCCTTTTGGGTACTATTTTCAATTGTGGTCGGCGGTGGACTGTTTGGATTCTTCGGTATGCTAATCGGAGTTCCAACAATGGCCCTTATTTACTATATCTGCAAGCGTCTCTTTGGTCACCTCGCAGTCCAGAGAGGATTGCCGAGAGATACAAGGGCGTATATAAATGTAGACCATGTTGAAGATACTGGGTTAATACTCCATACTCCGGAAGCAGAAGAGAAAAAAGAAGAAACTGACAAAGAGGAAGATAAAGAAGAAGACAAAGAAGACTAATTCCTTAGAACAGACAAAAGTAACGAGTGATGATTTTTGAGGTGTATAGCATTGGATAAAGATTACCGCGAGAAAATCGAAGAAATCGCTGAACTGGCAAAAACAGAAGATAGAGAAGCAGCTCTGCTTGAATTAGATGGAATGAATTGGAGAAAAATTCATAATGTAAATATTCTCCTAAAGGCATCTAAAGTGTATGAAGAAGCTGATCGATTTGATGATGCCAGAGATTTGCTTGAGATGGCACATGAGAGATCTCCTATTGGACGGCTTGTAATATTCCAGCTTGCTTTGTTGTGCATAAAAATGGGAGATTTGGAGTCAGCGAAGGCATACTATGATGACTATGTCTCCATTGCACCAAATGAATATCGAAAATATATCATTAAGTATCGTCTAAGTCAGGCTCGCGGTGCCGATGAGTATACCCTGATTGCGGTTCTTGAGGAACTAAAGAATACAGAGTTTATCGAAGAGTGGGCATATGAACTTGCTTGCTTATATCATAAGACACAACAGGTAGAAAAGTGTGTGGACTTATGTGATGAACTAGCACTTTATTATGGAGACGGTCCATACGTAGAGAAGGCATTGGAATTGAAGATGCTGTATCAACCTCTTAGCAAAGAGCAGGAGGAACAGTATCGTGCGCTCCAGAGAAATGAAAACTATATTTACAGTGGAAATACAGCAGTAAAGCAAGTTCAGCCAAACACAATTCCAACTGTAGAATTGCCACCAGAGAGATTCGATACAGTGAATCTTCAAGCAGAGATTAAGAAGAATATCGATGAGATTATGAATGCTACAGAAACAGGTGCTGTTTCTGAAAACATGGAAATCATCAAGGAATTAGCTGGAGAAATCCCATATTTAACTGTTCCTGAGGAAAAAGAAGAGCCAGAAGCAAAGGAGACTGAGACAGCTGAAGATAGTTTGATGCAGAGTTATCAAAAGTATCTGTCAGAAGAATACGATGGACAAATCAGTATGAATCTCCCTGAGGAAGGTCAGCCGGAAGACGTACAAATCGATGGACAGATGACTATTCAAGATGTAATAGAAAACTGGGAAAAGACTCGACGGGCAGCAGAGGCTGCTTTAAATGATGCTGAGCAGGAAAAACTAGAAACAGAAAAAGCGAAAGCATTGAAAGAAGCAACTCACATTATGAACCGTTTGGAAAATGTCATTCCTAAGTTAGACGCTGGAGTACAGCCCAAGGAACTACTGAAGGAAGAGTACTTATCCAAGAATCCACAAACCGATGTAAGTGAAGCAGCGAAGAAAGATGGTGAGGGCTTTGGCCTAGGTCTACATACACCAGTGATTTCTCCTAATGAGGCTGGACACGAAGAGGGAATCGGTAAGATCCTTGGATCTGTTCCAAAGGGACTTCTAGATGAAGAGGAAGAAAAATTAGCGGATGATTGGTTGCCACCTCATCTAGAAAGTGAAGTGGCGGAGAATACAGAGTTTGAAAACGAGGACGAAGACGTGAATTTACAAGATGCCAGCCGAATTATGGAGGGCGTTAATGATATGCTCCAGAGAGAAATCGATCGCTTGACTGGAGATAGTGACTTGAAGATGGATCTTGATGAGGTTGAAATCCCAAGAGCACCAGAAGCAGAAGAATTAGATGAAGTCGTTGAATCAGAAGACGAAGAAGTAGACGAGACACCAGACGATCAGCAGGTTCTAGCAGATACCATTGTTGCATTGATGAATGAGGAAGAAGAAACTGCTGAGCCGGTAGAGGAATTCGAAGAAGAGTACCAGGAGCCAGAAGCAGCAGAAAAAATCGAAGAACTTGAAACAGAGGAAGAAGAGTTCGAGAATCAGATTGCTGAAGATGAAGAAACCCTTGAAAATGTAGGCGGTATGGCTGAAGAGGGTCCAGATAGCGATATTAATATTGATCTAGGAGAAATAAAAACCAAGGAAGAAGAACCAGAACTCGGCCTTACACAAAGTATCTCAGCTGCACTGCAAAGCGCAGCTACGCAAATTGAAGAGACCAAGGTTGATGATTCAGTAGAAGAAACTGATAAAAATGAAAGTGAGCTAAATGATAAAGTAGTACTTACTGAAGAGGAGCAGGATTTATTCACTTACTTCACTCCAATTGAAGGCTTAGAAGATGCAATATGTAATTCCATCAGAGGAGCGGGTCAGAGATTGTTATCTCGTGAGCCAATTTCGACTGGTAATATTGCAATTATTGGTGGTAATGGAAGCGGCAAGACAACACTGGCCAAGGGCCTGATTCGAGTACTCCAGGGTAGATTTAATAAGCCTAAGAACAATGTGGGTAGAATCGATGGCGATAAGCTAAATGATAAAGACATTCAGGCTCTTTATGATCGAGTTCGTGGCGGATGTCTTGTAATTGAAAAGGCTGGTGAATTAAGCCTAGAGACAGCCGTTTCGCTATCCCTGATTATGGATAACGATCAGGAGAGAACCCTTGTAATTATTGAGGATAATCGTAAGGGAATTGATCGTGCACTTAGCTTAAATGGTCAATTTGCCAAGAAATTCACGGAGAAAATTACTATCCCGGTATTTACCGTGGAGGAACTAGTTAACTTTGGTAAGACCTATGCAGCAGATAATGGGTACGTAATTGACGAGATGGGTGTGTTGGCGATGTATGATCGAATCAATAGCATCCAGCGTTTAGATCGTCCTACTTATCTCACTGATGTAAAGGAAATTATGGACGAAGCAATTGAAAAAGCCTCTAAGAAGAGCTTTTTCCATCGTAGAAGATCCAATGAAGAGGGACTATCTGTATTAATTGAAAAAGATTTTCTGTAATCGTTAATTTCCGAAGGGGGGATAATAATGAATCAGTATTTTTCGGATTATGATATGTACCTATTTGGTCAGGGGACTCACTATGATATTTATCGTAAGTTAGGGGTGCATCAGATAGAACGAGAAGGGGAAAAAGGGTATGTATTCGATGTTTGGGCCCCTCATGCAGAAGCAGTAAGCCTAATTGGAGAATTCAATAACTGGAATGAAGAATCCCATTACATGATGCGCCTTCACCCAGAAGAGATTGGTATATTTGAGTTATTCGTTCCAGAAGCAAGAGATGGACAGATGTATAAATTTCTAATTCGTACATCTGACGGGAGAAAACTATATAAAGCAGATCCATTTGCTGCCATGGCTGAACTTCGCCCAGGAACAGCATCGAGAATAGCAGACCGAGAGAATTATAAATGGAATGATTCCAAATGGATTAAAAAACGGGAAAAAAAGGAACCTTGCTATGAGTATCCTATGTCCATCTATGAGCTTCACCCAGGATCCTGGAAGCGGCATCCTGGAAGAGAAGATGATGGATTCTATAGTTACAGAGAATTGGCGGAATCCCTAACCGAATATGTTACAACCATGGGATATACCCACGTTGAATTAATGGGAATTTCCGAGTATCCATTTGACGGATCATGGGGATACCAGGTGACAGGTTATTATTCTCCTACATCCAGATATGGCACGCCTGAGGATTTCTCTTACTTGGTTGACTATTTACACCAGCATGGTATTGGCGTGATTTTAGACTGGGTTCCAGCGCATTTTCCAAAGGATGATTACGGACTGGCTGAGTTCGACGGTCAGCCATTATTTGAATACGCGGATCCTAAAAAGGGCGAGCACCCTGAATGGGGGACTAAGATATTTGACTATGGAAAAAATGAAGTTAAAAACTTTTTGCTTGGTTCTGCATTAATGTGGGTTGAAAACTATCATATTGATGGATTGCGAGTAGATGCAGTGGCATCCATGCTCTATCTAGATTATGGCAAGGAAGCAGGCCAGTGGACTCCAAACCAGTACGGTGGTAATGAAAACCTAGAGGCAGTAGAATTCTTCAAGCACTTAAATACATTAATTACAGGTCGAAATCATGGTGTAGTAACCATCGCAGAAGAATCTACAGCATGGCCACAAGTGACAGGATCAGTGAAAGAGGGCGGATTAAATTTCTCCTTCAAGTGGAACATGGGATGGATGCACGATTTCCTGGACTATATGAAGTTAGATCCATACTTCAGAAAAGATAATCATCAAAAGATGACCTTTGCAATGTCATACAATGAGTCAGAGAAATACATTCTTGTTCTCTCCCATGATGAAGTGGTTCATCTGAAGTGCTCTATGATAAATAAGATGCCCGGTATAGGAGTAGATAAATTCCGAAACCTTATGGTGGGATATGCATTTATGTTTGGCCACCCTGGAAAGAAACTACTTTTCATGGGACAGGATTTTGCCCAATATCATGAATGGGATGAAAAAAAGGAACTAGACTGGTACCTACTGGAGAATCGTGAGAATAAGGCGATTCAGGACTTCGTGAAGGAGTTACTCCATATCTATAAGAAGTATCCTGCCATGTATGAACTTGATTCAACATGGGATGGATTTGAGTGGATTAACGCGAATGATTCCTATCGCAGCATCTTCTCATTTGTGCGGAAATCCAGAGATAGGAAGAATAGCCTGCTGTTTGTATGTAACTTTACCCCAGTGGCCTACGACGATTATCGTGTTGGAGTTCCGACAACAAATAAGCTGAAATTGATTTTGAACAGTGAATCAAGCAAGTTCCGGGGAACCGAGAAGAAGAGACAGGTAACATACACTCCAGAGCATCAGGAATGCGATGGTAAAGAGTACTCCATAGGATATAAGCTTCCTGCATATGGAGTGGCAGTATTTGTATTTTAAATGTAAACCACACAGTAGTCTGGCTTGGTAGTCAAGATAGAAGCAATTAGAAAGTAAGAGAATGAAATTATCGGAAATGCAACATACAATCCCTTGGAAGAAAATAATATTTCTAGGACTGATTATTCTAATTGCGATCGTGGGTTTGTGGCTTGTATCAGCTCTAAGACATTTTTCTGGTTATGATGTGGTGTCGTCACGGACACAAAAAGACGCATCTAACTCCTCCTATGTTGTATTGGGGGATAATATTGTGCGTTATGGACGAGATGGAGCGATTTATACAGATAATCAAGGGCATACTATTTGGAATGCTACTTATGAGATGACTGCTCCAGCTGTGGATACGTGCGGAGAATACCTGATCATCTACGATAAAAATGGAACCGAAGTAGAAGTGATGAATGAGACTGGCAATGTTACAGACATTACCAGCAGTTATCCAATTACATCTGCCAAGGTATCAAAAGATGGCTCCGTAGCTGCTCTGATGCAGGATGGAACGGTTGCACACATTTCCCTGTATAATAGTCGTGCAAAAGTTATCGCATCAGGAGAGATTCATATGAATAAGGGGGGATTTCCTCTAGCAATTGCCCTATCTCCCAATGGAGATCGTCTGATGGTATCTCTGGCAGGTCTGACCAAAAAAGGGATTGGTACCACCATCAATTTTTATAGCTTCGGTAAAGCAGGTAAGGATAAGATTGACAATATGGTGGCAAGCTATGAATATCCGGGGACCTTAATCCCAGATATTGATTACTTTGATTCAGGACGGGCTGTAGCGATTGGTACAGATAAAATAATGCTGTATTCTTCAGCTGAAAAGCCTGATGTACTAAAAACCATTAAGCCTGAAATCGAAATGAAGTCAGTATTTCATAATGAAGGATATGTGGGCTACATATGCAGTAAGAAACAAGAAGACGGCAAACTCAAAGAGACAGCGGAAGTATATAGTCAAAGAGGTTTTCATAGATACAGTAAGACACTAACTAGTGAGTACTCAAAAGCAGAATTGCTCCCTACAAATGAGCTGCTGTTAGAGAACGGAACCAATGTAACACTAGTTACAATATTTGGAACTACAAGATTTAGCGCAAATCTGAAGCAAAGCTTTTCGGACTTTTTACCAATCACCAAAAATCATAGATTCTATGTAATCTATTCTGAAAAGATAGACGAGATAAAGCTACATTGATTTTATCCATAATTGAAATGTAAAACACTTGATTGGTAAAGCTACAATGATACTTTGTCAATTTTATCCCAGAAAAAAGAATTGTGACTATTTTGAATAGAAATAGAAGTGAACTATTATTTCTATGGATGTAGTTTAATAAAAAATAAAAACGTATATATATAATAGAAGAAACTCACAATATGGAAATAAGGGGTTGATTTATTGAATATTCTAACGATTGTATTATTAGCGATTTGCGCAGCATGTATTATTAGAGGAATAAGAAAAGGCGTATTGATGATGCTAGTTGGATTAGCATCATGGATATTCGTGCTCCTATTCGTCCCTCAGATTAGTCCAAGAATAGAAAAAGGCCTAACGGATAATAAGAAAGTGTATACCACCATCGAAACACAAGTAGATCGGTATGTTCAAAAGAAAGAGAAATCCCTAGGCACTGACACAAGCGTTAATACAACTACAAACAGTACAAATAATGTATCCAATGAGCAGAGTGAGAAGCAATCTGTAGAAGAAATGATAAACTCTCTAGGACTATCCCTACCAGATAATATGAAAGAGTCCTTGATTCGTAATGTGAATGCCATTGATGCACAAGCAAATCAGGCGACAGACAGCATAGCAAATACGGTCCGAGCAACCTTAGTATCGACGATAACCGCCTACTTTATTAAAGGAATAGCGATTATACTAACAATACTAATTGCTTATCTCATCATATTAATTGTTCAGACGATAATTAGATTCATCGGTAATATTCCAGTTCTACATGGTCTAAGTAGGGCCCTAGGAGGAATACTTGGAGGCATTGAAGGAATATTATTAGTATTTCTGATACTGTTTGTAATATCCTGTTTCGTTGGAACAGAGACTGGTGCAGCAGCCCATAAAATGGTGCAGGAAAGCCAAATATTACAATCTATAAATGGATATAATATATTTTTTAAGTTATTTTAATGAAAAGTGTTGACAGTATGGCCTGCGTTTGGTAACATACCTCATGCGCTGATGAAACAGCTTCAGCACAAATCAAGTGAGCGAATTGATTTTCGAAACATTTGAAAAAATAAAATAAAAAACTTCTTGACAGATACAGGAAAAGAGAGTATCATCAATGAAGTCGGCGCGAGAGAGCGCTGAACAAAAGAACCTTGATAACTGAACAATGAAACAACCTTGAAAGATTCTAATGAGAATTTTTTAAAGAACGCGTTATGGTAAAACATAACAAACCTTAA
>ONIO01000022.1 GCA_900317915.1 uncultured Lachnospiraceae bacterium | reverse complement strand
ACCAGGTAAGCACTGGCACAGGTACTACACAGGGTGCAGTTGGTAGTAACTATGTAGAACTGCAAGTGAGGACTTACTGGGAGTAATGAAGGAGTTCCTGGTAAATCATAGACTTTCTGCATAATATGCGAGAAAGTCTATGGGAACCTGTGATTTATGGACGATCTAGCGCTGGACTGAAGTGAAATCATAGACTTTTTCTTGATTTGATGAAGAGAATCTATGGATTTCGAGATATTCAAGCCTACCAAGAGTAAATTTAACCAGAGAAGTATCGACTTTCTAACAAAACTTGCAGGAAGTCTAGGAAACAGGAAATCACCCCCGCAAGGCGAACTCCAAAAAGCAAGAGAAGCATCGACTTTCTAACAAAACCTGCAGGGAGTCTAGGAAACAGGAGATCACCCCCGCAAGGCGAAACAAACTGTGCCGGCCTGCATTTACTTGCTGATACAGTAGGGTATGTTTCGCCCAAAGTAGGCCGGCAGGGGGAAAAAGGTGAAACAAACCAAAAGAAAAGCAAGTTCTCGCGGCGAAGTATGGCAAGAGTTCGCCTTTTACGGACGCGCCAGGGGAAATGGGTGAAACACCGTGACCGGGAATCAGGTAGGTATCATCCAAATTCGGCTTACAAAGCAAATAAGGCGAAACAAACTGTGTCGGCCTGCATTTACTTGCTGATACAGTAGGGTATGTTTCACCCAAAGTAGTCCGGCAGGGGCAAAAAGGTGAAACAAACCAAAAGAGAAGCATCGACTTTCTAACAAAATCTGCAGGAAGTCTAGGAGTCTAGGAATCCACCCAATCAGCCTGGTTTTTTCCGCCCATGATCCCTATAATGAATGGTGGGCATTGTAATAGACATTTGATAGTATGGCCTCCAGAAATGTAGACCAGGCCCCATATATGGCCTCCAGAGATGTAGACCAGGTCCCACATATGGCCTCCAGAAATGTAGACCAGGCCCACAACCATACAACAACCTACGACAAGCAAACATAAACCATTTATCGTAGTATAACTTGCATTTTCCTAAAGGAAGACACCATGAATATAGAACGGATCAGAGACATTCAGTCTGGACTAGAAACTGCATATATCAATGGAAATCTGGCAGCGAATCTAGAGTATAAGCCAGGCTTTGTCTCCAATAACCCAACAGAGGGGAAGAAGGTGATTTCCTCCATCGAGGATGAACTATTGCGCTGTGAGTCCTTTCAGATTAGTGTTGCCTTTATCACCATGGGTGGAATCACACCACTACTTCAGACCCTGCAGGAACTTGAGAAGAGACAGATTCCAGGAGAGATTCTTACAACAAATTATCTCAATTTTAGTGAGCCCAAAGCCCTCGAAAAGTTGAATAGTCTCAAGAATATCACTCTTCGTATGTACGATGTGGAGTCTTCTGATAATGGATTCCACACCAAGGGATATATCTTCAGAAAGGATGAAGTCTATCGCATTATCCTTGGTAGTTCCAATATGACCAAGAATGCCCTGACACGTAATATCGAGTGGAATTTGCGTATTATTTCTACCGAGCAGGGTGAAGTCGCAGATGAAATCCTTGAGGAATATAAGAATCTCTGGGATTCTCCATACACCATGGACTTTGATTCCTTCTACGAGATTTATAAGCAGCGGTATGAGATTATCCAGCATCAGAGAGAGATTGCAAGAAAAGAGGCCTTCCCATCCTTTGAGAAGTTCACCTTAAAACCAAATTCCATGCAGGAGGAATTTATCGTAAATCTGCGAAAGACTATTGAACAGGGCGAGGAGAGAGCCTTACTGATCTCTGCTACAGGAACTGGTAAGACCTACGCATCTGCCTTCGCTATGAGAGAATTGGGCTTTAAAAGAGTGCTTTTTCTCGTTCATCGCGCACAATTGGCTTGCCAGGCGATGGACTCTTACCAAAAGGTATTTGATGAATCCATAACCATGGGAATGGTTGGTGCAGGTAAGCATGAGTATGACGCTGATTATATCTTCGCCATGGTTGAGACACTGAATCGGGACCAGCACCTATTCCAGTTTGCTCCCGATGCCTTCGATTGCATCATCCTAGACGAGGCTCATCATAGTCCAGCAAACACCTATCAGAAGGTGATGGATTATTTTCAGCCCAAGCTATTCCTGGGTATGACAGCAACTCCTGACAAGCGGGATGATAATCAGGATGGGAGAAATGTATACCAACTCTTTCATTATCAGATTGCCCTTGAGATTCGCCTCCAGCGTGCAATGGAAGATAATTTGCTCTGTCCATTCCACTACTTTGGGATTAACGATATCACCCTGGACGAGGATAAAAGGGAAGATAGGTGTACCCAGGGAACTGGAAGCGAACCTGCCTATGAAGTGAGAAATAATGATTCTAGTGAAGTAACCTTTTCCCAACTTACCAGTGACGAGAGAGTAAATCATGTCATCTCCCAGGCGGAATACTTCGGCTATAGCGGTAGTCGTGTGAAGGGCTTAATTTTCTGTAGTCGTAATAAGGAATGCCAGGAATTATCCAGAAAGTTCAATGAGAGAGGCTATCGTACCCTTGCACTTAGTGGCAGTGACTCCGAACAGACGAGAGCCCGTGCGTTTGAGCGACTTGCGATGGAGGAAGAAGACAGTAGTACTGAAATGCAGCCCTTGGACTACATTTTCTCCGTAGATATCCTGAATGAGGGTGTTGATATCGTAGAAGTAAACCAGGTAATCATGCTTCGTCCCACAGAGTCTCCGATCGTCTTCATTCAGCAGCTGGGTCGAGGCCTGAGAAAGGCATATGGCAAGGAATATGTGGTGATTCTAGACTTCATTGGTAACTACAAGAATAACTTCATGATTCCGGTGGCGCTGTCAGGAGACCGGACCTATAACAAGGATAATGTCAGACGCTATATGACCGAGGGTAATCGCATTATTCCAGGGGCTTCAACGATTCATTTTGATGAGATCAGTCGTAAGAAGATCTATGCTTCCATTGATAATGCTAATTTTAGCGATATCAAGTTAATCAAAGAGAGCTATAACAACCTAAAGAATAAACTGGGAAGAATCCCTGAATTAAAGGATTTTGATCGATATGGTGAGATGGATGTCTTACGAATATTCGATAATAAAAGCCTTGGCTCCTACTATAAATTCCTGTCCAAATATGAGAAGGCATATCCCATCCATTTGAATGAGAAGGAAGAACGGATGATACAATTTGTCTCAACGAAGCTAGCCAGTGGTAAGAGAGTTGAGGAGCTTATCCTATTAAGGGAATGTATCCTGCACGAGCGAAATGTGATTGGATGGTTTGCAGAGGCTATGGAGGAGATCCATGGTAGTCTTCCGACACCAGATAAGATGCAGAATATAATCAACATCCTAACCAATGAATTCCCTTCAGGGGCTGGTAAGAAGACCTACGCTGACTGCGTATTTCTCCAGGCAGAGGACTATCTCCTAGGTCAGGAGCCAAAGACCCAGCTAAATGAATCGATACCAAGAGACTCTCGTCAGAGAATGGCAAGATATGCAGCGAAACTATTAGGAAAGCAGCGGGAATACAGAACAAGTCTTGCCTTTAAAGAGATGCTTTTGAATCCTGAATTCAAACGGATGCTTATGGAACTAATAGAGTTCGGAATATCCAGAAATCAGAGAGACTATTCCAAGTATTACCAAGACACGGATTTTGTCCTTTACCAGAAGTATACCTATGAGGACGCCTGCCGTTTGCTAAATTGGGAGCACAATGAAGTTCCTTTGAATATTGGCGGTTATAAATTTGATAAGAAAACCCGGACACTTCCAGTATTTATCAACTATGATAAAGGGGATGATGTGGTGGACACCCAGCGATATGAGGATCATTTTTTGAGCCCCAATAAGCTGATTCACATTTCTAAGAGCGGCCGGTCTGTGGAGTCTGAAGATGTGCAGAATTTCTTACATGCCAGGGAGCGTAATATCGATGTCCAGCTCTTTGTACGCAAGAATAAGGATGATAAAATTTCAAAGGAATTCTATTATTTAGGTCGCATGCAGGCCACAGGTATGAGTAAGGAGTTCATCCTGCAGAACACCAAGAAGTCGGCAGTAGAGATTGAATGGATGCTAGATACTCCGGTCCGAGAGGATATCTATGAGTATCTGATTCGTGGATAAATGTAAACCAAGTTGGAGATATGTAAATGAAAACAATCAGAGTTGTAGCAGCAGTTATGAAGTCCGTAAATGAAGCTGGAGAGGATATAGTCTTCGCAACAGCACGTGGATATGGTGAATTTAAGGGAGGTTGGGAATTCCCAGGAGGTAAGATTGAAGAGGGTGAGACTCCTGAGGAGGCACTCCACCGAGAGATCATGGAGGAATTAGATACAGAAATCTCTGTGGGAGATCTGATTCATACCGTCGAGTATGATTACCCGAACTTCCACCTATCCATGGACTGTTTCTGGTGCCAGGTTGTGAAGGGCGACTTGGTTTTAAAGGAAGCAGAGGATGCGAAGTGGTTAACGAAGGCGGAACTTGATACGGTTGACTGGCTGCCAGCAGATATCACTTTGATCGATGCAATTCGCCAGGCGATGTAGGGATAGGAAAGGTATAATATGACCCGCTATACATACGGTAATCCGGACTCCAATCGGGTGCTCATCCAGATGGTGGATGACCATGACCTGTCAGTTATTGAGGATGAAGTCAACTATATTAGGCAGGAAGTCGGGGATGACTTCTACCTTCTGGCTCTGAAGGTAGAGGACTGGAATCATGACCTGTCTCCATGGCAGGCGCCAGCAGCATTTGGCAATGAAGTCTTTGACGGAGGAGCATCTGAGACGCTACAGGGAGTTTTGGATGTAATCCAGGAAATCGAACCGAATGGTATGACTTCAGACAGACAGTACTTTATGGGTGGCTATTCCCTGGCAGGTCTCTTTGCCCTATGGGCTGGCTATCAGACGGAGATTTTTTCGGGAATTGCTGCGGCATCTCCATCTATTTGGTTTCCAGGTTTTGTAGACTACATGAAATCTAACTCGCTCAATTCAAACCGCGTCTACTTAAGCCTGGGGGACCGGGAAGAGCGGACGAGAAATCAGATGATGGCTACTGTTGGAGATTGTATTCGTGAGGCGGAGACAATTATTACTTCCACAGGAATCCCATGTATTTTAGAATGGAATCAAGGCAATCATTTTAAGGATCCTGATATCAGAACAGGGAAGGCATTCGCCTGGGTTTTAAAGGAGGATTAAAAAAAGCTTGTGAAATAGGGCTATAGATCTTAGGAGGTAACTTTTATGGAGTTAAAAGAAAAACACTTATTACAGAACAATAAGGTCTGTATGATTCTAGGGTTAGTAATTCATGCATTTATTATTGCATCAACTGTCCTTTATGCTGCTGGTAGACCTAATGAGGCTGTATTGACTCCAATCATGCTAGTGGTTGAAGTGGGCTGTGTCCTGGTCAGTGTCATCGGCTACCTGAAGGCTGGTAAGAGCGAGAAGGGGCATTATCCACAGCTTCTAAGTCTAGCAGCAGCTTACATGATTATGCTGGTGGGTTCAGTTCATATCCCATATATGTGGGCTATGGGTACTCTCATCGGTGTAGCTGTCTTTATCTATAATGACTTTAAGATCTGCTTCCTTTCGTCCTTTGTGGCTGTTATTGAGAATATCGCTTACGTTATTCTCTACTACGCATCACCAGTAAGTATCGTGGAGCCATTTAATGAGGTCACCTTCATGGTGCCAACCAATATGGCCTTTGTTATTTTCTTTGCCATTATGAGCTGTGTGGTTGTAAAGATAAATGATAAGCAGAATCAAGAGAGTATAGAGATGATTCGTGAGAAAGCAATTGCTCAGGAGGAGAGCTCTGAGAAGATTCGTCTAACCTCTGAGCAGATCTCTAATAAGCTAGTAGATGCACATAGTGCTATGGATCACTTGTCCTCTAAGGTGAATTCCTCCGCGGAAGCCATCGAGCAGATCTCTGGTTCTGTCACTCAGACCGCCGAGGCTATTCAGACCCAGACAGAGATGAATAGTAATATCATGGGGTCCCTTGAGCATATCCAGTCTGAGTCCCAGGATATGAATAAGCTGTCCTCCCTTGCCCGCACCAATGTGGATGCAGGTAGCCAGATCATCCAGAATCTTGAGGCACAGGCGGAGAAGAGTGCCGCTATTAACTCTCAGACAGCAGAGATGACCGCTGAGCTGGCCAAGTCTGCAGAGACCGTTAAGAATATCGTAGAGACCATCTTAGGTATCTCCTCTCAGACCAATCTCTTAGCACTGAATGCTTCCATCGAGGCTGCTAGAGCAGGCGAGGCAGGTAAGGGCTTCGCAGTGGTTGCAGACGAGATTCGTAATCTCTCAGAGAATACCAAGGAGTCTGCTGAGCAGATCTCTAGCACGATTGATGTCTTAATCGAAAATGTAAACCGTGCTTCAGATAACATGCTCTTATCCGTAGAATCCTCCAACAGACAGGGAGAGATGATCCAGGAAACAGGAGCAAAGTTTTCTGAAATCAGTGATTCCTTTGATTCATTGTCGAAGAGTGTCTCAGATATCTCTCTTCGTGTGGATGACTGTGTGAAGGCTACCAATAAGGTTATGCAGGCTATTACAGATCTATCCGCTACATCAGAAGAAGTAGCAGCATCCTCTGAGTCCTCACTGGAACTGTCCCGTGAGTGCGCCAGCGATATGACCACTACCAATGATATTCTGAATACCATCTTGGAGATTGCTAAGAACTAACAATAGCAGGGATTCATCCAATAGAGCTTGCAATCGACTGCTGAAAATGAATACAAACTGTCGTATTTGAAATTCAATTGAAAGTGTTTCATATACGACAGCTTTTTAATGTAAGCTTGTTAAAATGTTCACGTAGATTGTATGTTTCCACAAGGAGGAATGCAAAATGTACAAGGACACATTTGAAGCAGTTAGTAATGCAGCAGGAACGAAAGTTGGATTTCTGAAGAAGAATCCAGTGGGCTATTTTCTTATGGCTATGGCAGGCGGTGCCTATATTGGATTCGGTAATGTACTGATCAATGTAATCGGTGGCATGCTAAATGGTGCACCACAAACCAAGATTGTTATGGGTGCAGCATTTGGTATTGCATTATCTCTGGTAATCATCGCAGGAGCAGAACTATTCACAGGTAATAATCTGGTTATGGTAGCAGGCATTTCTAAGAAGAAAACTACCATCCTAGATGCTATCAAGCTCTGGATTGTTTGCTGGCTTGGTAACTGGGCTGGATCTGTAGTGATGGCACTTTTATTCCAGTATTCTGGACTGAATAATGAAGTGACCGCAACATTCTTAGCGACAGCAGCTGCTGGTAAGATGGCGGTTCCGTTCCTTCCACTTCTAATCCGTGGCATCCTGTGTAATATGCTTGTCTGCCTGGCTGTATGGTGTGGATTCAAGTGTAAGTCTGAGGTAGGCACTTTAATCATGATTTTCTGGTGCCTTTTTGCATTCGTTACTTGTGGTTTTGAGCATAGTGTTGCTAATATGACCCAGCTGACCCTAGCTCTTCTGAATCCCATGGGACAGGCTGTATCTGTAGGTGGATACTTCTATAACCTCGCCACAGTTACTCTTGGTAATATGATCGGTGGTATCTTCTTTATCGCCCTTCCATACTTCGCATCCCAGGCCAAGGACTGATATACATTTCTGGAATAACTATAAGAAATACAGGCATTGTTAATACCCCTCCTAGGGGGTAGATGAAAGGAATCAGACTTGGGGAAAATCCCAAGGTCAGGAAACCGAAATAGAACGATTTAGTTTCTGATATAGAAACTAGAATCGTTCTATTTTTTTTGACCGCATTAAAACTGATGAAGTGCGTTGCCATCTTCGACCCGTTGTGCCATAGTAAAGGAGTCATAAGAATACACACTAGAATCAATGGAGGAATCCTTATATGAATACAGACAATAGCAAAAAGTCCATGAGCTCTGCCCGCAGACAATCCACCCTACAGACATCACGTTGGATTGCAGGCGTCAGCGGAGTGTTATTTCTATTATTAATTGTCCTGGTGAAGACGGTAGACACTGCTACAGTTGAGGCTACAGGTAAGACCATGGGACTCTATACCTTAAATGGCGGATTTCACGCCCTGACTGGTGTCAATATGTTCTGGTACAAGCTGACGCAGGTACTTGGAATCTTTCTTATTCTTGTAGCAGGTGGCTTTGCATTCCTTGGACTGCATCAGCTCATTAAGAGGAAGAGCTTTTTAAAGGTAGACCGATGCCTTCTGTGCCTGGGAGGACTCTACGCAGTGCTTATCGTTTTATATGCCTTCTTCGAGAAGGTTATCATCAATTATCGCCCAATTATTATGGATGGAAAACTAGCTGCAGAGGCATCTTTCCCATCCTCACATACCATGCTGGTATGCGTTGTCATGGGTAGTGCCGTGATGCTGATTCCTCACTATGTGAAGGATGCGAAGATTCGTCAGATTCTGCAGATTGTATGTCTCCTGGTGATTCTCATTACTGTCATCGGTAGACTGATTTGTGGTGTGCACTGGTTCACAGATATCCTGGGTGGTGTGCTGATTAGCATGACCTTACTCGCACTATTCCGTATTGTCTCTATGAAGAGAGGCAATCGATAAGTCTATGGGACAGGACGTGAATGATACAGTAGAGAATTTGAAAGATCCATCCAGGGAACAATCATTAGGAGAATTTATTATAAATCTTTAATGCATGTAAGCTCTTAAAATTCTTTACTTGAATAATTAGGTTCACTATAATTATTTACAAGTGTAGTTTATTGTTGTGTTTGCCGATGTAATGTGAATTAGTATACAAGATGTATTATATGTCCATTATATCGGCGTTTTTTAGCTAATGGAGGGCCTATGGAACTACAGATTAATGACTTAGTTACATCCATACGAAAAGAAGGCGTGGATGCAGCTAAAGCTGAAGCTGAGTCTATTCTTGCAGAAGCAAGAAAGAAAGCGGAGGCAATTATTTCCGATGCCAAAGTACAGGCACAGAATGAAAAGGCTGCGGCTGAAAAGGAAATCGGAATCATGAAAGAAAGCGCTTCCGTCAGCGCGGAACAGGCAAAGCGTGATGCTGTGCTTGCATTTAAGACGGAGATTCAGAAGGAATTCGAGAGAATCCTGAAGAATGATATTCAGAAGGAATTGTCTGGTGCAGCACTTGGTAAGTTAATCCGAGCAGCCCTTGCTGATGAGGATATCGCTTCCTACAAGGTTGAAGTTAGTGAAGTGAATGATGCTCTGAAGGCTGAGCTGGCTGAGGAATTAAAGAAGGGCTTAGAGATCAAGCCTACCAAGGGCGTTAAGGCTGGATTCCGACTGGCAGCGAAGGACGGCTCTGGTTACTTCGATTGCTCTGATGAAGCAATCGCTGAGATCATCATGCCATACTTCAGAGATCTGGACATCTAACAGGAGGTATCGAAATGGCTTCGTATTATTATTTGATTGCGAGCCTGCCAGATCTAAAGAGTGATGGGGAGATGCCGATTACATATCAGCAGTTTCTCGACATGTGTGAGAATGCCGTAAGTGCTAAGACTTACCAGGCATTGAAGGACTTAGATCTCTCTAATGAAGAGGGACCGGTTGTCAAGGAATGGTCGAAGTCCTATGGGGCACTTACACAGGAGCTTAACTATCAGCGTAGTCAGAGACTGGGCAAGAGCTATCCGACACCTCAGGTTAAGGAATTCACCACCACACAGGTAGTTAGTAATGCAATCGCAGCCAAGAATCCTCTCGAAGGGGAGAAAATCATGCTGGAGTATCAGTTCCAGCTCCTTGACTCCATCGTAGGACTTCATATGTTCGATGACTATGTCTTATTCGGATATGCGATTAAGTTAAAGCTACTAGAGCGCCAGGCATGCTTCCACCGGGATAAGGGCGAGGCTGAGTTCAGGCGCTTAATGGATTTGGTACAGCAGCGAGTTTACAGTTTGTAAGGAATCGTAACAAACAGTGAAGCAAACAGGAGACTTATATGGAAATAGTAACAGGACATGTAACTGGTGTTAACGGTAACATGGTTAACGTAAGCTTCGAAGGTTCTGTTCGTAAGAACGAGGTGGGCTACATCGTCGTTGATGAGCAGAGACTGAAGGGTGAGGTTATCCGTATTACTGACGGAATTGCCAGTATGCAGATTTATGAGATGTCAAACGGCATCAAGGTCGGCGATCCAGTAGAGTTCACCGGTGAACTGATGAGCGTTGACCTAGGCCCAGGACTTCTGCAGCAGATCTATGATGGACTGCAGAATCCTCTGCCAGAGTTAGCAGAGCAGTGCGGATTCTTCCTTCAGAGAGGTGTCTACTTAGACGCTATCCCTAATCAGGATTGGGAATTTACACCAACCGCACAGGTGGGAGACAGCATTAGCGCTGGTGATACATTTGGTACTGTACCAGAGGGTATCTTCACTCACCACATCATGGCTCCCTTCACCCTGAAGGGAACTTGGACCATTAAGTCCTTAAAGGATAAGGGCACTTACAATGTACGTGAGACCATCTGTGTCATCACAAATGAGAATGGCGAGGAGAAGGAGCTCTCCATGGTATTCTCACAGCCAATCAAGCAGCCAATCAAGTGCTACGAAGAGAGACTTCGTCCAGACGAACCACTGATCATGCAGCTTCGCTCTATCGATACCTTCCTTCCAGTTGCTAAGGGTGGTACCTTCTGTGTACCTGGACCTTTCGGTGCTGGTAAGACAGTTCTCCAGCATATGGAGGCGAAGAATGGTGAGGCTGACATAGTTATCATCGCAGCTTGTGGAGAGCGTGCCGGTGAGGTAGTAGAGGTTCTGACTGAGTTCCCTGAGTTAGACGATCCACGTACTGGTCGTTCCCTCATGGAGAGAACGATCATCATTTGTAACACATCTTCCATGCCAGTAGCTGCCCGTGAGGCTTCCTGCTACACAGCAGTAACCATCGCAGAGTACTACAGACAGATGGGACTGAATGTCCTGCTTCTGGCTGATTCTACATCTCGTTGGGCTCAGGCCATGCGTGAGATGTCTGGACGTCTGGAGGAGATCCCAGGTGAGGAAGCATTCCCAGCTTACCTTGAGTCTACAATTGCATCCTTCTACGAGAGAGCTGGTAAGGTTCGCCTGAAGGATGGTTCTATCGGTTCTGTAACCATCGGTGGTACTGTATCACCAGCCGGCGGTAACTTCGAAGAGCCTGTAACCCAGGCAACTCTGAAGGTAGTAGGTGCATTCCACGGACTCTCTCGTGAGCGTTCTGATGCACGTAAGTATCCAGCAATCGATCCTATGGAATCCTGGTCTAAGTACACTGGTATCATTGACATGGACCGTGTTGAAAAGGCTCGTGGAATCCTCCATAGAAGTATCGAAGTTAGCCAGATGATGAAGGTTATCGGTGAGGAAGGAACAACTGCTGAGGATTACATCACATATGAAAAGGGTGAACTCTTAGACGCGGTTTACCTTCAGCAGAACTCCTTCGATGAAGTCGATGCTGCAGACCCTCCTGAGAGACAGCGTATCGAGTTCGACGTACTGTATGGGGCACTGATGCAGGGCTATGATCTGGAAGACAAGAATGAGATCCGTGGATTCTTCAACCAGCTCCGGCAGGAATTCTTAGATTGGCATGGTTACCTCTTTGAGACACCTGAGTTTGAAGCACAGAAGAATAAGATCACTGATTTCTATAAAGCCAAGGCGTTAGTGTAGGAGGTCTTCGATGCAGAAAGTATATACAAAAATTGAATCCATCGTCGGTAACGTAGTTACCGTCAGAGCTGAGGGCGTCCGTAATGGTGATCTGGCTCTGGTAGGCGATAGTTATGCAAATGTAATTAAGCTGGATGGAGATCGTGTATCTCTCCAGGTTTTCGCAGGTGCACAGGGTGTCAGCACAACTGATCCCGTTAAGTTCCTGGGCAGACCTATGCAGGTATCCTTCTCTGATCATCTCCTGGGCCGTATCTTCAATGGTGCTGGTGTTCCAAGAGATAACGGGCCAGCTCTGAAGGAGAACATGATCGATATCGGCGGTCCTTCCTTCAACCCTGCGAAGCGTATTGTTCCTAAGAATATGATTCGTACCGGTATTCCAATGATTGATGTATTTAATACACTGGTTGAGAGCCAGAAGCTCCCAATCTTCTCTATCTCTGGTGAGCCATACAATGAACTTCTTGCTCGTATCGCTCTTCAGGCAGAGGTTGATGTCATCGTTCTTGGTGGTATGGGACTGAAGTATGATGATTACCTGGCTTTCCGTGACACTCTGGAAAAGGGTGGCGCTATGAGCCATACCGTAATGTTCATTCATACCGCTGCAGACCCAACGGTTGAGTCTACACTGGTTCCTGATATGTCACTTGCTGTTGCTGAGCAGTTCGCTCTGGAAGGAAAGAAGGTACTGGTACTCCTTACCGATATGACCAGCTACTGTGATGCACAGAAGGAATTGGCAATCACCATGGAGCAGGTACCTTCCAACCGAGGATATCCTGGAGATCTGTACTCCATGCTTGCTTCTCGTTATGAGAAGGCCGTGGATATCGAGGGCGCTGGTTCCATCACAATCCTGGGCGTTACAACAATGCCTGGTGATGATGTCACACACCCTGTTCCAGATAACACTGGATACATCACTGAGGGTCAGTTCTATCTGAAGAACGGACATATCGAGCCATTCGGTTCCTTGTCTCGTCTGAAGCAGAACGTTAATGGTAAGACCCGTGAGGACCACCGTGCACTGATGGATGGTCTGATTAAGTTATACGCACAGTACCGCGAATCTCTTGAGAAGAAGTCAATGGGCTTCTCCATGAGTGAGTGGGATGAGAAGCTCCTGAAATATGGTGAACTTTTCGAGACCAAGCTAATGGATCTATCTGTAAATATTCCTCTGGAAGATGCACTGGATCTGGGCTGGGAAATCCTTGCAGAGTGCTTCGAGCCGAATGAAACCGGACTGAAGTCTAGCCTGATTAAGGAAAGATGGCCGAAAAAGTTGGATTAACATGAAGGAGTAATCTATGGCGATCAAACTCACGAAAAATGAACAAAAAGTGCAGAAGGATCACCTAAAACAGTATCAGCGTTACCTGCCAACACTTCAGCTGAAGAAACAGCAGTTACAGAGTGTTATCATGCAGGTTAATGCAGAACTGGAGAAGAAAGAGACCGAGCGTGAAGCAATGGTTGGTAATCTGAATGACTGGATCGCAGTCTTCGCTGAGAATCAGATTTTTCCTGAGGACAAGCGCTTAGATGATCTGGTTCAACCGGATTCCGTCATTGTAAAGAGAGAAAATGTGGCTGGTGTGAAGCTCCCAACCTTTGAGGAGCTGACATTCAAGGACATCTCTTATAACGTAGAGGACTATCCTCTCTGGGTGGACACTGCAATCGTAAAGCTCCGTGAGATTGCCCGTTTGGATGCATTGGTATCAACACTTCATCAGCAGGTTGAGCTCCTGGAAAAGGAACTCAAGACCACTTCACAACGTGTCAACCTGTTTGAGAAGGTGAAGATCCCTGAGGCTAAGGAGAATATCCGAGTAATCGGCGTCTACTTAGGCGATCAGCAGACAGCGGCGGTTGTCCGGGGTAAGATTTCGAAGAAGAAACTAGTGGAGGCAGGACGATGATAGAGAAAATGAAAATGGTCCACATCGTGACAACTGTTTCCCACAAGGATGATATGCTTCTGAACCTTAGAGACCTAGGTCTGGTTCATCTGGCAGAGAGAGCAAACGCTTCTAGCCAGGCAACTCAGAGATTCAGCGAACTGTCTAAGATCGCTTCTCGTCTCATGGAGTATGCACCGGATAAGAAGTCTCCTGAGGCAGGAAATGTAGACCAAGCGGTTCTTTCCGATGAAGCATTTCAGAAGATGTATACCGAAGTTAAGGATGCATTTGCCAAGAAAGAAAGCCTGGCACAGGATATCAGCAGTACCAAGACTGAGATCGAGCGTATCCAGGCATGGGGCGACTTCGATCCTCAGGATGTGAAGGCTCTGAAGGAATCGGGGATTGGTTTACATTTCTACCGTGTAGGTAAGAGGGAATGTCAGCTAATCATGCAGGATAATTCGATCAAGGCAATTCGTCTGGCATCGGTTGATAAGTCCGATACAATCGCAGTTATTGGAAAACTGCCACTGGATATACCAGCAACAGAATTCCAGCTGCCTCAAAAGGGCTTAACGGAACTCCGTCAGGATGTGGAGAATTATATGAAGGAAGCAGCTCATGTGGAGGAAGTCCTGAAGGATGCCTACAAATATGAGAATAGCTTCCGGGATCAGATGCTGAAGGCACAGAATGCGGTGGATTATTCCGCTGCTGATGCAACTGTTCAAGGTGACGAGGAACTGGTTTGGATCTCCGGATACGCACCAGAAGTTGACCTGCCAGCCTTTAAAGAGGCTGCGGCGAAGAACAGCTGGGCCTATGCATTAGAAGATGTATCAGAAGATGATGATCAGATTCCTACAAAGCTTCGCTTTAATAAGGTAACCAAGCTGATCTCCCCTCTGTATGATATCCTTGGCATCCTGCCAGGATACAGAGAAGCAGATATCTCTCTATGGTTCCTGCTTTTCTTCACCCTGTTCTTTGCAATGATCATGGGTGATGGTGGATATGGATTCCTCTTACTGCTTGCTACGATTGCTATTATTGCTAAGACCAAGAAACTAAGCACACCGACCTACCTGCTTCTGGTTCTCTCAATTGGAACCATGGCATGGGGTGCTATCACTGGAACATGGTTTGGTATGAAGTCTGCTATGGATGTGCCATTCTTAAGAGCACTGACACTGCCGGGATTCGCTAACTATCCAGAGTCATTCGGTGTGTCAGCTGCAGCACAGCAGAGCAATATCATGAAGTTCTCTTTCACCATCGGTGCTATGCAGATGGAATTAGGCTCACTTCTTTCTGTTAAGAAAAAGCTGGGAGAGAAGGACTTAAGTTTCATGGCGGATATCGGTTGGATGATCTCCATCGTTGCCATGTATCTCTTGTCTCTGTATCTGGTTATTGGCCAGAATGTGGCAATACAGCCTGTATTTGTAGCCGTAGGCGTAGGCTTTGTCCTGGTAATCCTCTTCGGAGGTATGGGCCCTGGCATAAGCTTTGGACAGGGACTGAAGGCTGGTCTTGGTAATGCATTTACAGTATTCCTAGATACCATCAGCTGCTTCGGTAATGTAATGAGTTACATCCGACTCTTCGCTGTAGGTATGGCTGGCTTAGCAATTGCACAGAGTTTCAACAGCATGGCTTCTGGCCTGGCTCACGGACCTCTGATGATTGCAGCAATCATTGTTGTGGTATTAGGACATGCCCTGAATATCGTAATGTGTATTCTTTCCGTAGTGGTACATGGTGTACGTCTGAACGTATTAGAGTTCTCTGGTCAGGTTGGACTGGAGTGGACAGGTATCCCATACGAGCCATTTAAGAAGAATGACAAGATTAAGAGTTAATAGCTAACAAAATTTCTTAGGTTAATAAAATTAGATATCTCTAATAGAGATAGAAAAGGAGAAAAACTATGAATATTGCATATATCGGTATGGCAGCTGCACTTGGCATCTCTGCACTTGGTTCTGCATTCGGTACTGGCGCTGCTGGTCAGGCAGCTGTAGGCGCTTGGAAGAAGTGCTATGAGCAGGGTAAGCAGGCACCTTTCATCATGATCGCTTTCGCTGGTGCACCTCTGACACAGACCATCTACGGATTCCTTTTGATGAACTTCATCGCTAATGCTTATAAGGCTGGCACAATCGATCCAGCACTTGCATTTGGTATCGGTATCTTCGGTGGTATTGCAATTGGATTCTCTGCTCTCTTCCAGGGCAAGACTGCAGCTGCAGCCTCTGATGCACTTGGCGCAACTGGTAAGGGTACTGCAAACTACTTCATCGTAATCGGTGTTATCGAGACAGTCGCCGCTTATGCTTTAGCATTTGATTGTCCCTTAACTATTAACTGAGGTAATGACTAGTGAGGAATGATATGGAGAAAAATATGAATTCAAATTCAAAAAAGGTAAAATCCATTGGACGTAAGATCTCGCTTATCATGGCACTTATGCTTGTTGTATGCATGATTGCTGCTGAACTTATCGTTATTGGATTTGGCTCGAACATGGTGAAGAATCTCATTGACTCTTCATTGAAAAATGAAGTAACTGCTGACGCAGGAATGGTTAATAGAGAACTGAATGCCACATTCTACTATTTAAATGGAGTAGCAGACTCTGTTGAACAGAATGACTTCTCTGATGAAACTGCACTTCGTGCATATCTGAGTGGAACCATTGGTCGATATGATATGATTCCAACAGGTGCATATCTGGCACTGAATGATGGTACCTTTATCTACCCTGCCGATGCTTCTGTGGAGAAAGGCGTTGATGTAAGTCAGAAGGCCTGGTATAAGGAAGCTATGGGTTATACCAATAAGTACTTCTATTATTATGACCAGCCATACTTCGATGATGCGACCGGAAATCTGTGCGCCACTGTTCAGAGACATGTACATCTGAAGGATGGCCGTGAGGGTGCCTTCGTTGCAGATTTAATGATCGGTTCTGTTCAGAAGAAGCTGAAGGACGTAAAACTCTATGAGACAGGTAAGGCTATGATGGTTACCACCGATGGCATGGTACTGTCTTATGACAAAAAGGATGCCTGTGGTAAGAATCTGAAGGACCTGAAG
>ONIO01000106.1 GCA_900317915.1 uncultured Lachnospiraceae bacterium | reverse complement strand
CCAATGCTTGATGTGTAGGGTCTTTGCAATTTTCCGTGTTACTACAGATATGCCTTTCATTACATATATTCCTTCTGATTATCCTGAATACATCAAAAATCCGATACCAGGAGTTTTCATCTCTTACTGCTATCGGTTCTCTCTTGATGTCGTCTTATGATTGCTTACACAGTTTTACAACTCGTGCTTATCCATTATCGTACTAGTAATAGGAATATGCAAGTATAAATTCGGTACTCAGCAATCCAAGTCCTCAGCGATGCCTCCCTGGTTTCGGAAGATGATGAGTTTACTGAATACATAGTTCAGTGCAACTACGATAAATTGGCTACAGCACTTCACAGTCATGTTCGGGAGATGCATCTGCTCGATAAATACATAGAGCATCCCCTCCTCAATAGCCAGAGTAACAAGACGTCCAACGGAGAAGCCCCATAGCTGCATGAAGAAGGCAAAGACTCCAGTTGCATGACTTACAAATACATATCTACGATTGGTATAGAATGCGAAAGCTGTTGCGAAGGTCCAAGACAGGGCATTAGCAAATAGTATATTCCAGAGAAATGTCTCGGTAAAAAGCGCATATGTAAAGATAGCGATAAGGAAGGTTCCTAAACCAAATAAACCATTCTTTATATTTCAGATAGATGGGGTGCATTTTCTTATAGCCGATGGGATGCTTCTTGAAGAAGAAGTCGAATACCCGATCCAGCCAATCACCAGGATTCAGCATAGATTCACTCCAATTCTTTAAGGTCTATTAACCTAATGATTTTAGCACCATTTCATATGAATGTCTAATTTTCCCATCTTTGGTATACTATTCTGTACATTTTATGTACAATTCATTCTCTTGTGGTGATTATCTATCAGAATGACGCCTTATATTTTTTTCCAAAAATCTTTGCTGACAGGAAGGACTTCACCTTCACCGGCCAGTTCTCCGGGACGGTATGAAGTACTGGGATCTCCATTAGAATTAGTCCCTTACTCTTCTCCTGATTCACCCATACATTAAAGAGGATCTCGCTGACACGGCCAAAGAGTCTCTGTTCGAAGGAGGACAATTGAGACAGGTCAATTCCCTTCTCTAATTCCTCTAGAATAGGGAAGAGCCAGCTCATATATCGGTCATAGACATCACGTGATGCAATTAGCATATTCCACATATAGCCCCAGGTCTGCTTCATGGTCTCATCGAATGCATCCAGATACTCGGGACATAATTTGTCTATGATTTCTCGACTGAGATCTAAGTGATGACCATCAAATGTATGTGCGTAGTGAGAATAGAGGGACTCGATATAATACTTCCTCTTCTGAGGTACTAGAAGGAAGTCCTTAGGGGCAATCATGGTGTAGGAGAGACGGATGTCATCCGTTTGTTCGAGATACATGGATAACAGACTCTCTAATTCCGCCTGTGTCAGCACACTGTCTGTCCAGTGGTGAGTCTTACGGTACTGCTTCCTCTGCAGGGTGAAGTATCTCCGGTAATGTACCAGGCCAATGACATCACTATCTAGATTCTTCCATGCCCAGTACATGCCTGTGAGTTCGCAGTAGTATGGATTCTTCTTAGAGATATTATCCCCTGTGTTATCTGGAGTGAATCCGTCTAGCGGATCCTTTCCCTCCGCACCTACATGGAGTGGGAGGTACATCTTATCATATGGGGTCGTGTATGCTTTATGAGATGCGATTATAATGCTTGTCTTCATATTACCTCCTAACGAGAACAGGCAGCGCTTCGCGCTGCCTGTTCTATAATATACCATATTACTTAACGCTACTACCCTCATCCTCTGTGAGTTCCGTACCATATCCATAGTTCAGAGCATCCTTCTCGTCCAGGCCAGAATTCTGCTTCACACTCTTAGAGATGGACTTCACTGTGTCAGATGGTGTGTAGTCTGTCTCATCATAGAGGTACTCGTAGAGCGCCTTCACATTAGACTCTAGGGTACAAGGAACTACCACGGATCCAGCCTTTTTTCCAAGATTAGCACTATGCACAGCAAAAGGGAATCCTGTTTGTCCCTTTAATTCATAGCCCTGTACACCTGATGCCAGTCCGATCAGTTCCGTCACAGACATAGAGGTAGCGATATCAGGGAATACTCCAGTGATCAGCTTATCCAACTGTGCCGGAGATGCCTTCTTCGCCTTCTGAATCAGTTGCTCTACCACAATTCGCTGACGGTTGGCACGACCATAGTCCTGAGATGCAGTATATCGGATTCTACACCAAGCAGTCGCCTGTACACCATTCAGATGTACCCCTGTTCCTGGCTTAATTGGTTGATCCTCATCCTCGTGACCAGTCACATATGCCACCTCACCAGCGTAGCCCTTTTCCTTAATGATTTGAACCTCTTCCTCAGAGACATCCACATCGACACCGCCTACAGCATCAATTGCCTCAACCAGAGCATTGAAGTCTACGGTGATATAGTCCTCGATGTCTAGGTCTAAGTTACGATTCAGCATCTCGATCGCCTGCTTTGGACCGCCCTTAGAATATGCCGAATTTGCCTTACGGAGAGTGCCCTCACCATCGATATCCAGGTAGGTATCTCGATATACAGAGACGATACGTACTTCCTTCGTCTTATTATTAATAGATGCCACCATAATGGAATCGGAATTGCCTCGGTCCAGCTTACCATTCTCACGGTTATCTAGTCCGAAGAGGGCGATATTGGTATAACCACTTAAGAGATTCTGAGTCCTAGCATCTAATTTATTCTTCTTCACGGTACCGATGTCGGTAAAGTTAATGGAGCCAAGCTTCGTCATGAGATACACGGCACCAGCTAATAGTGCCAGTATAAGTAACTCAATGATGAGGATCACGCGACGACGCTTCTTACGCTTCTTACGACGGTATGCATTTCTCTCGCGAGGAGTCATTTCTGCTAGTTTCTTCTTAGTTTTCTTAGACATTATTTACTACCCTTACCTGTGAATACGACGCCGATGGTCTGGAAGATGATACGGATATCTAATCCCAGTGTCCAGTCAGCGATATAATTAGTGTCCATTCGGACAATCTCCTCGAAGTCTGTGATATCTGATCGGCCGCTAACCTGCCACATGCCAGTGAGACCTGGGCGAAATGCAAGGCGAGCCTTATGATGGCACTTATACTGTTCAAACTCATCAACAGTTGGCGGACGAGTTCCTACAAGGGACATATCACCCTTCAGAATATTCCAGAACTGAGGGAGCTCATCGATGGAGAACTTACGGATGAAGTGACCGATTGGGATGATACGAGGATCATTTTCCATCTTGAACATCAACCCCTGCATCTCATTCTGTTCCATCAATTCTGCTTTTCTCTGATCTGCGTCCGGGTACATGGAGCGGAACTTCCAGATGCGGAAGTGTCTACCATTACGACCGACGCGCTCCTGACTATAGAAGACCGGTCCCGGGGACTGGATTTTAATAATCGGCGCAAAAATAATAAACGCAATTCCTGTAAAAATCAACCCCACAAGAGAACCAACGATGTCCATCAGTCGCTTCATAAATAATTAGCACCGTGTAGTTACCATATGTCTCTAATCGGCGGGATGGAATCATCTGATCCGTATGAACCAGTCCGATATGTACGGTGATACCCCACTCGATTAATTCTACTGCCAGGGCCTCTGAGGAAGCTCTAGTATTTCCATCGATGAAGACCTCATCCACCACATTGGTTCGGATGTATTCCATTAGGGAATCAGCGGAAGCTACCACAGGAATTCCCTGTATCTCCTGTCCCACCATATCCTCATCTACTACTGCAATTCCAGACACCTTGAACTCGGTATACTTATTATGTGCCAGTTCCCTGACGCATTGGTCTACATTATTCCGCTCACAGATCAGTAACATCTCTGATTTATTCACATCCTGGATGAGGCGCTTTCGAACAAAGCGCTTCAGTAGAACTCTGCCAAAGTATTCCAAGATAATCGATAGTCCCAGATACATGAAGAGCATGGAACGTGAATAATAGAGGGACTGGCGACTTCCGTACATGTAGATCAATAGCCCGCCAAACACTACAAAGCAATGTCCCACAGTATGGGTGAATTCCTGATAGCGGTTACGGCGCAGGACTCCTGTGTAGCTCTCTGTAAAGAAAACCACCACGATGTCAATCATGAACAGAATAACGGCCATGCGCTCATAGATGCCATCACGGTATGCCATATTCTCAATATACCAGTTGCCCTTGAATCGAAGTAGGAAGGCTGTAAAAAATGCCA
>ONIO01000038.1 GCA_900317915.1 uncultured Lachnospiraceae bacterium | reverse complement strand
TGATCCATCCCCTGTTTGGGATAGGGCCTTATTAATAGAAGAAATATCTCCTTGAAAGTCACGGCCTCCATACAGGATACGCCAGTTTCTCTTGTTTTTCCCCCTACCTGGTTCCCGGATTAGGATACATCCTAGAAGGCTGATGACATCTCCGGACCCTACTTCTATCATCTTGTCTGCTGCAGATGTCTTATCCAATTTCCATTCTGCCGCGGATTTGTCATCTTCGATTTCTACACTTTGCGGCGCTAGCTCCACCTGTAGCCGTCGCCCTACATTTTTGGACCAAGAAAAGGAATTCTCCAGTTCCGGATCCGACAGGACGGTAAAGGCTCCATCCTGAATCTCACTGGTGTCACTCCAGATCTCTAGAATCTCTAAGTCTCTGGCCTGATAAAGGGCGTGATCAGCGATTCCCTTGGTGCCCTTTGCCAGGGTATATTTCTTCTGGTCCTTCTCGTGATGAACCGCCACAAGTTCCTTCTCGCCAGTGGCCTGATCTACCCAGTAGATGCCGTACCCATCATCCTGATAGAAGGGATTGTCCTCTGCAATCTGGATGCTACACTCCCATTCCCCCGGTCGATCCATGACTTCCACTGTAGATGGGATATCGATCTCTGAAACCTGGGTCGCGTTGAGAAAGTTCCGTCCAATCTCCACTAGCCCCTCACGCATCCTTAATTCCGATAGGCAGACGCAGAACTCCATAGCCTCTGCTTCAATAACCCGAAGAGTATCTGGCAGATCAATCCCCTGGATGGTGATTCCACTTTCATAGAATGTATGATGGCCTAGGACTCTCACCGGCAGATCATTAATGCGGGCAGGAACTCTCACATAGAGATCACTTCCTTCATAGCCTGTGATACGTATGCACTTTTTATGCGGCTTCTTCTCATCAATCGGCTGATTAGCATCTCTCCAGTCCGCAATGACCTGGTATTGAAATCTTCCATCCTTCGTCTTCATGATCTCACTTCTTCAATCGATTAATCTCTTCCATCAGTTCCTTATTTCGCTCGAATACCATCAGTCTCTGGTTGTACTTATAGTAGCCCTCACATCCATACTGAGCGAGGTAGCTAGCACTATAGGGATTTACTGTCAGTTCTGTTACTAGAACCAGCATCTCGTTATCATCTCCGTAGGCTCTCTCCACAAAGGAAAAGAGATGATCTAGCGCCCCGCTAATCTCTGGTATCTCATTCTGCATCTCTTCTACCCTTGTATCATAGAGTTCCTTCACAAGGGCGAAGGCCTTCTCATGGCTCTCATCCGTCTCGCGATCCTGGTCCAGAGCATCCCAGGCCTTACGGATGAAGTTCAGTTCATAGGCATAGTTTCTATGATGGTCTGTTGTGAGATTACCAGCAGCTTCCTTTTGTTCTAGTTCCCTCTCCAGCTGATCCTTCAGGTTTTGGAGGCTGTCATGGACAGAAATGTGGACCGAGCCCTTCATTTCCCTTAGATACGGAAGCAGTTCCTTCAGCGCAGCTTCCTTCTCCATGTGCTTTCTGATCCTTGGCTGCAAAGCCTCTAGTAAGAGACCTGTGACTGTTAGCCTCTCATCGAAGCCTGCTTTTTTCGCACGTTCCTGGATATCTCGATCCTCTGTCCCCTTCAGGATCTCTGGAATCTGATAGTCCGCCTTATATTTCTCATAGAGAGAATAATAGGTCACGAACTCTCTAGCAATTCGAGGGGAGCGAATATACTGACTGATCAGGGTCTCATCCACTGGATAGTCCATCTCCTCATAGAGTTTCAGCGTCTCTGATAGATCCTCCCAGCCGCGGGCTGTGACATAGTGCTTGGTCTCTGAGGTATTATCCACGCCATAGAAGTCATCCTTACGAATATCCAGGAAGGTTAGGATAGCGCGATGGATGTCCTTCTTCTTGGCATAGTATTTCCAGGCTTCATAGTCCGGGCTCACCTCCAGGACCTTCAGTCGATCCAGAGTCACCACGTCAAACTCTCTAGCGGAGCGATTATACTCTGTGGGATTACCAGCAGTGACAATCACCCATCCGTCTGGCACCCGGTGCTTTCCGAAGGACTTGTACTGCAGGAACTGTAGCATGGATGGAGCCAGGGTCTCTGAGACACAGTTAATCTCGTCTAGAAAGAGGATGCCTTCCTTGATTCCACTTTCCTGGATGGTGTCATAGACCGTGGAAATGATCTCACTCATGGTGTAATTGGTGACATCGTATTCCTGATCCTGGAATGATCGATGGGTAATGAATGGCAGTCCTAGAGCGCTCTGTCTGGTGTGATGGGTCATGGAATAGGAGACCAGAGAAATTCCTAATTCCTCTGCAATCTGTGCCATGATTGCTGTCTTACCGATTCCCGGTGCTCCAACTAAGAAGATGGGACGCTGCTTTTCAACAGAAATACGATACTCCCCATACTCATCCTTGGCCAGATAGATGGTCACGGCTCTTTTTATCTGTGTTTTTGCTTCTTGTATATTCATAATGCTCCCTTTTTTTGCATTGCATTCATTGTCTTCCAATTGATTCGGAAATGGGGTGTGCCATTTCCTATTTACGAAATCAGGCCCTGTCGATAATAGACTTCCTTCATTCCCATACTCCTCATGTCCTTATCCTGCAGTTGATACTCCTTGGCCCAGTTAGGAATCTCTGGGTACTGACCGCTGGTACTCTTTAGGATAAATGCTGTCTGGAATCGCGGCTCTTTTTCTGGATACATACCCATTCCATCCGTTAGATAGATGAGGCCTCTCAATTTACTTAATTTTCCACTCGCCATCAGTTCCTCTACATAGGTAAATACCGGGCGAAAATCTGTGCCACCGGATCCTTGGATCTCTATTTCTTCCATATAACGATCGAATTCCTCCTGATCATGTATGGTGATATCCTTTTGGATCTCACAGTCACACTGAATGATATGGAGATTCATTCGTCTAGCGAAGACCTCTGTATTCTTCAGTATGGAATAGGTCTTATTCAAAAATGCCCTTACCGCATTGCCTTGGCAGGAGCCTGAGGTATCAATTGCGATAACAAAGTCTTCAATCTTCGGCGCCTCTCGATATTCCAATGGCTCAATCAGAGGCATATTCCCATACATCTCCATGCCGTAATAGTAATAGATATAATCGAATGCATCTGGATCGATATGGATCTCCTCTGTGATCTTTGCAAAGCTTCGTAGGAATTCGGTGTAGTCTTTCTCATCTCGATTCACATCCGATATGAGGCTTGTCAGGGAATTAGGAGACAGCCCCATATTGATCTCCTGGTTAGAGATACTAAGTCTGGTCTGTCCGCCTATCTTCTTCCACTCTTCCTCCGTGTCAGGATTGGCCATGATCATCCTACCATCCTGCTTGGCCTCTCCATTCCCTTCTCTTCCTGCAGTCATCCAGAATTCATGCAGGTCATAGTGATATCTGCTGGCGCGCTTGGTCCAGACTTCCCTCAGCTCACTATCCTCTCTCAGATGGTGATAGATACGTTCGGCTGTAAGGCTTCCAATCTGATTCTCTAATTCTTCCAATTCTGTTCGACAGTAGGAATCATCTGGCATCTTCGTCTCGCGAAGCCCTAATTCCAGGAGTTTATTCTCCACTGCAATATCCGATGCCATATCCCATAGATCCATGTCCAGAGATTCATAATGAAAGGGATGACGATAGATACAATGAAGCAGTAGATGTAAATAGGTGTGTACCATTCGATTGGGGTTCTCTCTATACCCTTCGATCACGGCATCTGGATTCACAAAAAGCATCTCGCCATTGGTTCCTAACCCCGGCGGAATAGTGGGACGATTCTCTTTGTCCAGCCATCCGCTGAAGTCCTCTGGGATATAGTACCATTCCGGCATCTTAAGGATGGCCCGATTGAAGTAGGGCATCTTTAAGACAAGTGTATCTCTCACCAGTTTAAGGATCTTGTGGGAAAGTGCCTCTGATGCATCCAGTTCATGCTCCATATGTAGTTGTGAAAAATGTGCCGGCACATGACTCTGCATAATCTTCCATCTCTCTATTGAATGAAATATTCATTTCTCTTTTTGATTCTTCAATCGATTTTCTTATGTACTTCTATCGATTCTTGTACTTCGGAGGATTTTTGTACTTCGGATGATTTTTCCATCAAATCCTCTATAGAGTTATTCTATCAAATTTCAGATTCTCCAGGTATAAAAAAGACGACCATAGCATCAGCCATAGTCGTTAGCATCAGCCATAGTCGTCTCTATAAATACATACCCTTTTAATAATCGGCTCGAATCCCTTCGATAACCGCCCCTTTACATTTTTGCATTCGTCATCTAGCGGGCCATACTCTCGCAGGGCCCAATTACTTAGACAGATCCACCTTACGGATAGCCTCACGCACAGTCAGGATACGAGATGGGCTAACAGACAGCTCATCGATGCCCATTCTGAGGAAGGTCTCTGTCAGTGTGGTATCTGCACCCAGCTCACCACAGATGCCGACCCAGGCGCCACCCTTATGACCATTCTCGATTGTCATCTGGATTGCCTTCAGGACTGCTGGATGATGAGGGTCAGCAATCTTTTCGATTGCAGCATTCTGACGGTCACAAGCTAATGTGTACTGTGTCAGATCGTTGGTTCCGATAGAGAAGAAGTCAACTTCCTTCGCTAACTCATCACTGATCAGAACCGCTGCAGGTGTCTCAATCATAACACCCTGCTCTACTTCGCCATAAGGGATGCCCTGCTCATCAAGCTCAGCCTTCACCTCGGCAACAATCACCTTAATCTGGCGAACTTCGTCCATGGAGATGATCATTGGATACATGATTCCAATGTTGCCGTAGTAGCTTGCGCGGAACAGTGCACGAAGCTGAGTCTTGAAGATGTCTGGACGATCTAAGCAGATACGAATCGCACGATAACCCATTGCTGGATTCTCTTCCTTAGCCAGATGGAAGTAATCAACCTGCTTATCTGCACCGATATCCAGAGTTCTGATAATGACCTTCTTACCAGCCATTGTCTCTGCAACACTCTTATATGCCTGGAACTGCTGCTCCTCTGATGGATAGTCATCACATCCTAAGTATAAGAACTCACTGCGGAAGAGGCCGATACCGCCTGCATCATTCTGCAGAACATCAGCTACATCGCCTACACCACCGATATTGGCATAGAGATTAATCTTCTTACCGTCCAGAGTAATATTTTCCTTACCCTTTAGTTCCTGTAAGAGACGCTTCTTCTCGTTATCTTCTTCCTGTTTCTTCTTATAGAATGCAAGTGTTTCCTCATCCGGATCAACGATTAAGATGCCCTTATATCCGTCAACGATACCCATGTGACCATTGATATCCTCTGGATACTGCGCACCAATCAGAGATGGGATGCTCATGGTTCTTGCCAGGATTGCTGTGTGTGAATTGGTAGAACCACCTCTTGTAACGAAGGACAGAACCAGAGACTTATCTAACTGAACAGTCTCAGATGGTGCCAAATCATCAGCCAAGAGAATTACTGGGACATCAGAAGCGATGCCGCCGTTCACTGCGCCCTGAAGAATAGATACGACACGGTTAGAGATATCCTTGATATCTGCAGAACGTGCACGCATATAATCATCATCCATAGCAGCGAACATCTGGGAGAAATTATCTCCAGTTGTAGCAACTGCATACTCAGCATTTACTAACTGGCTGGTAATAATGTTGGTGATAGAATCGACGTAATCTCCGTCATCAAGCATCATCTGATGTACTTCGAAGATCTCAGCGTTGGCTTCACCAACTTCCTTCAGAGCCTTATCATGAAGTTCCTGAAGCTGCTTCTTAGCTTCTTCCTTTGCATCCTCAAAACGCTTGATCTCAGAATCTGCATCCTGGATCTTCACACGCTTAACAACATTATCTGCCTTTGCATAAATGGAAAGCGGTCCAATAGCTACACCGCTGAATACACTCTTTCCCTGAATTTCCATTGAAAGGTATCCTCTCTAAGTGCTTATTTTTTCGAATCTGATATTACAGATTCTCCTTCAGGAACTTCTCCAGCTCTGCTGCTGCTTCGTCTTCCTGATCGCCGTCAAGTGCTACTGTGATAACTTGACCTTCCTTAACACCAAGGCTCATTACACCAAGGATACGCTTAGCGTCAACTTCCTTACCATCCTTTGCGATCGTCACCTTGCATGGGTACTTAGCAGCTTCCTTTACGAACAGACCTGCTGGTCTAGCATGCATTCCAAGTGGATCAGTAATTGTGTACTCGAATGTCTTCATAGCAAAAATGCCTCCTTCTTGATATGTACAATATTCTTATGAGATCTATCTCATGTTACTATTCAGTCTATTATACCCTAGGAATTCGTGTATGAAAACAGAAAATTTGTACGCATCACAGAAAGAATGTCAAGATTATTTCTATGATTACACGAAACTGGATACGGTTGGTAAAAGGCCTGCATTACTGCAGACCTCTTACCGAAATGTGTGATTGGATGATAATTTACGATTATCTCAGAGCAGCGTCCTTCTTCAGAACACCAAGCAGTGCACATGTGATTGCAGAACCAATGAGCCATGCAACGATGTAAAGTAATGGATTACCAACAGTAGCGAATACGAATACACCACCGTGAGGTGCCATCAGTGTACATCCAAATACAGCAGAGAGTAAACCAGCTACTGCAGAACCAACAAAGGTTGCAGGGATTACATGACCAGGATCAGCTGCTGCAAATGGGATAGCACCCTCTGTAATGAAGGAAGCACCCATGATAATATTTGTAACCTTAGTTTCCTTTTCAGCCTCAGTGAACTTCTTAGGGAAGAAAATTGTTGCCAGTGCAATACCAAGTGGAGGTACCATACCACCGACCATAACTGCTGCCATTGCGATGTAAGCTACAGTCTTGAATTCATCTGTTGCACCAGAAGCTGCTGCCTGAGTCAGCATACCAGTACCGAATACATAGGCTGCCTTGTTGATTGGGCCACCCATATCGATAGCCATCATACCACCTAGGATCAGGCCCATGAGCCAGATCATTCCGGAATCATAGATTGCATTCAGCATTGCTGACAGTCCAGTGTTAACAAGACCAATGACTGGGTTCAGGATGAAGCACATCAGAACTGCTTCGAAGAACATACCAACCAGTGGATAGATCAGGATTGGACGAATACCCTGCATAGACTTCGGCAGGTTCTCTGTCCACTTCTGAAGCATCAGTACGATGTAACCTGCAAGGAAACCAGCTGCGATACCACCTAAGAAACCAGATACAGTATTACCGGAATTAGGACCAGCGAAAGCGAAGGACTTAATGAATCCTAGGAATCCTCCTGTTGCCTGATCAGAGAAGAGGAAGGATGCACTTCCGTCACCGCCGAACAGTGCTGGGTTACCTGAGGATGCGAATAATCCACCTAAGAAACCAACAGCAAGACCAGGACGATCAGCAATAGAGTATGCGATGTAACCAGCCAGTACAGGAACCATCAGTCCCATTGCTAAGCCACCAGCATTCTTTAAGAATGCAGAGATAGGAGTAGCAGAACCGAAGGATCCACCAACAGAACCATATCCCATAACAGTATCTAACAGGAATGCCAGGGCAACCAGGATACCACCACCAACAACGAATGGTAGCATATGAGATACGCCACTCATAAGGTGTGTATAAATCTGGTGACCTATAGAACCTGTATTCTTCGTCTCTTCACGAGTCTCCATTACATTAGCGCTTGGGCGATACACAGGAGCATCTCCTTTCACCGCCCTCTTAACTAGTTCATCCGCCTTGTGGATACCGTCAGCAACAGCTACTTCGATGAGAGGCTTACCTGCGAATCTCTCCATAGGAACCTTTGCATCAGCTGCGATGATAATGCCCTTAGCGCTCTTGATTTCTTCGTCTGTAATGACATTCTTAGCGCCGCTAGATCCACGCGTCTCAACCTTAGCCTTTACTCCCAGATCCTTAGCAGCCTTCTCGATTGCTTCCGCTGCCATATAGGTATGAGCAATACCAGTTGGACAAGCAGTTACTGCCAGAACTTCAACGCCTTTCGTATCTGCATTTTCCTTCTCCGCATCTGCTGCAGCCTTCTTAGACTCAGCAGCTTCAATGATGTCAAGGAACTCAGCCTTAGAACCTGCATTCATCAGGGACTGTACAAAGTCTCCATCCATCAGAAGCTCAGACAGTCTAGATAGTACCTCTAAGTGTACATTGTCCTTTGTGTTTGGAGCTGCGATTAAGAAAATCAGCTTTGCTGGCTCACCATCTAAGGAGTCGAACTCAACACCTTCAGGAAGAACCATAGCAGCAAGACCAGGTGCACTCACTGCATCAGACTTGCAATGTGGGATAGCGATGCCATCACCAATACCTGTTGTGCTCTCTTTCTCTCTTGCGAACACACCTTTCTCGTAAGTATCACGGTCATTGATATTTCCCCGTGCTACCATGAGATCTACCATCTTTTTAATAGCGTCCTCTTTGGACGTTGCCGCGCCATGTAACTCAATACTTGCCTCGGCTAGAAGATCACGAACCTTCATTTAAACCCCACCTTTCATACAACGATTGTTACCATCTATCTAATTAGCAGATAACCTTCTCTGCGGTCTACATTTCCGCACTATCTACTTAATAGATTCCTAAATATAAACCAAGCCTTAGTCTAGGTCATGGCGGCCAAACTCTAGGAGAATCGCCTTCACACCATCTCTAGTTGCCAGTTCCTCGGAGTGGGCAGATGCTCCACCAGTACTATTACCGATATGGAAGGCCTTCTCATAATCTCCGAACTCATCATAGCCATATAAGAAACCAGCCACGAAGGAGTCACCTGCACCAACTGTATTTACCGGTTTTCCACTTGCTGCCTTGGCATGATAGATCTCGCCATTTTCGGTTACCATCATTGCACCTAAGCTTCCCATGGAGACGATGACATTACGTGCACCCTTCTCCTGCAGCTTCTTCGCATATGGAACTGCTTCCTCATAGGTCTTAATTGATACGCCGAAGATCTCACCTAATTCATGATGATTGGGCTTAATCATAAATGGATGATATGGGAGGACATTCACTAGGAGATCTCTGGTTGCGTCTACAACCACTCTTAAATCCTTGCCCTTCAGATGCTCTAGGATGTCCATGTACATGGTCTCTGGCATGATGGATGGAATTGCTCCAGCCAGAACCAGGGTGTCCCCATCCTGTAATTCATCTAATTTCTGATATAGTGCTGCAATGTCTTCTTCTGTAATTAATGGGCCCTGTCCATTAATGGCTGTTTCCTTTTCGGAGCGAACCTTGACATTGATACGGGACATGCCTTCCTTGACATGGATGAAGTCTGTCTTCACATTCTTCTCTTCCATGAATTCCTCAATTGCTCTTCCAGTGAATCCAGCAGTGAATCCAAGAGCAGTGCTCTCTTCGCCGAGATTCTTAAGGACGATTGATACATTCACGCCCTTTCCTCCTGGGAGAATCTTCTCACCAGTGGTTCGATTGATGTGATTCATCTCGAAATCAGGAACGTCTACGATGTAGTCAAGAGATGGGTTAAATGTGACTGTGTAGATCATTGGTCATTCACCTCCACGATATTCTTACAGTCGGAATATTCCGACCGAGTTACACAGTCGGTCAGGATCTTAGCATCTGTAAATTCTGCAAATCGTACAGCGGATACTATTCCGAACTTACTAGAATCTGCCAGGACATAGCGTTCTCTGCTGTGATCCATCGCGACTTCTTTCACCATTGCTTCTTTTAACTCCGGTGTTGTAAACCCCTCCCTCTTCGTTATGCCATTGGCACCGAAGAACCCCTTACTAAAGTTATATTTACGAAGAGAATATAAGGCATCCTCTCCAACAATAGCCTCGGTTGTATTTTTGAACTCACCACCGACGAGATAGACATGCAGGCCGAGTCCAGCTAATTTCTTCGCATGTCCAACGGCATTTGTAACAAATGTGCTATCTCTTTCTGTGATGTAGTCAATCATGCATTCCGTTGTAGTACCTGCATCCAGATATACGAAGTCACCTGGACGAATTAAAGAGGCTGCATATTTTGCTACCCGATTCTTCTCATCCACGTTCCGCATTTTGCGGAGATTCACTTCATCATCCTTGGAATTAAAAACTGTACTATTCTTAAGAATCGCGCCACCACGGACCTTCTGAAGCTTGTCTTCCCGGTCCAGATAATTCAGATCTCTTCGAATCGTCGATTCTGAAGTATCAAGTTTCTCCATTAATTCAGAAACAGTAACACTACCACTTTTGTCCAATAACTCCAGGATTCTAGCTAATCGTTCTTCTGTCAGCATTGGAACCCTCCCGATCATTTCTGTCAAATTCCGTCACGTGGTATCCACGTAGCACCTGTTATTATGTATAATTTGACTCGTTTTAATAATATTTATCTAATTGTTTTGTCAGATTCTAACGATTTATTGACTTTATGAGTGTATTATATGGTTTTCTTCCATCATAATCAATCATTTTCCGTCAAAATCATTCACAAAACCCAAAGCTTATATTTGTTCATATTGTCGAAGTAATTTGTGGAATCTGTTTGCTTGATAGGCTGTGTTAGAAAACAAGGTTGTTCGCCTGGAGATATTTTCTTGCTGGAATACTCTGTTGCTGGAAATATAAAAAACCTCTTTCTGGAGGCGCCGAGTCAAGACTCGCTCCAAAAAGAGGTCTCAATTTCAATCAATAATCAACTTGTAATAAGCATAAGCCCTTGGCAGGGGCTGTAGGACCAGCAAGTTTACGATCCTTCTTTTCTAAGATGGTCTCCATATCCTCTGGATTCATTCTTCCATAGCCCACTTCAATCAATGTTCCAACGATGATACGAACCATATTTTGCAGGAAGCCGGTGCCATGTACGGTGACATAGATGTATCCCTTACTGCGGCGAACTTCGATGCGGTCTACATTTCTCACAGTGGACTTCTTCATACGGGAATTGCCGCAAAAACTCTTCCAGTCATGCTCGCCCTCTAGAATTTTAGCTGCAGCTATCATTCGATCCGTGTCGATTGGAGTATCCAGATAGGTGTAGTACTTCCGGTTGAATACTGGCTTCACAGGGCCATCGAAGAGGGTGTACTGATAGGTCTTGCCCTGGGCTTTATACCTAGCGTGGAATCGATCAGACGCCTCACGAACCTCCTGGATTGCGATATCATCAGGGAGATAACGGTTCATATAGTCTCTGATTTCATCGCAGTTCATATGGGTATCCAGCACCACATTGGCAATCATTGCTCTGGCATGAACACCTGCGTCTGTTCGACCGGCGCCAATTAACTGGATGGGACAGTCCGGCTCCATGAAGTCTCGGTCTACCAAGTCTAGACCGCACATCCGAGCCAACACGGTTTCGATTTTGCCCTGGATGGTCTCCTTCCCTGGCTGATGCTCCCAGCCAAAGTATCTGGTGCCATCGTATGCAATTTTCAGTTTATAATTCTGAGACATTTTTCTCCTATTTGTATCCTTGGGATGACTAGAAAAGAGGACTGCTCTCACAGTCCTCTTAGTTTACCATATTTATTTGCCAGCCTCTACTAGAGCATCGACAAGTGCATCATATGCAGGCTCATCAGCATCCTTACGCATAGTTTTGATTACTAGGGTAGGCTCGATGATCGTCATATCCTTCATCTTATTCACTTCTTCAATCATCTTCTTACCAGCGATAGGCGCCCAGGAACCATTCTCCATAATCGCAAAGGTACGATTCTTCAACGCCTTGCACTGCAGATGGTAGAGATAATCCTGCATTGCAGGGAAGAGATTACCATCGTAACTAGAAGCAGCGAGAACGATTCGGTCAAAGCAGAAGGCCCCCTCTACTGCACGAGACATATCATCGCGATTCAGGTCAATGGTAATAACCTGCTCACCCCGAGTCTCTAATTTTCTAGCCAGATACAGCGCTGCATTCTTGGTATTGCCATGTGCGGAAGCATAAGCAACCAGTATACCCTTTCGCTCTGCCTCGTAGCGAGACCATTTGTCGTAGAGATTGATATATGTCTCTAGATTCTCCTTCAGAACAGGGCCATGAAGTGGTGCAATCATGGCGATGTCCAGAGCGGAAGCCTTTTTCAACAATGCCTGTACGGAAGGTCCATACTTACCAACAATATTTGCATAGTATCGACGGCCTTCCACCATCCAGTTCAGCCCGATATTATTCGCACCGAATGTTCCAAAGGCATCTGCGGAGAAAAGAACCTTTTCAAACTCCTCATATGTCACCATAACCTCAGGCCAGTGAACCATTGGCGCCATGATAAAGTGTAGGGTGTGCTGTCCCAGGGAGAGGGTGTCCCCTTCCTTCACTGCCATCGCACGATCACTATAGTCTCTCTCGAAAAATTGAGGGAGCATCGCCTTCGCCTTCGTAGAGCATACGATCTTCATCTCAGGGTAGAGCTCGCACAGATTACCGATATTCGCACTGTGATCCGGCTCTAAATGCTGCACAATCAGATAGTCAGGGGTTCTACCCTTCAGTTCATCCTTCATGTAGCCCATCCACTGGCCACCTGCTCGCTGATCAACTGTATCCATGATGGCGACCTTATCGTCCAGTATGACATAGGAATTATAGGAGACACCAAATGGTACCTTATACTGTCCCTCGAAGAGATCCAGTGTTGTATCATCCACACCGATATAACGAATACTTTCTGTAACCTGCATACCTACCCCTTTGCTAAATGTAGACCATGTTGTAATAATCATCTCAATCATCGAATCCACCACATCGTTAGTTTCCATGTAGTGGGTTCCACCCTATGAACAATACAATCTACCGGTATGTATTAACTCACAGAGCAAATATATTATACAACATTCTGACAAATTTAGTTCTTATCATTCTGTTAAATCTTCACACCCGAATACTCTAGTATTGTCTTGAATCGATCCTCCATTCGAAATGCTGCATCTATTTTTGCACGAGCATTTTTTATACAATTCATCCGTTCGCTATCATGTGTTAGATAGAATCTTTCCAAATCAACTGCCTCTTCCAAATTTGAATATACGGCGACGTCCTGATTTGGGGCAAAATACTCTAGCAATTCTTCTTGTACAGGTGTTAGCAAAAATCCATTACATGCCATAACGTCTAACATTCTTTGTGGAATACCCGAAGAGATACATCTTAGCGTTGGACAGAGATTTATTTTTGTATTCTGAAATACATATGGCATTTCTGATAGATAATCAACTGGTTCTCTTATATCAATTCCAGTAAAAGCATCCTTAGGTGCTGTATTTTTCCAGGTATACACAGCGACATCCTCTGTGGTCATCTTGGAACATTTTAGTAGCATTAAGCGATCGATATACGTTAAATACTCTGCAATCATATAGGAAATATGTCTATTTGTGACATCCTGACGTCCTGTTTCTTTTCTTACACGTTCAACAATCTCAGAAGTAATCAAGGAAGGAATCATCCAATAGCCATATACCAGTTGTTGTGCCTTCACAATGCCATCAAACCACCCTTTTAGGTTTTCATCCCCAATGGCATGTAACATGGATTGATAGGTCTGACTTTCATATAAAGAACCGACCAGAGCAACATCCGACCTTAAGTTTCTCTTCTTTGGAAGGATCATTTTCCTTTCGAATAAATCAGGAAAGGTTGCAAGCGGCATATGAAATACTCTACTTACTCCTAATTCTCTATATTCCTTTACTTCATTCCGATCAAATAAGTAGATATAATTATGTTCCTTGTCCATCCAGTCTGTATTTGGCAGGTTCTGTGGTGAATCATAGGACCAGGCTATGTATGGTATGTTATATTTCTCGCAAACCTGACTAACAACTGGCCAAAAGTTTACTGTAAACACCACATCAAAACGGTATTTTTCCACATCCTTACGAATCATTTCAAATAATTTCGGATCATGATATGGATCTTCTGGAGTAAAGTATGTGATTTGCTTGGAATTCCAATGATTATGTTGTAATACAGCACCAAGTGACTCATCATAGTATGAATCAAACACTCTTGCAAATAATAGATTCATGTGTCCCCCTCTATCA
>ONIO01000123.1 GCA_900317915.1 uncultured Lachnospiraceae bacterium | reverse complement strand
TGCACGATTGTATAGAACAAGACACACGTAGTGAGTTTACCACTTTATATCCTGTTTTTCGAGGAATATTCTTAAAGTTTATTGGGATTTATACAAAAAAGAAAGCGACCGGAAACCCTCCTGCCTGGGAGGGTCAACCAGTCGCTTTTTCTTCATGGCACTTTTAAGGTGGAGGAACCACCATTCCGCCAGGCTTCTCTACTTAACCTGCGAAGTCAAAATTCTGGCCCACACTCTTCTCTGCCTGGGTCAGAGATCCCTTAGAGGAATGATCATAAGCATACTTACTTAGCTGGCTGATCAGGGCATCAAATGAAGGTGCATTGAACTGGACATAGTTATGGTTCTCTGCCTCTGTTCCATCAACTGCCTCTGTACTTGTAGATACGACAGCGGTTTCTTCCACCTGGTCTACATTTTCTAGAGGCTGATCCTTAGGCTTGGACTCTAGATCCGACTTAGCCTCTGCCTTAGCCTTCTTCCCATTCTCTAAACGGCTTTCCTGACGAGCAGCCTCTTCTTTTTGCATTGACCTTGGCATCTGCATCCACGGTGGCGAAGAAGCTTGCTGCTCCATTATCACCCACTGTGATGCCGAAGTTCTTCACACTGACACCTGTATTGGCCAGACTCTGCTTCATCTCTGGCAACTTGGTCTTATAGAGACTGATCATGCCCTCGTACTTCTTACGATAGGACTCGTCGGTTGCCATCTTCTCAAGCTTCTCATCATCGATCAGCACAACAGAGCCACTGGATGTACCGTATGCTGCCGCATTGGCCTGAACCTGTGCCTTCATGTCCTTACTTACTACGATGAAGTTCATGTCGCCGAATTTTTTCTTCAGCTCTGCATAGTAGTCCTTCGCCTTGTCTGACAACTGGACATCACCAATGGCCATACCATATTCCTTGGTCTTCTTAGGAACCAGGGAACTAGCTGTGTCAATTGGTTTCCACTGAGAGATCTTCACACCCTTGGACCTCACTCCACCTGCACCCTGTGTAGTACCTGTGCCAGTGCTTACCTGGTCCGTACGCTTTGTCTCATCAGCACTCTTGGCGGATGTGGTCTTCTGAGCATCCTTGCCCTCAGCCTTCTTATTCTCTGTCTTCTGCCAGCTACTAGCCTGCTGATAGCCAGAGATGCCATAGATATTGCTCTCCATATGGATCTCCTTTCTTCCTTGAAATACAATCCATCACCTAGGAATCTGCAGGCTTCTCCCGCAGATTCTATTTACCTATATGTATTATCGGACGCTGGTAGTGAAATGTAAACCCTACTCACAAAACTTTGTCAGCAGTCAAGACTCTTTTGCTTACCTACGATTTCTCTTACGTTTCTTTCGAATACCCCTCTCCAGGTCCAGTTCCTCCTGTCTCCGATGGATCTCCTCTTCCTGTGCAGCCAATTCCTCGTCTGACAGGGAGGATAGTTTCAGATTCCCTGCAATCTCAGCAGTATGCTTCATGATACCCTTCATCTCCTGTCCATGGCGATAGAGTTCATAGAAGAATCCAAAGATACTGAAGGTAACGGCACCAATAAAATTCACCCAGAGGTCTTTCATAGTATCGATAATTCCCAGATCCAAGTATCCACCCTGGATGGTATAGGTCTCTCCCGAAGCTGTCTCGATGGTGGTCTTCGTGATGTCTGAAATACGAACAGGAATCTGACTATGGGTCTGATCTAAGGAGACACTTCCAATTTTCTTTACAATAAAGTCCTTCTGCATATCTAGATAGAAGTGGCTATCCATGAAGAATTCGAAGAACTCCCACAATACAGCAATGGTCATAGAGAAGCAGAATGCAACCAGTGCCAAATAAATCGGGGATAGTTTTCCTCTCTTCGTATGTCGACTAAGTATCTCTATCAAGGAAAATCCAATAGCAGCACACAGGAAACCATTGATGGTATGTAACATGGTGTCCCAGCCAGGGATTATAGTGTAATAGTGATTTACTTCTCCCAAAATCTCTGCCGCATAGATAAAGAGATAAATAAAGCACTCAAAGAGAGGTGGAAAGGTAATCCGTAGCTTCTCCTCTAAGAGGGATGGCATGAGAAAGAGGCCAAGTGAAATAATACACAGAGCGAAGCTCTCATAATTTCTAATAAAGAGACAGCGAATGGCTGTTAGAATAACCAATGCCCGAAGCACTAGATAGAGGGCAAAGGTCTTCTTATTCAGTCGGATTCTCTCCTTCAGATGGTTGATTATCTTTCTTACTTTCATCTATT
>ONIO01000037.1 GCA_900317915.1 uncultured Lachnospiraceae bacterium | reverse complement strand
CTGTCGGGATGGCTTCGGAGTCGCTTCTATCTCATGCTTTTTGTACTTGCAGAGGTATTCGCCCTTAGCTGTCTCGCCATGGCCATCTATAATCTGAGACACATACAGAGGAGGATTCTGTCCTATCAGGGAGATGCCAGTCTAGGCAGCATCCCATGGGTTCGGATCCATCTAGTCACCCCAGTCACCACCTATAAGAGGGTCAGAGTCTGTCTAGAGATAGAGATGGCGGATGGTAGGAGGTCAGAGGAAGGGCCCAAGAAGCAGAGGAAGGGTCAGAGACTTCCCAGGCTTTTAAGCAAAAAGGACTCTTCCCATATCCGACAGACCTATCGCGTTACCCTAGACTCTCATGATGACATTATCCGTCTGCCGATTCCCACCCTGGCGGTGGGGGAGATGAGGGTCATTCTTCACTCCATTACAGTCAGCGATCCTGCAGGACTATGGTTTCTTAGCAATGTAAACCATGCCAAGGATTCCACCACACGTCTATCTATTCTCCCAGCAGATGATTGGAAGGCTCTGGTGGTAAAAGATACCCTGCATCAAGATTACCTAAGGAATGAACATCATCAGGAGACCAGCCAGGTAAAGGGCCAGGGAGATCTAAAGTCTCTTCGATCCTATCGACCAGGAGATAGTAAGAGGGATATCCACTGGAATCTATCTGCCAGACTTGGAGAGCTGACTACCAGAGAGTATCAAGGACAGGAAGTGGTAGATGTCCAGGGGATTCGACGTCATCCAGGTCGCATGCTTTCAGAAGAGGAATTACAGAATTTATCTGCAGCGAGTATAGGTGCAGAAGAGTCTCTGAAGCCCCAGTTTACGAGAAAAGAGATTCGAATCGAAGGCAAGCATGCACAAAGTGTCTATAAGGCATATCAGAAACAGCACCGAAAAGAGAGAAAGTATGTGTCTCTTGAGGAGGCTGTGCTTCGTATTGCCTTTTTACTTTTATTTTTAGTTCCAATCATGCTACAGATGGATCTCTTACCAGCCTATTTCGGCTTTAATCCAGTGGTTCCAACCCTGTGGATGACGGTACTATTACTATTCTTATGTCTAAGCCGTGTGCGCTGGATCTATCCCATTGGTCCCCTATTGATGATGCTCTTATCTATTTGGACATACCGAAAGGAACTGAAGAATAGTAGGATTCTATTCTTCTGGTTCCAGGGAAGCTATCAGGCAGATCAGCATAATCCAGATGGAGGCATCATTATGCTGACCGGACTAGTATCTGATCAGGCAAAAGATGATACGGAGCTGTCCATTGCCCTTTGCCTTACATTTCTATCCATCCTGTGTCTACTCTGCCTGAATGGTATGGTGACACCTAAAGATAGCTTAAATGGGACGATACAGGAAGAGAGCAAGGCAATAGCGAAGAAGGAAAAGGCATCCTTTGGAAATGGGATGGCAGCGCTATCCGGATTACTGGCGGGGCTTTTGATCATCGCCCTTACTGTGTCAGGAATTCTCCCCTATATCGTAAGCAATCATAAGATCGGCCTTCTAATGGCGAAGAGCGATGTCATGTCAGGAAGAACTGCGGATCGAACCAATGACTATCTCTATCAGAAGGGATATAACTTCCTAACCAGTGATGACAGGAAGGCCAATCATATGGTGGTTCTAGATGGTAAGGTAGGGCAGCAAAACAATATCTATACCGGGGCAGAGCAGTTTTCGGTGGTGGCCGATGAGATGCCTAGCCAGGATGCCTACTTTCGCTACTTTGTAGGACAGAATTATCGTGAGGGAGAATGGACTTCTGATGATGACGAAGCACTCAACAGAAATAACAAGGAGTATCCCCATTATCGGGACTTCCAACTTGATTCAGATAGATTCAGAGATGATTGTGAGTTATTTACGGGAGACACCCAGGATCTACGGGCGAATCTAAATGACTCCTATCCATGGCTACAAAACATGAATGCGATAGCAAAGGAGGTAATCACGAATAGCGAAGTTGTCTGGGACGATTCTGTGTCCGATATTTTCTATGATCTATATATCTCTAATAATAATGATGTGGAAAGTGGTCTCCTGTCAAAGCTTAACATGCCATTTATGGTAAGTGATGAATACAATCGCACTACGATGCAGGGACTTCATATTCCGTCTAGGACAATCTGGGGATTTGAATTAAAGAATGCGTCCTCATCCTGGGACAGCCTACGTACAGCCCTAGAACTAACAGGGAAGAGTAGTCAGGGCTGGAAGACGGATATCCCAAAGGCAGAGCAGGACACAGGGGACTTGCCAGAGGAAGAGATAGAGTCAGAAGAAGAGCTTGAGCCAGCTGATGATAATCCTATAGATATCACGGATTCTTTAGCGACCGAACCGCTAGATGATTATGATCCCCTGTATTCCTTCCGAGGCTACAGTGGTTATATGGATAGCCGTTATCTCATATTACAGGAATTCTATGAGAAGTATTATGAGGACAATTATCTACAGATTCCTGCAGAGGGAATCGATCATACCAGACAGTTGGTAGAGGAGAATCCTCTGGAGTCCAGGGAAGAAGTCACAGCCTTTATCCGCTATGTATTGGCTTCTCATGCCACCTATTCTCTACATGCCAGAGATCCTTTGGGAGATGTGGATCCTGTTGAGTATTTCCTCTTCACCTCCCATCAGGGATATTGTGAGCACTATGCCTCGGCGGCATGTCTCCTCTACAGACTCTATGGTATACCTGCTCGTTATGTGACAGGCTATCGTGCCCAGAAGGCTACATTTCAGGACTCCGCGGAAGGATATAAGTCCTCGGTAAAGGATAGTGATGCCCATGCCTGGGTAGAGATCTATTACCCTACAACAGGATGGACTCCTGTAGAGATGACTCCTCGAGAGTTAGAAGCAGGAGCACCCAAGGAGCAGTCAGGTTATCCAACAGACCATCTGAGTGCAGGAGACTTATATCAGGTGATTTGGCCAGGATTTACAGAGAATGACATCCTTGCAATCCAGGAAGAGAGAGGCTGGACTGGTAGAGAGTGGAGAACGGTAGATGGTGATTCCAATACCCAGAAGGTAAGTGATCCAAAGCAGGGAACGAATGCTACGACAACAAGCAACCCAAATGGAGGAAAAGTAGATACTAAGAAGCCAGTTCAGAATCAGGTAAGGAAGGTGGATAAGAAGAATCCGATTCTTACATTTGTAGAGGGACATAAGGCTCTGACAGCCATCGGCATCCTACTTCTTCTTATGATTCTAGGTCTAGTCCTTCGTATAATCCAGAGAGGGATGTGGAGGAAAAAGCATCCAGACATGGCCCTGGCTAGACAGACAGACTTCCTGATCCAGTGGGCCGGTCCCTTCTGTATCACTCTAGAGACAGATGAAACCCGGCACCAAAGCCAGGATCCAACAGGCCAGGAATCAACCAGTCGCAATCTTTTGATCCAGGATCTTACCAGCCAGAACCTACTGAAACTCTTCCGAGGAAATGAGAGAACTCTCTACGGTAGACGGATGCTGACAAAGGATGAGCTGCAAGAGATGAACTTGGTTTACATTACTCTCGAAGAGAAATTAGTGAAGTGGATGCCGTGGTATAAGCGGATGGTATATCCCTTGAAGAAGGCATTCCTATAATGAATTCATTATAGGAAAAGTACAATAACCGAATACAAATTGTAATTAGGCTTTTACTTTACTTATAGGGAACCCTTATTTACGGATGTATTTCTCCTCGCAGTACTTGCAGCGATAGACTTCCTTTTCAGGGTCGGTCAGGATGAAGACATGCTCTAGTTCCTGCTCGATGGTTGTGATACAACGAGGATTCTCACACTTGATGACATTGTGGACCTCGGCGGGCAGGGTCAGCTTACGCTTCTCGATAATGAATCCATCCTTAACGATATTTACAGAGATATTGTGATCGATGAATCCTAAGACATCTAAGTCGATGGCGCCGCGAGGACATTCGATTTTTAGGATGTCTTTTTTCCCCATCTTATTGGACTTCACATTCATGATAATGGCTACGGTGTAGTCGTGCTTATCAAGGCCCAAATCGTGAAAGACCTTCAGTGCAGTGCCGGCCTTCACATGGTCTAATACATAGCCTTCATTAATTCCGCTGATATTTAACATGAGAGTCCTCCTTAAGCTTCTACGTTGATCTCAAGCAGTGTCAGGATCAGGGCCATACGCATGTAAACTGCATTCTGGGCCTGCTCAAAGTACCGTGCTCTTGGATCGTCATCTACGTCAACTGAGATTTCATTTACACGAGGAAGTGGATGGAGTACATAGGTGTCAGGCTTGGCTAGTTCCATCTTCTCCTTATCCAGGATATAGAAGCCCTTCATACGCAGGTATTCATCCTCGTTGAAGAAGCGCTCCCTCTGGATACGTGTCATATAGAGGATGTCGAGATTTGGCATCGCATCCTCCATCTTCTCAACCTCCTGATAGGGGATTCCCTTTTTCTCTAAGACTTCCTCACGGATGTATTCAGGAACCCGAAGCTCCTTAGGAGAAATCAGGACAAACTTGATTCCTTCGTAGCGGGACAGGGCCTCGATGAGAGAGTGGACGGTTCGACCGAATTTTAAGTCGCCACAGAGACCGATGGTGAGATTACTTAATCTGCCATGAAGCTTACGGATGGTATAGAGATCTGCCAGGGTCTGGGTTGGGTGCTGATGACCGCCGTCTCCGGCATTGATGACAGGCACCTTTGAATGAATGGATGCAACGAGAGGGGCGCCTTCTTTTGGATGACGCATGGCGACGATGTCTGCATAGCAACCGATGACACGAATGGTATCGGATACAGACTCGCCCTTAGAAGCTGAGGAGGAGGACGCCTCGGAGAATCCCAGGACACTACCGCCCAGGTTCAGCATAGCGGCCTCAAAGGAGAGACGGGTACGAGTACTTGGCTCATAGAAAAGCGTTGCCAGCTTCTTACGATCGCAGGCATGTGCATACTTGTCCGGGTTCTGTTCGATGTCGCTGGCCAGATTCATTAGATCGTCCAGCTCGCCCACTGAGAAATCCAGTGGATTCATGAGATGTCTCATGCTTCCCTCCGTTCTGAAATTTAATTATTAATTAGACTAATAGAACTTATTGATTTCATTTGCAATGCTTATCAATATTTCTTTTATCTATCATAAGGGACAATAGGTCCTCTTTCAATACAGATTTACATGATTTTTTGTGTTTTTTCCAGTCCTTTTATAGGAAGTGATTTTGCGGTATAATGAGTCTGATTTTTTCTGCGCACTTAGAGGACGACAATCGCCCGTAATCACTGGGAATGATGTCTCGGTTTACATTTAACTCAGTCGGGGTACAAGCTCCGACTGAGTTAAATGCTCCGCGAGGATGCGCATGGAATGATCAGATGATGAAAAATGGAAAGTATAAGGAGCAATTACAATTACAATGAAGAACATACATGAGTTACTGGCCCGCTTAGATGGTCAGTTTGTTAGCGGCAGCGATGCAGGTGAGATCACAGAACTGGTCTATGACTCTCGTAAGCTCACTCCAGGATGTGCCTTCGTGGCTCTGTCCGGAGCTAGTTTCGATGGCCATGACTTCTGTAAGGAAGCAGTAGAGAAAGGCGCTAAGCTAATCGTCGTTGAGAAGGATGTGGACTTAGGGGATGCACAGGATGTCAATGTATACCGTGTTGCAGATACCCGTGTGGCACTGGCAGAGATCTCTGCAGCGTATTTTGACTATCCTGCTGAGAAACTCAGGGTCATCGGTATCACTGGAACGAAGGGTAAGACCACAACCACCTTCATGATTAAGGCAATCCTGGAGGATGCTGGTCATGATGTGGGACTGATTGGTACCATCGGAACCTTAATCCATGGAGAGATGACACCAAGCGGTAATACGACTCCAGAGTCCTATGTGATCCAGCAGGCCTTCCGCCAGATGGTGGATGCAGGCTGTGACTCCTGTGTCATGGAGGTATCCTCCCAGGGCCTCAAGATGCATCGTGTAGCAGCGATTCCTTTTGAAGTTGGTGTATTTACGAACCTGTCACCTGACCATATCGGACCGAATGAGCATGCATCCTTTGAGGAGTATCTGGCATGCAAGGCTATGCTCTTTCACCTGTGTAAGGTTGGTATCTTTAACGGGGATGATCCGAACTTCAAGGAGATTTCTAAGAATGCCACCTGTGAGATCCGTACCTATGGCATGGAGGACAGTGACGACCTACGTGCAAGCAATCTGACCCTAGAGCATGAGCCAGGCTACTTAGGCATCGCCTTCGATCTAACTGGCCGTATCAATGCCAGAGTAGATGTGGACCAGCCGGGTCGCTTCAGTGTCTACAATGCCCTCTGTGCAGCAGCAGTAGCAGAGCACTTCGGCGTATCCACAGAGGATATCAAGAAGGCACTGCACACCATTCAGGTTAAGGGACGTATCGAACTGATCCCTGTATCCAAACGCTTCACACTGATGATTGACTATGCCCATAATGCAGTTGCATTAGAGAGCCTTCTGTCTACTCTGAGGGAATACCATCCAAAGCGCCTGGTATCTCTCTTCGGCTGTGGTGGTAACCGCTCTAAGCTTCGCCGCTTTGAGATGGGTGAGGTATCTGGTAAACTTGCAGACTTCACCATTATTACCTCTGATAATCCACGCTTCGAGGAGCCAGCAGATATCATGAATGATATCGAGACTGGTATGAAGAAGACAGATGGTAAGTACATTAAGATCCAGGATCGTAAGGAAGCCATCCGTTACGCCATCGAGAATGGTCAGGAAGGGGATGTCATCATCCTGGCTGGTAAGGGTCATGAGGACTACCAGGAGATCCGTGGTGTGAAGCATCACATGGATGAGCGTGAGCTGATTCGTGAAGTATTAGAAGAGCTAAAGGCCGAGGGAAAGACTGTCTAGTCTCCCTGGGACTGGATGGAGATAGCAGTGGTAGGAAGTAGAGCACTAGGAGATTGACCACATGGTCTATGCGGACATCGTCATTGATATTACATTAGAAAAGTTAGACCGAACCTTTCAGTATGCTGTGCCGCCAGAGATGGTGGATAGCGTAAGAATCGGTTCGGAGGTGGTCATCCCATTTGGAAATGGCGGTCGTACCCTAAAGGGAGTAGTCCTGGGCCTGTCTCAGGAAGCAAAGATTGATCCCAAGCGGATTAAGGAGATCCTATCTGTAGAGACCTCTGATATCCCTGTGGAGTCACAGCTGATTGAACTGGCAGGCTGGATCGCAGAGCACTTTGGCTCTACCATGAATCAAGCGCTGAAGACGGTACTCCCCTCCAAGACGAAGGCCAAGGCGAAGGAGAAGAAGATAGTCTCCTTAGCGGTAAGTAAGGCAGATGGAGAGGCCCTTCTAACAGATCTCTTATCTAAGAAGAGACACTCGGTTGCCAGAGAGCGACTGCTGTCGGAACTACTAGAGACAGAGGAGATCCCTTGGGATGTCATCACTGGTAAGCTAAATATCGGCTCTGCCATTATCCGTGACCTTGAGAAGCGAGGTGTCGTCCAGGTATCTAGTCAGAGAGACTTCCGTAATCCCTTAGGAGATCTCACTGGGACCAAGAAGCACATTACCCTGAATGAGGAACAGATGGCCTGTGTGAATCAGGTGCGTTCTGACTGGGCCAAGGGAATCCATAAGACCTATCTCCTCTATGGTGTCACTGGCTCTGGTAAGACAGAGGTCTACATGGAACTTATCCATGACACCTTAGAGAGAGGACAGGAAGCCATCGTTCTAATCCCAGAGATCGCTCTGACCTATCAGACAGTGATGCGCTTCTATCAGCACTTTGGTAATCAGGTAGCCATCATGAATTCCAGGCTGACTCCAGGAGAGCGAATGGATCAGTTAGACCGAGCGAAGAATGGGGACTGTAAGATTATGATCGGCCCTAGAAGTGCCCTGTTCACACCTTTTCCACATCTGGGCCTTATCATTGTGGATGAGGAGCACGAATCCTCCTATAAAAGTGAACAAGCACCTCGATATCATGCCAGAGAAGTGGCAGTGAAGCGTGGAGAATTATCCCATGCCAGTGTCATCCTTGGCTCAGCGACACCATCGGTGGAGTCCTTTGAATTGGCCCATAATGGGACCTATGGTCTCCTAGAGATGAAGCATCGTGTAGCAGAGAGAGAACTTCCAAAATGTGAAATCGTAGACCTGAGAGAAGAGATGCGCCTGGGGAATCGCACCATGCTGTCCAAGCGCCTACAGGAGTTGATCCAGGATCGATTGGATCGGCAGGAGCAGACCATGCTCTTCTTGAATCGAAGAGGCCTCATGGGATTTGTCTCCTGTAGAGCATGTGGCAAGAGTCTAAAGTGTCCCCACTGTGATGTAGCTCTGTCTCTTCATAGAGATGGCCGCCTCCATTGTCATTACTGCGGCTATACAGAGCCGAAGCCGAGACTCTGTCCCCACTGTGGATCCAAGTATATCGGCGGCATGAAGGCTGGTACGGAGAAGGTAGAGGAGACGGTACATAAGCTCTTCCCTACAGCCCGTGTCCTTCGTATGGATGCAGACACCACCAAGGGAAAGGAAGGCCACAGAGAAATCTTAGAGAAATTCTCTAATCGAGAGGCGGATATCCTGATAGGTACCCAGATGATTGTTAAGGGGCATGACTTCCCTTATGTGACTTTGATGGGTATCATCGCTGCAGATCTATCTCTGAATTCCTCGGACTTTCGAGGCAGTGAGCGAACCTTCCAGTTGATCACCCAGGCAGCAGGACGCGCAGGCCGAGGAGAGATTCCAGGCAATGTAGTGATCCAGACCTATCAGCCAGAGAATTACAGTATTGTCACGGCCAAGGATCAGAACTACGAAGCCTTCTACCAGCAGGAGATTAGCTATCGAAAGCTGATGTCCTATCCACCGGAGGGACATCTATTGATGATTCTTATGACCTCAGAGAAATTATCTCATGTCACAGAGGAGGCTCGAATTCTGGCAGACTACCTGAAGGAGACACTTGCACAGACTTTGGACAAAGATACCTCCCTACGAAACATGACCCAGGTCTTAGGACCTGAGGATGCTCGGATTGCTAAGATCCAGGATGTGTATCGTAAGACCATTTACCTAAAGGATCGTGACTATGAGAAGCTGGTCTCTGCTAAGAATCTTGCAGCAGACTACGTACAAACTAAGCAGAAGTACCACGATGTCTACGTATGGTTCGATTTTGATCCAATGTAGAATTCGGTTTACATTTACCATATAATAATTGAAATACCTATGGATGAGGCAGAGAGATGTCCGCCATAGTGAGATATGATTGCAACTAAGAATGATTAGATAGGAGTACAATATGGCACTTAGAACAATTCGACTGGAGGGAGACCCAATTCTAGAGAAGGTTTGCAGACCTGTTAAGGAGATGACTCCCCGCTTAGAGGAACTGGCACACGATATGGTAGAGACCATGTATGAGGCGAATGGCGTAGGCTTAGCTGCTCCTCAGGTTGGCGTGCTTCGCCGCATGGTTGTCATCGATATAGGAGATGGCAATGGCCCATACTACATGATTAATCCTCGCATTACAGAGAAGGATGGCGAGCAGGTTGGACAGGAGGGATGCCTCTCTGTACCCAATAAGGTTGGTGTGGTTCGCCGCCCGAATCATGTTATCGCTGAGGCGTATGACCTGGATATGAATCTCTACACCATCGAGGGCGAGGGCTTACTGGCTCGCGCAATTTGCCATGAATTAGACCACTTAGATGGAATCGTCTACACCACTTTAGTAGAGGGTGATCTGATAGAACTCGATGACGAGAATGAGGAAGACGAGGTAGAGTAATCGATGCGTATTATTTTCATGGGTACACCAGACTTCGCAGTGACCACCCTGGATGCTTTGTATCAGGCAGGCCATGAGATTGTGCTGGTAGTTACACAACCGGATAAGCCCAAGGGACGTAAGGGCCAGCCTCAGTTTTCTGATGTGAAGACCTGGGCAGTGGCCCATAATCTCCCTGTATTTCAGCCAGAGCGAATCCGCCTCCCAGAGAATGTGGAAGAGCTTCGGAAATATAAGGCAGACGTATGTGTGGTGGCTGCCTATGGACAGATCCTGCCACAGTCGATTCTAGAGATGCCAAAGTATGGATGTGTCAATGTCCATGCATCCCTTCTGCCGAAGTATCGTGGGGCTGCACCAATCCAATGGTCCATTCTAAATGGCGAGAAGGAGACCGGTGTTACTACCATGCAGATGGGTGTGGGCTTAGATGATGGTGATATCCTAGAGCAGGCCGTTGTCCCAATTGGTGAGGAAGAGACCGGTGGATCATTATTTGATAAGCTAGCTGTTGTAGGCGGCAAGCTATGCGTCCAGACACTATCTCACTTAGAAGAGGGTAGTATCACACCGATTCCTCAGGTAGAGGAAGAGTCTACCCATGTAGGCATGTTAAAAAAGAGCCAGGGTAATCTGGACTGGAGTCGTCCAGCTGATGAACTCCACAATTATGTCCGTGGTTTGAACCCTTGGCCATCTGCATATAGTTTCCTTGGTGGAAAAATGCTGAAAATCTGGAAGAGCTCTGTGGATAAGTCTACAGAATCTAACGCTTTAGCAGGAACCATCCTCTCTGCCGACAGTGATGGAATTCGCGTGGCTACAGGTGATGGCGTCCTCCTTCTGACTGAGATCCAGTTAGAGGGGAAGAAGCGAATGGATGCGAAGACCTTTCTCCTAGGACATGAGCTCCCTAGCGGGACAGTGCTGACTTCAGAGCGGTAATTAACGCACCCCATGGTGGGAGTAAGATCCTTTAGGAGAGGGGCGTGCATTGGATGGAGAAGAAAGGAGTACGACATGTACTACGGTGGATATGGTATAGGATATGGATTCTTCGATCCCACCTATCTCTTAGTATTAGTAGGAATTGTGATCTGCGCCATCGCATCCTGGAATGTGAAGGCGACCTTCAGCCGCTATAAGCAGGTAAGGTCTCGCCTTGGGATGACAGGTGCACAGGCAGCAGAACAGGTACTGCATAATGCAGGAATCTTCGATGTGAGGGTCCAGCATGTATCAGGTAATCTGACAGACCACTATGATCCCAGATCCAAGACAGTGAATCTGTCAGATAGTGTCTATGGTTCGACTTCCGTAGCAGCCATTGGTGTAGCAGCTCATGAGTGTGGACATGCCATTCAGCATGCCAAGCACTACGCACCACTGGACTTTCGTACATGGCTGGTGCCAGTTGCGAACTTTGGCTCGGCTATTTCCTGGCCGATGATTCTGATTGGACTATTCTTAGGATATGGCAGTAGCTATACCGCTGGTAATTCCATTGCCGGGACGCTGATTATGATTGGAATCTGGGCATTTGCAGCCTCTGTATTATTCCAGATTGTAACCCTGCCGGTTGAGTTCAATGCCTCTCATAGAGCACTGATTATGCTTCGGGATGGTCATATGCTGGATGATGGAGAACTGGTACATACCAGAAAGGTACTAGTGGCAGCAGCACTGACCTATGTGGCAGGTGCCCTGTCAGCCATCCTGCAGTTACTTCGAATCATTCTGATCACCCAGGGCAGAGACAGAGATTAAAAATTAGTAGCACTTTCCTATAGGAAAGTAATATAATACATACAAGTATCGATTTGATATATGTTATTACAGTAGTTTCTGTTTTACAGAGGGAGAGAGAGAATGAAAAAATGTATTCATTGTGGCACCGACTTAGCAGATGACGCAGGATTCTGCACAGCATGGGCCCCAATAAGGGAATGGCAGTTGTAGCATACATTACCTGGATCGGACTTCTGATTTCTGTACTGTCTACCAGTGGCCAGCCAAAGGATGAGTTCCTGAAGGTTCATCAGAACAATGCATTAGTGATTATGCTGTTTTCACTGGTTGGCAATGTACTTGTTTGGATTCCTGGAATCAACTTTTTAGGCGGACTTTGGAGCATCTTTATTCTTGTTCTGATTATTATGGGTATTGTCTCTGCAAGCAATGGAGAGACCAAGGAATCACCAGTCCTAGGACAGATTCATATCTTAAAGTAATTAGGGATATAGATGGGGGTTCCTCATCGAAAGGACAGTTTTATAGAGTGATGTGAATCGCTCAATATGATAGGAAAAAGGAGGGATCGTTATGAGATTCCTCCTTTTTCAAAATTAGGAGAATTCTATGACACAAACCACCAACACCAGAGCCATTGTACTTGATATGCTGATGGAGATTCTAGAAAAGGGAAGCTTTAGCCACGTAGTGCTAAGCCAGGTCCTTGAGAAGTATGACTACATCTCAGACCAGGAGCGCCATTTCATTGTGCGCTTAACCAAGGGAACCGTAGAGAAGGTTCCAGAACTGGATCATCTTCTGAATCAGGTATCTAAGACCAAGGTGAAGAAGATGAAGCCTTTGATTCGTGAGATTCTCCGCATGAGCATCTATCAGCTACGCTATATGGACAATGTGCCAGAATCCGCCGTAGTGAATGAGGCAGTGAAGCTGGCGAAAAAGCGAGGCATGGTCCAATTGAAGGGCTTTGTCAACGGTGTCCTCCGTGGCTATATCCGGGTGATGGCATCGGATCATCCCCTTAGGCTCACCACCGATTGTGCCCGCTACTGTATGCCTCAGTGGATTATCGACCGCTGGAGAGCGGACTATGGGGAAGAGGATACGGCTCTGATCCTAGAGGGAGCAGCAGAGAAGCCAGCCCTGATTATTCGTACCAATACCCTGCAGAGCACTCCACAGGAGCTGGCAGAGCACCTCACTAGCCGAGGGGTTACCCTTCAGTCCATTCCGGATCTCCTACCAGAGAGAAATGTAAACCAGGCTATAGATTCCATCACCAGGGGAGATATCCCATCAAGGGAAGGAGGAAAGCGGCTCTATGGAAATGGAAGTGGATTAGATGCCAGGGAATTAGGCGTCTTTGAGATGCAGTATAGTGGAAGTCTAACGGACTTAGAGGAACTGAATCGCGGAGACTTCTATATCCAGGATCTAAGCTCCATGCTGCCAGCAGCCTTCTCTGAGGCCAAGCCTGGCATGGTCGTATATGATCTCTGTGCAGCCCCAGGGGGTAAGTCCATTGACTGCGCCATGATGATGCAGGATCAGGGACAGATTATCTCTCGCGATCTAAGCTTTGATAAGACGGATCGAATCGATGAGAATGTAGAGCGATTAGGAATAGAGTCCATTGAGACAGAGGTCTTCGATGGAAGGCAGCATGATACAGAGTCGGAAGGGATGGCAGATGTAATTATCGCAGACCTCCCATGCTCCGGACTCGGTGTCCTTCGTAGAAAGCCAGATATCAAGTATCGTCTGAAGGAGTCTGATATCCAGGATCTACAGCTCCTACAGAGACAGATTCTAGAGGCATCTGTATCCTATCTAAAGGCAGGCGGCCGCTTAGTATATTCTACCTGTACCATTAATCGTATGGAGAATCAGGACAATGCCAAGTGGATCCAGGAGACTTACCCAGACCTTACTCTGGTCCGAGAGGAACAGATCTATCCAGATACACAACATGATGGATTCTATGTGGCAGTATTTGACAAAAAAGCATAAGACTGTTATACCTTACAGAGTTTTTCGCTTTCGAATCCAAGAGGATAGAATGCTTCGATGTGGAGATAGAAAACGATTGTACTGCCTATGATAGAGAGGTTTACATTTGGAGAATAAATTGGTGGAAAAAGTAACCGATATCAAGTCCATGACCCTGGACGAATTAAAAGCATACATGACAGAGATTGGGGAGAAGCCCTTCCGCGCCAAGCAGATCTATGAGTGGATCCATGTGCATCTGGTGACATCCTATGATGAGATGACCAATGTGTCGAAGGCGCTTCGGGAGAAGCTGAAGGAGTGTGCGCCCCTCACTACACTGGTGCAGGAGGATCTGCAGATTTCTCGGATTGATGGAACCAGAAAGTATCTCTTCTGTCTGCCAGATGGCAATATGGTGGAGAGCGTCCTGATGCGTTACGAGCACGGCAATTCTGTGTGTATTTCCTCTCAGGTAGGCTGTCGTATGGGATGCCGCTTTTGTGCATCTACTCTAGATGGTCTGGTAAGAGGACTGACTCCGGCAGAGATGCTAGACCAGGTCTATCGCATCCAGAGCGATATCGGAGAGCGTGTATCCAACGTAGTCGTGATGGGTACAGGAGAACCAATGGATAACTATGATCATCTCATTCGCTTCATTACCTTACTTACTGATGCCAATGGACTGAATATCAGTCAGAGAAATCTGACGGTATCTACCTGTGGCATTGTGCCACGGATCTATGACCTGGCCAAGGAGAATCTCCAGATTACCTTAGCCGTATCTCTCCATGCATCTAGCCAGGAGACCAGAATGAAATTAATGCCAATCGCTAAGAGCTATGACATCCATGAAGTATTAGATGCTGTTTCTGACTATATTGATACCACCAAGCGCCGGGTGACCTTCGAGTACAGCCTGGTAGGCGGTGTGAATGATACAGATGAAGATGCTAAGAAATTAGCAGGACTTTTGGATGGGCTGTTATGCCACGTAAATCTCATTCCTGTCAATCCGATTAAGGAGAGAGATTACGTCCAGTCCAACCATGAGAGGGTAGTGGCATTCCAAAAGAAACTTGAAAAATTCGGGATAAATGTTACTATTAGGAGAGAATTGGGCCGTGATATTGATGGAGCATGTGGACAGCTTCGTAGACGGCACATGAGAGGATAATCTGACACATGGAATTTTATTCGAAGACAGACCAGGGGCGTGTTCGTTCTCAAAACGAAGACTTCATATATGCAAGCGACAGGCCGATTGGGCAGCTTCCAAATGTGTTTTTACTAGCAGATGGAATGGGCGAACAGGCTCCGGTTGAGGCATTGAAGGAATCAATCGAAGGTGCAAATCGCACAATTTTTCAGGAAGCAAAAAATGATAGCGAGAAGAAGGGCATGGGTACAACCCTTGTGGCGTGCTCTCTCATGGGAATGGATTTATTAGTTGCCAATGTAGGTGATAGCAGACTCTATCTCTATGATCACAGAGGCATTCGCCAGTTAACCAGGGACCACTCTTTCGTAGAGGAGCTTCTTCGCTCAGGCAAGATTCAGCCAGAAGATGCTAGAAATCATCCGAAGAAGCACTTCATCACCAGAGCCGTTGGCGCTGAGGAAGAGGTAAAGCCAGACTTTTTCGAGGAGCAGTTGGCACCAGAGACAGAGATTCTACTTTGTACAGATGGATTGACCGATATGCTATCCGATGATGAGATAGCAGAGATTCTACAGAAGAGACTGCCACTTTCTGAAGAGGCAGACCTTTTGGTAGAGACAGCAAATGCGCATGGCGGTAAGGATAATATCTCCCTGATACTGATTCGACCATGACCGCTATAGATAACTGAATTGTGTAAAACATTACGAGGTACATTGTATGTTGTTAAATCCGGGAACTTTTTTAGGAGACCGTTACGAGATAATTGAAGAGATCGGCACAGGTGGAATGTCCAACGTCTATAAGGCGAAGGATCATGTCCTTGGCCGTGATGTAGCTGTGAAGATTCTGAAGGAAGAATTTGCAGAGGATAAGACCTTTGTTGCAAAGTTCCGTCAGGAGGCACAGGCTGCCGCAGGATTAGAGCATCCAAATATTGTTAATATTTATGATGTAGGTAATGAGGATGGACTCTACTACATCGTTATGGAGTATGTACAGGGCATTACTCTAAAGACTTATATCGAGAAGAAGGGTCACCTGAACTACAAAGAGGTTCTCTCTATTGCAATTCAGGTAGGCCGTGGTATCGAGGCTGCCCATAATAAGGGAATTATCCATAGAGACATCAAGCCTCAGAATATCATTATCAGTAATGAGGGTAAGGTCAAGGTCACAGACTTCGGTATTGCCAAGGCGACTTCCTCTAATACCATGAGTGCGGAAGCAATGGGATCTGTACACTATATCTCCCCAGAGCAGGCTAGAAATGGCTATGTAAGCACCCAGAGCGATATCTATTCTCTTGGCATCGTAATGTATGAGATGACAACAGGACGTGTTCCTTTCGATGGAGAGACAGCAGTTGCGGTTGCAATCCAGCACCTCCAGGGAGACATGGTTCCTCCTAGCCAGTTAGTAGCTGGTGTACCTCTTGCAATTGAGCGTATTATCGAGAAGGCTACTCAAAAGAGCCCAGAGCGCCGCTATCCTAAGATGGAGGATCTCTTAGTGGATTTGAAGAAGGCTCTGATGAATCCAGATGAAGACTTCGTTCAGGATATCGATCCAAATGAGGATGAGAAGACCAAGGTAATCACACCGGATGAAATGGATAAGATCCGTGACGATGCACCTGCATCTTCTGAGCTCATCCCTGATGATGAAGAGGATGAGGATGATGATAAGATTAACCCTAAGATGGAGAAGGCTATTACCATCATGGGTATTGCAGCAGCAGTAATTATTGCAATCATCGCCCTCTATCTCCTTGGTAGCTTCTTAGGCTGGTTCCATTTCGGATCCTCATCCAGTAGCAAGAAGGAAGAGACGAAGACTAGCACCAAAGCAGAAGAGACCATCACTGTACCAGATCTGACTGGTATGACAGAGGATGAGGCTAAGGCTGCCCTTGAAAAGGCTGGTCTGAAGTACGAGCTTAGTGGTAAGGAATCCTCTGATACGGTTAAGGAAGGCTTAGTAGTTCGTCAGACTCCG
>ONIO01000041.1 GCA_900317915.1 uncultured Lachnospiraceae bacterium | reverse complement strand
CCGGCAAGGATGTGGTCATGATCTACATTTCTGCAGATCTACCTGATAGTAAGCTAGAGCGTCCAAAGTATGCGCTGGTGGGCTATGCAAAGACCAAGCTCCTTCATCCGGGAGAGGAGGAGCAGGAGAACTTCATGGTAAGCGATTACCAGATCTCCTCCTATGATGCTTATGGATTTACGGGATATAACTCTTCCTATGTCCTAGAGGCAGGTACCTATACCTTCTATGTAGGTGATGATGTCCGCCATTTAACCAAGATCGGTTCCTTCACCCAAGAGGAGACGGTGGTTACCAAGCAGTGTGAGAAGGCTACAACAGAATCTAGCTTCGAACTGAAGGCAAGAATCTGGTCTCGTTTGCCGAGAAAGCTGGTTTCTAAGAAGGCCAATCAGGATAAGAAGATACTGCTGTCTGAGGTGAAGAGTGGAGAGTATAGCCTCGATGATTTCATTGCTCAGCTCAGTGCCTACGACCTGTCAGATCTCTCTCGAGGTGAGGGACCAATGAATTCGGATTTCGGTACACCAGGGAACACTGGAATCATGGGTGGTGTCACAGAGTCACTTCGTAGCTATGGAATCCCTCCAATGGTTACTAGTGATGGTCCAAGTGGCCTTCGCCTCATGCGCTTTGCTACACTGCTTCCAATTGGAACGGCTCTGGCAAGTAGCTGGGATGATGAGCTTGTGCACGACCTCTTCTGTAAGGAAGCAGAGGAAATCGACCACTATAAGATTGATGTCTTACTGGCACCAGGACTGAATATCCATAGGAATCCTTTATGTGGACGTAACTTTGAATATTATTCTGAGGATCCTTATCTCTCTGGATGGATGGCTGCAGCCACGATTCAAGGAATCCAGTCGAGAGGCGCATCTGCATGTCCCAAGCACTTCGCTTGTAACAGCCAGGAGACGGGACGTAACTTCGAGGATAGCGTAGTAGACGAGAGAACCCTTCGTGAGATCTACCTCAAGGCCTTTGAGATGTGCGTTCAGATTGCCGAGCCTAAGAATCTGATGACATCCTATAATCGTGTCAATGGTGTCTATAGCCACTATCAGTATGATTTGGTGGAGACTATTCTAAGAAGAGAGTGGGGATATAAGGGCAATGTGATGACGGACTGGTGGATGCAGCCAGGTGAGAGCCCGGAGTTCCCAGGGCTGAAGGATAATGCTTACCGCATTCGTGCTGGTGTCAATGTGCTGATGCCAGGAAGTCCTGATTCTGCACATACAGATCCTGCCCATGATTATGAGATTGAAGCCTGCATGGAAGATCATCTGCCAGAGGGACTGACCCTAGGCGAGATGCAGGAGAATGCCCGTCATATCCTAGAATTCTGCCTGGACCGTATGTAAATCCATTAGGGACTAAATCCCCTGGCTGACCTGGCGCTTGTGACCAGTGGGCCAATGGAAGTAGGGTAAACATAATAAAAAAGGAAGTGAGCTGCCATCTGGCTAATCTCACTTCCTTTTATTTTATTTCAACTTCCTTTTCTACCAACTGGATTTACGAACTAGGGTTTATCAACTTATTTTCATGGAACAAAGTTTTATACCAGTTTCGTACCACACTCAGGGCAGAACTTAGCTCCGTTGGTAGGAGTACCACACTCTGGACAGAACTTAGGACCTGCACCAGTAGCTGCACCAGTAGCAGCACCATTAGCTGGAGCCTGGGAATTACCATTCATGTTATTCACCATCTCCTTCGCCATCTGCATACCCATCATCATGCCAGCCATGGAACCAGCCATACCTGCAGCATTGGATCCGGCAGAGCTGTTACCACCATGCTCCATGGACTCAGCCATAGCAACCTGCTGGTACTTACTTACATCGCCCATCATATTTATGGTAGCGTTCTTATTGATCATATTCTGAACTTCCTGAGGATAGCTGAAGCTATTGACAGAGAAGCTGCAGACAGTGATACCCATCTTCAGGGTCTCCATGTCTAGATCCTCTCGGATACCATTTCCAATCTGGATTGCAGAAGCCTGCAGGTTGAACATATCCTTTCCTTCTGAAGAGATATGCTTCATTAAAAGAGGATTTAATAATGTGATGATTCGCTCACGAACATCAGAAACAGTGAATTCGTTCTTTACACCGGCAACCTTTGCAATCAGTTCCTCATCGTCCTGTACCTTGATAGTAGCAGTACCATTTGCACGGATTGGCATACCGCCTGGCATATTTGGAGCAGGGATATTCACAGGATTCTGTGTGCCCCACTGCATGATGAATTCCTTGGTATTAATGAAGAGCACTTCTGCACGAAGAGCACTATCAAAACCAAACTTGAAGCCCTTCAGAGTGGACAGGAAAGGAATGATGTCAGACTCGATATCGAATCGTCCCTCGTCTCTGAACACACCCTCGATACGGCCATTGTAGTAGAAGATTGCATCCTGACCAGGGCGAATGATGAGCTTCGAGCCCTTCTTGATCTCCGTATTATCCCATTTGTGGAAGATGACGTTGGGATCGGTTTCTTCCCATTCTACAACGTTATCTAATTGCTTATGCAAAAATCCCATAGTTCTTACCTCGTATTCTTGTGGACCTTGTAGCAAAGGAAGGACTCCATACCAGATGAAGCCCTTCGCCTTTTCTTACATCTATAAGATTACATATTTGCTTTCAGTGCAGCAAGCTCTGCTTCGATATCTGCATCCTTTGAAGCATTGTCAGCATACTTTTCTTCCAGAGCAGAGGTATCTGTCTTACCATGACCATTTAATTCTTCTTCAGCCTGAGCCTTATCGAGCATACGATCAGCCTGCTTCTCTAAGCGATCGAAGGTGGAGAGAGAATCAGCAGAATCAGGGATAGAAGATGTCATCTTATTGACACGCTCCTGAGCCTTTGCTGTGCGGATCTTGGCCTTAATGGTGTCTCTCTTGGCCTCAAGTGTCTCGATATCCTTAGCCAGCTTGTCGTACATCTGCTGCATCTTAACAGAGTTCTCATGTGCAGCATCGTAAGCAGCCTGGAGACCAGCAATATTCTGAGTTACCTCAGCCTTCTTCTGCAGGAAAGTACGAGCATCGTCGTCATTACCAGCAGCAACAGCCTTCTGTGCGTAGTTAGCGTACTTGTCAGCCTCAGCCTTTGCCTCGTCTAATTCACGCTTTGCACGCTTCTCGTCAGCCATAACACCTGCGGTCTCAGCCTTTACTTTACCAAAGTCCTCCTGCAGGTTTCTCAGTGTCTGATCCACCATCTTTTCAGGATCCTCAGCCTTATCCAGTAAAGCATTGATATTAGATGCCATGATGTCATTGAATCTCTTTAAAATTCCCATAAGTATTTACCTCCTCGTGTGTTATCGAACACAGTTGTTTATAACCGCAGTTATTGCGGATGTTACCATTAGCGATTGGGTGAAAATGTAAACCATGCCTTTCTTTTGGCCCAGGGTCTACATTTCCGAAGCAGTTGTGACTAGAAGCTGTGGCCTCCGCCACCGCCTCCGCCACCGCTACTGCCTCCTCCACCACTGCTGCCGCCTCCTCCTGAAGAGGAGCTATCGGACTCGGTGTAGAAGTAGTGTCTGGTGACACGGCTCTCAATTAGGTTGACGCCTAGCGTATCGGAATTATTATCTTCCTCGGCTTCTTCCTTGGATCCATTGATCTTAGATCTAGAGATGACAGCTACCACGAAGGTAACTGCAAGTCCCATGGCTAGAGAGATCATTAATAGGGTAAGGATACGCATTGGCTCGGCGATGAAGCCGCCTTCCTGCTTGGCCTGTAGTAATTCGAAAGCATTACGTGCGCAACGTGCATAGTCAGCATTGCTTGCGTGCTTATAGATGCGGTCGCAGATGCTGGTCGCTGCCTGATCGGAGATGATCCGCTGCATGGACTTGGTATCGAAGATATAGAGCTTACGATTCCCCATGAAGATTCCGAAGACGGTAGCATTTCTCGAGGTGCTTGAGAAATGGTTGACAATCTGTCTACAGTGACTGTTCTCATCGCTAGAAAGTCTGTCATTGGTGGTGTAGAAGATCATGTCTCCCTTCACCGCTGCATTTCTCATAGCATCGATGACTTCATCTCTTTCACTAGAGGAGATTAATCTGGCCTCATCATAGAAGTAGATGTGATAATTACCAACTGCTTCTTCGTAGTAGTAGTCATCTGTGATGCTGGTCTCTGGATCACTTTCTGTAGCATGTACATATGCTGTCTGCGGCAGGAATGCCCCAAGGACAAGCATGAAACTGATGCTTAAGAGGAGTAGAAGTCGTCCCGTAAAGTTCCGCTTGGTTCTCATTTTAATAGCGTCCATTGTTACCTCCTTCCCTTGTGAAGAAGTTCGGTACTGGATGGGTCGCTAATAGGTTGTAGCGATGGAACATCATCCCAGTGGACAGGAGTCCAAGGACGATGAATACCAGGGAAACACCATAGTAGATGTAATCCTGTGGTAGATCGGCGGCGGCTGCGATTGGTGTAATGAGGGACAGAAGCATGCCAATCAGTGCGATGAATAACTGCCCGTAGCTCTTGGCCTTGCAGGATGGAACCAAAGTCATCACGATTACCATTATTCCAAGGATCAGCGGCAATAGGTAGAGGATGAAGTCTGCATCCTTAAAGCAACTCAGAACCATTAGAATCACTAAGAAAATGATGAATCCGTAGTTAGCAGAGTCACCAGATCCCAGGCGAAGACTCTTAGATGTCATGAAGTGAAAGTGGACCTTATTATCCACAGCACTATGGAGTCTCTTCTCGTACTGGGCTACATTTCTACCAGCCAGAATCAAAAGTGCATCGATGATACTTGCTGTGAGAAGCAAGGACTTGGCTGGAGTCACTGTAATGAATGCTGTTGCAATCCACATTATGACGAACATAATTAAGGACACCAAAAGGGACATCCTAAAGTAAGAGCCAAAGTCGATTGGAATATCCGCGAAGAGCTTACCGGTCTGGCCGTTCATAACGGAGTAGAGCATTCGATTGCCCTTTTTCCAAGTGAGGAACCAGGTTGGACGAATGGAGGTCTGAACTCCCACAGGTGTTACCTGGACACCGGAGACATCACTTGATTCTATGGTTCCATAGAGGTCAGAGCCTCTATTATAGAGTCGATTCTGGATAACTGTTCCGGTCTCAGCCCAGGCCTTGTCCTTATAGAGGTCAGGACTTACATCGGGTCGATCCGTATAGAAGCCTGCGATATAGCCATCTCGGAAGTATCGCTCGCTGCCATTCTCGTAAGGAGCAATCTGCTGGGTGATGGAATCATCAAGTGCCAGCTCAGCGTCCTTATCATTGACATGGAAGCTACCGCTGACTTGGTAGCGATTCTCGTACTCTGTAACCTCGTGACGTCGGCCGCCTACATTTCGATCCTCTGATACAGACAGGGTAGCGTTCCCCTGTGCATCGTAATTGTAGCGATAGTAGGGGATGTAGATGCCACGGAAGCCGTTCAGGTATTCCTGTTGCTTCAGGTCTGGTGGCAGAAACTTTACCTTAGACAAGGTGTCTACATAATTGGTAATCGCCTGTTCCTTGGTTAGCTGAAAGGGAATGACTGTGGCCGGTCGAAAGGCCTCTTCCCCCGTTTGGATCATATTCTGACTGCCGCAGTAGTGACAGAAAGGAGCGACTTCATTTGGCGCGCCCATGAGTTCTGCACCACAGGATTGGCAATGATATATGATGTATTTTTCGTGGTATTTTAGTCGACCTGGGTTTTCTCCCAGTGAGCCGTCGCCTGGAGAATTGTTGGCATCAAGAGTAGCATCGATGTCTTTCTCTGCATAGACTTTTTCGGCTTCCTTATCATAGGAGTTCAGGTCATAGGATGTGCCGCAGCTGTCACAGACCAGGCCTTGGCTGGCTGGGTCGAATCGGACTTCTGCGCCGCAATTCAGACACTTCATAACTTTACCTCCCTAAGTGAACTGTTACTCTGGCTCTTATTGTAATTCTCCTCATACGTTTCGTAAACCATATATTTTGATTGTTTCTGCTGTGCTTTTTTTGTCTCCTCGGGAAATATAAACCGCTTTTCTTATTTGGGAGTAATCAGTTGGCAATCGAACATATATTTGGTATAATAATAGAACTTTTATTAAGGAAAGAAAGGAGGACTTTCGATGGAAAAAACCAAGGAAAAAGACCATATCTATATCGCCATTGATTTGAAGTCCTTCTATGCATCGGTGGAGTGCAGGGAGAGGGGCTTAGACCCACTGACCACGAATCTGGTGGTGGCAGATGTGACCCGTACAGAGAAGACCATCTGCTTAGCTGTCTCCCCTAGTCTGAAGGCCTACGGGATTCCAGGCCGTCCTCGACTCTTTGAAGTGGTACAGGCGGTGAAGGAAGTGAATGTGAGACGAAAGGAGCGCTATCGGAGACAGAGAAGAGATCCTAGGGCAGAGTTTCTAGGGAAGAGTACTTCTTCCCTTGTATTAGAGGCCCACCCGGACTATGAATTGGACTATATCGCAGCGCCGCCTCAGATGGCTCGTTATATGGAGATCAGTACCCGGATCTATGAGATCTACCTTCGCTATGTGGCACCTGAGGATATCCATGTCTATTCCATTGATGAGGTTTTTATGGATGTGACAGCCTATCTCCATGCCTTTCATCATAATCCACATGAGATGGCTATGACCATGATCCACGATGTGCTTCGAGAGACAGGGATTACAGCCACTGCAGGGATTGGTACCAATATGTATCTGGCCAAGGTGGCTATGGACATTGTGGCGAAGCACATCCCGGCAGATGCAGATGGTGTCCGTATCGCAGAACTGGACCAGCGGTCCTATAGGGAGAAGCTCTGGGATCATACCCCCCTTACGGACTTCTGGCGAATAGGTGGTGGCATTGCCCGTCGTCTCTATAAGAATGGCATGCATACCATGGGGGATGTAGCCCTGATGGCAGTGCAGAATGAGGAGTGGTTCTTTCGAGAGTTCGGTGTGAATGGCGAGTTCCTAATGGATCATGCTTTTGGCTATGAGCCTGCAAGTATTCCTGAGATTAAGAAATATAAACCAGAAACCAAATCTGTGTCTCAGGGCCAGGTTTTAAGCTGTGCATACGAAGCGAATAAAGGTCGCTTGGTTGCTATGGAGATGGCTGAGACTCTGGCACTGGATTTGGTGCGAAAGCATCTCACTGCAGGTGGCGTGGTTTTATCTGTTGGATATGACATCGATAACCTGTCGGATCCTACGAGACTACAGAACTATACAGGACCAATTGTCTATGATTTCTATGGCAGACCCATGCCTAAGATGGCTCATGGCACGGAGCACCTGGGACGTCAAACCAATTCCAATCGAGAGATCGTGTCTGCAATAGCAAGACTCTATGATCGTATTGTAAATGATGGACTTCTGATTCGACGTATGTATGTGGTAGCAGATCGCATTCGACCTGAGGGAGAAGAGGATGCCAATACCTTAAAGCAGCTTAGCTTCTTCGACAGGGAAGTATCTGGAGTGATTGAACCAGAGGATGAGAAGCTCAGAGAGGTTAAGGCTGAGATCGAGAAGCGTAACCGAGACCAGGCTAAGGATAAGGCGGTTCAAGAGGCCATCCTGAAGCTACAGATGAAGTATGGTAAGAATGCTGTCCTAAAGGGTATGAACCTGGAAGAGGGAGCGACCCAGATGACTCGCAATAATCAGATCGGTGGTCATCGGAAGTGATGCCTGGGGTATTGGATGATATGTGGGAGGTGATTCCTATGAAAGAGGAAGTAGCGAAGCTACTAGATTACAATTGGACTGGTCCTAAGGATCATCCCCATCTGGGAGCAGATAAGAGAGCAGCACAGTTTCTGCCATTTGCAGCGCTAACTGGCTATGATGAGGCGGTTCAAGAGAGTGGTCGATTGACAACCAAGCGCCCCATTCTAACAGAAGAGGAAAGAGGCCGGATCAATGATTACTTGATGGAATTGGCTTTAGATATAGACCCTGCCAATAGAAAAGGACCTCTGGTTCAAGTAACCTGGTATAAAAAGGATCAAAAAAAGTCAGGTGGTAGCATTGAGGTCACTAGGGGAGAACTTTTAAAGATCGATTCCTACCAAGAGTGTCTTCGAATTCGCAGGGCCAGGAATACATCGTTGATGGAGGGGGCTTCTTCGATGGAGGGTTCTTCTACGATGGAGGGCGCTTCGTCAAAATTGGAGGAAATCTCGGATGCGGTTTACATTTACATTGAAGATGTCCTGGATGTGGTAAGAGCTGAGGACTAGGGCAATTCCTTTGTCCTAGCCGGAATGAAGGGACAGAGGAATTGATAGCATAAGAGCAGTCGGATGAGAGATAGGACTGCATAAAATATAGAAGGATAAGGCATGCGATTAGATAAATTTCTGGCAGATATGAATATGGATAGTCGAAGCAACCTGAAAAAGGCCATTCGAAAAGGAAATGTCACGGTGAATGGCAGTCAGGTGAAGGATCCTGGCGCTGGAGTAGAGAGAACAGATCGAATCACCTATTTCGGCCAAGAGGTGCGGTATGAGACGGAGCAGTACATCATGCTGAATAAGCCAAAAGGGGTGCTGACTGCGACGATGGATAAGAAACAGGAGACGGTAATGGATCTTTTGGATCCAGACCGGAGAAAGGATCTCTTTCCAGTGGGACGACTAGATCGAGACACGACGGGGCTTTTGCTTATTACCAATCATGGAGAACTGGCGCATCGCTTGCTTAGGCCCAAGAGTCATGTGGATAAGACCTATCAGGCGCTGATTCGGGGATGTGTGGATGAGAAAATAGTGGAGGCATTCGCTGGGGGGCTTCAGGTAGATGCGGAACTAAGTGCTATGCCAGCCAAGCTTGTAATTCATCCGCTACCAACCCTTCAGGAGGCAGAGGAGAGATTTCCAGATTTAGAAGAGGAGACTAGAGCACTACTAGAGCAGGCCTGGATGGAGGAGAACCTAAGTGCATCTAACCAGAAGGATGCAACTTCATCGGAAGGGAAGGGCTTGCAGAATTGCCCATCGAAGGTCATCTCCTACATCTCTATCACAATCCATGAGGGAAAATTCCACCAGATTAAGCGTATGTTTGAAGCGGTGGACATGGAGGTTGTAGAACTAAAGCGTATCACCATGGGGGGACTGACATTAGACGATGACTTAGCACCTGGCGAGAGCCGGGCACTTACAGAGGAAGAAGTGAGCATCATTCTATCAGATGGAAAGCTGCTGTAAAAATTCACTAGAAAACATGAAAAACAGGTGGTAAAATAAAGAGCGAGGAAACCAAATATAAAAATATGGTTTCCCTAGAAGGCTTTGTTTTTGCACGAAATCCAAATTCTTTTGCATGGGTCTCTGGTTAAACGCTCCGCGAGGATGCGCACGGATTCGGACAGGAATTTGTCTGCTGAAGCAGACCCGAATCCGGCGCGCAAGACTCGCGAGCGAGTCTTGACAAATGTACAGAAAAACCTGTTTCATTTGGATAGAATAATCCCGTATTGGGATGTATTCTTCATAGGAAAGCAGGATGTGAAGGTGTTATATAAGGAGGAAGTATGTTACAGGAGAGCATTAAGAAATTAGTACAGTACGCAATTGATGCAGGACTTACACCAGAGTGTGAGCGCATCTATTCCACCAACCTGATTCTGGATGTATTTGGTGAGGATGAGTACACAGATCCAGAGTGCGATCTTCATCATATTGTATTAGAGGATGTATTGGCTGACCTCCTTGATGAAGCTGTTTCTCGTGGATTGATCGAGGATTCCATTGTCTATAGAGACCTCTTTGATACGAAGATTATGAACTGTCTCTGCCCTAGACCTGCGGAAGTTCAGCGCCGATTCGCTGAGGAGTATGAGAAGTCTCCTGAGGATGCTACCAACTACTTCTATCATCTGTCCTGTGCATCCAACTATATCCGTACTGCACGTGTGAAGAGAGATCTTCGCTGGACCACAGATACGGACTACGGTACTCTGGATATCACCATTAATCTGTCTAAGCCAGAGAAGGATCCAAAGGCAATTGCAGCAGCACTGAAGGCTAAGAATTCTGCTTATCCAAAGTGCCAGCTTTGCGTAGAGAATGAAGGCTATGCAGGTCGTGTCAATCATCCGGCAAGAGAGAATCACCGAATTATTCCTCTGACTATAAATGGCAGCAAGTGGGGATTCCAGTATTCTCCATATGTATATTTCAATGAGCATTGCATCGTATTTAATGGTCAGCATACTCCTATGAAAATTGAGAAGGCTACTTTCCGTAAGTTATTCGACTTCGTAAAGCAGTTCCCTCACTATTTCCTTGGATCCAATGCAGATCTTCCGATCGTAGGTGGTTCTATTCTTACCCACGATCACTTCCAGGGTGGACACTATACCTTCGCTATGGAGAAGGCTCCAGTTGTAGATACCTTCACAGTGAAGGGCTTCGAGGATGTCGAGTCTGGTATTGTAAAGTGGCCTCTGTCTGTTATCCGTCTGGATGGTACAGATGTAGATCGTGTCATTGAGCTAGCAGATCACATCTTAAATACCTGGAGAGGGTATACGGATGCGTCTGCTATGATCTATGCTGAGACAGATGGTGAGCGCCATAATACCATTACTCCAATTGCTCGTATGCGTGATGGCAAGTTTGAATTAGACCTTGCACTTCGTAATAACCTGACCACAGAGGATAGACCAATGGGTCTCTATCATCCAAGAGCCGAGCTTCATCATATTAAGAAGGAGAATATCGGCCTGATCGAGGTTATGGGCCTGGCTGTTCTCCCATCTCGTCTGAAGAAGGAGATGGAAGAGATGGCACCTATGGTTGCAGCAGGTGATGTAGCAGCCATCCGAGCAGATGAGACTCTTTTAAAGCATGCAGACTGGGTTGAGAAGTTCCTTGGTGAATATCAGGCAGCAGGTAAGGCTGTAACAAGTGACAATGTTTGGGAAGTTCTGCAGCAGGAAATCGGTAAGGTATTCTGCCAGGTACTTGAAGATGCAGGTGTCTACAAGTTCACAGAAGAGGGCCAGGCAGCATTCCACAGATTTATTGAGGCTCTGTAATTAACACGAAGGAGATATTAGAACTAGCTGATAGGGTGTATCTAGTTTCTTTATATGGAATATTGAGGCGGCTGTGAAAAAATGAGATAATCATTTTTTCACAGCCCCTTTTTTGCTTATTCCTATAAGATATCATCTGGAGGATTGCAGAAGACCAAGCGAAGTTGAATTGGCTTATCTAACGTGTCGTGGAAATGTGGTCACGTAGGGAACGAAAAATCAAATTAAATAAGATGATTCTGACGAGAAAAATTTAGATTTGATATTTTCGTACCTGGAAGAATTGAGTTATCGTAAAAGTAATATGTAACAACTATGTTGTAGGCACAAGGGTACTTGTGCCTATTTCTTAAGGAATAGAAATGAATCAAAAGGAATGTATGACGCTAGAGTCTATGAAAAACTACGCTGCTGCAGGCCATGTGCCTCTGCTGACCCTAGAATCGCCCATGGCTTCACTACCCGCCTTGGAGGAGTGAGCCAGGACCACTTATCCTCATTGAATCTTAGCTTTACCAGAGGGGACGATCCGGATAAGGTCATGGAGAACTATCGCCGGCTGGCAGCAGAATTAGATGGAAATGTAGACCAGATTGTTACAACGGATCAGACGCATACAAAAACGGTTCGCGTAGTGACCAAAGAAGATGCCGGGAAAGGCATCGTGAGAGAAAGAGACTACAGCGATGTGGATGGCCTGGTAACCAATGTGCCAGGGTTAATACTATCGGTTTTCGTGGCGGATTGCGTGCCGGTGCTTCTCTACGATCCAGTGCATCGGGCCATAGGTGCTGTGCACTCCGGCTGGCGAGGAACCGTGGGCCGTATCTCTAAGGTGGCTCTGGACCTAATGCAAGAAAACTATGGAACCAATCCAGAGGATGTAGATAAGACAGGAGATAAGCAGGAGTCAGAGCACGCTTATGAACGATTAGAGTCCACCCATCGTCGTACCAGCATTCTCCCAGATCCAGGTTATGGATCTCTTCTATATAAGAAGGAGAATGGTCACTATCAATTGGATCTCTGGGCTGCAATTCGAAAGTCCCTATTAGAAGCAGGTGTTCACGATGAGCACATCGATATCCTTGGGGTCTGCACCATGGAGAATAGTGAGTGGTTATTCTCTCATAGAGCGACAGCTGGTAAGAGAGGAAATATGGCTGGAGTGATTCAAGCAGTAAAAGCAAGCAAAAATAAAGATAGAAAGAAAAAGAAGTATCGCAGCGATCTGTTTGGCCGGGGCTTTGTCTCTACTTGGGAGTCCATGAAGACTGCCCTGACAGATGTGGAGTAATTCCACATATTAGCAAGGTCGAAGATAGAAAAGGCAGATTCCTAGCCAGTCTGATTCAGGAGATTGGACGGAAATATCCAAAAAAATATCCAAAAAAAATATCCAAAGATGTCCCTATGGTAAAAGTAACCAAATTGGGGCATGGATTATTGTGTAAATACACCTATTGCCCGTATTTTGGACCGATGATACAATAAAGGAAACCGAAATTGAGTACTAAGTTTCCATACGCGGGTTTCTCATGAGTTTCCAAATATAGACACGAGAACCCGCCATGGGACATAGAGTAATTAAGGGGTAAGAGCTAGAAAAATCAGCTAGGGACAGCAAGGGATTCAGAGGATTGCTGTTATGAAAAAAATAACTATTTGAAAAAGGAGAGGGAAGATGAGTGGATTTTTATCAGGAAAGGAAGAAAAGAACAGAGAGCGTATCTTAGAGGGTACTTTTAAGGTATTCCGTGATAAGGGTGCAGGCTTCACAATGAATGATCTGTCCAAGGAACTTGGAATGTCTAAGAAGACCATCTATACCGTATTCCGTGATAAGGAGAGCCTGCTTTACACATTGGTAGACTACTTCTTCGATTCTGTGAAGAAGGACGAGAATATGGTTCTCATGGATGAGAGCCTGAGTACATCAGAGCGTCTGCAGAAGATTCTTGGTGTGATGCCAGTAAGCTATGTGGACATCGACTTCTCATCTCTCTATTCCGTTCGTGATAAGTATCCACGAGTTAATAAGCGTCTGAGAGAGCGCTTAGAGAGTGATTGGGATACCACACTTTCCCTGATCGATAAGGGGGTGGAAGAGGGCGTGTTCCGTCCAGTCAATAAGGTAGTCTTCCAGATTACTTTTGAGGCTTCCATAGAGCGCTTCCTGACAGATGATTCTCTGAAGAAGAATCACATCCATTATCACACTGCACTTGAAGAACTGACCAGTATTTTAGTTGGAGGAATCCTTGCATGAGAAATCGCATCTATCTGGATCGCAATTGGTTCTATCATCCAGTTTGGGATGACGTCTATATCTCCAGTCCCATGGTGGATGAGACCCCAGTGACGCTTCCTCATACAGTAGCAGAGACACCTCTGCATTACTTTGATGAATCGATCTATCAGAAGCTGGTTTGCTATCAGACCATTCTGAATGATTGCCCGAACTATCAGGGCAAGCGCCTGATATTAACTTTTCGCGGTGCAGCACATCGTGCCACTGTTTATCTGAATGGTGAGGAACTTGGTAGCCATGATTGTGGTTATACCTCCTTCTCCTTCGATATCACAGGAAAGCTTCTGCCAGAGAGCGATAACCTCTTAACCGTGAAGCTTGACTCCAGAGAGACCCTAGACCAGCCTCCATTTGGCTTCGTGATTGACTATATGACCTACGGCGGCCTCTACCGTGACGTATTCCTGACGGTAAAGGACTCCGTCTCCATGACAGACATCGCAATTCGCCCAGATTATGACGGCAATGTGACCACAGAGGGCTTATCCAATGATGCCATTAAGGACTTAGAGGTGGCAGGTCGTGTTGAGACAGATCTCTATCTCTCCCGTGATGCCAAGCAGGCTCTGAAGGAAGGGCGATTATCCATCCGCCAGTCTCTGAATGCAGATGTCATCCTTGAGAGAAACCTATCTGAGGGATTACTTGTCCCTTCGGTAAATCTAGACCAATTCCTTAAGGGAACAGAAGTGCCAGAGCATGTGACCATCGTAAGTGATGCAGGCCAGGTGAAGCTCTGGGATGTGGAATCGCCAGAAACCTATTCTCTGGTAACAGAGCTCTTATATGACAATGAACCAGTAGATCAGTCCGTGAAGCGAATTGGCTTCCGTAAGGCAGAATTCAGAGCAGATGGCTTCTACTTAAACGGTCGCCTGCTTAAGATTCGCGGTCTCAATCGTCATCAGTCCTATCCATATGTAGGCTATGCAATGCCACAGAGTATGCAGCGCTTGGATGCTCGGATCCTGAAGAAGGAGCTGGGGGTGAATACGGTTCGTACCTCGCACTATCCACAGTCCCATGACTTTATTGATGAGTGTGATCGCTTAGGACTCTTAGTCTTCACAGAGATCCCTGGCTGGCAGCATATCGGAGAGAGCACTTTCTGGAAGGATCAGGCAGTTCAGAATGTCATCGATATGATTACCGAGTATCGAAATCATCCATCCATTATCCTCTGGGGCGTTCGTATCAATGAGTCCAAGGATGATGATGAACTCTATACCAGAACCAATGGCGTGGCACATGCCTTTGATCCAAGTCGACAGACAGGTGGAGTTCGCTGTAACACAGCCAATAAGAATACCAGGATTCTAGAGGATGTATTTACCTATAATGACTTCTCCCATTCTGGTGGGAATGCAGGCTGCCTCCCTAAGGAGAAAGCAACCAACGATATGAACAAGGGTTACCTGGTAACGGAGTTCAATGGACATATGTATCCAACCAAGCCATTTGACTGGGAAGAGCACCAGATGGAGCACACCATCCGTCATGCAACTGTACTTGATGCAGTGGCAGGAACCAAGGGTGTGGCCGGTGGAATCGGCTGGTGCATGTTCGACTATAACACTCATAAGGACTTCGGCTCTGGCGACCGTATATGCTATCACGGAGTCATGGATATGTTCCGTAATCCTAAGATGGCAACAGCTGTCTATGAGGCAGAGGGCCTAGAAGAAACAATTCTTCATGTCACAAGTTCTATGGATATCGGAGAGCATCCGGCAAGTAATCGAGGAGATACCTGGATTATTTCTAATGCAGATAGCGTCCGTATGTATAAGAATGGAAACCTCTTAAAGGAATACTTCCCAGAGGATTCGAAGTTCAAGAATTTAAAACATGGACCAATCCTGATTGACGACTATGTAGGCAATATGCTGGTTACAGAAGAGCATATGCAACCAAAGCAGGCGAAGATCTGCAAGCATGCATTGAATAAATTCTCCATGACCAAGGGTAAGATTGATCTCTCCATGATATGGGATGCTTTCCGCCTGGTTGTGATCTATCACATGGATCCAGCGAATGCGGTCACCCTCTACCAGAAATACATTGGTAACTGGGGTGGTGAGACTCAGGAGTATCGATTCGATGCAGTGAAGAATGGAGAGGTGGTTCGCTCTGTAGTGAAGGCGCCAGTTCGTAAGATTCACATCGATGCTGAACTTAGTCAGAAGGCACTGATCGAGGATCACACCTATGATGTGGCAGAGATTCGCGTAGCAGTAAGAGACCAGGATAATAACGTATTACCTTTTGCCTGTGATCC
>ONIO01000045.1 GCA_900317915.1 uncultured Lachnospiraceae bacterium | reverse complement strand
TGATTCATAGGCTGACCATATGGATTATAGCCCTGGTTATAAACTGGCTGAGCACTATATGGCATATAAGCATGCATATCACGGTTACGAAGCATATTGAAAAAGAAGTTAAAGATGAACACGCCATCCTGCTTCTGCTGGTCTGCGAAGTAGGCAGATACTGCCCATCCATTCCGGAGATTCAGCAGGATAATACCGTCATTATTAGGTGATGAGTCCTGTGTCAGGCGGACACCAGTGACATCCATGTAGGAGAAGAAATTAGGCCCAACATAGAATCCATTATCTAAAAAGCGACTCTCATCCGAAGGAGTCATTGCTGCGCGTAGTGTAACGTCCATGATTATACCTCTCTCTTATGTGGGTATTTACTAGTAGTTATACGGCTTTTATTATAAAACTTTTCTGAAGGAAATGGGGAGGAAATTGTGGCGTAGAATAGTAGGGAGATGGGAATATGGGAAAGTTTTGAAATTGGAATTGACTCTATCACTTTAACGTGTTATAGTCGTGAATAGAAATCACGTTAACGTGGTAAAGCGTGAGGAAAAAGAAAAGATTATAAGATAAAGAGAAAAGAAAAAAGAACTAAGGAAAAGGGAAAAGAAGGGAACTGATTATGAAGAAAAAGATTCTCGCATTAACAATGGCGGCTTTGATGTCCGTGGGTATGCTAGCAGGATGTGGATCCTCATCAGGTGGCAATGCCAATGCAAAGTACCAGGTTGGTGTCATCCAGCTGGTACAGCATCCAGCACTGGACGCTGCAACTAAGGGATTCAAGGATGCCCTGAAGAAGGAATTGGGAAATGACGTCTCTATTGAAGTAAAGAATGCATCAGGCGATACAGCTACCTGTGCAACGATTGCCAATACTTTCGTCTCCTCTAATAAGAGCCTGATTATGGCCAATGCAACTCCTGCACTCCAGGCTGCATCCCAGGCAACTGCTGATATCCCTGTTTTAGGAACCAGTGTTACCGATTACGCCACCGCATTAGATATGAAAAACTGGACTGGTAAGACTGGAACCAATGTATCTGGTACCAGCGATCTGGCTCCACTGAATGAGCAGGCAGCTATGGTGAAGGAACTCTTCCCAGATGCGAAGAATGTAGGTATCCTCTACTGTAACTCAGAAGCCAATTCTAAGTTCCAGGCAGATAAAGTAACTGCAGAACTTGAGAAACTTGGCTATACCGTGAATGCTTTCACATTCTCTGATTCCAATGATGTTGCAAATGTCACCCAGAATGCATGTGATGCATCTGACGTGCTCTATATTCCAACAGATAATACTGCAGCATCCTGTGCTGAAAATATCAATAATGTGGCACTGGCTGCCAAGAAGCCAATCATCGCAGGTGAAGAGAATATCTGTAAGGGTTGTGGTGTAGCAACCCTATCCATCGACTACTATGATCTGGGATACCAGACAGGTGTGATGGCAGCTCAGGTTCTCCGTGATGGTAAGAAGCCTGGTGATATGGAAGTCCAGACTGCAACCAAGTTCACGAAGGAGTACAACGAAAGCATCGTTAAGGAATTAGGAATCACTATTCCAGATGGTTATGAAGCAATTAAGAAGGATAAGTAAGACAAGGTAATTTGGAGGAATCTTAAGATGACAGCGTTTATTAATGCCCTCCCTGGAGATGTGGCCCAGGGACTAATCTGGGGCATTTTAGCCCTGGGTGTATATATCACCTTTAAGGTGCTGAACTTTGCAGATATGACAGTGGATGGAAGCTTCGCAACAGGTGGAGCAGTAGCAGTCATGCTAATTCTAAATGGTGTCCCAGTTCCACTTGCTATGGTTGCATCCTTCGGTGTTGGCGTGTTGGCAGGATGTGTAACAGGAATCTTTCATGTGGTAATGGGTATCCCAGATATCCTCTCTGGAATCCTGACCCAATTTATCCTCTACTCCATTAATCTGCACATTATGGGAGCTCCGAATAAGGCGGTATCTGTTGCCAATTACCCACTGGTTATCTCCCTAAGATATATTAATAAGGCGATTCTGACTGGACTAATCTTCGTGGCAATTGTCATTGTGCTCCTCTACATCTACTTTGGTACAGAGCAGGGATCTGCCCTTCGAGCAACAGGCAATAATCCCCATATGAGCCGTGCCCAGGGTATTAATATCGGCGGCATGAAGCTATTGGGACTTGCATTTTCCAATGGTCTGGTGGCTCTGGCTGGATCTCTTCTGGCACAGTACCAGGGCTATGCAGATGTCAATATGGGCCGTGGTGCCATTGTCATCGGTTTAGCTGCTGTTATCATCGGTGAGGTCATTGGTGGTGCAATCTTTGGCAAGCGTATGAACTTCATGCTCCGTATGACCTTCGTTATTGTGGGAGCAATTCTCTACTACATTGTCATCGGAATGGTTCTGGCTATGCAGTTCTCCACCGATGATCTGAAACTATTCACTGCTGTTGTTGTAGCAATCTTCATGGGCGTTCCATATGTGAAGGACCGCCTGCAGCATGGCTATCATAGAGCTGGAAAGAGAGGGTAAGAGACATGTTAGAATTACGTGATGTACAAAAGACCTTCAATCCAGGAACGATCAATGAGAAGCATGCACTGAATGGAGTCACCATTAATATTGAGGATGGAGACTTTGTTACCATGATTGGTGGTAATGGTGCAGGTAAGTCAACTCTAATGAATGCAGTGGCAGGTGTCTGGCCAATCGATACAGGCTCTATCAAAATTGATGGGGTGGAAGTGTCTGGTCTCCCTGAGTATAAGAGAGCCCGCTTCCTAGGAAGAGTATTCCAGGATCCGATGACAGGTACTGCAGCAGATATGGAGATTGTTGAGAATCTGGCTCTGGCTAAGCGCCGTGGTAGCTTCCACTCTTTTCTGAAGTGGGGTGTTACCAAGAAGGAAACGGAAGAGTATAAGAGCCTCCTGAAGGAACTAGACCTAGGACTTGAGGATCGTATGACTGCTAAGGTTGGTCTATTATCTGGTGGACAGAGACAGGCCCTGACCCTTCTCATGGCAACTCTTCAGAAGCCCAAGGTTCTGCTCTTAGATGAGCACACAGCAGCCTTAGATCCTAAGACTGCAGAGAAGGTCTTGACAGCCACAGACCGTGTGGTTTCTGAGAATCATCTCACTACACTGATGGTAACTCACAATATGCGTGATGCCATCGCTCACGGCAACCGTCTCATTATGATGAATGAGGGTCGTGTGATCTTAGACATCCGAGGTGAGGAGAAGCAGAAGCTCACCATCGAGGACCTACTCCATAAGTTCGAGGAGGTCTCCGGACAGGAATTCGCATCCGATAAGGCAATCCTGTCATAGCCTATAGGAAATATAAACCGACCGTAGGATTGGTTTTCTTGAATGCAGAATGGGGGATAGCGTGATGTGCGCTAGCCCCTTTTTCTATGAAAATGGGAAATAGATAGAGCCATATTCTTTTGATTTTTCATTATCGACAATCTTTCTATCAATCTTATTAATAAAAACTATTCATCTATGATATAATAAGTCAGTTTAGTTAGCGACAACTGTATGTCCTAGACATACAAATAAGGAGAAGTACTTATGATGAAAAAATTCAAAGCAGGACTTGCTCTCCTCCTGGCAACTGGTGCGGTATTCATGACCGGATGCACCCAGGGGAGAGAGCGGTTTATGTTTGGTACCGGAGGTACCGCAGGAACCTACTATTCCTACGGCGGCGTGCTGGCACAGTACATGAAAAATTATGCAGGCATCAAAGTCACCGCTGTATCTACAGGTGCATCTAAGGTGAATCTGCAGAGTATCCAGGATGGTGACTTCCAGCTGGGATTCACCCAGTCCGACGTAATGACCTATGCCTGGGAGGGCACTCGTTCCTTCGAGACAGACGGCGGTACCCAGGACTTTCGTGTCCTTGGAAGCCTGTATCCTGAGACGGTTCAGCTGATGACAATGAATGATGACATCCAGTCTGTTGACGATCTGAAGGGAAAGAGAGTCTCCATCGGAGAGGGCGGATCTGGTGTATATTTCAACGCTATGGATGTGCTGAATGCAGCAGGTATCACCATGGATGATATCAAGCCTCAGTACCAGTCCTTCGAGGACAGTAAAGAGGCGCTGAAGGATGGTAAGATTGATGCGGCATTCATCGTGGCAGCCGCTCCAACGACAGCTATTACAGAGCTTGCAACCACCAACGGTATGCACTTAATCAATATCGACGGGGAATTGTGTGAGAATCTCTTAGAGCAGTGCCCATACTATCAGGTGCAGGAGATTCCTGCCAACACCTATCCGAAGCAGAAGGAAGTAGTGAGAACCGTTGCTGTAAAGGCGACTCTGGTCGTATCTAAGGATGTATCTGAAGAGGATGTGTATAAGCTGACTGCTGCAATCTTCGATCACAAGGATGCTATTAAGAAGGAGAATGCTCAGGGTGAGAAACTGTCTCTTGAGACAGCCACCAGCGTAACAACAGCTCCCTACCATAGTGGTGCAGCGAAGTACTATAAAGAACATGGAATTGAAGTGAAGACCGATAAGGACTTCGATCTGAAGAAAGGAGACTGATCATGTCTGAAATGAACACAGTGAAGGCAGTAGACCAGTCTACTGTAGATCAGGTCATGAAGAAGTATGACCGTGAGTCTAATACCCGTGTATGGACAGGAAAGCCGAAGATCGTCATCGATGTGATCTTAGCAGCCTTCTCCATCTGGTGTATCTATGTAACTCTATTTGCAACATTCCTAGAGGAGATCCGACTGAGCTCCTTCTTAGGACTGATTATCCTCATGGGATTCTTAATCTACCCTGCCAAGAAGGGAAGCCAGAGGGCCAATCATATCCCTTGGTATGACTGCCTCTTCATGGGCGCTGGATTATTTTCTTACTTTTATTTTGTATTTCATGCCCAGGCTATTATCAACCAGGGAACTCGTTTCCAGTGGTACCAGATTATCATCGGTATCATCGGTGTGGCAGCTCTGATTGAAGTTACCCGTCGATGCGTGGGATTACCAATTCTGATTGTGGCTGGATTCTTCCTGATCTACGCGCTGTCCTATGGACTGACCAATCCGGAATTTTTCGGTCGTGTGAAGTATCTGGTGCGTAACCTCTTCTATACCAAGGAGGGCATCTTCTCCACACCAGTAAGTGTCTGCTCGAAGTACATCGTCGTATTTATTATCTTCGGTGCTTTCTTAGAGAGAACAGGTATCTCGAATTTCTTCATTCAGCTGGCGAATGCAGTTGCTGGTCGATTCGCAGGTGGCCCGGCAAAGGTTGCGGTTATCTCATCTGCACTTTGCGGAATGGTATCTGGTTCCTCTGTTGGTAACACAGTTACCACTGGTTCTGTAACAATCCCAATGATGAAGAAGACTGGTTATAAGCCAGAATTCGCAGGCGCTGTGGAGGCAGCATCCTCCACAGGCGGACAGATCATGCCTCCAATTATGGGTGCCGCAGCATTCCTGATGGCTGATTTCGTTGGACTTCCATATGGTAATATCATCGGCCGTGCGATTCTGCCAGCGATCCTTTACTTCCTCGGTATCTTTATCTCTGTTCACTTAGAGGCTAAGAAACTGAAGCTAACAGGAATCCCGAAGGAAGAGCTGCCGAAGTTCTCTCAGCTGGTGAAGAAGATCTATCTCCTACTTCCACTGGTAATGCTGGTAATCTGGGTATCTGCCAATATGATGACCATGCAGAGAGCAGCAACCTTCGCAATTCTCTTATCCATCCTGGTATCTCTCTTCGATAAGGAGAATCGCATCACACCGAAGAAGATCTTCGAGGCACTGGTGGCTGGTGGTAAGTCAACCATCACAGTTGGCGCTGCCTGTGGTGTAGCTGGTATCATCTCTGGCTCCATTACCATGACAGGACTGGCCAATGAATTGATCAATGCCATCGTGGGAGTAGCTGGAAGCCATCTGATTATTGCACTGCTTCTGACCATGCTTTGCTGTATCGTTCTGGGTATGGGTGTTCCTACTACCGCAAACTACTGCATCATGGCTGCAACCACAGCTCCAATCCTGATTCGTATGGGTGTTCCAACACTGGCTGCCCATTTCTTCGTATTCTACTTTGGAATCGTTGCAGATATCACACCTCCAGTAGCTCTGGCTGCTTATGCTGGTTCTGCAATTGCGAAGTCCAATCCGATGAAGACTGCCTTCAATGCGTCTAAGCTTGCGATTGCAGTATTCATCGTGCCATATATGTTCTGCTATAATCCGGCTATGCTCTTAATCGGAGCGACACCACTTATGATGGTACAGATTGTAGTTACTTCTGTACTTGGAATCTTCGGATTATCTGCAGCTCTTGAGGGCTACTGCTTCACCAATATGAATCCTCTGATTCGTATTGCAATTGGTTTCGCCGGACTACTTCTCATTCATCCAGGCCTGTTTACAGACCTTGTTGGTGTCACAATTGAGGTGGTATGCCTGGTAGTATTGAAGCTGATGGCGAAGAAGGCTGCCTAAGCATAGTGGATAAGTGGTCTATATTTTACCTGGCAGGTGGAAATATAGACCGATCGGTAAGTTTCCGTTGAATCGAAAGGATACAGTATGAGTGATTTGAAATACCCAGTAATCTCCATTTCCAGAGAATACGCAGCTTATGGTAGAACCATTGCAAGAGCACTTGCACTTGAGCTTGGGATTCCATTTTTTGATAAGGACTTCGTAAAAGAGACCGCAAAGAAGAGCGGTTATACTGAGGAAGAAGTACAGGCAGAGGGCGAGACCATCAGCCAGGGAAGTAAGATTCTAAATTCCATCCTCAATAATGCTATGAGCTATACCTCATCCCACGATGAGATTTTCAAGGCTGAGGCTGAAGTAATCCTCGAATTGGCTCAGCGCCCATGCATCATTGTAGGCCGTTGCTCTGAGGCAATCTTACGTACAGCAGAGATCCCATCCCTGAATGTCTTCTTACATGCATCTATAGAGGACCGCATCATGCATGCAGCTGAATTGCCTGAGAATAAGGGACGTGATGTAAAGCATGAGATTGCGAAGTGGGACAAGCAGCGTGCTAACTTCTTCAAGAATTATACAGGTCAGGAATTTGGTGATTACCATAACTATGATCTGGTGCTTGATGTAGGTCGTCTCGGCGTAGATAAGTGTGTCGAGATCATCCTGGAGGCTGAGAAATTAGGAGAATAAGGGCGAATCCGATTAGAAAATGAGCAGGTGTATATTTTCATGTGAATGATTCCCCCGGAGAATCATTGGAGCCAAGAGAAATTTACTTACGAAAAAAACGGAGTTTATTCTTCCCATTTGAACGAAAAAATGGAGCACCGGAGAAATGAGATTCTATAAGGTATACTGATTCTGCTTCGAATCTGATATGATGGAGAGAGATTGTAGCTAGGATTCATGATCTGACCATGGATCTATAGAAAATAGGGAAATTATATGGCTAAGAATAAAGCATACGTTGTATTTCGAGGAATCACACCAGGCATCTATACAGACTGGGCTACGACCAGCACTATGGTCCAGGGCCAGAAGGGGGCTGTCTATAAGGGCTATGCCACCATGGCTGAGGCAGAGAGTGCATGGGAACAATGTAAGGCGACCGGATGGATGCCTTATGGCAGCGGTAGTAATGTAGTAGCAGATGGAAAAACTGTGGATAAATCGACTTCTACAAGGACTTCTGGTGGAAAAACAACTGCTTCTGCTAAGAAAAAGAGTAGCTCCCAAAGTAGTGCATGGTCTAACTTTGACAAAAATGCAATTCCTGGAGAATTCTATGAGATCCATACCGATGGAGGTGCTCTCCATAATCCGGGACCTGGCGGCTATGGATTCGTGATTCTAGACCGGGATATGAATATCCTGACCGAGGCGTATGGAGCTAAGGCCGATCAGACCAATAATACCATGGAGACCACAGCCATCCTTATGGCCATGAAGGAGACTCCAGAGGGATGCACCATTGACTTCAGAGCGGATAGCAACTATGTCTACCAGGGGATGCAGTCCTGGTGGGCAAACTGGGATGCGAAGAATCTCTGGTCCGAGAAGAAGAATACGGATCTCATCCGTCCTCTGTGGGATATGGTGAAAAAGAGACATGTGGTATATGGCCCGAAGGATCATGCCCATCAGTCCAAGCTAGCAGATGGAAAGTATGCTTTCCCTTATAATAAGATCTGCGATAAGCTGTCCAACTATGGAGAAGAGGATGCGGCAGCAGGCCGTGAGGGTCTCTTCTATCTCATCAAGGATGGTAAGGTGGTAGATGACCGTGCAATTCTAGTGGCTGATCTGGACGAATCCTACCATGGTGTCACGGTGAATCCAGATGGTGAGCGGATTGTCATTGACTAGGGTGAATAGAATCATATGAAATGCCTGGCAAAAATAGACTTGCCAGGCATTTTTTACTGCTTACTACCTTCAGACTCCGCAGTGATCTCTGTCAGAGTGCCATAGGTATGTCGATAGTTTTTGATATCTGTCTTCATCTTCTTCCAAGCATCCGGATGCTTGACATAGTACTTAGGGCAGTCCTTACCTGTGACGTCATGGTGGCGGATGACTGCGTCGTCGCTAAGATTATACTTACCTAACAGGTAGGAGGTGAGCTTCACGCAGGAGTCATAGGTTGCTTGATTAAAGGCGCCCTTCTTATCTGGAACGCAACACTCGATGGAGATGGTATCACCATTTCGGTTGTTGGCAGCGTAGGCAATCTCATTGGTTGGAATACACTGGACAATCTCTCCATCCATACCTACCACAAAGTGAGCGCTGGCTGATGTGATATGGGTATCCTTCAGGCTCTCAAAATAGCTCCGGTTCTGGGCGGCAGTGGTTCCAGGATTCGCGGTCCAATGAATGACGATATCACGGACTGGCTCTGTACGCTTGATGCCAGGGCGAGAATACTTATTGATGGTAAGGAGATCGACTTTGATCTCAGGCTTCTCTGTCATGAGGCTAGTCTCTGGGTGATGCTCTAAGGCAGAAAGAGGCGTGTTCTTCCCTTTTGGAAAACCTATGAGAAAGAAGATTGCAACTAATACGAAGACCAGACACATGGCAAGGATCGTCAGTCTCTTTTGTCTTCTTTTCTTTTGCTTTCTCCGCCAACTTCTGGTCTGGCTATGCCCCCTTCTGCTCTGACCTTTGTAGCCTGTTCTACTACTTCGATTCGAAGAAGATGAGGCTGAGTGATTCCCAGTTGAACGCATTGGTGTATATTTAATAGTAGATGATTTTGAATCCATAGATAGTACCCTGTAAAACTCCCCGATTACTTACTCCATTTTAACTGGGACATTAATGACATATTTAGTGTGGGATAATGTGTTCAGCAGTAAATGGTGAATCCAGAAAGGGGGATATATGAAAATTATGCATCTATCGGACCTCCACATCGGCCTTCGACTGAAGGACCATGATCTAAGGGAGGATCAGGAATATATATTAAACGAGATTGCAGACATGGCAGCAGAGGAGGCACCGGATGCCATCGTGATTGCGGGGGATATCTATGATAAGGCAGTGCCATCTGCAGAGGCAGTAGAACTATTCGATGGATTTCTGTCCAGACTCCACAGGGAGCTGCCTGAGACAGAGATCATGTCCATCTCTGGTAATCATGACAGCGCACCACGTGTAGATATGTACCGTGGTATTCTTAGTCGTCAGCATATACATATGATTGGCCAGCCTCCAATGCATGAGGGAGATCAGATCTATCAGGTGACCCTGGAGGATGCCCATGGTCCTGTGCATTTCTATCTCCTTCCCTTTGTGAAGCCTGCCATGATTAAGGAGATTACTGGCCCTGGTGAGGATGGGAATAATATGTCCTATGATGACGCCCTTCGCACGCTGTTGTCTAAGGAGGCCATTGATAGCAGTGAGCGTAATGTCTTAGTTAGCCATCAGTTCTACTTCCCTGCAGGTGGGGATCTGGAGGGATTCACTAAGAATCGTGCTAAGTCCGAGCGTATTACCGTTGGTAATGTAGACCTGGTTTGTTCGGATGTGCTTCGTCCATTCGATTACGCAGCATTAGGTCACATCCATAAAGCATGGCACATGAATGAAGGGCACGCCTACTATTGTGGAACTCCCCTTGCATGTTCCTTCAGCGAAGCGGGACAGGAGAAGCATGTGCTTATGATTGACCTAGAAGAGAAGGGGCAGATGGAGGTCAGAGAGCTTCCATTGCATCCTCTCCATCAGGTTCGAGTAATAGAGGGAAGCGCTAAGGAGCTATTAAGCCAGAGGTCCATGGACTATGTATCCATACGTCTTACCGATTTAGAGGGGATGAACCTCTTAGAGATTAGAGATCGCTTAGATGCAGCCTTTCCGAATCTCTTAGAATTCCGCCGCGTGAATACTACTGCAGTAGGACAGAACGAGATTACCATTGATGACGAAGAGATGGATCCAGCGGAACTATGCAGGAAGTTTCTAATGGGAACAGAAGGGAATGCATTGGATCCTAAGCTAGAGGAACTATTGTTAGATGTCATCCGAGAGGTACAGGAGGAGGCAAGATGAGACCAGAAAAGTTAATTATGCAGGCATTTGGTTCCTATGGTTCTCGCACGGAGATTGACTTTCGGAGACCTCGGACCAATTTATTCCTAATCACAGGAGATACTGGTGCAGGTAAGACCACTATCTTTGATGCCATTAGCTTTGCTCTCTATGGAGAGGGTTCCACTGGAGACTTTCATAAGACAGGACAGTCTCTGCAAAGTAACTATGCGGATTTATCAGTAGAACCATATGTGGAGTTCACCTTCTCTAATCTGGAGAATGGGGAGAAGGCATACTACACCGTTCGCCGTAGCCCAAAGCATTCTGTACCTAAGGTACGTGGAGAGGGGACGAAGGATGTATCAGAGACAGTCACTCTGA
>ONIO01000042.1 GCA_900317915.1 uncultured Lachnospiraceae bacterium | reverse complement strand
CTGAGGAGAAGCGTAAGGAAGAGACCTATGAAAAGGCCATGCAGGCAATCCGTGCAATCCTAGCAGCTCGGACCATCAAGCGGCTGATTGAAGAAGAGACGGAGAATGGTTTAGATGAACCTTAGGGAAAAAATTACAAACTTGAAAATAAAATAATGTATTGACAAATTATATTTTACACAATATAATTACACCATACAAACAAACAATAACTCTATAATTACGATAAATGGGATGGGAAGCGCTTTATTGGAAAGAAAAGAGCGGTTTACATTTCTAAAAGAGAAGGGAGCGTATGGTATGTCAAATTTCTATGATTACTCTGCACCAAGGGCAGATGGAAGTGCACAGCAGATGTCTGATTACCGGGGAAAAGTGGTAATTGTGGTGAATACAGCAACAGGCTGTGGATTCACACCTCACTATGAGCCTCTAGAAGCACTGTATGAAAAGTACCATGATCAGGGCTTGGAGATTGTGGATGTCCCATGTAATCAGTTCGCAGGACAGGCGCCTGAGAGCGATGAAGAGATCCATGAATTCTGCCAGCTGAAGTATCATACTCAGTTTCCGCAGATGAAGAAGTCGGATGTCAATGGTCCGGATGCCATCGACCTATTCAAGTATCTGAAGAGCCAGAAGGGCTTCGAGGGATTCGGTAAGGGTCCAAAGGCACTGGCTATGAGTGCTCTCTTAAAGAAGATGGATAAGGACTACAAAAATAACCCTGAGATTAAGTGGAACTTTACCAAGTTCGTCATTGATCGAGAGGGCAATGTAGTTGGCCGCTTTGAGCCAACCTATGATATGAAGAAGTTCCAGGAATACATCGCAGGATTCTTCGCATAGTCCATAGACTGCGTCGTGGAAAGATAGGAAATGCATTCTTTCTTAGACAATTATATCGTATCAAGCATAATTTTGTAATTTATGGTAGAATAGTAACCGGACTGTGTCGAGTGAGACATCGTCCGGTTTTTGCATATTCGGATTGGGAATTAAGATTCACGATTCTGGAATGAGCTAAGTAAAAGGAGCAACAATGGCAGAGACAACGAATCAGACCGTATCTAGTGAATACGACGACCTGAAACTTGAAAATCAGCTTTGCTTTCCTCTGTACGCAGCAAGTCGTGAGGTGGTGAAGCAATACACTCCATACTTGAAGCCTCTGGGACTTACCTATACACAGTACATTACACTGATGGTGCTGTGGCAGGAGAAGAAGCTTCGTGTAGGTGATCTGGGACACAAGCTTTTCCTGGATACAGGTACACTGACTCCACTCCTTAAGAAGATGGAAGAAGCTGGCCTGGTATGCCGTACCAGAAGTGCTCATGATGAGCGTGTGGTAGAAGTGGAGATCACTCGTAAGGGGATGGCTCTAAGGGAGCAGTTAAAAGACATCCCCAAGCAGGTAGGAACCTGTGTGAAGCTTTCTAAGGAAGATGCCCGCATCCTCTATCGGGAACTTTACAAGATGTTAGAAGGATTTGATGACTAATGATGTTGGATATCCAACAGCCATATACAATTACCATGATTAGTATAATTTATAGAAGAAATCTACTGAACAAACAAAAAGACTATGCTATAATGTCTGATGTTTAGAAAAAGCATACTAAACCTATGGGAATTGAAATTTTCACATATATATGTATATAAAGGAGGACGTAACAGTGGCAGAACAGCTGTTAAATGTACAGAACCTGGTGGTATCTGTAGCAGATGAGGATAAGGAAATCCTGCACGGAGTAAATCTCACAATCAATCGCGGTGAGACACATGTATTAATGGGACCAAATGGTGCTGGTAAGTCAACACTTGGCTCCACTCTGATGGGTGATCCTAGATATAAGATTAATGATGGTAAGATTAGCTTTGAGGGACAGGACATCACAGAACTGTCTGCAGATAAGATCTCTAAGCTTGGAATGTTCATCTCTTTCCAGAATCCAGTTGAGATTCCAGGAATCACACTTTCCAATTTCATCCGTACTTCCATCGAGAATAAGACCGGCGAGCACATCCGTCTCTGGGACTTCAAGAAGGAACTGACTAAGACAATGGAGATTCTGAACATGGATCCTTCTTATGCCGATCGAGATCTGAATGTTGGATTCTCAGGTGGTGAGAAGAAGAAGGCAGAGATCCTGCAGCTTCTTATGCTGAAGCCATCTCTTGCAATCCTGGATGAGACAGATTCTGGCCTGGACGTAGATGCGGTTCGTACTGTATCTAAGGGCGTTGAAGAGTATAAGAAGTCTGTTGGTGGTGCACTTATCGTCATCACTCACTCCACACGAATCCTTGAGGCTCTGGATATCGATCAGACACATGTCCTGGTAAGCGGTAATATAGTCGCTGAGGGTGACGGATCTATCGTTGATGATATCAATGAGAATGGTTTCGAGAAGTATATTAATCAGTAATTTTAAGGAGAGCTTTCATGGCTAAGGAAAAAACTGAGGTCAAAGATATTGACCGTAGCAAGTACGACTTCCGTTATTCCGAAGACGATGCTTTTAAGTTAAATGAAGGTCTGACTCCTGAAATAGTTGCGCAGATCTCCAAGGAAAAGAATGACCCAGAGTGGATGGCAGAGTTCCGTCAGAAGTCTCTGGAATTATATAACAAGATGGACATCCCTGATTGGGGCCCATCTATCGAAGGCCTGGATATGGATCACATCCTGACCTATGTCCGTCCTAAGGACAATAAGATGCAGAAGGATTGGAAGGATGTCCCAAGAGACATTAAGGACACCTTCGAGAAGCTGGGTATCCCAAAGGCTGAGCGTGAGTCTCTGGCTGGTGTAGGTGCACAGTACGATTCTGAGCTGGTATATCACAATGTGAAGAAGGAAGTTGCTGAACAGGGCGTTATCTACAGTGATGTAGAGTCTGCACTTCGTGGACCATACGCCGATCTGATCAAGAAGCACTTCATGAAGTTAATCACACCAAATGACCATAAGTTTGCAGCTCTCCACGGAGCAGTTTGGTCAGGTGGTTCCTTTGTATACGTACCACCTGGAGTACATGTAGAGATTCCTCTGCAGTCCTACTTCCGTCTCAATGCAGCAGGCGCTGGTCAGTTCGAGCATACCCTGATCATCGTTGAGGAGGGTGCTTACCTCCACTTCATCGAAGGATGTAGTGCTCCTAAGTATAATGTTGCAAACCTTCATGCAGGTGCAGTTGAGCTCTATGTAGGTAAGAATGCAACACTTCGCTACTCTACGATTGAGAACTGGTCTAAGAACATGTACAACCTGAACACCAAGCGTGCCAAGGTGGAAGAGGGCGGTAAGATCGAGTGGATCTCTGGATCCTTCGGCTCTCATGTATCCTACCTCTACCCAATGTCTGTACTGAATGGTGAGGGCGCACGTAGTGAATTCACTGGTGTAACCTTCGCAGGTAAGGGCCAGAACTTAGATACGGGATGTAAGGTACTTCATAATGCACCTCATACATCCAGCTATGTAAATACACGTTCCATCAGTAAGGACGGCGGTGTATCTACCTTCCGTTCCTCAGTTGTAATGACGAAGAATGCCAAGGGCTCTAAGTCCTCCACATCCTGTCAGTCATTGATGGTTGATAATATCTCTCGCTCCGACACCATCCCGGCTATGGATATCCGCGTAGCAGATGCAGATGTAGGACACGAGGCGAAGATTGGACGTATCTCTGACGAGGTTGTCTTCTATCTCATGTCCCGTGGTATGAGTGAGGATGATGCACGTGCGTTAATCGTACGTGGATTCGCAGATAATGTTGGTAAGGAACTTCCTCTGGAGTATGCCGTAGAGATGAATAATCTGATCGGTCTCGAGATGAAGGGTGCAATTGGTTAAGGAGGGGAATCATGAGTGAAAATACAAGCTTTATCGTAAACCGGATTCCTAGTCTCACATGGCACTGGCTTCACATGAACCAGGCCGACTTAGAGACACTTCCAGTTGGTACAGAGGGTAGCCTCTCCCAGGATATCCCAGAGGGAATCACCCTTCGCGAGGTTGATGCGACACAGTTTTCTTCTACCCGAACAGGTATGGGGACAAATGTAGACCGCATCGTTACTGAGTCAGGCGTTCCTGTACATGTCTTAGAGACAGTAGGTGACGCTGGTGAGCTAGACAATGCACATCTCGATTTTGACTATGTCGGCAGTGGTGCATATGTCAACGCGGTTGATCTTTCCGTCGCAGACGGGACAGAACTTACACTTGTAATGAATCTGAGATCTGAGAAGGATGCTAAGGGTACAGCGGCTCTCCAGACCCGCTATCATGTGGGCAGGGGCGCTCGCCTTACACTGGTGCAGGTGAATTACCTGGGCGCCGGTTATGACTTCCTGAATGATATCGGCGGAGAAGTAGATGAGAAAGGCGACTTCCAGCTGATTCAGCTGATTCTGGGCGGACAGAATAATTACTATGGTTCCTTCACAGAACTGTCTGGTAAGAAAGCAAACCTTACTACAGATATCGGCTACATCGTAACTGGCGACCATAAGCTGGATATGAACTATGTAGCAAATCATACAGGACGTAAGACCAACTGTGATATCAATGCAGACGGTGTCCTTAGAAACCAGGCGGAGAAAATCTTCCGCGGAACCATCGACTTCCATCGTGGATGTGGCGGTTCAACTGGTAACGAATTAGAGAATGTCCTCCTGATGGATGAGGGAGTTATCAATCGTACCATCCCTGTAATTCTCTGCGATGAAGAGGATGTAGAGGGTAACCATGGTGCGTCAATCGGACGTTTGGATGAGAGCCTCATGTTCTACATGCAGTCCCGTGGTATGAATGATGAAGAGATCTACGAGATGATGGCTCAGGCCAGAATTGATGCGGTTGCATCTAAGATTCCAGATGAGGCAACTCGTGAAGAGATTGCGAAGTATCTGGGAGAAGAATAATACTTTAGATATAACAGTCCCCTACCCAATTAGGTAGAGGACTGCTTCGGATTATTGATCCGATTTGACTGTAGAAGGATAAGCACATGACAAAAGAAGACAAGCTGATTAGAAAAGAATTTCCAGTATTCGAGAACCGTAATGTAGTCTATCTGGATAACTCTGCTACCACCCAGAAGCCACCATGTGTGCTGAAGGCTGTAGAGGATTATTATGAGAAAAATAATGCAAACCCATTACGTGGTTTGTACGAATTATCAATTGCAGCAACAGATGCATATGAAGATGCCAGAGCAAGTGTTGCTCGTTTTATCAATGCCAAGGAATCTGCAGAGATTATTTTTACCCGTAATGCAACGGAGAGTTTGAATCTCTTAGCTTTTAGTTATGGTATGAAGTTCGTAAATGAGGGAGATGAAATCATCCTCTCTGTTATGGAGCATCATTCCAATATGCTTCCCTGGAGACAGGTGGCTGAGATGAAGGGCGCCAAGATCGTCTATCTCGAGCCAGATCAGGATGGTTATCTCCCAGCAGAGCGCTTAGAGGAGAAGATCACAGATCGTACCAAGATTGTATCTCTGACGCAGGTATCGAATGTCTTCGGTCGTGAAAACGATGTGAAGAAGATGGCAGCAATCGCACATGCCCATGGTGCAGTATTCTCCTGTGATGGTGCACAGAGTGTTCCTCACATGAAGGTTGATGTACAGGACCTAGATGTAGACTTCCTATCCTTCTCAGGCCATAAGATGTATGCTCCTATGGGAATCGGCGTACTCTATGGTAAGAAAGCTTTCTTAGAGGCGATGCCTCCATTCATGTACGGTGGTGAGATGATTGAATATGTTACACTAGATCGTGCAACCTATGCTGAGGTACCTCATAAGTTCGAAGCAGGTACAGTTAATGTAGGCGGTGCAATTGGACTAGAAGCAGCAATCCAGTTTATTGAACGCTTCGGATGGGAGACAATTGAGAAGAGAGAGTATGATCTGACGAAGAGAATGATGGATGGCATGAAGGAAATTCCTCACATCCATATCTTAGGCGCAGAGAATCCAGAGGATCATCATGGTATCGTAACCTTCCAGATTGAGGGCGTTCATCCACATGATGTCGCAGCAATCTTTGATTCCTATCATATTGCTGTACGCGCAGGTCATCACTGTGCACAGCCATTGCATAAGTTCTTAGGCGTAATGTCCACAACACGTGCATCTCTGGCTTTCTATAATACGGAAGAGGAGGTAGATGCATTCTTAGATGCACTTGCGAAGATCCGTCCAGAGATGGGATATGAGGACTAATACAGATCCTTTCCATAGGGATGGTTGATAAGCAATAGATACAGGAATCCCTTTGTTGATAATAAGGGTGAATAAAGTATTAGAGAGGAGCCGATATGGCTGGAAATAATACCTTTTATAATGAGATTTTAACGGACCATAATATGAACCCAGTTCATAAGCATACTATCGAAGGTGCGAATATGGAGTTAGAGGGCGTGAACCCATCCTGTGGTGATGATATCGTCCTGTCCCTTCGTGTAGAGGATGGTAAGATTGTAGATGGTGGATATGTAGGTGATGGTTGTGCTATCTCTCAGGCATCTGCTGATATGATGCTTGACCTTGTTATTGGCCGTAGCGTTGAAGAGGCAGAGCATTATGCAGATATCTTCCATCGTATGATTACCGATGAGATCACTGAGGAAGAGCATGAGGAATTAGAAGAGGCTGGTATCCTTCAGGATATCCGTCACATGCCAGCTCGAACCAAGTGTGCAATGCTTGGTTGGAGAACTATGAATGAGATGCTCACTGAAGACGAATGATAATGAAAATGGATGATTCTGTATGGAGTCATCCGTTTTTACTATTCATAGATGAAATGGATGACTATTACTACGAACTGTAGTGATGATAGAGAAAGAGGAAACTATGGCTGCACCCAAGGCACTATTTTTTGATATTGATGGAACCCTGTTATCAGAACTCAACGGACAGATTCCAGAGTCTGCTAAGAGAGCGGTAGCTCAGGCTCGTAAGAATGGATGCCTGGCTTTTATTAATTCTGGCCGCTGCAAATGTATGCTGGACTACTTAGAGACCATGATTGAGATGGACGGTGTGCTGGCAGGCTGTGGCACCGATCTATATTTCCATGGAGAGAGAATCTTCTACCATGCATTAACTGATGAACAGCAGCAGAGAATCGTCCATGCAGATAAGAAGTATAATGTGGGCATCATTGCAGAGGGCTGTGATGTGAATCATTATCGTCCAGAGCCATCTCGTATGGAAATTATGAACGAGATGAAGCGCCGCACAGAACTGATGAATGCGGTATCGGATAAGTCCTTTGAGGGCCACTATGAGATCTCTAAGTTCTGTATCCAAGCCGATAAAGAGTCTGACATCGAGACTATGATTCATGACTTCGAAGAGGACTTCACCATTATGGATCGAAGAGGTGGATTCTACGAGTGTATTCCTAAGGGATATGATAAGGGAGAGGCGATCCAGCATATCTGCCAGCTCTTAGATATTCCTATGGAGAATGTGTATGTCTTCGGTGATTCCAGCAATGATTTACCGATGTTTCAGGTGGCTCTTAAGCACTCCACTGCTATGAAGGAGCATGACCCAGTGTTAGACCCATATACTGCCTATGTAACGGACAAGGTGGAGGAGCACGGTATCGAGAAGGCCCTGAAGCATTGGGGACTGATCTAATCCTTCTTCCCCCTTTGGGATGATCATTTTATGAATATGTAAATGTAAGGCGGCTCCTTTGTGGGCTGCCATTTTTTATGTAAGGGGTCTAATGTGGATAATAAAAATTTCAGAATGATTTTATAGATATTTTCCTGTTTAGAAAATCATTAGAATTGTTTAGACTTTCTTTCGAAATTCCCTGTTACCATTTTTGTACGATGTCATTGCGACGAAGAAAAAGTAAAAGACTAACTATTAAAGAAAGTCAATAAAAATGTTTTAAAACAGAAATGTTTTGAATATAGCGGCGGTGACTATATCATCGCAATCAGTACATTGAAAATTGCATGACAAATAGAGCATCAAGTAATGGTGCTCTGACAAGAAGATATGATATTGGAATGATTAGACGGCTTTTACGTATTGTTGCCCAGAGGATTCGAGTTTATAAATGACTCGAATAAGCTTCTTTGCAGCATGAGATATGGCAACATAATAATGCTTGCCTTCACTTCGTTTTTTAGCCAAGTAAGCTTTAAATGTTGGATCCCATAGACATACGTAAGCAGTAGCATTATATAGTGCATAACGAAGGTATCTTGAACCGCGTTTTTCCATACGAGAGTGACAGTTATCCAATTGACCAGATTGATACGTTGAGGGAGACATCCCTGCAAAAGCAAGTATTTTATCGGGAGAATCGAATTGGCTGAAATCTCCGATTTCTGAAACAATCATAGCTCCCATACGGTAACTGATACCGGGTATACTAAGAATTGGGGAATTGATTTCATCCATAATGGTTTTGATTTCGGTTTCAATTTCTTCAATCTCAGAATCAAGCTCACGGATAAGTTTAATTGTGTGCTTTAACTCGAGAGATTTTGCTGGCATATTCGAGCCTATGGAAGTTCTTGCAGCTTCTCTGAACATAATAGCTGTATCTTTGGTGTAATGGCCTTTGGAAGCTGTTTCTACAAGATTAGATAACCTTGTAAGATGAGCATTAGCTACGTGCTTTGCTCCAGGGAATTCGTAAAGAAGTTCATATACAGAATTCTGATGAAGAGTTGGAACAAGCTTTTCTAGTTCTGGAAATAGGATGCATACAAGGCGAGAAATGGACTGTTTGAGCTGTGCACGTTCCTTAACTTTATCAAAGCGATAACGTGTTAGTGACTTGAGTTCTTCGTTATGGTACGATGTGTCTGAGTAGGACTTTAAGTTCACATCAGACATTAGCATAGAAGCAATTGTACGGGCATCTACTTTATCCGTTTTGGTCTGTCTAAGGCTTAGACTTTTTCTGTACAGATTAGTATGTAACGGATTGATAACGTAGGTCGGCAAACCTTTATCAAGAAGATATCCGAGAAGATTGTAACTATAGTGTCCAGTGGCTTCTAGCCCTACTTTTGCTTTAGAAACATCTTCCATAACGGATTCTATTTTCTGATAAAGTTCATCGAATCCATCGAGGTTGTTGGTGATGGTGAAGGGCTTAAAAAGAACTTCTCCATCAGAGTTTGTGATAAAGCAATCATGCTTATCTTTAGCGACATCAATTCCTACAAAAATCATATAGAACCTCCTTATGATAGTATTGATACTGTTTTAAGACCCACAGGGCTCTTTGTAATCGTAACCTACTTCTTGATAAACCGTCATGCGGTAACTAACTGATTAACAAATGAACAAAGAGACTGTGGTTGGAGCCTTTTAAAAACCATCAAGTGGTAGGGGGACTGTACCAATCCACAGTATCTTAAAATAGCATAGTCGAACCTATAGAAAAGGTAAAGAAAGACTATGACTTTATATAATAGTAGG
>ONIO01000112.1 GCA_900317915.1 uncultured Lachnospiraceae bacterium | reverse complement strand
CTGTCCAATCTCCTTAAGAATATGGAGGACTTCCGCGAGGAATTTGATATTCGAGCAGAATTAGCCTATGCTGGTATCTCTGACAAAATAACGGAAGCCAAAGACGATATTACTGAAAAAGTCACTGGTGCTAAAGATGGTATTACCGAGAAGGTCACTGGTACTAAAGATAGCATCTCAGGCTGGACTGGAAAAATGTCTGACGCTAAGAATGGTATCTCTGAGAAAGTTGTGGATGTGAAAGAACTGGGCGCAAAGTATGCCAAGTCACTCACCCATGCTCAGCGAAGTGTCCTCATGTCGGTTAAGAAATTTACCAAGCAGAAGAAGGGCGAGGTCTCCATCGGTGAAAGTCTGAAGGATGCTCTACGCCGAATGGATCAATAAGTCCTCACACCAGACTCCAGCATGGTTTACATTGAAATATTCAAATGATTACTACATCGGCTACTGTCATGTGTTATAATGAGTTGTAAAAATCAACGCCCAAGCAGGGCAGTTTCAGGGAGGATATTATGGATAACAATAATCAATTCCAGCAGAACAACTATCAGCAGAACCAGAATCAGGGACAGTATCAGCAGCCTCAGTATCAGCAGCCTCAGTACCAGCAGGCTCCTTACCAGCAGTTCGATCCAAGATTCGACTACACACCAATCACTATGTGGGGATATTTCGGATATGAGATTCTATTCGCAATTCCTATTGTTGGATTCATCTGCCTTCTGATTTTTTCCTTCAGTGCAAATAATATCAACCTGCGTAACTTCGCTCGTTCTTATTTCTGCTTCCTGATCATCGTATTAGTAATTCTTGGAATTCTCATTGCAAGTGGCGCATTTGCTGCAGCTTCTTACGGTCTGCTTTAATAATTAAGGTACAGCATCAATTAGTCAAGACTCGCTCGCGAGTCGAATAATTACTCCATGGGATACCCCATCGTATGCATTCGTCTTCAGGCATCAGAAAAGCCATCCACTAGGTACCACTAAGAATAATCAGTGGCCACCTGGGGATGGCTCTTTTGTTTGGATCAGTACAACCCTGCTCACGCTCTGCAATCAGCCCATCGAAAAGGAGGGAATAGTCAGCGCCTCCGCATGTTATAAATTTTAATAACCCATTCATTTTTGTGAAAGATTATCATTTCATGAGAAATCTGTTATGATAGGTGGGAGTAGATGAATCTGATTCACTATATTCCTAAAATAATATCTATGGGTTTTCACTTTTCACGCACCGTCAAGACGAGTCTTGCGCGCCGGATTCGGGTCTGCTTCAGCAGACAAATTCCTGTCCGAATCCGTGCGCATCCTCGCGGAGCGTTTAACACAGTCGGAGCTTGTACCCCGACTGAGTATAGTTTGTCATAACCCCCACCTACGCTAACGCTTAGAGGTGGGGGATTTCTCCGACTGTGTTGAACGATCATCCAAAGTGAAGTATTCATCATTACAAATAGAAACTAGGCTATTTATGAAAAAGAAGATCTTAATAATAAATACAGGTGGCACCCTCTCTTCTGTTGCGAAGGAACATGGGCTGACTCCTGACATCACAACAGACTCTATGATGAAGGAGCTCCATATCGTAGCAGGTGAAGCCGAGCTCACTACCATGGACTTCATGTCTCTAGACAGTGCCAATATCTTTCCAGAGGATTGGGCCAAGCTCGCAGAGATTATCAGTGATAACCGGGACAAATATGATGGAATGGTTGTCATCCATGGTACCGACACCATGGCATACACCTCTTCTATGCTATCCTTCATGCTGCAGAATATCCCAATTCCTGTTGTCATCACAGGATCCCAGCTGTCTATCTCTGATCCAGTAGCAGATGCTATGGAGAATCTCCGTTGCGCCATCTTCATGGCACAGACAGGTAAAAGCGGCGTCTTTTTAGCCTTCAACCGTAAGGTCATCCTGGGTTGCCGTGCCTCTAAGGTTCGATCCATTAGTTTCGATGCCTTTGACAGTATCAATGCGCCGAATGTTGCGGAGATTAGTTCTCTTGGAATGAAGGTCAATGAAGACCAGCTCCCTAAGAAAAGCGGCATCTTCCATCTACAGAATAACTACAGCAGAGATATCGCCGTAGTGAAAATGTTCCCAGGAATGCACCGCTCTCTATTAAATTCTCTCGCCAAGGAGGGTTGTAAGGCCATCTATATCGAAGCTTACGGACTAGGAGGTATGCCATACCTGAAGCATGACTTCATCGCAACGATTCAAAAGCTTGTAGATCAGGGTATCACTATCCTCATCGGTACCCAGTGCCGCTTTGAAGGATCTAATCTCAATGTCTACGAAACAGGCCGCCGCGCCCTAGATGCAGGCGTCATCCAGGCCAATGATATGACCACCGAAGCCGCTGTTACCAAGCTGATGTGGGTTCTGGGTCAGACCAATGATCCAAAGGAGATCCGCGACTATTTTAATATCAGTCTGTGTGGCGAGGTAATCCTTCAGAAGTAGAGGAATATACCTATTTTCCAATTCCATTACTTTGGAAATAAATCTGAATTCCTTGAAATCATTCGCCTACTACAATAAGGATTACTCAATTCCCTTGAACTCATATCCAGCATCCACAACGGCCTTCTCTAAGTCCTCAGCAGATACTTCCTTGCTCAGTGTCAGAACTGCATTATTGAGGTCATGTGAAGTCACTGCATTTTCAACACCATCCAGAGCCTCAAGTGCCTTCTTTACTCTAGCCTCACAGTGCTCACACATCATTCCTTCGATCTTAATTGTCTCTGTCATTTCCTGCTCCTTTCGCAGATTCTCTTCTGCTTCAAACTCATCAATATTGACTTGGTTCTTTAATTTATGATCATGACTAGCGCTATGAAGTTTAAATAGGTTCAAGCGTAGTGCATTCATACAAACTGTAAAACTTGATAGGGACATAGCCGCTGCTCCCCACATTGGGTTCAGGTGGATTCCTGGATAGAGACCAGCCGCCATTGGTATCAGTAAGGCATTATAAGCAAATGCCCAGAATAAATTCTCATGAATATTACGAAGGGTTCCTCGGCTCAGACGGATCGCTGCAGATACATCACTGAGACGAGAATTCATCAGAACCACATCCGCAGAATCCACAGCTACATCGGCTCCTGCCCCAATAGCGATTCCCATATCTGCACGAGTCAGAGCCGGTGCATCATTGATGCCATCACCAACCATGGCGACTTTACCCCGCTCCTGCAGCTTACGGATCACCGCTTCCTTACCATCAGGAAGAACACCTGCGATGACATGCTCTAGACCAGCCTTTTCAGCGATTGCCTTGGCTGTCTGCTGATTATCACCAGTCAGCATAACCACCTGAATTCCCATGCCCTTCAGCTCCTGAATGGCCTGCTTCGAATCCTCTTTGATAACATCAGATACAGCGATAATGCCAATGAGCTTACCGCCCTTAGCGAAGAATAGAGGTGTCTTCCCTTCCATTGCCAGGGCTTCTTCCTTGGCAGCAAATTCGCTATCCACGCCGCACACACTGCGAATAAATTTTCCAGAACCGGCATAGGTCATCTCACCAGAGATCATAGCCTGGATTCCATTACCAGGTAGTGCCTTCCAGTTCTCTGCTATAAATGTAGACCCAGCCTTCTTTTGTGCTTCGTCCATCTCACCGGCTGCAGCTGTATTCTCCGCATTCTGTAGAAATGTAGGTTCGGTCTTCATTTCTCTATAAGCCACAACAGCCTTAGCCAGAGGATGCTCACTTCTCTCTTCTAACGCGTAGGCAATTGAGAAAAGCTCCTCCTCTGTGATTCCCTTTGCAGGAAGAATATCTGTCACTTCTGGCTTACCAGCAGTGATGGTTCCAGTCTTATCAAGTGCCACAATCTGAATCTTACCTGTATTCTCAAGGGATTCACTGGTTTTAAATAGGATACCATTCTTAGCACCCATTCCATTACCCACCATGATGGCAACTGGGGTTGCAAGACCGGTCTGCTATACGGGCAATTGGTGCCTTGGTAGCTGCCGCATCACTTACCATCTGGATAATCTGTGAGAAGGTTGTATCCTCACCCACACGGCTTGCGCGGGCCTTAATATAACCTGACTGATTCATGGTAGCAGCGCTAATGCTGTCTCCCACCACTTTATCAACTGGAATTGACTCACCAGTAAGTGCGGACTCGTCAACTGCTGTCTCACCTTCGACAATGATTCCATCCACTGGAATGGATTCACCAGGCTTAACCACAAAGATATCCTCAGTATGAACCTGATCGATTCCAACGGTGACTTCCTGGCCATCCTGAAGAATGACGGCTGTCTTTGGAGCCATCTTCATGAGATTCTTCAATGCATCTGTGGTACGTCCTTTTGACATGGATTCTAAGGTCTTACCAACCGTAATCAGGGCTGGGATCATAGCTGCTGATTCAAAGTAGAGCTGATTATGGTAAATAGACATCAGGTCTACATTTGCCACGCCAGTTGTGATCATATAGGTCATACGATAAAAGATGTAGAGTGACCAGCCGAAGGAAACCGAGGAACCAAGAGCAACCAGGGAATCCATATTAGGGCTGCCGTGGAAGAGGGTTCGGAAACCTGAGATGAAAAAGGCGCGGTTGATATACATCACGATGATACTGATCAGAAGCTGTGTCAGAGCCAGACCGATATGATTGTGATTCAGGAAGCCTGGAAGAGGCCACCCCAGCATGTTGTGGCCCATGGTGATATACATAAGTAGGGCCAAAAAGCCTAGTGACCATGCCAGTCTCTTCACTAATTTCGGTGTCTCGTGATCCTGGAGTGCTGCCTCCTCGGAAGCCAGTTTCGCACTGTAGGAATTCGTTCTGGCTCCATTGCCCTGTCCGGATTGGGATGCTGCACCCTTCAACGATGCGCCATATCCAGCATCTTCTACAGCCTTGATGACTGTCTCGTCACTGACCTGGCCCTGGACTCCCATGGAATTGGTGAGAAGGGATACGCTGACGCTCTCAACCTCTGGCAATTTGGCAACTGCCTTCTCGACACGAGCCTGGCATGCAGCACAGGTCATACCTGTAACGATGTATTGCTTCATGTTGTTCTCCTTATAATTTTCTTACTAGTATTTTTTCTTACTGGTATTGCTACATTCCATAGATGTGGAAATTCCAGCTTTATGCTTCAGTCATTTCAATATCATTCGAATAGTGACTTACTTCATGAGTTTCTGTAGAACCTGGCAGAGTTCGTCGATGCTTTCGTCCTTCCCCTGGCGGATAACTTGTGGCTGCAGAGACCTGCATCAGGATGTCGGGGCAGTACATATCATTCTCCACCATCTTCTCGATGCCACGAATCTGACCCTCTACCTTCTTCAGGCGAGTCAGAAGTGCTTTCTGCTCTTCTATTGTTCTCTTCTTATGACGCCCTCCACAGCAGGACACGGTCTCCTGCTCTGCCTCATGGCAAGCTGTATTTAAATCCTGTATTTCCTTCTCTGACATGTGAGCCTCCTTGTATATTGTAATAGATCTCCAGTTTTAGATTCCTGGTGCTTTATTCGATGTTTCATTCGATGATTTATTGCTTTATTCGGTTCTTTATTCCTAGTCGATACCCCCATGGGGTATCTCTTATGTCTGAAGTATATACCCCCGAGGGGTATCATGTCAAGTTATATTTTTGTGTTTCGCCCATATCCGTGGGCGCGGGAGAAAAAGGCGAACTCACGCTAGATTAGGTCGCGAGAACTTGCTTTTAAAAAAGTTTGTTTCGCCCAAATCTCTCGATCAGCCAGAAAAAGTCGAACGCCTGCCAACTTTCCAGTCACATCAAGCCCAATATACCTACCAGATTTTTCATCTCCAGAAAATCGTTTCGCCTTTTTTGTCCTGCCAGCCAAATTTGGGTGATACGTACCTAATCCCACCACGAGAAATTTTCATTCCATTAAGTTCGTTTCGCCTTATTTACTCTGCCAGCCAAATTTGGATGATACATGCCTAATTTGCCCCCCAGAAAACCGACTAATCTATAATTGCCAGGTCTCGCCCACGATTCCCCACGAAAAAAGAGACCAACGCATCTGTGTTGGTCCCTTATCGCATAAGCTGCCATCTTCCGAAAACTGTAGCCTTACTCCAGCGCTTCAGCCACATCCTTCAATCCATCGATGATTGACAGATGCTGAGGGCAGATGCCTTCGCACTGACCGCAAGCGATACATTCCGAAGCCTTACCGCCAGTCTCTGCAATCCCCTTATACTTCTCCATGTCCGCTGCATGATCAGCCCCATCGCGACGATCCTGATTATAGAGAGCGAAGTACTTTGGAATTGCAATCTCCATTGGACAGCCCGGAGTACAGTAGCTGCATCCTGTACATGGAATGGTAATTCCAGAATTAATCACATCAGCCACTGCATGCACAGTCGTAATCTCAAGCTCATTCAGAGGCTTAAAGTCCTGCATATAGTCGGTATTATTCAGAAGCTGCTCCATATTAGACATGCCAGACAGCACCATCTTCACCTGAGGGAGAGATGCTGCAAATCGAATCGCCCAGGAAGGAATACTCATATTTGCATCCAAATTGCGAAGCATCTTCTCTGCATCGTCAGGAACTTTGGCCAGGGTACCGCCCTTCACAGGCTCCATAACAATAACAGGCTTATTGTGTTTCACACATACTTCGTAGTTCAAGCGAGACTGGATTTTCTCAGACTCCCAGTCCAGATAATTGATCTGCAGCTGGACGAATTCCATCTCAGGGTGACGAGTTAGGATCTCATCTAGAAGTTCTGCATCTGCGTGGAAGGAAAATCCCACATGCTTCACCAGGCCTGCAGCCTTCTTCTCTAATACCCAGTTGAATACATCCAGATCCTCATACTTCTGGATGCTTCCACGCTCGATATCGTGAATCAGATAATAATCGAAATAGTCCACACCAGTCTTCTCCAGCTGCTGATTGAAGACCTTATCTCTGTCCTCCAAAGTCTCAAAGAATCCAGAATGAAGTTTTGTCGCCAGTGTATATTTCTCACGAGGAATACGATCAACCAGAGCTTCCTTAATAGCATTCTCACTCTTAAAGCTGTGATACATCCAAGCGGTATCGAAGTAGGTGAATCCCCTCTCAAGGAAAGTATCCACCATCTCCTTCACCTGCTCGATATCGATAGAAGTGTCATCCTTAGGATCCAGAAGCGGCAGGCGCATCAGACCAAATCCAAGCTTCTTTCCTTCAAAAATCTCACTCATTTACAATCCCCTTTCAAAAGCCACAGTACATACACTTTATCCATTAACTCAGGGTACTATCACGCCTTCGCATGGCAATACCCTGAGGTCACCTGTCCGAATCCGTGCGCATCCTCGCGGAGCGTTTAACACAGTCGGAGCTTGTACTCCGACTGTGTTAAAAAACTCCCGGCCCAGTCCTCTGAGGTGCCCCAATTGTTAGACCAAAATCTAACGATTGGAGGTCGGTTGACTCCTAGGTCGAGAGTTGATTCTTCATAAATGTAAACCGTCTTGAAGCATGGTGGTTAGAACCCCATTCTACTTCAACAGTTTTATAGAACATAAACCGCAGGCTTAGATTAGCGGTTATTCACCATCTCAGGGTTCATATCGTGCCATGCGAGACGATCCTCAGCGATTTTCTCCCACTTGGTTCCCTTCTTACCATAGTTACAATATGGATCGATGGAGATACCACCACGTGGAAGGAACTTGCCCCATACTTCGATGTACTTTGGATCCATAAGCTCGATCAGATCCTCCATGATGATATTCATGCAGTCCTCATGGAAGTCGCCACGATTACGGAATGAGAAGAGATAGAGCTTCAGGCTCTTACTCTCAACCATCTTCTCCTGTGGTACATAGGAGATGTAAACTGTTGCGAAGTCAGGCTGTGCAGTAATTGGGCACAGAGAAGTGAACTCTGGGCAGTTGAACTTAACAAAATAGTCATGGTCCGGATGCTTATTGATGAAGGTCTCAAGCAGAGTCTTATCATAGTCATTTGGGTACTTTACATTTCTATTACCTAACAGGGTCAGATCTTCCTTATCCTTTTCTCTCATGGTTATTCTCCTTTAAACTTACTAATTACAATTATTTCGGATTCATCCTTCATAATGGATGTCCAAGCCTCGATTCTACTTATGTACAAG
>ONIO01000047.1 GCA_900317915.1 uncultured Lachnospiraceae bacterium | reverse complement strand
TTAAGTATCTGGCACCAGTCTTTGTCCTGGTAATCCTGGGATCTAGTATTGCGAATGCTTTTGGATGGATCTCTATGTAAAGGATGGGATAGAGGGGTATCTCTACTCCCTTTAAGGCTTACGTGGATTCTTTATAATAGAATCCGTACATTATATAGGAACCCCTCTTGGGACTAATTTCCTGGTGAAATGGTTCCTAAGAGGGATTTTTTTTCGTACAAAATTCGTAGGCAATGAGGATGAAAGGAGGTGTAGAACATTAGATATTAGGCTTGGCGAAGGCTTAAATTTAGAAACACTATTTTCAATTTGAGCTTTGGTATGGCATATTGCTGGAGAGAAGTGTATAGTGAAAAACGATAGGGAAAATGTGAAAAGGAAAGATTATGAAAGACATCAATGTACAAACACCACAAGTGCAAAGGATGATTCAGGAACTAGAGGCTTGCCAAGATCCTTGGAATGAGGAGGCTGTCCAGCTATGTCAGGAGATACTGGCGAAGGCAGAAGCGGATAAAAATGTCTTGGTGCAGGGCTACTGCCACGCCCGTCTTGCGCGTTTCTACTATCGTCATAGCGATCAGGATCGCTGTAATAAGCATATACAGCTAGGAATCCCCATGCAGGATGCATCCGGTGATGGGGTCTCTCTGGCTATTTCTTGCAATCTCCTGGGAATCGATGCCGTGAATCACGGGGACTATGCCATCGCATTAGAGTATTTCCAGCGGGCCATTCAATCAGATAAAACCAATCCACGAAGCATGGGCAATGCCCTGGTGAATATCGGCCACATCTACTACGAGGTAGAGGACTTAGATACTGCGATCCGTTATTGTCATGATGGTCGCCAGTACGTCGAATCCTCCGGTGACTTAGATGCAATTCTACTCGCTCTCGAGCAGGAGGCTACCTATGATATCTGGTCTGGACGAATCCAGGAGGCAGAGGAACTGATTCCTCGCATCCAGAAGATTCTAACACAGTTAGAGGAGAAGTATCCAGACGTCGTCTATCCAGATCTGGCAGAGACCATGATCTACTATTATGATGCTCAGGGTGACAGTGAGAAGAGAAATGCTGCGGCAGAGGACTTCCTGTGTCGCTTAGAGAAGTTCGATGAGTATCTGGACTATGCCGAGGACGCCATCTGGATTGCAGACACGATGCTGAATGTTGGTAATACCGAGTATGTAGGCCGACTCCTAGACCATATGCGCCAGCCTGTGATGGATTCTGAGATCTACCATATTATGCTGGAATTCATCCAGAGAGACATCCGCTACAATCAGATGATTGGAAATGTAGACCGCTGCCAGCAGTTGGAGTCTGATTATGTAGATATCAGCATTAAGAAGAAAAAGGAAGACGTACGAATCTATCGAATGAATGTCAATGTCCGTACCAAAATCGCTGAATTAGAAATAGAGAAGAAGCGTATGGAGGACGAGAATCGTCGTCTCATGCGAGCTGCTACAATCGATCCGCTGACACAGGTTGCCAATCGTGCTCTGATGAATCAGAAGGCAGAGGAGATGTTCGAGGAAGCATACCAGCAGCGTAAAACACTGGCTGTAGAGATGATGGACGTCGACTTTTTCAAGCAGTTCAATGATACCTATGGACATCAGGAGGGTGATCGCTGTCTCCAGCGAATCGCATCTATTCTGAAGTCTCTCGAGGATCAGTATACCTTCGTGGCTCGCTATGGTGGTGATGAGTTCTTCATCATCTATCTAGGTCTGACAGATAATCAGGTACTGGCTAAGGCGGAATCAATCCGACAGGCGGTGGCGGAACTGTCTATGGATAATCTAGGTGCGCCAAGCGGCAAGGTGACAGTCTCCCAGGGTATACGAAACAGTATCCCTAAGATGGCCAATAAGGTCTGGGACTACACCTATGCAGCGGATAATGCCCTCTATCAGGTGAAGAAGACGAATAAGGGGAATATCCTCCTCCTTCATAGAGCAGAGATGAATGAAGCAGTATTAGCAGACTCTACCATGGAGTAAGGGATACATTCTGTAGATCTTGTAGATCCACCAACTGCTGCGGCAGGATAGAGATAGAACTGAAAATGATAGAGATAAGCGGCTCGTTAGGGCCGCTTTTTTTACATGATGATTCGATAAACAATATAGTGAATAGAATTCAATTAATACTTCACAACGTTAATGTAATTAAGTATAATAGATGAAAAATATAAATCGAAGAGAGAAATGGGTGAAAAAACATCCGTCTTACGATTCGAAGATAGAAATACATGAAAGAGAGAAAAGATTATGGAGAAGAAGAAAAGTAATTTCAGCGGCGGGCTGGGATTCGTCATGGCAGCGGCAGGTAGTGCTGTCGGCGTAGGTAATCTGTGGAGATTCCCATACTTAGTAGCAAAGGATGGCGGTGGACTATTCTTAATCATCTATCTGGCACTGGTAGTTACCTTCGGCTTCACCCTCCTGGCGTCCGATATCGCCATCGGACGTAAGACCAAGCAGAGCTCTATTAAGGCCTATGGCACCATGAAGAAGGGCTGGGGATTCCTAGGAATCCTTACCTTCTTAGTACCAGTTATCATCATGACCTATTATGCAGTTATCGGTGGCTGGATCACCCGCTATGCCGTGGTTTACTTCACAGGAGAGTCTAAGGCGGCAGCTCAGGATGACTTCTTCACAGGATTTATTACAAGCCCTGTGATGCCAGTGGTTTTCGGACTTCTCTTCATGGCAGTGACAGCAGTGATTGTCTACTGTGGTGTAGAGAGTGGAATCGAGCGTGTATCAAAGGCTCTGATGCCATTCCTCTTGCTCCTGATTGTAGCCATTGCAATTTTCTCACTAACACTTGAGCATAAGGCAGAGGATGGTACAGTTCGTACTGGTATCCAGGGTCTTATGGTATATCTGAAGCCTGATGTATCCGGACTTACCGTGTCTGGTTTCATGTCTGTATTACTAGATGCAATGAGTCAGCTCTTCTTCTCCCTGTCTGTATCCATGGGTATCATGATCACCTACGGATCCTATGTAAAGCCAGAAGTAGATTTGAATCGATCCATTAATTTCATTGAGATTTTTGATACTTTGGTTGCTTTCTTAGCAGGTATGATGATTATCCCAGCAGTCTACGTATTCTCCGGAGTAGAGGGAATGGGCGCAGGTCCAGGACTCATGTTCGTATCTCTGCCCAAGGTATTTGCTCGTATGGGCGTAGCAGGAACCTTCGTGGGTGCAGCCTTCTTCATCATGGCAATCTTCGCGACACTGACCAGCTGTATCTCCGTATTAGAGACCATCGTAGCCAATTGTATGGAGATCTTCCACGCAGGCCGTAAGAAGGTCACACTGGTACTGACAGTGATCTATCTGGCAGCATCTGCAATTATCGCACTTGGCTACAGCCTGTTTTATGTGGAGGTTCCGCTGCCAAATGGTTCCGTAGGCCAGCTCTTAGACATCATGGACTACATCTCTAATAGCTTCATGATGCCATTCATCGCTATGCTTTCTACCATTCTCATTGGTTGGGTGGTTGGCCCGAAGTGGATCATCGATGAGATGGAGCGTAACGGTGAGCACTTCGGTCGTAAGAAGGTCTACATTGTTATGATTAAGTTCATCGCACCAATTATGATGTTCGTCCTCTTCCTGCAGTCCACAGGACTATTGACCAAGCTATTCGGTTAATGGGAATCGATAGATGATGCAAATGGGGATTCCCAGGAAGAGGTATCATCCTCTTGTTTTGGATTCTAACCATGGAATTGGTTGCGTAAAATACAAATTGTATGTATAATTAGGCGGTTGTATTCTGTTTTTTCTACGAATACAACCGTTTTTTACTTGAAAAGTGGGGGAGACAGATCAGGTATGAAGGCCTATTTGTCTCCCCTTGTTATACCTATATTGAGAAATATAGACCGTTTTTATAGAAAGAGAGTTTGAATGCGTTTTAATGAATTGAATCTGAATAAGGATATCCTGGATGCTATTAAGAAGGCGGGATACGAAGAAGCTACCCCGATCCAGGAGAAGTCCATCCCTGTAATGCTTGAAGGTAGGGACATGATCGGTCTGGCACAGACAGGAACAGGTAAGACAGCAGCATTTGCACTGCCTATCCTTGAGATGCTTGAGCCTAGAAGAAAGAACCAGATCCGTGCCCTGGTGCTGTCACCAACCAGAGAGTTAGCGATTCAGACCTTTGAGAACTTTAAGAAGTATGGTCGCTATAGAAAGCTCCGCACGGTATGTCTCTATGGTGGAGCGAAAAAGGGTAATCAGATCAACGCACTTTATCGTGGATGTGATATTCTAGTAGCAACACCAGGCCGTTTAATTGACCTGGCCAATGAGGGACACTTTACACTGGATCATATCCAGATTCTCGTATTAGATGAGGCAGACCGCATGCTAGACATGGGATTCCTGCCAGACATGAAGCGTATCACCGCTATGATTCCAGAGACTAGACAGACTGTTATGTTCTCTGCAACCATGGAGAAGAAGGTGGAGGCACTGGCTCGTGAGATGCTGACGGATCCTGAGCGTATCCAGGTAGCTGCACAGAATAATGCAGCAGATACTGTAGAGCAGCGCCTGATCTTCACAGAGCGTGAGATGAAGGACGAGGTCATCATCAATCTCTTACAGGAGCAGTTAGAGAAGGACGATGAGAATGCACTGAGCCGCAAGGACCGTACCAATGCCATCGTATTCACCCGTACCAAGCGTGGTGCAGAGCGACTGAATCGTGTGCTGAATCATGCAGGCATCGGCGCTGCAGCAATTCATGGAGATAAGACCCAGGGCCAGCGTAAGGATGCATTAGATCGCTTCCGTGCAGGACGTACCCAGGTACTAGTAGCTACTGATGTAGCAGCCCGTGGTATCGATGTACCAAGCCTGTCCTATGTATTTAACTATGACCTGCCAGAAGAGGCAGAGAATTATGTACACCGTATCGGCCGTACCGGCCGTGCAGGAGAAGAGGGCATCGCCATCACTCTGTGCGATAAGGAGGAATTAGAGCTCCTTGAGGCAATCGAGTACCTGATCAAGAAGGAGATCCCAGTGGTAGAGACCGAGTGGTCCATCCACTTAGAGCGTATCCCTCATCGTGGTCAGGGTGCTAATCATAATCGTGGTAATGGTGACCGCCGCCGCTATCATAAGCCTAAGGGCCAGGGTGGCCAGAATGGTTCTCGTGAGAATCGACAGTCTATTCAGCGTCGCAATCATTACCGCAGTAATGGCGGCCAGAATAAGGGCTTTAGAAAGCCTCGTCATATGAGTCACAGAGAGAAGACTCGCCACATGAGCGAGAATAAGTCTGCGAGCGAGTCTTGACGAAAATAGACTGCAGGATATATATGGAGTTATTGGAATTATCGTTAGAATTAACAGCGAATGGAACCAGACGATATGGAAGGACCTAGTGCTGATTTAGAAAGGGCGGGGCATGACCTACTTCACAAGTTTCTATCTGGATCATGAGAAGGATATCATCGTGAATCTCTACTGGGATCAGGAGGAGTTGCATTACGAGCTAGAGACTCCGAATCATCACACGGGGAATCTGATTCGTAACCTGGCGAAACTCTGTAAGCTGCCTCTGTCTACCAATGAGGAGGGTCTCTTAGTCATCCGGGGCACAGTTCCCTGCTATATCAATGGGAATTGCGATGAGGTCTACATTTTCCGTCTGAATAACACGAAGGTGGCAAATATATACCGAGACGGTCGTGTGGAGAAGAAGGCCTCTATTCCCGCTATATCGAAGACACTCATGAGTCAGACCAAGCACTATGAGCTGGATATCAAAAAGACCATTTTCAAGACTTATATCCCAAGGGAATTAAAGTTCCGTTCGGATCTCCATACCCATATGAATGCCAATCTCACAGGAGATGTGCTGATTGCGCTGGGAATCCGTCACCAGATCATGTATCCCCTCTACTATGTCCGTAAGCTGGAACTGAAGCTCACTCCTGAGCAGGAAGAAGCTGTCATGGCTCGCCGTGAGAAGGTCGCTCGTCAGTTCGTCACATCAGGATTAGAGGGCAAGTACTTAGATCGTAAGATCAACGATAATACCTATATCAACTTCGCTGATCTGATTCTCAATAATCTGAATAATGCAGAAGAGAATATTGCGAAGATCCGTATCTCTCTGTCTATCCTGAAGGACGGTATCTCCGTATTCACGAATCTAGAGAAGGTCTATCTCTACCGCTATGTCTTCTGTAAGGGCAAGACCTCTGAGGATACGATTTTCCTGGGAAATATAGACCGAATCCCAGATAAGGATGTCTGCCACTATCTGTCTCAGATGCTGGTAGACATGGAAAGCCCCGAATATGTGCATAACAGCCTCTATCAGGACCTCTTACTGTGGATTGCTCGTAGCTATCAGAAACAGGGCATCTGGTATGCGGAGATCTCTGACACCACACTGGTGAAGAAGTACGAGTCTCTGCAGATGCTTGAGGAAGTTCATGCCGTTATGCCGGCCATCTATCGAGAGACCGGTGTCATGCTACGCTTCCTGGCTGCCATTCGTCGTATTCCCCTTACCATTGTGAAGGACAATATCACTCCAGGAGACTATCTGGCTCAGAATATTTCGGTCCTTAAGGCTACTGCCTTAGATCCATATGTGGCTGGTGTGGACTTCGTAGGAGAAGAGACCAATGACATCATTACCTTAAAGCCTGTCTTTAAGGAGATTGTTAAAATCGCTGCCAAGGATCCAGACTTCGTCATCCGGGTCCATGCTGGGGAGAATGATAGCCAGAAGGATAATATCGCCCATTCCATCGCTTGTGTGAAGGATTCTCTGGCGCCAGGCCAGGCTATGCCTCATATGCGACTGGGCCATGGCCTCTATACCTATAGCCTGAATTCTAGTAAGGGTAAGAAGGTGCTAAAGGAACTGAAGGAGAATCATATTGTCCTGGAGTTCCAGATCACAAGTAATGTCCGCCTCAATAACCTGAATTCTCTAGAGAATCATCCTTTGAAGCAGTATCTGAAGGCGGGTATCCACTGTGTACAGGGTACCGATGGTGCAGCCATCTATGGAACCAGTCCGATCCAGGAGCAATTATCCTTGGAGAAGCTCCTAGGCCTCACCAGAGAGGACTTGCTCTCCATGAGAGAGACAGAGAATGAGATTATTGAGGGGAGCCAGGCTGCCTATAGCCGTAAGAAGGAAGCCTTCCATAAGCTCTTAAATGGTCACTCCATCGAGGAGAGACTCTTAGGCCTCATGACAGAGACTAAGGTGGAGGGTCTACAGCTGAATAAGACCAGACACTTTGATGCGAATACAGAATTAAAGGATCAGATTCGGGAACTCCCATGGGATCGAACCCCAGTGGTATTAGTAGGTGGAAGCTTTAACAGTGAGAAACGTGCTACACGCATCCGTGAAGAGGGCTGTAAGGAATTAGACCAGCTGATGGAATTCCTGAATCCAGAAGAGACCTTCTTCGTGGTGGGACATAAGCTGTCTGGCTATGAGAAGTATATTGTCGAGAATAATAGGAAGGGCTTTTTGATCTATGCAGTGGTTCCAGCCCTCTTAACCGCAGATGAGAGGAAGCGATTGAAGGCGGAAGGTCTTGGAATTCGCGTCTCTACTGATCTAGAGGGGATGGGCATCTATAAGAGCTTTAATTTCGAGATCTTTGAGAGACGACCATCCATTCTTATTTGTATGGATGGTAACTCTGCCGCAGAGAATATGATACAGGAAGCGAAGAATGGTAAGGGTAAGTCCCTGATCTGCTACTGGACGAAGGCCAAGGTTTTAGAAAAGAAGGCCAAGTCCCTGTCTGGATATATCCATGGATTTGATGAGAAGTATCCCATAGTGGATGTCTTAAGAGACTATCAGAAGATCTTCAATATTTTATAGTGGATATAAATCAATTGCAGGTGCATCCTGGTTGGATGCCTTACGAGTCTTACGGAATTCCTTAGGGGTAACACCGTATTCCTTCTTAAAGTACTCAGTAAAGCGGCTATGTGATGTGAAGCCATTCTCTACAGCAATCTTCTGAATCGACTCATCACTATAGAGCAGCATGGTGCGAGAACGCTCTAGACGACGCTCATTAATGTATGCTGTGATGGTTCGGCCCAATTCCTTATGGAACTGGCGTGATAGGTAACCCTCAGACAACTCGGTGATCTCTGATAACTGCTTCAGTGTAATATTATCAGCCAGATGACGGTAGATGTAGTCGATGGCTACACGGATGGCATGGCTCTGACCAGCGCGACAGCGTAATTCCTGTACGCGGCGGGTGAAATCTAGAACCATCTCATCATGGAGATTCTCAACGCCCTCTACAGTCTCCTGGATATCTGCTCTACGGATGTAGAAGTCGGATAAGCGAAAGGCCTGCTCTGCAGGTAATCCAGATCCAATGCTGAGTCTTGTGATAAAGGCTGCTGTAACAACAAAGTGATATTTCAGATTACGAACAGGATTCAAAGAGAGAGTACCTACTCCATTCTCCGCTACAAAGCGGCGCTCTGCAATATTCTTCTCTACAGCGCTAATGTCACCAGCTGCAACTGCCTGATAGAATCGTAACTCTTCATCAGGCTCACGGTGGACAGTTCCCTTTTCATTTTCGGATTGTTCCGTTAGGAACCAATCCCTTAATAAATCTAAATTCTTTTCCATATTGCTCCAATTGGGATAACTTTTCCTATACATATTATTACCACTAAATCCGTTTCGTTACAACTCCTATTTGAAATAATGGCAAGATTTGTATAATAAGTATTTCCTTTTGTGAAGTATTATATCTCCTTTCTAAGTATACTCTTGGGTATAAGGTGATCCCCAGGGATCATGAAAAAAGGTTTGGCATGGACCTCGGGCAAGGGGGTGCCGCCATATCACACTTAGAATGGGGGAACATTTATGAGTGGGAAGAAGAAAGCTGTTGTTTTTGTGGCAACAGCTCTAGCTGCTTCTGCAATCATGTGGCCATCCTATAAGGATGCACAGGCTGCACAGCAGGTGGACGTAACTGTAACAACGGATCAGGCAAGTTATAAGGCAAGCGATTCCATCCGCACTGGAATTCATATCCAGAATAATGTGGATCAGGATCTCTACCGTGTAACGGTTCGTGGCACGAATCCTAAGAACTATACAAGTTCTGCTGCGGATCCTCAGGACAAGGCAGCATTTAAATATGTAATCAACACCATCCCAGCACTTGAGTCAGAGGATGCAGAGATTGTATTTAAGCCAACTGCCGCAACAGATAGAGGGAATACCAAGAGAGAAGAGATCGCTAAGGTCAAGGATCTGGGTCGTGATGGGAAGAAAGCGACAGCAAATCAGAAAAAGACCAAGGCACCTAAGACGGGGGATATGACCTCGCTTATGGTTTACATTTTACTAAGCCTGGCTGCAGGAGTAGGTGGGGTAGGCATCTATGTCCTG
>ONIO01000043.1:9479-13519 GCA_900317915.1 uncultured Lachnospiraceae bacterium | reverse complement strand
CCACCAGACAGCTTACCAATCAGACTGTACTGCTCCTCTGGTGGAAAGAGGAATCGGTCGAGCATATTCGATGCAGATACCAGCCCCTCTGAGGTATGGACGTACTCTGCAGTATTACGGATATAGTCAATCACCCGAAGATTAGGATCCATATACTCGATGCCATGGGCAGGATCATTATCGATCTCCTGGGCGTAGTAGCCGATCTTAATGGTCTGTCCGATTTTCACCCTACCAGAGTCTGGTAGTAATCGGCCAGTAATAATCTTCATCAAAGTCGTCTTACCACAGCCATTGCCGCCTAGGAATCCTACGCGATCATCCCGAAGGAAGTGATAGGTGTAGTCGGTGATAATCTTCTTATCCCCATAGGCCTTGGTCACATGGTCTAATTCGATGGTGGTCTTCCCCATACGGCTAGACAGTGAACCGATGGAGGCCATCTCCATCTTCTGATCAATGACCGGAGCCTCTCTGTCACGGAGCTCCTCATAGCGCTGGATATGAGCCTTCTGCTTAGTCGAACGGGCTCTGGCACCACGCTGCATCCAGGCGATCTCCTTACGGAGGATATTCTGTCTGGTATGCTCACTGGCTTGATCCATCGCCATTCGCTCTGCCTTCAGCTCCAGATATCCCTCATAATTCGTGTCATAGGAATAGACATGACCATGGGACACCTCTACGATACGATTGGTGACACGGTCCAAAAAGTAACGGTCATGGGTAATGAGAAGGAGGCTTCCTCGATAGTTCCGGAGTCTCTCCTCTAGCCACTCCACCATGGCGACATCCAGGTGGTTAGTCGGCTCATCAAGGAGCAGCATGTCGCTTGGAGCCAGTAAGACAGCGGCTAATGCTGCACGCTTTCTCTGTCCACCAGACAGCTCCTGAATCTGCTGGTCAAAGTCTGTAATGCCAAGGCGATTCAAAATAGTCTTCACCTGGGCCTCAAATTCTGCTGCCGCACCATCTGCATGGGCATCGGTATGGCGATTGGACAGAGCCATCTGTCGAACCGCATCTAGGACAGACAGGCCTGGTGTGAACTCTGGTTGCTGCGGCAGATAGGACATAACAAGTCCATTAGCTCTGGTCACCGTGCCATGATCTGGCTCTACTACTCCTGCTACGATCTTAAGCAAAGTAGACTTACCTGTACCATTGACACCTACAATTCCCACACGCTCTTCATCCTGCATGGAAAAATCGGCCCCGTCTAAAAGGACGCGGCCGGTATATGCTTTCTCAAGTTTCTCTGCATTAATAATATTCAAAACGAAATCATCCTAATAATCGGCAGGTGAAAATAATCCTGCCATCTTTCCAGTCAACACTTGCAATACCATGATACTGTTCTACGATGCTTTCCGCAATAGACAGTCCGATGCCATAGCCGCCCCGATCTGTATTATGAGATTCGTCCGCCCGATAGAAGCGGTCGAAGAAACGGGCATAGTCCACATCCTTGCCCTTGGCATAATCATTAGAGAATTCTAGGATGGTGGCACGTCCACGCTTGGCCTTAGAGACCCTTACCTGGATCTGTCCACCTGGATCACAGTATTTGATGGCATTATCCACAAAGAGTGTCACCAACTGTCTGATCTGTCCACCTGCTGCTTGCATATGGAGACCTTCTGGAACCTGGCGGTCCAGGGTCAATCCCTCCTGCTCTGCCACAGGAGCATAGTTATCTAATACATCATTTACAGCAGCGCTTAGATCCATATCCATCCGCTCCTGCTTATCATCCTGTTCCTCTGCTCTGGTGATTAAAACCAGATTCTGAATCAGGCCCTGTAAGCGGTCCACCTGGCGAAGTGTGGCCTTCGTCCATTCTGTCTCACCAGACATGGCCTCGGTTAATTCGGTATTGGCACGGATAACCGCCAGTGGTGTCTTTAATTCATGGCTGGCATTGGTGATGAATCGTTTCTGGTTCTCGGAATTTCGAACCTCTGGAGCGATGATTCTACCGGAAAAGGCCCTTAGGATTAAGAAGGATAGCACCGCACCAAATCCCATGAAGATTACAGCAAGCTTTAGAATACGCTGGGACAGGGCAATCTGGCTGGTACAGTCCATAACTACCACGATGGTAGATCCATCCGACAGAGTATCCACCTGATAATAGTAGGAATTGTACTGACCGAATTTTAAGACACGTTCCTTCAACCGATTGGCCAGTGACACTGCTTCTGTATCGTCCACCGATGCCATATGGGTAGACTTGACCTGGACTCTATCCGTGGAGTCCACTGGATAGATCACAGAGAAGAATCGGGTAGAATACAAGAATTCCGGAGTATTATAGGTTCCCTGCAGACCGAAGAATCCTGTCAGCTGATCCGCTATAGAGATGTCCATATTTTCACTCTCCTTCTGAGCCTCCTGGATACTTTCGAAGGTAGCCTTAGAGGATGTGGTCTTGGACTGTGGCAATTCTCCCTGATTGGATACGATTAATTTCAATACATCATGAATCTCAGTATTTACAATAAAGAGATTACCGAAGTAAATCAGTCCTGCGATAAAGCACATGACAATCAAAAAGGACAGAGTCGACATCCCCACGAATTTTCTCTTCAGTTTTCGTATGCTTCGCTCATTCATGTGATTCTTTCCCTTCGGTCTACATTTCCATCAATTGATAAGGGCCACCCTTGTCACCTCGGATGGTAACAGTGGAATTGATATAGTCTAACTTATCTCGTAAGTACTTAACGTAAAGGTAGACCATGTCGCTACTTGCGTCTCTGTCATCAGACCATGTGTGTGTCAGGAAGTAGTCGCAGTCTAATTCCTTCTCAGGATTACGAAGAAATGTATCTAGCATGTCTACCTCCTTTTGGGATAGACGGATGCTATTCTCAGAGATCAATTCTCCTGTCTCTGTCTTCAGCATGATATCTCCATAGGACAGTTCCTTGTCTGCATACTCATGACCCCGACGGGTCAGGGCATGGACACGAGCCACCAGTTCCTTCATCGCGAAGGGCTTGGTGAGATAATCATCCGCACCTGCCTCTAAGCCTGTGACACGGTCATCCACCTCAGCCTTAGCAGTCAGCATGAGAACTGGAGTTGTAATATGACGGGCTCGGATCTCTCTTAGGACTTCTAGTCCATCCTTTTTCGGCATCATAATATCTAGAATCAGACCATCGTAGCCATTCTTCTCAATGAGAGATAGGGCTTCCTCGCCGTCTAAGGCACTGTCCACTGTATAGTTCTGCATCTCAAGCATAGCCTTCAGGGCACGGTTCAGGTCTTTCGTATCCTCTGCTAATAATAACTTCATCTTACTCCGAAACCTCCTCATTAATCATATCGCGAATGGTCTGCATGGACATGTCTGTAGCCGCCAATTCGTCTGCACAGCGCTTTAATTCACTCTCAATCAGCTTCTGATTGCCCTGAATAGTATGCTTGTAGCGCATATTGTGCTCTAGTGCAGCCCAGGTATCCATGGAGATGGTACGAAGCTGGATCTCTGCAAAGTAAAAAGGGAGGAATTCTTCGATTCCATTCTCCTCCATCTCCTTAGGATTCACCGTCACCTTCAGAATCAGATGGAGACTCCGATAGCCATTCGGCTTGGCATGCTTGATATAGTCCTTCTCCTCCACGATGTCACATCCTGGCAATTGATCCAGATAGTCTCTGACCAGATAGACGTCCTTAATGAAAGCACAGACCACCCGTAGACCGATGGCATCTGTGAGTACCTCTAGGGCAGACTGTGTTGTCACTGGGAGATTTCTTCTCTCACACTTCTCACGCATACTGTCCTCAGACTTGATACGAGCCAGACAGTGCTCCACCGGGTCAGAGCCAGTCTCTTCCTTCATCCCAGTACGGAGCTTATTAATATTATCCATAAGAGATTGCATCACATAATTCATGGCCGGCTGATTCTGGCCATAGATTGATACTCCATTCTCTTCCATATCCATTCACTTCCTCCAAGAATATCAAGAATATTTTCACAAATTTCCTCTATTTTATGCATAGAGGGATTCCATGAAAAGGCTTTT
>ONIO01000043.1:0-9453 GCA_900317915.1 uncultured Lachnospiraceae bacterium | reverse complement strand
AAAGCTCCCAGAACCCCATATCTCATGAGTTCTAGGAGCTTATCATCTATCATCTGCCCTCTAGGATGGTTCCCTTCTTAATACTATCCCTCTCACTTAAGAGCATGCCCAGCCCTCCTAAGAGGACAATGGCCACGCCAAGGATCTCACTTACAGACATCCTCTGTCCGAAGAGGAAGAAGACTAAGATGGCCGCAATCACTGGCATCATTAGAAGGAAGGTCTTCACCATCCATACCGGAAAGTGTCTTAGGTCATAGTAATACACCAGATAGATACCGGTCTGACCCAGTCCTGCCAGAATGGACCACAGCAGCAATTCCCTGTCGCTTCCAAGGCGAGACAATTCTCCAATGGTGCCCATACATAGGGATGTCACAGCAAATAGGATCATGGTGACAAAGTTATTATAGAATGCAACCACGTCGTCAGACTGGGGATTCACTTTGTCCAACTGGGCGGACTTAATCACGAAGGCATTGATAGATACAAATAAAGCAGACAGGATGAAGAAAATCGATCCTGCATCCACTTTGAAGTGCAATAGATCCACACCAACCACCATAAATACACCAAACAGCATCACCAGGGTAAAGAGCCACTCTCTCTTAGAGAACCGCTTCTTATAGATCAGGCAAGAGATCAGATTCACAAACAGGATATCGCACTTTAGAAGTGCAGTTCCTGTTCCAGCTGAGGAGATGGTAAGTCCAATAAAGGCTGTGAGATCAAGGGAGAATCCCAGGACACCAATGAGAAGCAGACGTCCCAACACTCCTTTCACCTGAACTAATTCCTTTAATTCTCCTCGAATTCCCATAATCACAAAAAGGAGGCACATGGTTAGGAAGCGAATCACGATTCCTGTATCAAAGACAGACATGTGTTTCACCGTCTGCTGGCTTGCCACATAGTAGCCTCCCCAGATAAAACAGATTGCAATTAATGGGATCACTTGTTTCGGTTTCATTACGATACACTCTCTCGTAGGGAAATATAAACGTCCCTCTCTTTAAACCTTTTAAAAAAGTACAGCATTATTGTAGGAAATAACCGTGTTTTCTCCTGTATTTTACCGAAAACTTCCCTTTTTATTTCCCCGTTTCTGATTTTTATGATAGCATATCTGGCTATTTCTTCAAGTGTTTTAATTAATTTTTTCTTGCATTTTTCTATTCCCATGATTTTCTCTAGATTCCTAGTAAATTCGGTATTTTTAAGGATTTTGTATTGTCCTCTTTTCCATTTTCCCCTATAATAAAAACAATTAATTAAAGGATTAAATTCCTCTCGAAATATATTTCGATCATTGTTAATGAAATAAGGCGTTTTATTTCACAGAAGGAGACACTATGGCCGCAAAAGATGGTATCAACATGTTAGACGTGAAGGTTCGTAATCGTCGCTCCATCCTGGAACTGGTCTATCAGGAGAAGCAGATTCCTCGTAAGGATATCGCTGCATGTCTAGGACTCACCCCAGCTGCAATCACTCTGATTACCAACGATCTCATCCAAGAGGGGATCCTCATTGAGACTGCTAAGAAGGAGTCCTCCGCCAGAGGCCGCCGAGAGGTACTATTAGAGATTAATTCCTCTAAGTTCTGTGTCATTGGTATCTCCATTACGAAGAATCACTACGAGCTTACCTGTACAGATCTATCTACCAAGACTCTGTATCATAAGAAGTTTCGAACCATCGACTTCCATCACGATGCAGGATTAATCCTTCCTGCCATTCAGTCCACCATCCAGACAGATATCCTCTCCTCTTCCGTCATCGGTAAGAAGAAGCTCCTAAGCATCGGTATCTGCACCCTTGGCTTGGTCAATATAGACCGTGGCCTTAGCTTGAATTCTTATGGGGTATTCCATGGCAGCGTAGACTTAGGTGCCTTCTTTAGAGAAGCCTTTCATGTGCCTGTCATCGTAACCAATAATATTGTCTCTTGTGCCCATGCAGAAGCTTTCCTACAGAATTCTTCTATGCAGAATAAGAGGCTTCTCTTTATCAAGTATGGTCCCGGCATCGGATCTGCCCTGATGACATCTGACGATTACTTTAATGTCTATGCTTATGATGCCATCCAGTTAGCTCATATGGTAAGTGATCCCAATGGTCGCCCATGTATCTGCGGTAATCATGGTTGCCTAGAGACCATTGTCGGCTATGAAAATATCGTCTCCGAGATCTCAAATCTGGTTAGTCCTGACTTTAGTCCAGAGCTCTATCATGCATGGAATGATACTACTCCAGAGGACGACGTCTACGAGAATACTGTCACCCAGAAGATGATCCCTGTATTCAAGGCCTATGATCACGGAGACAACCTGGTATCTACCGAGTTCAATCGTGTGCTCTTCCATATGGGAACCGCTATTAAGAATGCAATTACACTTCTAAATCCAGACTCCGTCATCCTCTACGGTGAGGCCTTCGAGCACCGGAAGTTCCGCAATGCATTCATGCAGGAGTTATCTGCTTATACCAAGTCTCAGAAGGTGAATTTCTCCGACTACAATATGCAATTAGAGGGTATCGGGCCTGCAACCACAGCCATCTCCCTCTTCTTCTTATCAGGCGGAGTGATTCCAGAATAAGGGAGTCCTAAAAGGGAGTCCCAAAGATGAAAAAGACAGCCGGGTCGGCTGTCTTTTCTTGATCTCGGTCTATATTTATACCATATAGCTACGGATTACATGAACCAGATCCTCATAGCCTCCCAGAAACTGATTCAGAGTATCTCTAAATCCACCATAATGAACGAATTCCTCGGGCTTCATACCATCTTCTAGAAAGGACTTATCAAACTCAGGGATCTTCTTCAGTTCCTTCATGAATCTCTCTGGAACCGGATCACTCATGTGCTCCTCTACTGGGATATCGCATGCCTCTAGGCGCTTCCACCAGCTATAGTTAATGGTCTGTGCCAGGTCTCCACCTAGGAGCTGGCTCCAGTGATAGTGATTACGATTCGCTGCTGACAGGAGTCTGGTACGATAGCCTCTCTCCTTGTAGATACGGTATGCTTCCTTGATGACAGCCACACCAGCCCATTCTAAGCACTCAGGATCTACAACCATTCCTGTCTTATTCACATACTTCTTCAGCCAGTCATCGGTACGGCCAATCATAATGGTGCATACAGGTCCCATGTCCTCTGTCGGAAGTCCCTCTGCCTCACGGCGCGTCATTCCACGCTCTACAGCTTCTGCCACAGCCACTGCCTGGGCAACTGTGAAGGATACGGTGGCATTGGTGCTGGCTCCTCTATAGGTTGCCTCCTCGATTGCCTTGATACCTGCAGCGGATGCCGGGATCTTAATCATCATATTTTTGCCAAGAGAGTTTAAGTGCATGGCCTGCTCTACCATCCTCTTAGGATCTCTATAATACTTGGCATTGACCTGGATAGAGAGACGCCCCTTCTTACCCTTGAATTCTTCGAATTTTGGAAGGAGCTTCTTCGAACGAAGTGCACCAACCTCATCGATTAATGCCCATGTGATCTCATCCTCCGTTGCCTCAGGCATATCCTGAATCAGTTTCTTGATCTCAGGCTCCCACTTATCCATTTCGTTTTTAACTACATTTCCAACAATAATCGGATTGGACGTAGCCCCAACGATGCCACGGAGAATGCCGTAGTCTAATTCTTCCTCACCACAGGAATCCATCCAGAGATCCGTCATAGGAAACTTCTTAACAGATTCTGCTAATGTACCTAGATTTGCCATAATACATACCCCCTATATGCTTTATGCATCAGGAATCCACAGCTTCGTTTCATGGAGTCCTGCTGTCAAAGTCTCTTTTCCTTCCAATTAGTTACCAAGGGTCTCATCCCAAGCATTCTGGAACTTCTTCAAGCCATAGTCTGTAAATGGATGATAGAAGCTGTCCCTATATACCTGGAGGCCTGCCGTAACAACATCGACTCCTGCAGTTGCCATCTCTGAGATCTGGCGGCCATTACGGCAAGCAGCTGCAATGATCTCTGTCTCATAGCCATAGATGGCATAGATATCAGCGATATCCTTTACATAGGTCTGTCCATCGTCGCCGGAGTTCTCCTTCCAGCCGATGAATGGAGATACGAATTTGGCACCTAAGCGTGCTGCCTGAATTGCCTGGGATGGAGAGAATACCAGTGTGACATTGGTAGGGATGCCCACTTCTTCCAGCTTCTTCGCAGCAATCAGTCCCTGCTCACAGCATGGGATCTTAATGACATAGTTTGGAGAGTAAGAGGACACCTTCTTAGCTGCCTCTACCATCTCCTGCCAGGTTAAAAGATGTGGATTGATCTCGAAGCTGACCGGAAACTTGTCGATTCCCTCTAAGCCAGCCTCTTTGATAAAGTCTGCCACTTCCTGTACCACGGTCATAAATGGCTTACCAGAATTCTTAATGTGATTTGGATTGGTGGTTACTCCATCAATGCCAAACATCTCGTAAGCATACTTGATTTCATCGATTTTACCTGAGTCTAAGAAATACTTCATGTTTTTCCCCTCTTGTAATACTTCCCCTATTTACGATTTTTATAATCTGTGCCTTACCTTCCCCTATCAGATCCTTATGGTTACTATTTGCTCCCATCTATATCCTGTTTACTCGCCGTAGATCTCCCTCTCGTACTCCTGCACAGTTGCGAAAGCCTTAGTGAGATTCTTCTGTCTCCACTCCTCGAGATTCTCGAGGAATTCTGTATTTAGGAAGGTGTCTGCGATGTCGCATCCTGTGAAGGAGCCTGTGATCCAGCCACCCATGGTCAATACATTGGCATTATTGATGGCACGGCACTTCATTGCTGCATAGGTATTCTCGCAAACTGCAGCATAGACATGTGGGTACTTATTCGCCACGATATTCATGCCCATTCCGGTTCCACAGATCAGGATTCCTCTTTCGAATTCTCCCTTAGAGATCAGAGGTGCTACCTCGTGTGCGACCTCGAAGTAAGGGCGAGGCTGATCAGCGCTCTGTGTACCCAGGTCTGTCACTTCATAGCCCTCTTCAATGAGATGAGCCTTTACTGCTTCCTTTAGTTCAAATCCAGATCCATCGGATCCCATTACAATTTTCTTATCCATTTCGATACCCCTTTTCGATTGGCTGATTTTATCAAATGTAGGCCAATTCTTAATCCTGGTTTATATTTCTCACTTCATGGCAATCGCAGACTTCGCTGCAGCGATGATGTCTCGAGCTAAGAGTCCATACTTATCCATGAGATAGTCTGTCTTACCAACTTCGCCGAAGTGATCGGTGACACCAACCCGCTTCATTGGAACTGGATGATTCTCGATCAGAGTCTCAGCCACAGCAGAACCAAGGCCTCCAATAATGGAATGGTTCTCAGCCACAACAACAGCTCCGGTCTTCTTAGCAGACTCTAGAACCGCCTCGGTATCAATTGGCTTAATGGTGTGGATATTGATCACATCTGCTTGGATGCCTTCCTTCGCCAGTTCCTCCGCTGCCTTCATGGACTCAGCCACTTCAATACCGCTGCAGAAGATGGAGATGTCCTTACCGTCTCGAAGCTTCTTTCCCTTCCCCAGGGTGAATTCCTCGCCATCCTCCCAGATTTTCACTGCATTTCTACGTAGCAAACGGATATATACCGGGCCGTCATGCTCTAAGATCTGTGGGAAGATTGCTTTTAGCTGCGCGGAATCAACCGGCTCATAGATCACCATATCTGGGATATTCCGCATGATGGAGACATCCTCCATACTCATGTGGGTTCCACCATTCATCTCTGCTGTGACACCTGGGTCAGAGCCCATCATCTTCACATTCAGTCCTGCATAGGATACAGACAGGGTTACCTGGTCAGCTACACGACGGGTAGCAAATGGAGTGAAGGTATGGGTAAAAGGAATCTTACCCATGGCGTTCATGCCTGCTGCCACACCAATCATATTGGCCTCCTGGATTCCCACATCCACGGTACGCTTGCCATCAAATTCTTTTGTGAAGCGCTTGGTTCCTCCCGCATTGGAGAGGTCAGCCTCAAGGATCACGATGCGATCATCCTGCTTCGCAGCTTCAATAAGGCAGTCTACATAGGTCTCTCGGAGCCATCTGTCTTCTAATTCAAACATCCTTCTCTGCCTCCTTCATCTCACGAAGCGCTGCTTCTGTCATCTCAGGTGTAATATTGTTGTCATTATGGCAGGACACCTTATTCTCCCACTGAGAAGCGCCCTTGCCCTTGATGGTATTCAGGATAATCATATGTGGTCTGCCCTGGATCTTCTTCGCATTATCGATAGCAAGTGAGATTGCTCTGCAGTCGTGGCCATCCACTACCTGTACATCCCAGTTGAAGGACTCCCACTTCTTATCCAGAGGATAGAGGCCATTGATCTCTTCAATGGTTCCGTCGATCTGCATCTTGTTATAGTCTGTGAAAGCAATCAGGTTGTCCAGCCTTCTGCTTCCAGCCAGAAGAGCTGCTTCCCAGATCTGTCCCTCCTGAGACTCGCCATCACCGATGATGGTGTAGACATTCACATCTCTTTTATCCAGGTGTGCCGCCAGAGCCATTCCCACAGCGACAGAGAAGCCCTGTCCCAAAGAGCCGGTGGACATGTCGATTCCTGTGGTCAGCTTTCTGTCACAGTGGCCAGGGAGATGGGTTCCAGGCTGATTCAGAGTCAAGAGTTCCTCCTCAGGGAAGAATCCCTTCAGTACCAGTGTAGCGTAGACCGCTGGTCCACCATGTCCCTTGGATAATACGAAGCGATCTCTATCCTCCCAGTTTGGATTCTTAGGATTCACACGCATATGATCGAAGTAGAGGCAGCTCATGACCTCTGCCAGATCCAGAGATCCGCCGATATGTCCGAACCCACGTGCACCGATGCACTTCATTGTGAGTTCTCGGATCGTCATTGCTTTCTTTTGCAATTCTCTATACTTGTCCATTTCGTTCCTTTCTTAAATGTAGACCAATATTTCGATTGGTTCTAAATCGGATGATTATCGGTAAGAATTGTACATGTCTCGCAGAATCTCATCCGTGATCTCAACCGGATTGTTCAGCATATTTGGGTGATGGCTGATAGAAACCAGTTCCTCAATCGCCTCATCTGTCAGTCCAAAGTCCTTCATGTCACAGCGAAGGTTGATATCTCGCTTCAGTTCTGCAATGGCATCCGCCATCTCCGTCATATCAGAGAAGCCAAGCTGCTTCGCAAATCCATTGATTCGCTCTCCTTCTACTCCCTGGGCCTTAGCATTCACCCGGGCGAAGTAGTCCAGGGTCAGTCCACAGGCCTCGCCGTGAGGAATATGATAGAGATTCGTCAATGGGAAGGAGCATGCATGGCTGCTTGTTGTTTTCGGAAGTGTAAAGGCCATACCTGCGATGACAGAAGCCTCTGCCATCTTCTCTCTAGCCTCCACATCACTTCCGTCCTGATATGCGCGGCGTAAATAGGTGAAGACCAGACGAGATGCATGGAGTGCAAGTGCATCACAGATTGGCTGATGTCCCTTGCTCCAGAATCCTTCAACCGCATGGCTTAGGACATCGATACCGCAGGATGCGGTCTGCTTCGGCGGCAGTGAATAGGTAAGCTCCGGATCAATGAGGGCGATTGCAGGATAGAAATTGTCATTATTGATTGGTCCCTTCTTACCCTTCTCATGATTTGAGAGAACGGATACGCAAGTTACTTCAGATCCGGTACCTGCGGTGGTTGGAACCGCTATGATTGGAAGATGCTGATTCGGAAGTGGAACTCCTGTCATGTGATACTTCTCAATGGAGTCCTCTGTGAAGCAAACCACAGATGCACTCTTAGCACAGTCCATGGAGCTACCACCGCCTAATGCCACGATAAACTGAGCACCAGTCTCACGAATCACCTGGGCACAGGCATCCACTTCCTTCACCTCTGGGTTAGGAGAGATCTCGCTGTAGATCGCCACTAAGAGGTCCTTATTATCCTCCATGATTTTGTCAGCCAGGCCACTTTTAGCGAAGAATGGATCAGATACCAGGATACCCTTCTCTAGTCCAAGTCCCTGAGCCACATGGGATAATTCCTTCAGAATTCCTGCCCCAAAGCGAATGTTAACAGGTTGTGTGTAGTTCCAATTCATATATAGAGCCCCCTTTTTCTATATCCTTTAGATGTTATGCTTAGATTTGCTGTGGTTTGTCCCCCAACCCTTTATTTCCAATGGATTGAAATATAATTAACATCTTTAATTAACTATGTTAAATATAGTTCTGTTCTCTACCAGTGTCAAGGTTATTTCCCTGGTTTTCTGTGGTTTTTTCATAGAGTTTCCTGTGTTTTTTGATTCTTCTATAGTGAGAAGACATTTTATTATTAATCTTCTTAATTTTATTAAAAGAGCCAGCACCCTTCAGCAAGAGCTAAAGGGTACTGGCCCTATTCTAGTACGAAGTTCTTACCCCAGTCTCTCCACAGGGATATTCAGTTGGTGACCAAGGATCTCAAGTTCATCTGCCACATTGCCATAGATCACCACAAAGTGAGGTTCCCAGCCCTCAGTAACCGTCTGCTCCACAAATTTCTTCGCATCCAGGTCAGTTTTTACCACGATGGATGTGCCATAGAACTGCTTTGGCTTATCCAGAGCCTCGCCCGGAGCGATCAGGAAGCGGAACTTGCCCTCACAATCCTTGCCTACGCGGAAGATGGTGACTTCCTTCTCTGCCTTGCATCCGAACTCCATGGTAGGTCCGATGTGACGGTTGCAATGCTCTCCAACCTCAGCGCCAGTATCGGTTCGTGCCAGGCTGCAAGCAGCCATCCCACAATGCCAGAAGGTAACAGTGCCTTCCTTTTCATCCATAGATACAGGATCTCCGAAGAATGTAGACCGACCAGTTAATTCCCGGCCCATATACATAGACAGTGCACCGTAGGCATCTACCTCACATGCAGACGGAACATTCAAGTCATTTAAAATACTAAGAACCATGCAAACCGGAGTACCAAACTCTGTGAAAAAGTCTGGCCAGCAGCGTGATGCCAGTGCACCTATATGATGCTCCTCCACAAATTCCTTATAGGCTCTATAGAGACGAGCGAAGTCCAGTCGATTCTGTTCTGGTGTATTCTCTAAGCCCTTGGTTCGATTCATAGCATCTTCTAGATACTCTTTTACATCCTCATCAGAGAAGGACTTCGCCTTATGAATCAGCTCTCTTGCCTCGATGCATTCTAAATTCACACCAAAATTGGTTCTCATCTCTGCATCTAAGGCACGGCCGAAGCCAAATCCCTGTGGTGTATGTCCAATAGATGCCATGGTTAGATTCTTAAGATGCAGTTTCAACCGGGCTGCCTGAATTGCTGCTGCCAGTTTCTTCTGTACTGCTACTTCATCCGGAGCACCAAATACATAATCCAGAGGCTCCTTACGAAATTGCTTATAAGTATTTGCTGCAGAATATGCACC
>ONIO01000046.1 GCA_900317915.1 uncultured Lachnospiraceae bacterium | reverse complement strand
ATTAAGTTCCAGTTTGTGGATATGAAGGAAAAGGGGCTATCTAAGGGAGAATTCCGCTCTGTGGCCCAGGTAAATGGCGGCTTGGAAAATATGCTAGATTCTAACTGTAAGGATCAGGATACACTGACACTGATTCAGTATCTGGCAGAAGAAGACAAGCTTGAAAAAATCCTGGAAAACCAGCAGGTATTAAAGCTCCCAATCGTCAGAAATGGCAAGCAGTCTACTCTGGGATACCAGCCTGATATTTGGAAGACTTGGAACTAGTCTCTCTGCGTCTAACTTTTCATATTAGAGTAGTCATATTGCAGGTTTTCCTTTTTGAATGTGAAAAACTTCTTCGAAAGGCATCAGTGAGGAATAATGTCACATCTCATCCTTCTCTTTTTCGAAGGAGAGGACTATAATAAATGGATATATATGATGCGAAGGGGTTTACATCATATAATCGCCTACGAAGGGGTTTACATCATATAATCGCCTGCGAAGGGGTTCGTAGGTAGCAATATATCTATATTGTGGAAAGAGCTTATGAAAAGGGATCTGGTTCTTGTTCATGAGTGCGGCAGATATATCTATATTGTGAAAAAGAGCTTATGAAAAGGGGAAGAGGATATGTTAAGGGTTTTTCTAGTAGAGGATGAGGTCGTCATCCGAAAAGGAATCGTGAAGACTGTGGACTGGCAGGCGGAGGGATTCGAACTGGTGGGAGATGCTGGTGATGGGGAACTAGCCTACCCAATGATTCAAGATACACGTCCGGATATCGTGATCACGGATATTCGGATGCCTTTTATGGACGGGCTGGAACTGTCTCGTCTAATCAAGAAGGAACTTCCCAAAACAAGAATTATCATATTATCAGGCTACAATGAATTCGACTATGCAAAACAGGCAATCGATATCGGCGTAGAGGAATATCTCGTGAAGCCGATTGATGGCGAGAATCTCCTATCTGCGCTGAAGAAAGTTGGCGCTAGTATCGCTGAGGAACGTCGTAAGATGGACCTGATGGCGGCCTATTCACGCCGTGTCTCTGCCCAGGAGGCATACCTGGCTCAGACAGCAGAGACAACCATGTTTCAAGATGGACTGAGCTATCCGCAGGCAGGAGGCAGTGCCCAGCCTCAGGATACATCATCCATGGAATCTCATAACGCCCAGACGGAAGCTACGTCTCTAGAAATAGACGCCCGGACAAGCTCTAAGGATGATATGCAGTACTCATATGGCGAGAGGGAGTCCAGCAGGCGGCAGTCTACCACGGACGATACTCCAATCGACATGAAGGAACTGAAGCTTAGCACCCTAAATAGTAAATCCATCATGGACTTTTTGAATACTGGGAAAAGGGATCAGATAGATAACTTCCTCACATCCTACTTCGAGGATTTGGGCCCAAGCAATCTGAAGTCTACCCTGTTCACCCAATATGTCCTTTATAACATGTACTTTGCCTTTGCGGAATATCTGAAGAAACTGGGCGTCTCTGATGAAGAGAATGAGAGAATCTGTGGCACTCCGGAGACCATCATTCAGCGTCTCTATAATCTGGAGTCTGGTCGTGTCTATATCCAATCCATTATGGAGGGGATTATTGATATTCGAGATGCAAAGAAAAACCGAGTTTCTAGTTTGATGCTAGAAGCCACTAATTACATCCAACAGCATTTTCAAGAGGATGATTTCTCTCTAAATCAGACGGCAGCTGCGGTGAATCTCAGTCCAAATCACTTCAGTACGGTATTTCGTAAGGAGATGGGACAGACCTTTATCGAGTATCTCACGGATGTCCGTATGAATGAGGCGAAGCATCTCGTTGCCACCACGAAGGAGAGAGTGACAGATATTAGTTATATGGTGGGCTATCGTGATCCTCACTATTTCAGCTCGCTTTTCAAGAAAACCCAGGGCATGACACCCAAGGAATATCGAAATTCTATGGAAGCAGGTTCTGGCCAGACCCAATCTGGTCAGGAATTTAGCCAAAAGGATAGCCAGACCCAATCTAGCCAGAAATTAAGCCAGAATAATAGCAAGAAGCAGGCTGGACAGGAATTAGTCCAGAATAATAGCCAGACCCAATCTGGCCAGGAATTAGTCCAGAATAATAGCCAGACCCAATCTGGCCAGGAATTAAGCCAGAAGAATAGCCAGAAGAATGCTGATCAGGAATTTGGACAGAAGAACAGCCAGAATCAATCAAATAACTATATTTCACCAGCCTTCACCTACGATCTAACCCAAACTGGGGAGAATCCTGCATGATTGGGCATGGTCTACATTTCCATCAAGGAACTGGAAGTGAATGGATAAAGGACTGGCTCTGGCACCTCCAAGGCAACAGGAATAGTGGGACAAAGGACAGACTCCGGCATCTCAAGGGTAGCAGGAATAGCAGGATGAAGGACAGACTCCGGCATTTCAAGGGCGGCAGGAATAGCCAGACAAAGGACAGGCTTCGGCACCTTAACGGTAGCAGGAATAGCTGGATAAAGGACTGGATCCGACGATCTCTGGGGAAGCGGGGAAGTCTAAGGACTCAGATTCTGGTGAATTTCTGGGTGGCGATCCTACCTTTGATCCTTCTGGTGTCAGGCATGCTGGTGAATACCTACAGTATCTACCAGGAATATGACAGCATCGTGCAGGATATCACCAGGGCGAATCAGTACAACATGACCTTCAAGGAGGACATGGACGAGACCATGTACCTGATTGTGGTGGGCTCTATCAAGTGGAATAACCGTACAGAGCGGGAGGCTCTTGGCGCGGACAATCCCTATCGACAGATTGATGCTGCCAGACGGCAGTTCCAGAAGCTGAAGACCACAGTCAAGGATGAGAAGATCCAGAACAATCTGAATACCATTCTAAGACTCCTAGATACCCTGGAGAAGCGTGTGGATGACATCCTCCACAATGTGGAACAGGGCGGCTTCTACGATGAGAATATCTATAAATTCAACACGGATATCACCATACTCACTACCCTGATCCAGAATGCGATCCAGCAGTATATCTATGAAGAGGCCAGTGAGATGGAAGTGGTGCGACAGACCATAGCGGGACGAGTTACCATCTTCCTAAGGGTGAGCCTAGTGATCCTGGCGCTGATTGTCCTGATGAATATCATCCTGACCCACTTTCTCACCAAGCAGATTATTGACCCAATTCAGAGCCTGTATCAGGCGACAGAGGCCTATGCAAGAGGAGACTTCACCCACAAGGTGGAATCCCATGCTACCAATGAGCTGGGTACTCTGGCGGAGCGCTTCGATCGTATGGGTGATGAGATCCGTAAGCTCATGCGTACCAATGCCAGAAAGGAGAGGGAGAAGGAGACCTTAGAGATGAAGCTTTTGACGGCTCAGATTAATCCCCACTTCCTCTATAACACCCTAGACACCATTGTATGGCTGACGGAGGCTAAGGAAAATGAAGAGGCCATCCGAATCACCAATGCCCTGAGTGAATTCTTCCGGGTTTCTCTCTCCAATGGTCGTGATATTGTCACCATTGAGGAAGAGGAACGGCATATTCGTAGCTACTTAGAGATCCAACAGGTTCGTTTCCAGGATGTAATGGAGTATGAGGTGGATATCCCTGAGAACCTTAAGGGCTATGCAATCCCTAAGATGACCCTGCAACCGATTGTTGAGAATGCGCTGAATCATGGAATTCGTCATAAAAGGGGCAAGGGATTAATCCGTGTCTCTGCTCAGTTACGTGGGGACCATATCCTACTAACGGTAGAGGATACAGGTGCAGGAATGACCGGAGAGCAGTTGGATGCCTACCGGCAGATGCTTCTCACTGGAGAGGCCACCATGGAGCGAATGGGCCATGGTTTTGGTGTAGCCAATGTGGTTAGAAGGCTGAAGATCCACTATGGAGCGGAGGTCGACTTAGCCGTATATTCTAGGGTTGATGAAGGCACCAGACTGGTGATCTCCCTACCGAAAAAGATCCCATTTGTCCCATAGGGAGCTTATCTTGTCGTAGAAAATTCTACCCATCGTAAAATTTCCTACCTATTTTCGAAAAAATTTCGTACTTCGATTCACACACCGTAGATTTTTCCACCCAGGAGAAATCTACGGTTTTCATTTCTAAAAAAAATATAAACTTTTTTCGTAATAATCTCCGTATTAGATGCCTAGGCTTCCTCCTATAATGACAATTACAGAGAACAGTTCTGTGGGGAATAAGCCTCACAGAAAGGGAAAATTCTTCTAGGTCATATCACAGAAAAGAGGGGGTTATTTTTTATGAAAAAGAAGATTTTAAGCTTAATGCTCTGCGGAATGATGGCCATGGGTGTTATGGCTGGATGCGGAAGCGCCGGCAAGAAGAGCGCAGACAAGAAGTCTGGTTCTAAGGACGGCACAATCACAGTTGGATTCTCACAGGTAGGTGCTGAGTCTGACTGGCGTACAGCTAACACCAAGTCTATGAAGGAGACATTCTCCGAGGCAAATGGCTACAAGCTTATCTTCGATGACGCACAGCAGAAGCAGGAGAATCAGATCACAGCCATCCGTAACTTCATCCAGCAGGATGTAGACTACATCGTTCTGGCTCCAGTTACTGAGACTGGTTGGGACACTGTACTGAAGGAAGCTAAGGATGCTGGAATCCCTGTTATCATCGTTGACCGTATGGTTGATGTATCTGATGACAGCCTCTACACCGCTTGGGTTGGTTCTGACTTCTATGCAGAGGGCTCTAAGGCTTGCGAGTGGTTGAATGCTTATGCAACTGCTAAGGGTGTATCTGGCAAGGATCTCCACATTGTTGATATCCAGGGTACCATCGGTGCATCTGCACAGATTGGACGTACTAAGGGTATGGACGAGGCTGTTAAGGCTTACGGCTGGGATCTCTTAGAGCAGCAGACGGGTGAGTTCACACAGGCTAAGGGACAGGAAGTTATGGAGTCTGTTCTGAAGCAGCATGACAATATCAATGTCGTATATTGCGAGAATGATAACGAAGCCTTCGGTGCAATTGATGCTCTGACAGCAGCTGGTAAGAAGGTTGGCGGAGACATCGCTAATGGCGAAGTTATGGTTATGTCCTTCGACTCTACCAATGCTGGTCTGAAGGATGTCCTGGATAAGAAAATCACTCTGAATACGGAGTGTAATCCTCTTCATGGACCTCGTGTAGAAGAGATCATCAAGAAGCTTGAGGCTGGCGATAAGGTTGACAAGCTCCAGTACGTAGATGAGGCTATGTTCGCTGTTGATGACACTGTTAAGTCTGTTAAGGCTAAGATGTCTGCAGGCGGCGAAAAGGACTTCGACATAACTGTTGTAACAGATGATGTAATCTCAAAGAGAGCTTACTAATACCAAATGAACTAGATATGACTTAGAGTGAAGGTGGGATGGCGTGCGTAGTCGGTGGTGAATCGATTACGACACGCCTTTTCCATAAATGTAGACCAGGACCTTGATTTTCAGCAAAGCGGATACCTGCGATGGATCGTAGAGGCGGCGAGGCTGCAAAATGAAAGGTACGGTTTACATTTCCAAGTATAAAAAGAAAAGGAGAAGCAGGATGGATGCGGAAGTAGTACTAACCATGCGGGACATCGATAAGACATTCCCCGGCGTTAAGGCCCTGTCCGGCGTTGACTTCACATTGAGAAAAGGCGAGATTCACGCACTCATGGGAGAAAATGGCGCAGGCAAATCCACTCTGATAAAGGTTCTCACAGGTGTCTACGAGTTGGAGACCGGAGAGATCCGGATGGAGGGGAAGGATAAGCCAATCATCAATCATAGCCCGGAGGATGCTCAGAAGAATGGCATCAGCACGGTATATCAGGAGGTTAATCTCTGTCCCAATCTAACCGTAGGTGAGAATCTCTACCTGGGTAGAGAACCGAGAAAGGGCGGATTCATCGACTGGAAGGCAGTTCGGAAATATTCTAAGGGCCTCTTAGAGGGACTAGAGATTGAGGCAGACCCAGATCAGTTACTTGAGGATTGCTCCATTGCGGTACAGCAGATGATTGCCATCGCTCGTGCAGTAGACCAGCAGTGTCAGGTTCTCATCCTGGATGAGCCAACCTCTTCACTGGATGACGAGGAAGTTGAGAAGCTCTTCACCCTGATGCGTAAGCTTCGTGATAAGGGTGTAGGTATCATCTTCGTCACCCACTTCCTAGAGCAGGTCTATGCAGTATGTGACCGGATTACAGTTCTGAGAAATGGCCAGCTGGTTGGAGAATACAAGGCTTCTGAGTTGCCACGTGTACAGCTGGTAGCGAAGATGATGGGTAAGAACTTCGATGACCTGGCAGATATCAAGAGTGGTCATGAGGGTAAGGTGGAGAGTGATGCACCTGCAGTTATTAAGGCAGAAGGCATAGGTCATCATGGCACCATTCATCCATTTGACCTGGAAATCCATAAGGGTGAGGTCATCGGCCTCACAGGCCTCTTAGGATCTGGCCGATCCGAACTGGTTCGTAGTATCTACGGTGCAGATAAGGCGGACAGCGGTAAGCTCTTCATCAATGGTAAGGAGGCGAAGATCAATAAGCCTCTGGATGCCATGATGCTTGGAATGGGTTATCTACCTGAGGATCGTAAGAAGGAAGGTATCATCGACGACTTATCTGTTCGTGAGAATATCATCATCGCAATGCAGGCTAAGAAGGGCATGTTCCACCTTATGAGCCGTAAGGAGATGGAAGAGGCAGCAGATAAATTCATTGATCTATTGGATATCAAGTGCGCAAGCCGTGAGACTCCTATTAAGAGCCTCTCCGGTGGCAATCAGCAGAAGGTTATCATCGCCCGCTGGCTCCTAACCAATCCAGAATATCTGATTCTGGATGAGCCAACACGAGGTATCGATATCGGAACCAAGACAGAGATCCAGAAGCTGGTTTTGGACCTGGCAGATCAGGGCAAGGCAGTCACCTTCATTTCCTCCGAAATCGAGGAGATGCTTCGAACCTGCTCACGTATGGCAGTGCTTCGCGATGGCTATAAAGTTGGAGAATTATCTGGCGATCAGCTGAATCAGAAGGACATCATGAATACCATCGCTGGAGGGGAAAATGTAGACCGTGGCGGAGCTATGAAGGATGAAGCAGAAGTGAGTGCAGCAGTTGATGAGACAGAAAAGGCAACAGAATCTCTAGCAGCAGAGACAAATGGGGAGGAGGAAAAGTAATGGCTAAGGCAATACAGAAAAAGAACAGCATCGTGCACAATCGCTTGTTTCTCCCAGTGATGTGTCTGATTGCAGTGTTAATTGTAAATCTCATACAGACACCAGACTTCTTCCATATTTCGATGAATAATGGTGTGTTATATGGTTACATTATCGACATCATTAACCGTGGATCCGAGCTGGTAATCCTAGCTGTTGGTATGACCCTGGTAACCGCATCATCTGGTGGACAGGATATCTCTGTTGGTGCCGTTATGGCCGTAGCTGGAGCTGTCTGCTGTCAGATTCTGTCAGGTGGAGAGGTATCTACCAACACCCTGGCTGCACCAATTATCCTGGCAGCTCTTGTAGGAATCCTGGTATCTGGTGTATGCGGAGCCTTCAACGGCTTACTGGTTGCGAAACTCCATATCCAGCCAATGGTTGCTACACTGATCCTCTTTACCGCAGGACGTGGTATCGCACAGCTGGTAACTAAGGGACAGATCACTTACATCCGTGTTGACTCCTATAAGACGATCGGTGGTTACATCGGTAAGTGTCCAGTACCAACACCTGTATTTGTTGCTATTCTGACAGTTATCCTGGTTTCCCTGATTTTGAAGAAGACAGCCTTAGGACTCTACATCGAATCCGTTGGTATCAACGGAGCTGCAAGCCGTCTGGTTGGTTTAAATTCAACCATGCTGAAATTCATCACCTATGTAATCTGTGGCCTCTTAGCAGGTCTGGCAGGTATCGTAGCATCTAGCCGTATCTACAGTGCAGATGCCAATAATATCGGTCTCAACATGGAGATGGATGCTATCCTGGCAGTTGCTCTGGGTGGTAATAACCTGGGCGGTGGTAAGTTCAACCTCATGGGATCCATCATTGGTGCCTACACCATTCAGGCACTGACCACATCCCTCTATGCTATGAATGTATCTGCGGATCAGCTCCCAGTATATAAGGCAGTCGTAGTTGTCATCATCGTTGTAATCCAGAGTCCAATCTTCCGCGAGCGTATGGCGAAGCGTAAGATTGCTAGAAAGGCGGTGGCATAAATGAAGGGCAAGTTGAAGCTTTCTAAGACCGGATTCTTACTTTTGATTACCATCGTGATGTTCATCATCATGTATGCAATTGGTATGGTAGTCTTTTTTGACAAGGGATTCGCCAGACCACAGATGTTTTTAAACCTGTTTATTTCTAATGCAGGACTCCTAGTTATCGCGTGCGGACTGACAATCGTTATGATTACAGGCGGCATCGATATCTCTGTTGGTTCTGTCACAGCGCTGGTATGTATGTGTGCTGCCGATATGATGGAGAATAAGGGTGCTAGTGCTTATCAGGCACTGTTTTTCTCCCTTTTCATCGGTGTACTCTTCGGTGTCGTACAGGGCTATCTCATCTCCTATCTGAGGATCCAGCCATTCATTATTACCTTAGCTGGTCTCTTTTTCGGACGTGGTATGACAGCCATTGTAAGTACCGATATGATCGCGATTAAGAATGAAACCTTCCTAAAATGGGCCAATGCCAAGATTTTCTTACCATTCGGCTACTACAATCGTCATGGAGTATTGGTTAATGCCTATATTTATCCAACCGTTATCATCGCGCTGATTGTCATCCTTGTGATCTCTATCATTCTACGATTCACCAAGTTTGGTCGTGCTCTCTATGCCATCGGTGGTAATGAGCAGTCCGCAGTCATGATGGGTCTGAATGTAAAGGCAACCAAGATGAAGGCCTATGTACTGGATGGATTCCTGGCAGGCTTAGGTGGATTCCTCTTCTGCCTGAACAGCTGTGCTGGATTCGTAGAGCAGGCCAAGGGTCTTGAGATGGATGCCATTGCGGCAGCAGTTATCGGTGGAACCCTTCTCTCTGGTGGTGTTGGAACGGTTATCGGAAACCCTGTCTAGCTGGTGGGTACGTATCGTGCTCTCCATTATGCTGTGCTTCTTCATCGTCCTCCAGGCAATCATTGGTGGTGCAAGCCTCCGTCAGAAAACTGTGAAGAAACTGAAGGGCTTGAAGGAAGTGACTACGTAAGGCGGCTGGGCTGTACAAATAGTAACTATTGCCAGGCCGTACAAATAGTAACGAATGCCAGGTCGGCGGAGGGTGCCTGGCCTGAGGTTAGTTAGGCCGGCGCGAGGGCTGTAAAGCCTGAGATTAGTTAGGCCAGCGGAGGGCGTAAAGCCTGAGATCAGTTAGGCCGGCGCGAGGGCGCCTGGCCAGATACATAAAAACCTACAATTCATACTTTCTTATTGCGGCGCCTGAGAGGGCGCCGCTTTTTGGTGGTAGTGGGGGCGG
>ONIO01000097.1 GCA_900317915.1 uncultured Lachnospiraceae bacterium | reverse complement strand
CAGTGATAAATCCTTGAAAAAACACGAAAAAAAGTTGAATTTGAAGGCAAAGCGGGTATAATATGAACGTAGTGCGTCAAAATATTGAAATAATACTGTTTTACAGTTTGTATATAAGGTTTTGAAAGGAGCTATTAGTTATGGTAGCAACTGATATTGGTATCGATCTGGGTACCGCTAGTATTCTGGTATATGTTAAGGGCAAGGGAGTCGTCTTAAAGGAACCATCCGTTGTCGCTTTTGATCATGACACTAATAAGATTAAGGCAATCGGTGAGGAAGCTCGTCTCATGCTGGGACGTACTCCTGGTAATATCGTAGCTGTTCGTCCTCTTCGTCAGGGTGTTATCTCTGATTACACCGTAACAGAGAAGATGATTAAGTACTTCATCCAGAAGGCAATTGGTAAGAAGTCTTACCGTAAGCCTCGTATCTCTGTCTGCGTACCATCTGGTGTAACAGAGGTTGAGAAGCGTGCTGTTGAGGATGCTACCTATGCAGCAGGTGCTCGTGAGGTATCCATTATCGAGGAGCCTATCGCAGCTGCAATCGGTGCTGGTATCGACATCTCCCGTCCATGCGGTAATATGATCGTTGATATCGGTGGTGGTACAGCTGATATCGCAGTGATCTCCCTTGGCGGATCTGTAGTATCTACTTCTATCAAGATCGCAGGTGACGACTTCGACGAAGCAATCGTTCGTTACATGCGTAAGAAGCACAATATCCTGATCGGTGAGCGTACCGCAGAGGATATTAAGATTAAGATTGGAACATGCTATCCACTTCCTGAGCCAATGACGATGGATGTCCGTGGACGTAACCTGGTAACAGGTCTTCCTAAGACCATCGAGATCTCCTCTGAGGAGACTGAGGAAGCTCTCCGCGAGCCAACTCTCCAGATCGTCGAGGCGGTACACAGCGTATTAGAGAAGACACCTCCAGAATTAGCAGCCGACGTATCCGAACGTGGTATCGTCCTGACTGGTGGTGGTTCATTGCTCCGGGGCTTAGAGCAGCTTATGGAAGAGCGTACCGGTATCAATACCATTACAGCTGATGATGCCATGACATGTGTAGCTATCGGAACTGGTAAGTACATCGAGTTCCTGACTGGCGGTCATAAGGATATCGAGTAATCATATCATTTGTTTTTAGAACCTCCCGCCTGGGTGACTTCCTCCTGAAGTTATTCGGGTGGGAGGTTTTTTATGGTAAATGTAAACCATGCAGAAACCATGGAGAAATGCCGAGATAGGTCACATCGTTAGTAGCTTTTAGGAAATACAAATCAATCATCGTAATCAGGATAAAATATCGAAAAAAACATTTAAAATGCTAATATAATTAAGGAAAGTGGCCGAAATAGATATCGGAGAAGATGTAAAAATCAAAGATTAGAAGGATTAGAAGAGAGTGATGAATCATCATAAATCTCTTTAGAAAGAATTCTCCTGGACATATCCCGCCAAGGATGGCGGATTCAAATCACAAGGAAGTGGCCACGTGAAAGGAAAGACACATGGTCAAGGGCTTATATACAGCATATACGGGCATGAAGGAGGAGCAGAGACGCTTAGACGTTCTCTCTAATAATCTGGCCAATGCATCCACCAATGGATATAAGAAAGAAGTAACAATTAACCAGGCCTTCGACGAACGACTGGCTCTTCGTATTAAGGACTCTGGGAATAACGATATGCCAGCTCGCCTGGGTGGTATCTCCATGGGAGATGACGTGGGAGAGGTCTATACCGACTGGTCCCAGGGCTCCTTCAAGGTTACCGATGTGAAGAGTAACCTGGCAGTAGCTGGAGATGGATTCTTCGCTGTGTCCTATACCAATAAGAATACAGGAGAGACATCCATTAAGTACACTAGAGACGGTGAATTCACAGTAGATCGTAATGGATACCTGAGAACCACTGATGGTGACTATGTACTGAATCAGTTTGGTGCCATGAATTCCAATAATGCAGCAGGTAACTACATCCGAATCGATCCCAATACCGACTATACGGTGGGCTATGACGGCACCATTTATCAGAACAATCAGGCGGTTGGACAGATTGGACTGGTAGACTTTACCGATTATAACTATCTGTCTAAGGATGGAGATAACTACTACACCCTGGTTGAGGGGGGTACATTGCAGGCAGCCGATGGCTCCATTAAGCAAGGAATCCTAGAGACATCCAATGTAAATGTGGTAGATGAGATGGTGAATATGATTACGATCCAGCGTGCCTACGAGGCAGGACAGAAGATGATCCAGACGGAAGATAGCACCTTGGATAAGGCTGTGAACCAGGTTGGTAGAGTATAATAGATTGCTTCTGGCAAAGGGATAGCGGTAGAGTATACTAGATTGATTCCAGCAAAGGGATAGCGGTAGAGTATAATAGACTGCTTCCAGCAAAGGGATAGCGGTAGAGAGATAGATGAATCGGACCGGGAGCTATGGCACGGTCTATAGGAAATAGGAGGAACCACATGGTTAGATCATTGTGGACAGCTGCATCGGGCATGAAGGCTCAGCAGACAAGCGTTGATACAATTGCAAATAACTTAGCGAATGTAAATACAACAGGATATAAGTCCCAGACGACTCAGTTTAAGTCCCTGCTCTATCAGACAATGCAGGAGGCCAGCACCACAGCAAATGGCGATACTAAGCCGACAACCGCACAGGTTGGATTAGGTGCTCGCGTTGCATCCATTAATTCCATCTATACCCAGGGCGCTGAGTTGGCCAGCGATAATAAGATGGCGATGTACATCAATGGCCGTGGCTTCTTCTCCGTAACTGGAGAGGACGGCGGTACCTACTACACTAGAAATGGTGACTTCGACTGGGCGCTTGACGATAATGGCACCCGCGTACTTACCAATTCCGAGGGTAATAAGGTACTAGACACTCAGGGGAATCCAATTACTCTGCCAGCCACAGCTGCTACAGACTCTGTATCAGTTGGAACAGACGGACAGGTCGCTTACAAGAGACCGGATGGCACCTATGTGCTGACTGGCCAGTCCATCGGACTCTACCAGTTCGCGAACCCAGTTGGCTTAGAGAAGCGTGGAGATAACCTTCTAGAGGCCAATAATGTATCTGGCCCAGCTATGAATGAGGCCACTGTAGCAGGTCTGACCCCATCTAAGATCAATCAGGGATTCTTAGAAGGATCCAATGTCAATGTAGCGGATGAGATGGTGAATTTGATCATCGCCCAGCGTGCCTACGAGATGAACTCAAAGGCCATCACCACATCAGACTCTATGCTGGATACAGCCAATAATCTGAAGAGATAAGCATAGCTTTACCAGGCAATCAACTGCTGCAGGATAGGATAAATGTAGACCAGGCTCTAGATTGGTTTA
>ONIO01000099.1 GCA_900317915.1 uncultured Lachnospiraceae bacterium | reverse complement strand
GGTTACAGATGAATTCCGTAGTGCTGTGGATCGAATCCCTCTCTTTGATTCTAATCTTGATGTGGATGCCACAGAGGAATTTATTGAGAAGGAGACTTCTTCAGTTGAAGAGGGAAATGCTATCTCTGAAAAGTCTACAGCCAGCACCAGTCTGAATCTTGATTTTTCTGTAAGCTATGAGTACATCAAGAACATGCGGGAGAAGAGTCATGAGATGAGTGCTCTGGCACTACAGAGTGCCATTGAAGCCAGTCGCCTAGGTGAGGATGGAACTAAGTATGTGGCTTCTGCCCAGACCATGCGTGAGGCTGCCGAGTCCTATGATAAGGAAGCAGAGCTTTTAAAGGAAGAACTGATTCGAATGGAGAGCCTGATTGATCAAGTGAAGACCATGAAGGAAACGATGGAGTCTGCTTTAGAAGAGATGCGCACAGATGCCAATGCCATTCAGGAGAGTCGTAAGGAGATTGTCATTGCAAGAGAGCAGTATGAAAGCCTTATGAATCAACTAGATGATACATTATCAAGTGGAAGAGATCGATGTGGAACCGTTCAGGACCGCATGCATCGTATGCAGGATATGACAAAGGAAATCCTCGATCAAGAGTAATAAAAATAACAATAACAATAAAGGAAATGTTGGGGGAAAGGAAAGAAATGTCAGTAAGAGAAGAGTATCGTTTTGAGTCACAAGACGACAAGAAAACAATGATTCATGGTGTGAAGTGGACTCCAGAGGATGGTAAGATCCGTGGTGTCTTACAAATCTGCCATGGCATGCAGGAGTACATCGACCGCTATCAGGAACTGGCTGACTTCATGACCAGTCATGGATTTGCAGTGGTAGGTCATGATCATATCGGTCATGGTGAGTCTGTTGAGTCACCAGAGGAATTAGGTATCATGCATACCAATACACCAGCAGAGACAATGGTAGCAGATATGTTTCACAACTATCAGATTAATCGTGAGCAGTATAGCGATGTGCCATACTTTATCCTGGGTCATTCTATGGGATCCTATCTCCTTCGTATGATGCTGTCTATGAAGGCAGAGGAATTGAAGGATCTAAATGGTGCAATTATTATGGGTACAGGATCTGAGGCGGATAGTGCAATTAAGGCTGGACGCTTTGTTGTCAATCTGGTGGGTGCTATCCACGGCTGGGATTATAAGAGTAAATTTGTGGCTGGACTTATGTTCGGTAAGCCCTATAAGGGATTTAATATCGATGGTACTGTTCCAGAAGAGAGCTGGCTCTCTAAGAATGTAGAGGATGTTAAGAAGTACTACAGCAATCCGCTGAATAACTATGCATTTTCTGTGAATGGATATCGTCTCCTTCTGACTGCAACAGCCTACGATAATCAGTTGGCGAATATCCGTAAGATTAATAAGGATCTGCCAATTCACTTTATGTCTGGTGCATGTGATCCAGTTGGTAATCTGGGAAAGGGTGTGAAGGATGCTTTCTGTCGCTTCCAGGAGGCTGGTATCGCTGATGTCACCATGAAGCTGTACGAGAACGATCGTCATGAGATTCTAAATGAGTTAGACCGTGATCAGGTTCGTGAGGATCTCTTAGCTTGGATTGAAGAGCATATGTAATACATGAAAGTGTAGAGCTAGGCATACGATTCCATATCAGATAAAAAAGAGTTCTGTGGTAAGTCGCAGAACTCTTTTTATTTCATTCTTATGTCCATAGGACCGAAGGATCATTATATCCACAAGAAGGATATGGTCTACATTGATCAGACCTTCTTACTCAGGAAGCTCCATAACTTACGAAGGAATTTCACATCTCCCTGGATCTCTTCAACAGCCAAGCGGTTCTTCTCATTGAATCCAACCAGGATATCATGATTGGCCTCAGCCAGGTAGTCCATAATACCATCGATATCTGTCTTGGTATTCTTAGGACAGCGTACATAGCGGTGATTCTCCGCTGTGATGTACATGGTATAGGAGATAGCAAAGTGATGCCAGAGCAGCTTATGCAGGGTAGAGTACTTATAGAGCCAGATGATTTTATCAATTGGCATAATTGCTACACCGTAACTAGAGGTCTCTATGAAGTAGTGCTCTGTAATGAACATATCCTCTGTGGCAAGCTGTGGCAGAGTGGATAGCTCCTCCTCGGCTTCCTGCAGCATCTTCTTAGGACTCCCATAGACGCTAAGTCTACGAATAGGATGGGAGATTACAGGGAAGAGGATACATAGGCCACTATAGATCACTGTAGCGATCCCGTAGATCCATGCCAGAGTAATCAGAAAGCGTAGGAAGGTAACAAATCCGCCAGATCCCTCTGGTTCACTAATGGTGAAGTCAGAGAAGGCCTCCTCCATACCAGCCTGATTCCAGGAGAGGTCCTTAGACATGTGTCTGAGGAGAGTGGTGACATTACGTGAATTCTTCTCTATCTCCGCGGTGATGGTTACCGACTTCAGATGGGATAATCCCATCTCAGAAGTATCAGGAGACAGAAGAACAATAACGCAGGAGCCATGAATCATGGTATAGTAGTAATATCCCTTGGTGCGGCCCATACTTGTCTGGGTATATCCTGTGAAGTAGAGGTCCTTTAGTGTGCCAGAGATATAGCGCTGATTCTTCTGATAGGACTGCTCCGGTGAGAAGTCCTTCCTGATTTTCGATGGCTTTAAGAGCGAGAATAAAGGGAAAATCACTGACAGGAGAAAAAGTCCTGCGAGAAAGACTGCTGCAATGGTCAGTTTCTTTGTATAATAAGCCTTAAGGCTTTTTGTAATATGGTTTTCTAATTGTGTAGTCATAACTAGAGTATAAAATTTGTCTGGAGGTAAAGCAAGATGAAAGACGGATGGATTCGAGGCTGTGCATGTAGCCCTAAGGTTATCGTGGCAGATCCCGTTTCAAATACAGAGGAAATTCTAAAGATGATGGATGAGGCAGTAGCAGAGGGGAATCGTATCCTGGTATTTCCTGAGCTATCCATTACAGCCTATACCTGTGGTGACTTATTTGCACAGGAGCCTTTGCTTCGTCATGCAACAGAGTCCTTAGGACAGATTATTGACCACAGTAAGGGGATGTCTGGCATCTTCTTCGTAGGATATCCATTCCGCTATAAGAATAAGCTCTATAATACCGCCGCTGTTATCTCTGATGGCTGCCTCTTAGGACTGGTTCCGAAAACCAATATCCCAAATTATCACGAATTCTATGAGCGCCGTCAGTTTACGCCTGGCCCCAAGACACCAGTTTT
>ONIO01000100.1 GCA_900317915.1 uncultured Lachnospiraceae bacterium | reverse complement strand
AAACTCACTAAAGAGCATCATAACAAAAAAATCTACAAAATGCTCTATATTTATTGGCTTTATACCCCGCTTATCCAGTTTCGAGCATCATAATTCTAAAATAAGTGTGAAATAATTCATTCTCCGTTTTCTTTTCCAAATATCATGTTATAATACCCGAGGTTTTGAAATCTCGAATTGAAAAGGAATGAAATGAAGTACACTTTTTCCCTATCAACACAGCCTGAGAGACAGAGAGCAACCCTTAGTCTCTATGTGCTTAATAGTCTACTCCTTGCCACCCATATTGCACTTGAATTCTATTACTACTCTCTGGGTGCTCATATCATGGCGATTGTGAATATCTTTAGTATTCTCTTCTATTCCATGAGTTTTATATCCCTTAATAAAAAAGACTTCTCCCGCTACGGTTATGCAACCTATGGAGAGATTTGTGTTCACTCCATTCTAGCCACCGTCCTAATTGGCTGGGATGCAGGATTTCAGCTGTGGTTGGTTGCCATTATATCCGCTTACTTTTTTCCTCATTTTGAGGATCCAGACAATCGTCATACCAAGAAGGGTCTGTCTAGTTCCATCTTCTTTGGCGTAGGTGCCTTTATCGCTTATATGACACTGTTTGTACTCCATGCAGCAAGGATCACTAGCAGCTTTGCTAAGAAGGTAAGTCCACGTACCATTCTTTTAACCAATGGCATGAATTCCTTCATCGTATTTACAACCGTTTTATCCTTCACCTTCGTCTTCGTTCGTCGCCTGAATAAGACACAGGAGCGATTAAATGATATGGCTCTACATGAGCTAACGCTAAGCAATCTACCTTCTCTGTAGCCATTGCAGACCTAGACCATTTTAAGCAGATCAATGACACCTATGGACATGATACAGGGGATTATGTACTGAGGGAATTTGCTAAGATTTTACAAGAAGAGAGCCCAGAGAATACCGTTGTAGGTCGCTGGGGCGGCGAAGAATTCCTGATTGTAATGGCTGGTGATATGGAAGCTATGGGCATGCATATGGAGGCTCTCCGTAAGAGAATCGAAGGATTAGACCTCCAGCATAAGAATCATAGGATTCCACTGACCATCTCTATTGGATATGCAGGATACCGTATTGGTGACAGCCTGCAGAAGACGCTACTGGATGCAGACCAGATGCTCTACGAAGCCAAGGAATCCGGACGTAATATTGTGAAGCCTTAGTTCTGACTTCCACTATCATTTCCCTTCATTCCAGCTAATACAATTGCAGCTAGAATGGAGATACCGAAAAATAGTGCTATGATTCCAAAGCTTTTCCGAAATCCAATAATATCGGAAAGCACTCCAGTTAAGGTCGTAAATACGACACCACCAATACCTGTTGCAGCTGTGATCATACCGGTCATGGTTGCTGTATATCCTCCAGAGNNATAATCCAAGTCATTACTGGAATCATTCCACAAGATACAATGAGACCCTTTTTCGCATTCTTTTTAATATGTCCAACGATAATACGGGCAGGAATCATAGATGCCCAGAAAAGAGACAGTACAAATTGTCCACTAGAAGAACCCATTTCATTAATCATGTAGGAGTCCACGAAAAAGGTAAACCCATTCTCAAATCCTACATAGATCAGCATAATGAGAGATAATAGAATCGCTCCAGGCAGATAAAATTCACCTCTGAATCGCTTTTTATCAGAATCATTCTTGTTCCGTAATTCCTTAGACTTTACATGATCTCTATAGGAAATCATATCTTCAGGAAATCCGGAGAACTCCTTGGTCTGAAATTCATTCAAAAATAATCCAAATAATGTAAAAATTGTTGGCCACATAATAATGACAAAGAGCATACGCCAGCTATAGCCCTGGCCCTGATAGAAGTGAACCAACAGTGGTGCAATCAGAGCACCCACTGCAAATAGGGAAGTGATATAACCCACTTTTACATGTCCCGTCTTAGGATAGTAGTCAAGAAGCGTTGCAATAGAAATGTACTGTAAAGCACTGGTTGTAAGACCAAGGAGAAATATCCCTAATAGGAACATCCCGCAGCCTTCAGAAATAATAATAAAGAGATTTGCAAGAAACTGAGCAAATAAGAAAATCAAAAGGCTCTTTTTCTTACCAATACGGTCCGCCCAATTACCTAAGACAATGGGCGCAATCATCGTCGCTAACAGTTCCAAAGAGGCAAAAAGTCCCATGGATGTGTTAGATAAGTCAAAGGATTCACCAATTTTCCATAGGCTGGCCTGATATCCACCAGATTCAAATCCATTAATAAAAATTATTAAATATAAGTATAAGTATAGTGTGTCTCTCATGCCTGCCCCTGTCAGTTAGATATCCTAATATTTATTATAAATAAGGACTTTATAATAAGTATCAAGTGTGTATCTCTGTACAGAATTATAGCCCACAATTTCATTTTTTTCATATGAAATCGTGGGCTATTTTTTAAAATATTATTAAATTTTTATAAACTAGTTGGCTGCATCAAGGGACACATCGGACTGAGTCTTTTCGTCTTCCTTTTCAGCATTTAAAGTACGCTTCTCATAAACAGTATAGATAATAAATGCAACCAGGCCGAAGATCACTGGACCAGCGATTGACCAGAATGTAGTCTTCAGGTCACCACCAAGTGCAGGCTGGATGATTGCAAAGGTATTGGCGAATCCAAGTACTGCAGTTACGATGATTCCCCAGATATTTGCAGATGTCTGAGTCTTAAAGATAACGAAGGAACGATCGATGCCATCCTTCTTCTTGAAGAATGGGAATGCGATGGAGATGAACATGTAAGGTACGGTCATACCAACATTAACCATAGCAGTCAGGATAACGAAGAACTTCTGCATCGTGTCGCCACCGAAGGAGATCAAGAATACCATGACACATACGATTGCACACTGGATCCACATTGCATTCTTAGGCATGCCATCCTCTTCTGTCTCACCCATCTTACCAGGCCACAGTTCCTTAGGTGTACCCTCGATCAGCTGCTTCAGAGGAGAATATACCAGTGTGAACAGAGCGCCCATCAGAGCTAAGAGCATGATCAGAGCATAGACACGAGCAAAGCCATGTGTCAGTGCAATCTGTGTCGCCTCGGATGCACCGAATGCCTTACCGAACTCAGCTGCGAAGTTAGACATGATGACATAGGATACATTACCAAGTGTGATATTATCACCACCCAGGATGTCCTGATAATTAGTGAAGGAACCAACCAGAACAATCAGAAGTGCGTAGCCTACAACGATAACGCCAGCTGCGATAATGATTCCCTTAGGAAAGTTCTTCTTAGGATTCTCAGTCTTATCAACCAGTCCACCAACTGCCTCGATTCCGCCGTATGCGAACAGTGCATATACAACGAAGGACAGCACCATAACTGGGCTACCTACATATGCAGGATTCAGAGGGGTCTTCAGGGAGTCAATTCCATTGAAGTCCTGAGCCAGATGACCGTGATTAGCGATAATCATTACGATAGAGCCAACCACTACCATGATATTGATAACTAATACGGCTGTACCACCGATGGATGTCACCTTAGTGATCTTATCTACACCCTTGGAATCAAAGAATGTGACCAGGATGAAGAATACAATTGCCATCAGGCCCAGGAGACGTGTACCAGACAGTGCCTGGATCCCGAAGAAGCTCCAAGTCTGTGTGGTGTCCTTACCGAAGATGACATTGGATACAGGAACCCAGATACCTGAGGATACATTTACCATCCACAGTACATAGGATGTATACCACATAAAGGTACCGATAAATGCATACTTTGGTCCGATGGACTTCGCCATCCAGGAATACATACCACCGCTCTCATTACGGAAGGCAGAACCAAATTCTGCTACCATAAATGCGAATGGAATGAAAAATAAGAAACCAGCGATTACAAACCAAGGCATCGCTGCATATCCCATCAGATAGTAAGAACGAGGGATATTATTAAATCCATAAACTGATGTGAAAATCATCAGAATGAGAGCCATTAGGCCCATCTTCTTTTCTTCTTTCATAGGTCCTCTCCTATTATAATAAAATAAACTAACCTGACACTATTCTAATGAGGACTTATAACCCATATTTCTATATTGTATTAAACTGTCTTATTGATGTATTGTATTACATGAGGTATATTCAACATGTGTTCTTGATGGTTGAATAGGTTTAATCTATGACTTGAAGAATCACCACCCTATGTATTAAAAGGGTAGTATTGCTGTATCGAAAAAATCAGTGTATAGTGACTAGAACTGTGTAAATTCGGAGGATATAAAAAATGCAAATCGCTATCTGTGAGGATGACCCTACACTGGCATCCATCTTAGAAAATCACATTCTTGAGGTAAGTCGCGACTTCGCTGATTTGGACTGCGAAATTGATGTCTACGATTGCCCAACAGACTATATCAAGCACCATCAGAAAAACTACGATTTATATTTTCTGGATATCGAATTCGATAACTGTAATACGACTGGCCTAGACCTGGCCAAGCATCTCTCTGAGGATCCTGAGGAAAGAGGCCAGATTATCTTCGTCTCATCCCACCCTGGTTACTCCATCGAGAGCATCCGCTATCGTCCCTACCGCTATCTGGTGAA
>ONIO01000102.1 GCA_900317915.1 uncultured Lachnospiraceae bacterium | reverse complement strand
GTAGCAAAGTCATCCATTCACTTGCCGGTCTTGTGCAACAAAAAACCGACCCACAAAAGTGAGCCGGTTGAATATTCGGGGAGTGCCACGAGATTCGCATCTCGTGGCGGAGTTATGAAAAATTATATTAGCCTGTCAGCTAGTACGATACTTTTATAGCACTCCCAAGCCTCTCGATGCAAGCATTTCTAGGGAGTTTTAATAAAAAGTTTATTTTCACTTTACAGGCTCTTTATTATTGTCTGTTTTTCCACTATTTTATTCACATTTTTACAAGTTATACACAATTATTCTGATAATTTTTCATACAATTCTGGTTTGTCTGGCATTTTGGCATGCCACGACAGGTACCACAAAAGCAAGCTTTGTGTCTTACTTTTGCTTTTCCTCCCTATTTTTTCTTCTCTTTTCTATTTCAATTCCTGCGAAGCCGATAATTCCTGCTAAGAGGATCACAACCAATGGGATGATTGGCTGATCACCAGTCTTTGGTGCTCCAGGTACTGTGATCTCACGATCTCTGGTCAGTTCCTTCACCTGAGGGATGATCTTATAGTCTGTCTTATTCATAACAGTGATTGGATCATCCACCATGATGAGCTCGCTACCATTGGTATGGAGCTGCGTCTCCTTTTCACTTGCAGTCAGCTTGCCATCCTTCAGGGTGTAGCAAGTGATGCTGGAGTCGTACTTTCCGATGGAGAAGATGATATTATCTGCAATCGCATATCCATCTGGAGCATTGGTCTCTACCAGTACATAAGGAGTCTCAACATTGAGGATTCTCTGTAGATACTGGCATCCCTCTGCTGTGGTCCAGCGGATGACACGCTCTCCGATTCCATCCTTCTTCTTCGGGTCAAAGGTGTAGACATCTAAGGTTGCATTCGGGATGAAGTTACCTTGAGTGTCTAGTTTTGCAACCTTCAGCTTAGATACAAAGTCACCTACACCATTTGCTGTCAGTAAGTAGTTATTACCCAGTGTAGAATCCTTTGGATCAATGAGACCGAATACAGAGAAGCTCTTGGATGTAATCTTGGTCTGTGTTAGCTTCTCCTCTCCGTCCTTCTCCTCAGCTGCAATGGAGCCTGTTACCAGACTTACTGTCTTCACGGTGCTCTCTGGATCACCATCATCGATTAAGTGAATCAGTTTCAGATTCTTCAGTTCGATTCCCTTGGTATCCAGACCAACTTCTGGCTGGATGGTGACGTCTACATCACCAAATGCCGGCTCGACTTCCTTACCATCTGCATCGGTAAATGTAATGTCGTAGAAGGCCATGGTATTGAACTGGCCTACATTATTCTCTAAGAGAGTCTCTACTTCTGCTAAGCGGTCTCCTGTCAGAGGAGTAACTACCATGGTAGTTCCCTCTGGGAATGCACCCTTGTCAGCGATTGCAACTGCATCCACACCATTACCTGTGTATGCATAGCGGCTCTGTTTCTCATTGGCCTGGATCTCATCTAAGGAGTTCTTCTCCTTGATGATCTCTGTTGTGCGATAGCCCTCTGTCTTATCCTCCATGGTAGTGATATCGCCATAGGTAGTGTCTAGATTACCATCTTCGTCATAGACTGCGATATTACCATTCTCTGTGTACTTCACCTGGAAGTGCTTACCAGCATAAGGGTCTACCTCATGTCCTGCTGGTGCACTAATTTCCTTGAAGTAGTAAATTACACCTGGCTCAATCTTGCCATAGTACATATAACCATTGCTATCAGAGAGTTGTGCCTCTACCAGGACATCATTACCGTCTGCACTATAGCGGTACAGTCCGTAGGTTGCGCCAACCAGCGGATCAAATGGTGCGGACTTAGAACGCTTCTGTACACGGAGAACGATCGGACGGTATACATTCTTAAAGGTATAAAGTGCTGTGCCGTCTTCCTGGGTAATTGGATTACCCTCTGGATCGAATCTCAGTCCTGTAGCAATCGAGTTATGCTCATCAAAGGTGATGTGCGGATACTTAGACTGCTCTGCTACCTCATACATGGTGTAGCCATTTGGATCATAGGTCACATCGTAGAAGCTGATGGAGCCATCGCCACGGTTGGTGGTTGTGAGGTCATGACTAGTGTCATCTCCATCGCTATTTCTATGAAGGACAAAGCGGAACTGGCCATCATTCAGAGCCTGTCCCATGAGATCCTTATAGGCTACCAGGTCTACTGTTCTCTCAAAAGTATTCGTAATTGTTACTGTCTCATCCTTAGCCTGTCCATTCTCATCTGTGAGATCTAAGATCTGCTTATCGTAGGATACCTCGTAGTATGGGCTATCAGAGCGCTCACGTACCTTGTAGGTACCAGATGTCAGATCCTTAAAGGTATAGGTCCAGGTGTCTGTAGCGCCTGTCAGGACTGCAGAGCGAACCACCTGTTCATTCTGCAGGAGATCAACGGTAATCTGCTGTGGACGAGCATTGGCTGCATTTTGATCATCTGCCCAATTCTTCTGAACGGTGATCTCTGACAGCTTCTCATTATGGAAGGCGATCTCATCCCCTTCTACCTGGCCTGTAGCCACCAGCTTACCAGCTCGATTCTCTACAGTTACGGTTACAGGAATCTCACTGTCATCATACTTGATGCCATTGATGATTCGTCCTGCATTCTCTTCCACGATGGTGTAGGTATGCTCACCTACATCACTTGCCTCATAGTAGATTGGAGCAAATGTAAACCGACCGGTCGCATCGTTCTTCGCGGTATCAATGACCTGTCCATCGCTGTCTACTAAGTCGAAGCGGAATGCTCCAGGATAGCTTGCAATGTCCCCACCAGTAAGTGTCTTGCTGCCAGTGAAGCGAACTGCTACATTCTGGTACGTATTGGTGAAGTTATAGGTCTTTGTCTCGCCACTATTAATCAGGTTGCCATCGGCATCCTTTGCAACTACTTCTAGACTTCCATCTCCCTTGTCAGATACAGTTACGATCTCTGTGTATTCTGTCTTGTCATAGGTGATGCCTGCTGTCTTATCTTGATCAGCTGGGATGACCTCGTGGATCTTATAGGTGTGGGTTCCCACATCCGCTAAGGTGTAGTGGAGAGTTCCAAAGAGGATATCTCCATGATTACCAACGATGGTCTCAGGGTT
>ONIO01000103.1 GCA_900317915.1 uncultured Lachnospiraceae bacterium | reverse complement strand
CATATACTCAGGATAGTCTTTTCCGCCAGAGACAACCCATCTATTGATGAGGTCCTGCAAGCTCCGAAAGTCTTCCTGATAGTATTCGATTGGGTCTGACACTTCATAAGACATTCTGAGATCACCGATATACATGTTAGCTCGGTTTAGAATATCCTTCTCAGTAACCTTAGAAGAATCGTCTTGAACCTCATTCTCATGAACAGGAATAAGGTCCCATATACGCGCCAGAGCATCGATCCAACTAAAGGCTTCCATCTTGGGCTGATTGATAAAGTGGTTGATTCCCACCAGGAGATCCTCAACTGATAGCTCATATGGGACTTCATCACGCTCAACCTCTTCTGGTAGAACTGGGATTGTCTGGGTGATTTCCATAGCGCTTAGCTCTCCCCTAATGAATGCCTTCAATTGCGATGTCTTGATGCTATTCACTTTCGCAATCTCTATCTCGTCTTTTCCGTAGAATTCATCTGGTTCTGGACGTCCATGCTGATCATAGAACATGACAACCCATTTTGGCTTCGCTATTCCATAGAGGAATCCTATTCTTCCAGTTTTCTTATCCCTCACATAGATATCATCTCCGAGTAGTGGATAGCTAGTTTGCTGATCATCCGGCTCCTCGCATATAAACTGTCTGTTTTTCTCCATGAAATTCAATTCATCCAGAGTTAGTTTCTCTGTTTGGTCCCAATATCCATCTAGCAATTCAATATACTTATCTCTCATTTTAGTCCCCTCATAAACGGTAATAGCAGCTTCTGCCAGACGACGATTCCAGTGATTCTCTATCGTATCTCTTGGGTATAGGACTACAACATACCAGAAATACATTCATGAATCTCATCATTCAGATTCACAATAAGTTTCTTCAGATCTTCTCTTCGATTCCATCCATTCATCCTAGGAAGATTTGCTCGAATATGATCTAAGCTCACAAGTTCATCATATTTTTCTTGGAATTCGGCGATGCACTCTTCTCTATAGGTTTGAATGTTTCGCTTCAACTGGCCTTACATTTCAGAGTAGCGTCAATGGTAGCTACTTCCGGTGTATCAATAATGTGCTGTGTATCCATCACTTATTACCTTTCTTATAGTTGATTCCATCTGCAGATAGTGTTCCACTCGTTAATTCGTTATAATCACGGTCCTCAACACTAACCGTGCAGTCAAACTTAGAGATAGAATCAATCCCATCGAATTCATCTTCTTCAAGCAGCCCTTCTAGGTCAATCGATATACAACCTTTGGATTGTGGTGCGATATAATCCCTAGAAAAGTTGTACTTATATACCGCATCAGAATCATTGAGACGTATATCCGCCGTCTGTAATAGCAAAATCTGATCTGTAGTGTTTTCTACTTCCACAAGAAGTATCTTATCTCCATCCTTTTTTGTTATCACAACCTGATTTAGAGAGTTTACTCCTCCAGCTTCAAATGTAGTGTTCTCGGTAAATCCCTTTGCTGAAATGCCATACTTAGCCTTCATAGTGAGATCCTTCATAGCCTCTGGGAAAAAGTCCTTGCTATAATCATAGGTAGCATCTAGAGGTGTCGTAATCCACATCATATCGGTGATGAATCGAGTATTATCGTCATCGCTCTCGCTGGTCACTAGGAAATTTATACCAATCTTAGCAATGGAGTTAATGCCAAACATCTGCAGCATCGATTTCTCCATGTAAATATTCGAGCTATACTTCTCACCTGGCTGGATTGGATCAATATTACTAAATCCTCCTAATCCTCCAATTGTGAATCCATTAACGGTTGTATATGCAGAATTCATACCGACATTAAGTGCCTTATCAGAGTTATTCTGGAAGGTGACACCAAGTACCACATTGTCATTCTTATATTCCATTGAGTCTAACGTAACCTGGACATTATTCTTATCATAAAGGAGACCTGGCTTGGCAACCTGAGATGTATCAAAGGATGTCAGTAGACCGTCAATAGACTCATCATCCCCCTGTTTTGATTGCTTATTCGTACTAGTTGAATCACTGTTCTTCGTAGTTGCTTTCTTCGGACTGCCACAAGCCACCATGGACAATGACAGTGCCGTTATTAGTCCGATTACTGTTCCCTTAAGTAATTTGTTCTTCATGTTACTTTTCCTCCTTGGCTAGTTGAATATTTCCCTTCTCTAGTGCATCCAAATCTATATAGTGCGTACACTCAAGCAGGTTGTATAGTAGGTAATATAATCCTTGTCCATCCATCACAAGATCGATTACCCCTATATATAATTTTTCAGTAAAATCCCTGTATGCGGTTTCAACCTGTTTATCCTCGCTTCCCTCCTCACTCATAGTTTCTATCTTTTTTAGAACATGGGAAACAAATCGACTTCTATCCGCATTATATGCATCGATAAATAAATCACTGATTTCCTTTGCCCTTTGTCCTGTCGGCTTTGCTTCCTCAAGGACCTCCTCGCAAATACTCTTCAATTCCAAACAGAGTTCTACGGACTCTTCATGATTAGAAGGCTTAACCAGATTAAAAATATCGACTATACTTTTCCTGCTCTTCCTAGAGCCGTCAGGCTCTGTTGATATGCTTTTTTTACAGCAAAGCCTATCAACAGAAAAGATCACTTGAAATATGTCCCAGTAATCCAAACCCGGAATTTTCAATTCCTTCAATTCCGCTTTTGCGCGCCTCAAACCCATTCTACCAAATTCAAGCCATTGCCTGTTTGATAAGTGGTAAGATTCCTCCTGGGTGAGTATAAGCTTCACCAGTTCCAACAAATGAATTCTTCTCTTGTATTCATGTATCTGCTCATCCAAGTCTAGTTTTTCGCTCTTCTTATGAGCATATCTCTCTTTAAAATCACTTAAAGTATAGCCAGACATGTGTAACAGCTTAAGTTCAAGCAACCTATGCAGGTCCTTTTCAGAGTAATAGCTGGTTTGCCCCTGCCCAACCTCTTCTACCGTTGAGATGATTCCAGACTTCTTTCTCACCTCTGTGCTAGATTTACGAATCATATCTGCAACCTCCTTATGAGTACACTATAAACTTGCTCAATATGAGCATGCAAATAGTTTTTACATGGATGATCTAGTTTTAAATTCACATATTAGCGCACCACGAAAAAACGCTGACTGTAATCTAAATACAGTCAGCGTAACCATTTAGAAAGATCAGGAACTGATATCTCACACTTCTATTCCTTTGAGTTGTGCCTGATGCACACATCTATGAAGCTAAGCAGAAGATGTATCATTACGCTTCATAGACCAAATATGACAACACGGATGATAGAGGACTTACAATGTAACATAAGAAAAGAAGATATAATTGCCTCTGTCATCCGGAATCCAAAATAGCATTTATATCTTGCACCGAATTTGCCAACATAATCATTGATGGCAATTGCAACCTCTTCTCT
>ONIO01000105.1 GCA_900317915.1 uncultured Lachnospiraceae bacterium | reverse complement strand
CCAGTCCCATGATTTTCTTCAGATTCTTTTTTCCCATATCCATTTACCTCGTTCTTATGATTAATGATTAAGTCAAGACTCGCTCGCGAGTCTTGAGCGCCGGATTCGTGTCTGCTTCAGCAGACAAATTCCTGTCCGAATCCGTGCGCATCCTCGCGGAGCGTTTAACGCAGTCGGAGCTTGTACCCCGACTGCGTTGAATATTTACTCACTTGATATTTGTACAGTATCATAATTATTCATGCGATGCAAGGTTTTTTTGAATATTTTTCTAATTTTTATTCATTCTTTATTTTTTACACAAATGTAGACCAATCTCCTCTATAGTGCAAGAAACCGCGGCTAACTACATAACCGCGGTTTGAATCAAATCATATGATTGCAAATAATGCATATTTATTCACGTAGTTAAGCCTCTCTTTTCCCTAGCATGATCTCGAATGGACCTAGACTTATTCGAAGCCTCTACCAAGTCTGCAGTGATGTCTGTGATGTCCTGGTAACCATGGATGACATGCTCCACACTACCGCCAAAACTAGAGATACTTGCATTGATCTCTTCCATGGCTGCAGAGGTAGACTCGATATTCTCAGTGATCTCAGATACATTGGCAAGCATCTCACTCATAATGGTATCCATCTCAAGGGAACGATTGGCGATATCCTCTGCCTTAGAAACCACCTGATTGGTATTACGATCAATCTCCTGGAAGAATCCACTTACGGTCTGGGCATGCTCCATACAGTTACTTACTTCCTCCCGACCTACACTCAGTTCTCTTGTAAGGGCATCGGTCTGACTAGCGATGGTATTTACAATATCATGGATCTGATCTGAGAAGGACTTAGAATTCTCAGACAGATTACGGATCTCATCAGCGACAACAGCGAATCCACGTCCAGCCTCTCCAGCTCTGGCTGCCTCGATACTTGCATTCAGTGATAAGAGATTGGTCTGGGAAGTGATGCTATTTAATTCTCCCAGGATCTCTACGATATGACTGGTCTGATCTGTGAGACTAGACACTGCATTGGCGATATCTGACATTTGTAGATTCAGTTCTTCCATCTTCTGTGACAGGTCCTCTACTCTCTGGCCGCCCTCGTGGACACGGTCTGCATTTAACTGAGATAGATCCTGCATGGAAGTAGATGCATCGGATACCTCTCGGATACGAGTCACACCTTCCTCTACCTGGGACTTGATATTCGTAGTCTTCTCTGCCTCAGCCAATACGCTGTCAGACACATTCCCTGCAGCGATACCGATCTGAGAAGAGATCTCCTTCGTAGTTGCGATGCTTTCGCTCAGATTCTGTGAGGTATTCTCTAGCGTACGTACAGACTTACGGATCTGATGAAGCAGTTTCTCATTCTGCTCTGTCTGATCCATAGCCTGACTACGGCTCTCCTCCTCATTATGAAGCTGCTCCTTAGAGAACCTGCAGAGGGCGATGAAGACGAACATAGCAGATCCCACATAGACCAGGCTGATTGCCATAGCATCTGGAGACCAGGATGCAGCCATCTCCTCTGCATACTGAGAATAGAAGTAGACCATGGCGATACAGCAGATGATTGCCTGCATAATAATCGGTCGGATATCCTCATAGATCACCACGAAGAACATCAGTAGGAAAAACATGAGATAGTTTGTGGTACAAGGGAAAGCCACCATCAGAACCATGGTAAAGGCGGATAAGAATCCCACCATGACGAACATCATAGCAACCGGGTGGACAAAGCGAACCATGAGAAGCAAGAGGCCAGTGATTACAATTGCTCCCAGGAAATAAGGCACTACCGAGGCCATACCGATGTAGATTCCATTGACAATGGCCCGGAGAATAATTGATAAGAATAGGATCAGCGCCAAGGTATAGGATTTNAAAACACGATTTACAATTCATAACTGTCCCCATATGCCTATTTTACTCTAGAAACTGTCCTCTGGCTATATGGTTTTTTGTGAAATGTAAACCGTGTTTTTCATTGGTGATTTATGCCAGCTCTAGCATCCGCTCCATTGGCATACGGGCAGCATCCATAACCTCTGTATCTAAGGTCACTTCTGGCTTCTCTGTCTGAAGAGCCTCAAGCACTCTCTCTAAGGATACCTTCTTCATATTTGGACAGAGCTGCATATTGCCTGCTGTATAGAACTTCTTATCAGGATGCTTGGTCTTCAGAGAATGCAGGACACCCATCTCTGTTGCAATGATGAATTCCTTAGCATCCGATCCATCTACGAACTGAATGATGCCAGATGTGGATCCTACATAATCTGCCATCGCAGTGATCTCTGGCCTACACTCTGGATGGACACAGACAAGAGCCTCAGGCTTAGCCGCCTTCGCAGCCTCTAACTGACTCTTGGTAATGGAATGATGGACATGGCAGAAGCCATCATTGAAAATAAAGTGCTTGTCTGGAAGCTGATCCGCGATGTAATGAGCCAGATTCTGGTCTGGGATGAAATAGATATCCTTATTTGGAAGCTTCTGAACGATATTCAGGGCATTGGCAGAAGTGACGCACACATCACTGTGGGCCTTTAATTCTGCAGTGGAATTCACATAGCAGACTACAGCCGCATCTGGATACTCTCCACGGACTTCCTCAATTCGCTCAACAGTACACATATGGGCCATTGGGCAGTCTGCATTGATAGCTGGAATCAGTACCTTCTTATTGGGATTCAGAATCTTCGCGCTCTCTCCCATGAACTGTACGCCGCAGAGGACGATAATGTCTGCATCTGTCTCTGTTGCCTTTCTAGCTAAGAAGAAGGAGTCTCCGATCTCATCAGCGATATCCTGTACTTCATCTGGCACGTAATAGTGAGCCATAATGAGGGCATTCTTCTCTTCCTTCAGAGCCTTGATTTGCTCCATGGTATCCATGATTTCCTGGGAATAAGTGGTTTGATTATCCATAATTCATCCTTACTAAGCGAATGGTTTACTTGTCATATGACAAGACACATGTAATTGCTGTTCAGTTTACCACTTGCTCTACTTTATGACAACCTTATTCTTAGAGTAGGAATCACCAAATCCCTCAAAGATCTGTTCCATGTGATAGCTGTAGCCAGAAGGCTGGGCTGGGTCTACATTGATATCCAGGCGAAATACAGCGCAGTTTTTCACTGGCACATCCCAGAAGTCAGCAAGTGCCTTGCCCTGGGCCTCTACTAAGAGGGCATGGAGGAATCCACCATGGGTTCCGCAGAAAATGGTGCGATCATCTGTGGTATAGTCCTCTGCCATCTTCTGAAGAAAGGCCCTGGCACGGCCCAGGATATCCTGATAAGACTCTGCATCAGATGGCATCACACACTTGTCCGGCTCCTCGAAGAACATATGATGAAAATCAGGTGCCATCTCACAGGCCGGAACGCCCTCGTACTTACCGAAGCAAAACTCGATTAAGAGAGGCTCCTCCTGAAAGGATGCAGGGTCGATTCCTGTCGCAATGGCCACCGTCTCCTTCACACGATCTAAGGGACTTACCAGACAGAGATCTGGATGGATCCCAGCCTGCTCTAAAAATGTGCCGGCACCTCTGGCCATCTCCTTACCCGTCTCATTCAGATGGGTATTGGTTCTACCCTGCAGCATATGCTGGATATTCATATCTGTCTGTCCATGTCGCATCAAATAAATCTGTGCCAAAATATACCTCTTTCTTCTATATAAAACGCCCACATTCTAGCACAGCTGGTGTAAAATTAGTAGGTAAAAAACCCACAATTCCAAGGAGCAATCCATCTGGGATTCTAGAGGGTATTCATAGAAATGAGGAAAACTCACATGAGACTATTATTCGCAGAAGACGAAGTAGAATTAAGCGATGCAGTTGTAGCTGTGCTGAAGCACAATAACTACTCTGTGGACGCGGTCTATAATGGACAGGATGCTTACGACTATCTCAGTGCACAGGAATATGATGGCGCCATTCTAGACATTATGATGCCAGGCTTAGACGGAGTGGAAGTGGTGAAGCGCATCCGAAAGGAAGGGAATCAGGTTCCTGTTATCTTCCTCACTGCTAAGTCTGAGCTAGACGACCGTGTCCTAGGTCTGGACGCCGGCGCAGATGATTACCTGACCAAGCCCTTCGCTATGAAGGAACTCTTAGCCCGTATCCGGAGCATCACCCGTCGTGTAGGAGAAGTCACTGGGAATACACTGCAATTCGGAGATCTGTCTCTGGATGCCAATACCTATTCCCTGAGCTGTGGCAAACAGTCCATCTCCCTCCCTAATAAAGAGTTTCAGATGTTAGAGATGATGATGCGTAACCCCACTGTGATCTCGCCGCCATTTACCCGGATAGAGTCCTTGCCTGCAATCCCTTTTTTCCCTGCTGTAACAGAGATTGTACCTCCGGTGATTACCAGATCATCCTTACCTACGATACCATGTCCCTCCGCAGAATTTACTGTAAGAGATCCAGTTCCTTTGATTGTTAAATCCTCTTTTGAGAAAATAGCACTATCTACATTCGTGTCTCCATCTGCCTCAAAAGTTCCTGTGGTAGAGAGGCTATTTTTTGTTCCATCTGCCAGGGTGATAAATGTCTTCTTGGCATTCTTCACATAGATTGCAGCACTTGTGTCATTGGTAATGGATGCATTCTTTAATACAATTTCAACTTTGGCATCATCTGCTGCATCCACAATAATCTGTCCATCGGATAGGCTTCCAGAGAATACATAGACGCCTTCTGCAGTAATTGTGATGGCATTGGTCTTATTATCTACGGTGACACTGGAACTCTCGCATGTGCTGTTCCCATCCGACAGGTTTACATTGATGGCCTCTGACTCATCATAGGTCTGTGTCAGATCCCGGTCCGTATACATATCACTCTCATCCAGGGTGGTATTCGTGCTGACACTGAGATGATTATAAACAGACAAGTTTAAACCAAACTTAAGTCAGACAA
>ONIO01000107.1 GCA_900317915.1 uncultured Lachnospiraceae bacterium | reverse complement strand
GCGTAATGATACATCTTCTGCTTAGCTTCATAGATGTGTGCATCAGGCACAACTCAAGGGAATAGAAGTGTGAGATATCAGTTCCTGATCTTTCTAAATAGTTACGCTGACTGAATTCGAAAAGCAGTCAGCGTATTTTTGATGAATCTGATTTGACAAAATTTGAGAGTATACATGGGATGAATGTAGTTGCAATTCAATAATCCAAATGCAAATTCGTAACAGGTGTAACAACTAAGTATTTCCTTGGTAATATATGTGAATTAACCACCTATTGTGGCATATAAAATGATAGAATAATACATGTAAATCTCAAGAGGTAAGGCATGGATAAAACTATCGATTTTTACAATCAAAATGCATGCGATTTTATCGCAGGAACAATAGCTGTAGATATGTCAGATGCGAGAAATAGATTCCTTTCCTATGTTGAAGAAAATGGTCGAATTCTTGACTGGGGATGTGGAAGTGGACGAGATGCATTGTATTTCCAGTCACATGGGTATGATGTTGTCGCAACAGATGCATCTAAAGCACTATGTCAGAAGCTATTAGAAAAGGCGGATTTTTCTGTTCGTTGCGAATGCTTTGATGAACTGAAGGAGCAAGCTTTTTTTGATGGTATTTGGGCATGTGCATCCTTATTGCATGTAGGTATAGATGACCTTCCAAGATTGTTTCAAAAGGCAAGGAATGCTTTAAAGCCAGACGGTTATCTGTATGTATCCTTTAAGTATGGTAATTTCCAAGGTGAGCGAAATGGTCGCTACTTTACCGACTTGACAGAGGTCAGTATGTGTTCTCTGCTCAATAAAGTGAAGAAACTTGAGATCGTTGAGGAATGGACGACGACTGACGTAAGACCAGATCGAAATGAGAAATGGCTGAATGTAATCATGAAACGAGAGGATTAGTCGTGGACTTACATGTAGATGATAAGTATTACAATAATCTTGATATAGAGGGCTTTTCACAGATGATGAAGAGCCCATCTTATTGTTATAAATTCTATTGGCTAGAGGCAATCGTTCATCTGATATCAGAAGGTAAGAAAGAGACTACCTTCAATGAAATCATTGATGAGATGATAGCGAATGCATGGTACTCAGTTCTGCAATTTCATATTCACTTAAGCGGTATTGTAGCTGGCAAGGTAAGAGATGGATTAGAGAGAACAGTTCTCTTATTACAGCAATTAAGTGACTTACCTGCGAATGCATCGAAGACTGAAATAAAAAATGCTATTAAGGAGCATGATTCTGCTCTGAAAACATTTAAAACACAGTTAACGAATATGGTGCCATATCGTGCTCTGTCAGGATTTTTTGATAAGTATAGTGAAACACCAGAGTGGGATAGAAAAGCACGCATGGTGGCATATATAAGCCGTGTAAATGGATATAATCGATTGCCGTATACCCTCGGGGAATCAAAACAGTTAAAGAAGGAAGTATATTTTGATGCAGACTGGATGGAGATGATCCAGGATAACACAGTATCTATTCTGGGCTGGATTCAATATGAGAAGGTGAAATGGCTACAAAACAATAATCCAGAAGTACCAGGACTGATTTACAAGTTGGCACCTATGGACGAACGCATGAGAAAACTATCAAGGGTTCATAAACTCTGGGATATGGTAATTGATATTAAGCCAGTCCATGATGTCTTTACGGATAAGGTTATCACAGAGAAGAGTTATGATGTGGATCATTTTATCCCTTGGTCATTTGTTATGAACGATGAACTTTGGAATCTCATGCCGATGGATGCAAGCCTAAATCGTCAGAAGCACGATAAGCTACCCAAGTGGGATCCATTCTTTGAGAAATTCGCTAGCAACCAGTATCTGTTGTATCAGTTAATTCATGATGAGGAGTTGCCAGATATACGCCAGGGTTTTGAGAAATGCTATCGAGATAACCTGCATTCCATCTGGGCGAATCAAGAGCTATATCGTAAGGGCAATTCTCAGGAGGAATTCTATAATATTCTGTCGAAGAATATGCAGCCTATTTATGACTCTGCTAGAAGGCAGGGATATCAGGTGTGGTAAAAAAGAATAAGACATTATTACTTAAGGGGAGAAGATAGATTTGACAAAGTATTGGATATGGATATGTGTGGCAGGATTGGCGATTTTAGAAGTAGCAGTAAAAATCCTACTACCTAAAATTAAGGGGGCTACAGGTGAGGCTTCAGTAGGCCTTTTGCTATCGAAATTGGATAAGGAGAAGTATGTAGTGGTACATAATGTGATGCTACGTACAGAGAAGGGAACAACCCAGGTTGACTATATTGTCGTTTCGACCTTTGGGCTCTTTGTAATCGAAGTAAAAAATTATAATGGCTGGATATTAGGGTCTGAAAAAGGACATGAGTGGACACAAAGTATATATGGGAAAAAACACAAATTTATGAATCCAATACACCAAAACTATGGGCATGTAAAGGCATTGGAAAAAGTAATGTCTGATATGGAATTAATGGACATTCCAATGTATTCAATAATAACTTTTCCAGGGACATCAACTTTAAAGGTTAAGTGTGAAAAAGAGAACGTTGTATATTGGGCACAATTGGTTAAACGGATTAGAAAATTATCGGTGAAAGAGGTATTAGGTAAGAGCCAGATTAACCAGATTCTTGAAATATTACAGAACTCTAATATTGATTCAAGAGAAACTCGCCGAGAACATGTAGAAGAAATTCAGAGAAAAAAAGTAACAGTAATCGAGGCTAAGAATAGTGCACGGATACTTATTTCAAAGGGTGTATGCCCGAAGTGTGATGGAAAATTAGTAAAACGTTCTGGAAAATATGGAGATTTCTATGGTTGCTCCAATTATCCAATTTGTAGATTTACAAAAAATAGTTAAATATAAGGGGATTATTATACCGTTGGACGAGAAGAAACAGGTAGGATGCCACGTCGATAATCCATAGGCGTCTGTCCAGTGTGTTTCTTGAAGGAAGTCTGGAACCAGCTTTGAGAAGAGAAGGACAGTGCTTCTGATATAGCAG
>ONIO01000110.1 GCA_900317915.1 uncultured Lachnospiraceae bacterium | reverse complement strand
CGGTGGTCGACTGAATGGAAAATCTGTGGTAAGATGAGCGGTAGCTTACGGTGAAAATGGAAAAATCGATATGCTTTTCGGAGGATATCCGATGGGCTACATGCCATTACATAGAATATAGGAATCAATATGAAGGAAATCATTACGACACTAGAGAAGAGAGCAGACTTCCTGCAGCTCCTTTTGTCCCAGGCAGACACGATTCTGGTTGCACTGGATGGACTGAGCAGCACTGCGGCTGAGAAGCTCAGTAAAGAGGAACTCTGTGATGTGGCAGCACAGATTGCTGACTATAATGCCAAGGCAGTTAAGTCAGAGCATTTCAATAAGAAGAAGCTGGCCATTCGCGCCAATATGACTTTTCATGAAGGGATGCTATCAACTGTTGAGGAGATGCTGGCATCTCTTAAGGAAATCCCTGTGGATGGTTTATATTTCTCAGATCCTGCCATCTACTACCTGGCGAAGAAGTATGATCTGGTGGATCGTCTGGTCTATGACCCGGAGACTCTGATGACCTCTATCAATGATGGCCAGTGGTGGCTGGACCATGGGGTGCAGAGCATCTGTATCTCTCCCCTTCTCACCCTTGAGGAGACGGTCGAGATCCTGTCCGCACTGCATCGCGCTATTGTCACAGTCCATGGCAGAACCCTGATGTCTCGCTCCTATCGTAAGCTGCTCACATCCTATCAGGAGATTTACGAAAAGGATGTGGATCTGTCTCACAATAAGGAGGTCACCCTAATCGAGATGAAGCGAGAGGGCACCATGCCCGTCTATGAGGATGAGACAGGAACACTGATCTATAGTGACAATGTGCTAGACTCCTTCGACTTCATTGAGAAGGTTCTGGCAAGTGATCCAAGTGGCCTCTTAATCGAGGGAAGCTATCTCCCAATAGAGGAGCAGTTAGCAGCAGTCCAGGCCTACAGACAGATCCTAGATGGCGAAGATCCAGCAATAATCGGAAAGGAATATCGAGAGCAGTTCCACGGAGAACCTCTGGATTCAGGATATTATGAACAGAAAACAGTGCGATAAGAAAATCAGTAAGCCAGAGCTTTTGGCACCAGCCGGGGATTTAGCCAGAGCCAAGGTGGCCATCAATTATGGCGCGGATGCAGTCTATCTAGGGGGCATGTCCTTCTCCCTTCGTTCCCATGCAAGTAACTTCACCATGGATGACATCCGTGAGGCCTGTGCCTATGCCAGAAAGCATGGAGCGAATATCCATGTCACAGTGAATATCATCCCTCATAATGAGGACTTCGAGGGCCTGGAAGAGTACCTGAAGGAACTAGAGGCAGCAGGAGTGACAGCAATCATTACAGCCTCTGTCTCCATCATGGCTCTGGCCAAGCGTGTGGCACCTAAGCTGGAAGTGCACTGCTCTACCCAGATGTCTGTCACCAATTCCCTGGCAGCTGAGATGCTGGTGGAGGAGAATAATGTAGACCGCATTGTACTAGCCCGTGAATGCTCTATGGAGGAGGTCAAGGCAATTACCCAGGTAATCCCAGTGGAGACAGAAGCCTTTATCCATGGAGGTATGTGTGTCAATATCTCTGGTCGATGCACTCTGAGTAATCGTATGACTCTTCGAGATGCCAACCGTGGTGGCTGTGCGCAGTCCTGCCGTTGGCAGTATCATATCTATGATGCAGGGAAGGAAATCAGTGATGACGAGACACCATTCACCCTGGGCTCAAAGGATATGATGGCAGCTGCCTATATCCGAGATCTCATGATGGCTGGAGTGTCTTCTCTGAAGATCGAGGGACGTATGAAGTCTGAGTACTATGTAGCGTCTGTGGTATCTGCGTATCGTCATCTGATCGATGAACTCTATGAGAATGATGGAGAGATGTCAGAGGAACGTCTGGCCTACCACTTAAGTGAGATCAATAAGGGTGAAAACCGTGAGGTCTGTCCTGGATTCTATCCAGAGCGAGCTGGCAAGGATAGCATCATCTTCCATGAGTACTCGAATAACTCTGTGAATCATGACTTCCTAGGGACAGTTATGAGTTATGACCCTGAGACCAAGGAAGCAAAGGTAGAGGTTCGTAATGTCATCAATATAGGTGACACCATCGAGGCTCTGATGCCTGGTAAGATGAATGAGACCTTCGAATTGCATCGAATGTTAGATAAGGATGGTCTGCCAACAGACCGTGCCTTCCGTCCAATGGAGATTATTACCATGGAGATTCCTTTTGCAGTGAATACCAAGGATCTGTTGAGACGAATCCCAGCGAAGCAGTAAATGATAGATTGGTTTACATTTCTATAAATGATGAAAGAAGAAACTCCAGAAAGGGGCTTCTTTTTTTTGTGAACCATGAATTGTATATGGCAGAGTAGATCGAAATTTTGGTATAGTCCTATTAGACGTATGGTTGGAGGCAAAAGATGAATATAAATGTAATAGCGGGACTTCTCATTCCCTTTATAGGAACAACCTTAGGGGCTATGATGGTTCTCTTCATGAAAAGGGAGATAGATAATCAGCTGCAGCGAGTTTTGACAGGCTTTGCGGCAGGTGTCATGGTGTCTGCTTCCTTTTGGAGTCTTCTGATTCCTGCAGTTGAACAGGCAAAGGAGAGTACGGGGAAGACTGGTGTAATACCAGCAGTGGCTGGATTCTGTTTAGGAATGTTGTTTTTACTTTTGATTGACACGATTACGCCCCATATGCATTTAGATGAGACTGTAGAAGGTCCCAAGAGTGGATTGAAAAAGACAACGATGCTTGTATTTGCAGTGGTCATCCATAATATTCCAGAAGGAATGGCAGTCGGCGTGGTGTATGCGGGATGGATGCAGGGAAATGCAGCAGTTTCTTTTTCTGCAGCGGTTTCCTTAAGGTATCGCCATTCAGAACTTTCCAGAGGGAGCCATCATTTCTATGCCTCTACATGCAAATGGAATGGGTAAAGGACAAGCTTTTTTACAGGGAACATTGTCTGGTGCAGTAGAGCCGATTGCTGGTTTCATTACAATACTTCTCGCAAGCCAGCTCGTTCCTTTGATGCCAGTACTTCTTAGTTTTGCTGCAGGTGCAATGATATACGTTGTTGTGGAGGAACTAATACCAGAGATGTCTGAAGGGGAACATTCTAATAGGGCTACACTTGCCTTCATGGTTGGCTTTGCTGTTATGATGATGCTAGATGTTTTATTCAGTTAAGCCGGCGAAAGAAAAGAGACAACAGCGAAGTCACTGTTGTCTCTAATACATAGATGTCAAATTGCAACTCAGTTATCACTGAGCATTTCCTGCAGACCATCTATATCAAGCAATTCTATTTGTTTAGTGGAAAGGTGTATGAAACCTTTGGATTCCATTTTTTTCAGCTCACGATGGAGGGAGGGTCTGGATACATTCATCTGTAAAGCCCATTTGGTTACAGATTCGGGAATGGGAATGATCGTACGGGCAGTCTGTTTATGACGAAGCAGTAACCAGAAGGCCGCTTTTTGTCCAATTCCGCTGTATGAGAAAAGCTCGATTCGTTGCTGCAGCATATACGTGGCGGTGGAAATTTCTGTTGTGAAATTTTCCAAAATACGCATATCTTTTTGCAGTAATGACAGGAAGTCTTCCTTTCTAATCATCATGATTGTTGCTGGTTTCGATGCGATCACATCGCAGGGGTAATGGTGACTGCGGGAGAAGACTGCTGCCGGGCCGATGAGGTCACCGGGGGCTCGGGTCGAAACATTCACCATACTTCCGTTGGGAAAGGTTTTCTGCCCTTGTACCTGTCCCTCCAGTACAATTCCGATACGATCGGCGGTATCCATCTGAAGAAATATTGTCTCATCCTTGTCATAGCATTGAATACGGTGTGGTGTATCATCAAGCACATCTCGCAGATCTGCTGCTGTTAAACCGTTGAAAACCGGGCTTTTTAATAAAGCTAAGTAATCCATATCTGGTTCCTCCTTTGTTATTGATGTTTATATTATACACGAAAAATTCTGTCAAAATGTATCTGTGGATACAGAATAAGGGATGGATTTCAGTTATCATAACCATGAAAACAAGGGAACAAACAGTTCCTGAAGTTCAGAAAGGAGGCAGAGCATGAAGGAAAAGGTTGGTGAAGTATTCTCCATCGCCAAGGACAATCAGACGATCGCAGGATGCAC
>ONIO01000111.1 GCA_900317915.1 uncultured Lachnospiraceae bacterium | reverse complement strand
TACCATCTCATAGGCTCTCTCCATCAGACGATCCACATCCTCTAGACTACGGTAGTCCTCATCAAAAAAGCAGTCTTCGATGGTGCAGATGCCTGGCTTCTTTTCTGGGAAAGTTACTTCTGCAATAATCTTGCCATATTCATTCTTACCATAAATCTTATGTGGTAATTCAATCCAATTGATATCCATAAATCCTCCATACATCATCAATAATCCTTATGACGACACAAGTGCTTCCATCAATTACAAAATGCAGACTCATAACTATCAATTACGAACTGCAGACTCATAACCATCAAAACCTATAAGTCTACCTTCTATAATAACACGAAAGCAAGGCACTTCCATGCCTTGCTTTCAAATTCTACAGGGTATATTTTACAAAGTTACAATGAACAGCGTCTCCAATAGCACACTAGTCATCTGCCTGGTTTACATTTCCCGGAAATGCTTCTCTGCAAAGGAGAGATCCTGAACAGCCTCCATGGTGCCCACATAGGATCCATCTGCATCTCGAACTGCCATGTAGCGAACCAGTGTTGGACGACCATTTTTCATCATCCAGACATCCTCTGAATCTCTAACACCAGCCTTCAGATCTGTAATCACTGCCCGTACCATAGGCTCAATTCGGGCTGGATGACAGAAGTACACCTCACGGTCCAGGGCCGCATCTGGGCGCTTGAATGCCTTCTTCTCCTGCTGCTGATTGAAGTAGCGGTTGATATCATTCTCATCGATGAAGGAGATCTCCATAGGAATGGTATCCAGCACCGCATTGATCTGCTTCGCTGTCATATGTCCAACCGGGAAGCGCACCTCATCCCCTTGGATACTTGGTTCCGGACGGCGAATCTCTGCTGCCTCATCCCAGATTGGAAACTCCTCTGTAAAGCATGGATCATAATCCTGGAGATCAAAGGACATCTGCTTCCAATCCGCCTCCGAAAATGTCACAGCGCACATTGGTAAGAGGATATTACGCTCCTTATAAACCATCTCATCTGCACGGGTTAAGGCATCCTCGATTCTCTGATACCAGTTTTCGAGACGCTCCTCCTTGGGGAGTCCTGCTGCCAGATATCGAATCTCATCTCGGATCTCATCATCTAATAGATCAGGTCTCCCTTCTTGGCATAATGCATAGCAATCTTACGATCCGTTTTAAGGGCATCTAACAGTTCTCCATTGGCCTCTGATAGGATGCTTCGGTCCTGGGAATCAGCATCTCTACTTCCTTCTCCACCTTCATTTCCGAAGACAGCCTGATAAGCCTTCCTAGCAGCTTCTAATAACTCTCTACTCTTCGCCAACTGCTTTTCTACAGCGTTATTTTCCTTAGTGAATACGTATACTGGATGGTTCACCGTGTAGGAGAGGCGGGTTGCTACAGCCTTCTTATCTTTCATAGTAGCAGGGTCATGTGCGACCGCCTGGGACTTTGCTATCTTATCTGGGGTATAGACAGTCTCTACATTCTCTTTGCTTTCCTGTCTGGCACGTGATGCCTCAACTGCCTTCTCTGCATTCATAATCTGCTCCTCACGGGTTGCACCATGGAATAGCGCTGAGTGGACATCGCAAAGGGACTGGACCTTCTCTAGGGCCATTCCCTCATTAATCATAGCCTGCTCAGCCTTGACGATCTCAAGGGCATCTACATCCTTGAATTCCCGGACGAAGTCCTTACGTACAGACTCTAGATCCTCACCATCCGAGAGACGCACTGCATCCTCTAACTGCTTCAAGACAACAGGGATCTCGAATCCCTTCACCAGGCATCCCTTCGGTATGGTCATGATACGTCCAATGGTATTCAGCTTGGTTGGATTGGATAGGTCCTTGAATCCAATCTCAATCATGGTCTCCTTCAGTTCTGGATACTGCTGCAGCAATTCATACACACTCTTACTTAGATCTAATGACTTTCCCATCTTATTCTCCTTCTCTGTTCCTTCATATATCCCAAAATGATATTTCAAATGATCCTTTCAAAATCATATTCTTATTTCGAACAAGGCTACTATAACATGGTTGGTAGAATTTGTTTGTTGGAAAAACAACAAAGCACCCATATCCAAAGATACAGGTGCTAATGTGTATGACTATATAACTATATATCTATCTATGAAAGAAACTTTTATCCCAGAACCTTCTCCAGGAAAGCCTTGAGATTCTCTTCATACTCCTTGGGATGCTTTTCAAAGCTTAGGGCATGATCCGCATCCTCATAGAGATGAACCTCCTGATATCCCTTGGTGGTCTCTGCCATAAGCTCACTATGCTGGTAAGGGATGAAGGTATCCTCTCTTCCATGCATGAAGCAGATTGGAACCTGATTCTCTTTTAGAGCATCTACTGGACGAACCTCCTGATAAGAGTACTTGTAATAAATCTTATTCAGAATAGATGCGGTGGATACCAGGAAGGCTGGCAGATGGAAACGCTTTGACAACTGTCCCCGGAGAACCTCTGTTAATTCTGCAAAGCCACAGTCATTCACCACGAAGTCCACCCTGGGCTTCTCTCTCAGGGCTAGAGTCTGGCTGGCAGAGCCCATAGACTCTCCATGGAGACCCAGGATGATATTCTCTCCATATCTCTCATGAACCCAGTCAATCACAGCTAAGAGATCCTTGGACTCCTTCAGTCCCATGGTAACCGGGCACTTGGCATTGGCTCCATGTCCTCTTAAGTCGTACTGGATACAGCTGTATCCCATCTTACGATAGAGATTCATATACTTGACACTGCCCAGACGATTATAGGTATAGCCGTGGGTTAGAATCACGAATCGCTCCTTAGAGCCAGCCCCATGGGATCCGTCTGAACCGTCTAATCCATTCCGTCCATCTGATTCCTCTATCCCCTCTGACTCCTTCAGTCCCTCTCTCAGAATGACTTCCCCGTGGAGCTCATATCCATCGAAGGATGGAATCATAATCTCCTCCTTTTCTAGAGAATCATAGCCCTCCAGGAAGCCCTTCTCCTTCTCGGTGTCATAGGCATCCTGATAGGAAATCGTATGAGGTTCTGACACATACTTGGCCAGGATATAGGACACTGGAATGATAAATGCCAGCGCCATGGCCAGTAAAAAAATAATAATTAATGCAAGAATAATCGGTCCCATATTTCACCTCATACTTCCAGTCGGAAGCTACCATGCCCCAGATCGGTAAAGCGTCCCTGATAGAAGACTCTGCTTAATCGAACCAGATCTAATGTGTCGTATACACCAGCGGTCTCATATGGAGAATGCATGGCCAGCTGAGGCAGTCCGATATCCACTGTATTCAGTGATACATGGGCATTGGAGATATTACCAAGGGTAGATCCACCTGCCATATCCGAGCGGTTGGTGAATTCCTGATACTTCACTCCTGCTGCAGCACAGACTTCCTTAAAAGCTGCTGCCGATACGCCATCCGTCGTGTACTTCTGATTGGCATTGTACTTGATTACTACACCATGATTCATCACTGGACGGTTCACCGGATCTGCCTTATCCAGATAGTTTGGATGGATGGCATGGGCATTATCGCAGGACAGCATGAAGGAATTGGCAATGGCCATGGAGAAGTCCTCCTGGTTCATGGACAGATTCTCCTTGATGCGATTCAGCACATCGGACAGGAAGGTAGAGTCTGCGCCCTGCTTGGTTCCAGAGCCAACCTCCTCATTATCATAGATTGCCAGCACAGGAACTGTGTCCATCATGCGGTCTTCACTTAATTGGAAAGGTAGACCCTGATAAGACTTGTCCTCGATGCCAAGTGTCTCCTCAGCAGTTATTCCAAGCTCGCCAATCAAGCGGTTCACCTGATTCATATCATGATTGTTTCCAGAGCTTGCTACAAATCCAATCAGGTTTGCATAAGCACACTGTAGATCATCTAAGTGACCTGCAGACACATACTCCTGATTTGCTCCCCAGACATGTCCTCTGCCACGAGCATAGAGGAAGAGATCATCTCCCAGGATGTCCTCAACATCGACGCCAACTGTATCTGCAATGATCTCCATCAGAGAGCCCTTGGCAGTCTCATCTCCAAGGATTGGGATCAGTTCCTTCTGAGGATTCAGGTCGTGTCCCTTATTGGCATCACGATCCATATGAATGGCAAGGGATGGAATCATACAGAGATCACGGTCTACATTTACAAGTTCTGTACGCATCGCCCCATCCACATCACGAACCAGCAGGCGACCAGCCACTGACAGTGGACGGTCGAACCAAGGATACATCAGCATACCGCCATACTTCTCCACATTGAGAGTGGTATATGCCTTGCCTGCCTCCATCTCTGGATTCGCCTTCAGCTTAAAGGCTGGAGAGTCGCTGTGAGATGCAGTAATCATGAAGCTATGAACCGCCTTACGAGGAATACGAAAGGCAATGACAGAGGATTCATTACGTACGACGAAGTACTTACCACCCTCTGCAAGCTCCCAGCGGCTGCCCTCAGATAGTTCCTTATATCCAGCAGACAGAAGCACTTCTCGGACCTTACCAATGGCATGAAATGCAGTCGGACACTCCTCCAAAAAGTCCAGCATATACTCTGCCAGACCATGGGCACGGGCGCACTCTCGATCTGTTCCAACCATGACTTCCTTCTTATCATCTCTACTCATTGAACACACCTCCTAGAATATAAACCCAGCCATCAACTGGGGCATTTATTACATTACAT
>ONIO01000113.1:1266-5458 GCA_900317915.1 uncultured Lachnospiraceae bacterium | reverse complement strand
AAGACTTAGTGAAGCATAGACTTCAGATGCTCCATCAGGATATTGATGCCTGTCAGATTCTCGCCACCACGTGGGATGATGAGATCAGCATACTTCTTAGATGGCTCCACAAACTGCTCATGCATAGGCTTTACTGTCTGTGCATACTGATTGAGAATAGAATCTACAGAGCGTCCTCTTTCAGACACGTCTCTACGGATACGTCTCATCAGTCTCTCATCTGCATCAGTCTCAACGAAAACTTTGATATCCATCATATCGCGAAGGTCTGCATTTTCTAAAATGAGAATCCCCTCAACGATGATCACCTTCTTAGGAATCACATGAACCGTCTGGTCAGTGCGATTGTGAATGGTGTAATCATAAACAGGAACGTCGATCTCCTGATTATTCTTCAGCTTCTTAATATCCTCCACCATTAATTCTGTATCAAAAGAATTCGGGTGATCATAATTTAAACGAGAGCGCTCATCAAAAGGCAACTCGTCATGGGCCTTGTAATAGGAATCATGGCTGATTACTACGATGTCATCTCCAAAGGCTTCTTTGATCTGAGAGACGATTGTAGTCTTACCAGATGCACTACCACCTGCTATACCTACGACACAAATTCTGTCCATAAATAGACTCCTTATCTTCTTAAATATCCTTATGGAGTTTACCCCCATTTGGGACTATTTTCAAGGATAACTGGCCCTCATTGGTAAATAACTTCGAACTTCACATTCTCTGGAACCATAACAGGATTGCTCTTACGGATTTATATCAATGATTAAATCCTGTACATTGTCCGCACCCCCCGATATGCTTTATTGTTTGTTTTTCTGAACATAATATTGGAGTGATTAAGGTTGTTCTAGATGATGTTTGAATGGGACGTACTGACTGGGACGTACTGACTGGGACGTACTGACCGGGTGACATAGAGGTGGGTTTGTGTCTCCTTTTTTTCTTATTCAGATTAGACATACGGCATTGAGTCTAGCAATATTCGCCGCCCTTTGGGGCGGCATTTTTATTGAGGGTGGCGGGTTATTTACCATTTACCAATATTCGGGATATGCAATGGTGTGTTTAAAAGTATGAATATGTGTGATAGACATACGAAACCACATCTGGTAAGCTTTCTAGATTTCTAAAATGTGTATAAATCATGTTATTTGTGAAATAAACATATAATGTAAGCCCAATCTATTCTTGTCGTGTCTTGATTTGAACAAATTCTATTCTTTTCATGTGTCTATTTCGCATTGTGTTTAATAAAAACACACTTTATAATTCTTACTTTACTGTTTTCATTAGTTTTATATGTCTAGCACACATATCTTCATAAAAAAACACATTTTAACTCAGTCGGGGTACAAGCTCCGACTGCGTTAAACGCTCCGCGAGGATGCGCACGGATTCGGACAGGAATTTGTCTACTGAAGCAGACCCGAATCCGGCGCGCAAGACTCGCGAGCGAGTCTTGAATGTACCTGCAGACTTCTCTACCGTTATTCGGTAACCTATGGATTAGCCCCTAGGTTCTAGCCATTAAAATTATTGAAATCTAGTAATTCAATCGCATCAGACTGCCCTCTTGGAAGGTGTACTCTGGCGTCTTAAAGGGATAGGTGACCTCATCGGCGTAGTACCAAGGCTCTTCGCTATACTTCGGATTCTTTAATATATGGAATTCCTGGGCCGGCATGTAGCCTTGTGCCAAAAGGAAGGCCTTCTCTCCCTTTTCATTCTGGCAGATGTCCACTACCATCACTACATGCCCCGGGCTTCCACCCTTCAGAAACACATCTCCGATCTGCAATTCATCTATAGAAATCGGGCTGGCTTCCGATTGCATGGATGCCGTTCCTGCATAATTAAATACTACATGCAGATACTTCTCAAAGCTCTCATAAGAGTCACTGGCCTCTGCCGACTTGACCCAGGACACGGTATTTCCCTTCACCAGAATCCGATATCCCTGGCGCCACTTTGCATATTCGGCATAGAATCCATTAGTGAAATGAAAACCAATCTGATCGTACTGGCCCTTACTGTAATAATACTCAGCATAGATTCGCATGATAGAATCTGCACATTGCTGTAAATCAGCATTCTCGATTGGTAGAGAAAAGATAGCCACATGATCTGCCTGATTCGCTTTCTCACTTCCATCATATAAGAGAAGGGGACTATCGGCAGGCTTTAGGGGATAGCTTCGTAGGTATGCAGCAAAGCTTCCATCCGTAACATCAATACGGGTGAATCCCTCAGGAACACGAATTCGTGTGGTTAGATCACTTCCTTCTTTATTGATGTAAGAGACTTTTTTCTTACTATTCTTTTTAGAAGAATCTCCTTTTTTATTCGATGCATTGCCTTTTGCATCTAAGGATTCTCCTTTTGATCTATCTTTATTGGAAGCAGACGTATCCTTTGTCGAACTATATCTCTGTTCATTTCCATCACTTGCCGGATGACGGCTGGACTTTATCGGATGTAGGACAAATACAATCGCGACAATAGTTCCTAGAAGTAGAACAATTCCAGCAATTTTAGCTATTACGTGGCACCAACTCGACTTCTTCATCATAGCCCCGTTTCTATGAACCCTTTATTCTTATCAGAAATTATTATACCCTATTGTCAATTATCTAACACTATGGAAATGTTGCTATTATTCTTCTCGCCCCCTCACCTAAAACGAACGAATCTGACCTTCCGAATTCCTTCTTCAGCGATTCTATCTCACTCACTTCCATGGCAGGAACCATATAGGTGGTGCCAATGGTAGATGCCAGGATATGTACTGCCCCAGTCTTCACCAACGCCGCAGGGAAGGAAGCCCCGACTTCTGTAAGTCGTGGGAGGAATGCCCGTTTTAGCGGCGTATTTTCTTTATGCAACATTGCTCTTCGCCAAAACATATGATATAATAATTTTGGCGAAGAAAGTAGGTATTGTATATGGAGCAGACAATTACAGCAAAACTTCAGATTTTAGTAAATCCTTTTGATAAGCAGATACTCTGCGATACCATGAAGGCTTATTCTGATGCTTGTAATTATGTGTCTGAATACATATACAAAACACATAATCTTAGTCGTTATAGTGTACAGAAAGATACTTACTATCAAGTCCGTGAAATTTATGGTCTCCGTTCTCAGATGGCAGTTTCTTGTGTACGAACAGTTATTGCTAAATACAAGACCATTCTCGAAAATCAGAAAGAGTGGATAAAGCCTGTATTTAGACTTCCTCAATTAGACCTTGCATGGAACAGGGATTATTCGCTTAATACAAAAAACGATATATTTTCTGTTAATACATTGAATGGTCGTATCAAGGTTGCTTTCTATAAAAATGGCTTTGAACAATATTTTTCTGACAACTGTAAGTTTGGCACTGCGAAGCTTGTGAATAAACATAATAAGTTTTATTTGCATATACCTGTAACATACGAAATTACTGAACTTAAAAAATCAGAAGTTTCTAATGTTGTTGGTATAGACCGTGGAATCAGATTTCTTGCTGCAACATATGATAGTAATGGAAAATCTGTATTTTATGAGGGTAATGTCGTTAAACAAAAACGTGCCATCATCCCGTAGACGAATGAAGGCTATCGGTCAGCGAGAAAACCGTTGGATGCAGGATGTAAACCATTGTGTATCAAAGGCACTCGTTGAGAATAATCCCGTTGGTACTTTGTTTGTCATTGAAGATTTAAGTGGTATCCGTTCTGCTACTGAAAGAGTTAAGGTTAAAGACCGTTATGTTTCCGTATCATGGTCTTACTATGATTTAGAACAGAAACTATCTTACAAAGCCTTAAAGCATCATCAGCTTGTAGAAAAGGTTAATCCTGCTTATACAAGCCAAACTTGTCCTAAATGTGGTCATACAGAAAAGACTAACCGCAACAAGAAAATGCATTTTTTCTGTTGTAAAAACTGTGGTTATAAATCTAACGATGACCGCATTGGAGCTATGAATCTGCATCGTATGGGAATAGAACTATTAGTACCTGATGCAGTTGCTACGGAGTAAATCTCTGTAGTACAGGTACGTGTCAACGTGCCTACGATGTAACGCCACTTTTAGCAGTAATGTTAAACGACTAAATGTGGGAGGATTTATCCGCTATACCACAGGGCAGTTACAAGCTCCGACCTCAAAGCGATAGCTTAGGTCGGGGTAGTTGACT
>ONIO01000113.1:0-1231 GCA_900317915.1 uncultured Lachnospiraceae bacterium | reverse complement strand
TTATCTAAAATGGCTGGAAGTAGCCACTGTCCATCCATGTCATCATCTTCTCCACCTACATTGACTGCAGTTACAGACGCTCTCTTCATGAGATGTCCAACTGCAGTACTTGAGATACAAAGGGCCTGAATCTTATCTACAGGAACGGAGTAGTTTCGAATCTTTAAGGGTCCACTACCTATATTATGTTGCTGTTTCACCCTATTTCGCCTCTAATTTAAATTTGGATGATACAGGGCAATATGCTTAATAGTATGTTTCGCCCATATCCAGATTTCCATGTCCAAAAGGCTATTTTTTATTCATTTCAAGCATGAAAAAATAATATTTCGCGATCAAATCCTAACTAACTTGTTACAAACTAGCCTTTTTTCTTCTGTAATTCAGTTTTGGGTCATACACAAGTTTAGGCAAATCTTTATGCATAGCCCTTTTGCATTTATTTATCCGATGTGGTCGAAACACAATTAAAGAAAGCCCTGATGGAGGTAGACTAGGTCCAAATTTATATGTTATAGTTTTCCTAGTGATTTAATATGTATTAACGCCTCAATAAAAATGTATTTACACCTTAATGAAAAGTGTATGAATGCCTCAATAAAAATGTATGAATGCCTCAATAAAATATATTAACGTCCTAATACAGGTATCCTCATAGGTTTTAAGTAACATGCCACAAAAAACAAACAGGAAGAAAAAGACTTAACATGAAAAAACACATTCAATCAGCTGCATTAAAAGCAGCATTTCCCATGACAATTCCAGTGATGGCTGGGTATATATTCTTAGGAATAAGCTACGGTGTCCTCAGTCGAACCAATGGATTCCCCATCTGGCTTCCAGTTGTAACGGCACTCATCATCTACACTGGATCCATGGAGTTCTTAATGGTTTCAATCCTGGCAAGTGCTTTTCATCCAATGGCTGCCTTCGTGACAGCTCTCATGGTAGGCTCTCGCCATCTCTTCTATGGTCTATCCATGCTTCACAAGTATCATGGAACTGGTCGTAAGAAATTCTACTTGATATACACCACATCTGACGAGACATTCGCGGTGAATTACACAGCAAAGCTTCCAGCCCATGTGGACAAGGGTTGGTTCTACTTCTGGGTATCCTTTTTGGACCAGATCTATTGGGTTTTCGGTGCATTCATGGGTGCAGTAATTGGAGGCCTTATCCCATTTGAAACTAAGGGATTGGACTTCGTAATGACAGCCATGTTTCTAAC
>ONIO01000115.1 GCA_900317915.1 uncultured Lachnospiraceae bacterium | reverse complement strand
TAGATAAGCTGTTGCCGGAGCTGGGATATCCATAATGCCATGGGCTGCATGGACGTGACCGAAACCTGTTCGAACAGGGGATGAAAGCACCTGATCCACATCTAGAGCCTCTAATAGGTAGCAGGTTGCAGAGATGTCTGCGATGGCATCTAGCATACCTACCTCATGGAAGTGGACCTCTGCTACTGGTAGACCGTGAGCCTTGCTCTCTGCTGCTGCCAGCCTATCATAGACCTGACACACCCGGTCTCGAACCCTTGGAGAGATGGTCATATCCTGGATGATCTGTCGAATCTCCGCTAGGGTTCTGCTGTGAGGATGGTCCTGGTGCTCTCTATGATCCGGCTCCTTTGAATGTGTCTGATTATGCCCCAGGTCCTCTGGATGCTCTAGGTACATCGTGCCCTCTTCCACGCCATCCACTAGAACCTTAAGATGCAGTCCCATGATGCCGCACTTCTTAGTGTTCTCAGATAGGAAGTGAACCTGAGGGATGCCAAGGCCATTCAGTTCCTCTATGAGACTACGAATCTGGCTCTCCTTCCTCTGGCCATCCATGGCTCTCTGCTCTGCTAAGAGGTCAAGGAGCGCCGCCGATAGCATGTCTCCAGCCGCACCCATCTGACAGTCTAGGTATAAGATTTTCATAGGCAGCTCCTACCTTTCCACAAGTCTCTCTTTTCTGCGATTACTTATTCACATCGGTTATATCACACCGTCTCAGCATCTTGATGCCAGCCATAGCCGCGCCGAATCCATTATCGATATTCACCACGGTGACGCCACTGGCGCAGGAATTCAGCATAGAGAGAAGGGCTGACACCCCGCCAAAGGATGCGCCGTAGCCTACACTGGTTGGCACTGCAATTACAGGGCAGTCACTAAGTCCGCCGATGACACTAGCTAGAGCTCCTTCCATTCCTGCACAGGCGATAATCACATCGGCTGTCATGATGTCATCCATATGAGATAGCACCCTGTGGATGCCTGCCACCCCTACATCGTAGAGTCTAGTCACATGATAGCCTGCCACTTCAATAGTCAGAGCCGCTTCCTCTGCCACGGGGATGTCCGAGGTACCACCCGTAGCAACCACAATCCGCCGCTTGGACTTCGGCTCCGGCAGCTTTCCTATAATGAGGCAAGAGGCCTCCTTATGATAATGGAGTTCTTCTTTGTGTAAATGTAAACCATCCGTAAGATTTCCGGCATCAGCTGCTGCATCCTCTTCCATCGAAGGCAGAAAATCTGCCACCGCCTTATATTTATCAGGATCTATACGGGTAACAAGTAAGGTTCCCTGGCCACGGCTCCACATGGTATCTATAATGCCAGCGATCTGATCCGCAGTCTTTCCAGCCCCATAGATCACCTCTGCCATGCCCTGGCGGTGGCGTCTATTGAGATCCAGATTGGCATAGCCTAGATCTGCAACAGGCTCCTCCTTCAGCAGGAGCTCGGCCTGGTCTAGGTCCATCTCGCCCTTCTGTAATTGTAATAAAATCTCTCGCAAAGACTGCTGCATATATCTACCTCATACCCTGCTTCTCAGCGCCTACTGCTCCAGCACTGTGTCCTTATACTTATCATAGAGACCCCGAATCTCCTTCATCTCATCCTCTGTGAGATTCTCCTTGGCATATTCCTTTAGACCACTTGTCCCTTGGCTCTTATAGATCTTACCTGCCTCTGTAATCTCTGCAACAGATGCATGCTGGTCCACAATCTTTTCCACCTTCGCCTTATCCTCAGAGGACATAGAGTCCATGATCTCCTTGGCCTTCTCGGACACATCCTCTGTGACACCTGCCTGGGTCAGAGCCTGCTCTAGTACATTCTCTGTAATCTTCTCCGCTACCATCTTCTTCGCTGGGCGGAGGACAAATTGATGGATGCAGAAGCCTCCAAGGATTAGAATCAGGGCGATAATCACCAGTGCCCGGATGACACGGCGGCCCTTTCCCTCTTCTCTCTCTATCTCCATCGCTCTCTTATTCTCCTTCATGCGCTGGTCTACTGCATTCTCACGCATCTCATCCTGTAATGATTGATGTGCCATAACTCCTCCTTATAAATACAACTACAAACAGTATAACTTATCCTACAGCATATCTTATCCTACAGTATAACACGTCCTATGTTTTTCCTTTATGAAAGATTTATGTCCATTCGTCATTTTATTAAAATTTAATCAGCCAGATATGCCTATAACTCTACAAAATCTGATATAATAAAAGCAAATTTAGGAACCCTATTACTGCATTTTGGTTTCCTAAGAATCGTAAAGGGGATCTTCATGGGAAAAGTTGAACTGAACAAAAAGCAAAAAAGTGAATCACTTTTGAATAAGGCTTTTGATTTATTTATCGAGCGAGGCGTTAGTAAGACCTCCGTCTCTGATATCGCGGAGCGAGCAGGGGTTGCTAAGGGTACCTTCTACCTCTACTTCAAGGATAAGTATGATATCCGTAATCGCTTAGTGATCTATAAGGCTTCAGAGCTTTTTAATAATGCCTATAAGGACTTAGAGAAGAAGATCAAGAAGGAACAGCGCAACCTCTCTGTTGAGGAGGATATGTTTTTTATCATCGATCATATCCTAAATGCTCTGCAAGAGAATAAGCCACTGTTAGAATTCCTCCATAAGGATCTCTCCTGGGGTGCCTTCTCTAGATCCATCGATCGAAACTGTCTGCCTGAGGACACACCAGACTTTCGTGCCCTCTACCAGAAGATGCTTGAGGGCTCTGATATCAAATTCAAAGAACCGGATATCATGCTCT
>ONIO01000121.1 GCA_900317915.1 uncultured Lachnospiraceae bacterium | reverse complement strand
CCCAGTAGCATATTGAAGCGCAATATTTCTAGCCGCTCCTTGCTTGACATTCTCTTTAAGAGGAATTAGTACCACTTGATCTGGATATCTCTGTTCGAACTCCTGTAATATGGATAGAGAGCGATCCGAAGAGCAATCATCCACAATTATTACCTGCAAGTTCTCCATCCCGATACTTTGTTTTTCAATTGTTTCTAATGCCTGTCCAACATACTTCTCTGAGTTATGAACTGGAACAATAATTGTAATTGGTATCACTCTCGACCTCACACTTAATCATCTATTTATCCGTAAGTCATAGTCCTAACTTCTATTCTATTAATTATACATAATCAGACTACAGCCGCGGTATAATTCTCACATTTTCAATTCTTAAGTTTTTCTAAACATCCCCCTTTTATACATTTGTCCCCTCTTCCAACTTCTCCTCTATTTCGTTACAATAGTAGACAGAAATGTAAACCGATTTCTAGATTGGGGATGAATCCTTCCTATTCCTCATATCTAGGCATATAGAACAAATTGGGAGTGAATCATGGCTAATAATGAATCTTACAAGGATAATATCATCGTCCTCCACGACGAAGAGGGGAACGATGTAGAGTATCACTATTTAGAGGAAGTGTTTTATAATCCTGGCGGACATGTAGTTATTGTCGAGTACATTACAGATGGCCCAGAGGAAGGCATGATTTACAGTGTTGAGGATGACGAAGTTCTGACCGCTGTATTCGATGTATTTAAAGAAGACTATAAGGACGTCTTCACTTTCTCTGAAGAGTAGTTTTCCCATAACCCAAGAATCCCCGGCGGACGGCCTGCATCCTAGCAGTCCCGTCCACCGGGGATTTTCTTTATACCGACTGCTGATTGGGATGCTTATCTGCATCCCATCCGTAGCTCGGTTTATTTTTTATTATGAATTAGATCTCAAGAAGCTTCGCATACTCTGTCAGAGCGCCTTCGGTCTCGCCTGCGAGAACCTTCTTAGCCAGGGTCTTACCCAGCTGAACACCTTCCTGGTCGAAGGAGTTAACATTCCACAGGAATCCCTGGAACATAAGTGTGCAAGAAGTGCTCCTACAGTCTTAGGATTAACTTCCTCACCGATCAGGATAGAGGATGGACGATTTCCTTTGAAGTTCTTATTCTTATTCTCGTCCTTCTTACCACAAGCGAAAGCTACGATCTGTGCTGCTACATTCGCACAGAGCTTCTGCTGGCTGGTGCTGCCCTGGATCTCTACATCATTGCCGATCTGAGACTTCTTGAAGCCTACGAACTGCAATGGTGTGATATTAGTTCCCTGGTGAAGGAGCTGATAGAAGGAGTGCTGACCATTGGTTCCTGGCTCACATCAGTGCCTGGCTGTATGGCAGAACTGCTGTAGTAGGATAACCCATTACATTTCTCTCGTATACACCAATCAGAGCGTCCAGCATAGCTGCGTTCTTCATTGGATCCTTCTCTGTTGCCAGCTTGTCAGACTCTGCTGCGCCCTCAAGGAATGCTGCGAATACTTCTGGTCCGAATGCCAGTGACAGAACTGCGCCACCAACTGCAGATGTGGAGGAGTAGCGTCCACCGATATAGTCATCCATGAAGAATGCATCTAGAAAGTCATCGCTATGTGCGATTGGAGAGGTCTCAGATGTAACTGCGATCATATGCTTTGCAGGATCTAAGCCTTCCTTCTTCAGTGCATCCATTACGAATGCCTGGTTGGTCAGAGTCTCAAGTGTAGTACCAGACTTAGATACCAGTACGAACAGGGAGTGTGCCACATCGATAGAGTTCAGTACGCTAGATGCATCATCAGGATCTACATTGGAGATGAACTTTGCTTCCATCTTGAATGTGCCCATCTTCTTAGCCCAATTCTCAAGTGCCATATACATCGCACGAGGGCCCAGGTCAGAACCACCGATACCGATCTGAACTACAGTTGTGAACTTCTCACCCTTGGCATTTGCGATCTCACCAGCGTGAACCTTATTCGCAAAGTCAGCGATACGATTCTGCTGCTCTACATAGAATGTACGCTTGTCAACGCCATCAGCTATAACAGCCTGGCCCAGCTGACCACGTGTCATATGGTGGAGAACCAGACGATTCTCGCCAGTATTAACAACCGCACCGTTATATAATTCCTCGAACTTCTCTGCAAGCTGTGCTTCCTCAGCCAGCTTCTTAAGAGAAGCAAGGATATCATCATTTACAGCCTTTGCTGCATAGTTATAAGTGAATCCCTCTGCAGCCTTCACACTATAGTTCTGTACACGAGCCGCACCATTTGCGCCACTCATTGCTTCTGTCAAATCAACCTTTGGTAACTGGGTCAATTCCTTATAAGAAGCTAATGTATCGAGATTTTTCCATTCGATCATTTGTGTTGCCTCCGATATCATCCAATACTAATTATTTTACAATCCAAAAGTCATTATACACGGATTTGTTTTTATTTTCCATGAAAAATACGGGCACGTTTCCAATCCAATTTGGTAATTCTTGCATAATTTCCAACTTCATTTGATTCCATTCTTTGAAATATAGACCATGCTTTTTATTGGGACGATCTATATTTTTACCCATAGTATCCTTATGTTTTATCACCAGCGATCTAAAAGTTTGTGAAGATTCTCTTAAATATGAAATTAGGCCTTATATTTCTAAAAAATAAGTGCTAAAATGTAACACGCTACAAGTTTTCTGTAGTACGCTACAGATTATAGTAATAGATGGAGGAACCATGGAAGGAACCAAGGTTTTCGAGTATCTGAAGCTGATTAATGATCGGACACGCCATCAGTTTGACCTCTCTCTAAAGGAATGGAATCTGACCTTTTCACAGGCCGGCGTATTACGCCTACTGTATGAAAATGATGGACAGATGTCTCAGAGAGAGATCGAGAAGGCCATGCAGGTCTCTCACCCAACCATTGTTGGGCTGGTGTCTCGTCTGGAGAAAAATGGCTTCGTTACCACCCACACTTGTGATACAGATCACAGAAATAAGATTATCGAATCCACAGATAAGGCCCTGGAACATCGGGCCTATGTCCAATCTAGTCGTAAAAAATTCGAAGCATTGCTGCTAGCTCATTTATCAGACCAAGACGTCTCAGAACTGGAGCGCATGCTGTCTCAGATTCGAGATAATATCTTTGCCTTACCCTTAAATGAAGATTCATGTAAGGAAGCAAGGTAA
>ONIO01000125.1 GCA_900317915.1 uncultured Lachnospiraceae bacterium | reverse complement strand
TTTATTTCTAGACTTTATCCTTCTTATGCCTGCTTTCTTACAGATACCGCATCGTCCACTGACTGATTAGACCAGTAAAGGGACCTATTAATACTCCAAGAAATAGAGCAATGATTAGTCCTGCTCCTATGCAGCCTAAGATCAGACCGCCATATTCTTCTACTATTTCTCTCATGGTGAAATCTTCTCTTTCTAGATACTGAATCCATTAATCATCTGCCAGAAGATAGCAATGAATACAATTCCCAAAACTGCATATACAAGGGAGAGTCCATATTCCTGTATAAATTCTTTCATCCATTCTCCTTTTTACTATCCCATTTCTACTTACCAATAGGTTCTTAGCCTCTAGGTATCCCATTTATCCTTACCAATAAGTTTTTAACCCCTAGGAATCCCATTTATCCTTACCAATAGGTTCTTAGGCCCTAGGTATCCCATTTCTATTTATCCATACATTCTTGATCAGTAGATATTTCATCTATCCCTTGAAGGATATCCTCCCACTTCCTATAGGATATCCTCGGTTACCGTCTCTCTGGTCTCAAAGGACAAAAGAGGAATCCGGAAGGGATAAGTCAAAGTCAATGTTCCATAGGTCGGTCTCTGACGATCACTTGGTCGCACCAATTCCACCTGACACTGATAGCCTTCTGCTGCCGCATCCTCCTTACAAGCCTGGATGACACTCTCTGAAAAATTACTATTACTGATTCTTGTTGCGGTGTCAGTGGCGAACCCTAGAAATGCCTTTACTACACTATCCATACTTATACCCCATTACCTAGCTGAACCATATAAACCGTGAATAATAGCACCATATCCACCAGCATCTTCAGGCCTCCTGTGATCTGTGGTGCTAAAAAGAGCACCTGCATTCCAGCCATAGCATCCTCATTGGAAAGCTTGGCACTGCGATCCATAATCTCGTGATTACGCTTAATTACCTCTGCGATCTGGACACTGGCCTCTGCACCCTTTCCCTCTGACAGGGAGTACAGCATCTTCATGGTGGAGTGCACCTCTGGAAGAGTGTAATCCGACAGGAAGTTAAGATAAGGCTGGCTGTAGCTTCTGTAGATCGCCATATGTACATTCTCCGTCTGTAGAAGCAATGAGACCTGCATCAGCCACTTGGGAAAGTCCTTCTCCATCTGTCTGGTAACCCGCTTTCTTGCAATTCGAATACCCATCCGATCCAATGGATTCTTCGGATTATACTTTTTGAGATTCTCCTTAGACTCTAGGATATCCTTGATTGCATCTCTTTCCTCTATGGCATCGTCCTGTGCAAACTTCTTATCTGCACGATAGAAGATAAAGAGATCCACACATAGAACAATCACTGTCATCACCTGGGAGACTATATTCCCACTCACTGCCATGTCTAGCCGCTCTCCCATGTAGCCAATCATGGCGCATAAGAATAGCGTGGTCAGAATAGACAGCATGACTCGATTCCTCTGATGACGTTTCTCTTTTAATAAGGCATAGTTACGATCCGCCCACATCTGTCTCGCCTCTAAGAGGAGTCGGATGCTGGTTTGATACTCTCCACCATCCTCTTCCACATTCAGTGCTAGACGATGGATATTGGACAGTGTCCCATTGGGATAGGCGGATTCAATGATGCGAAGGCCCTTGGCCTCCACATTTTTCTCATCATAGGTATTGGTAATCACCTGAATTGCTTCAAGAATGGTGTCGTGGAATTCCCCTTGGGGAAAGAGATCTGCTACTTCTTCTAATGTGGTTAGAATCTTACCGCTCTTCTGGAAGGAATAAAGAAACTGTTCCATATAGAGATTCAAGTCTGAGAATCTCCTCTGGTTATAGCGATTACGAAGTGAATTCTTCATAAAGAGTGGCAGGAGAAGTGCTGTAAATAGAATCACTATCATCTGAGGAATGAATTGCAGTTTAAAATACTGCCCGAGGGCAATCATCACAAACATGGTGCCTAGATAGAGGAGGATACTTTTCTTCATAGAGAATACATATCCGTACTTTTCTAATTCCTCAGAGATAGTTCTTCTGTCAGGAATCGTTCTACTGCTCTTTGCAATTCCTTCATCCATAGTTTTCTTATGAAGGAACTGAACCGGATTAGAGATAGTTCTTCTGTCCGCCATAGGTAGCTCCTTCCTGAATCTGTCTAGAGAGATCCTGGCTTACGGAGATGAGATACTCCTGGATTTCTCTCTGCCGCTCCTCCATGGC